>CAWCHX010000013.1:0-26737 GCA_963795445.1 uncultured Acidobacteriaceae bacterium | reverse complement strand
CAAACTCTGCTCATCGTCACTTATGACGAGCATGGCGGATGTTACGACCACGTTCCGCCTCCTGAAAATGCCGTGCCGCCAGATAACTCCGCGGGCGAACTCGGTTTCGATTTCAAACGCTTCGGAGTTCGCGTACCGACGATTCTGGTTTCTCCACTGATCGCAGCGGGAACCGTGTTCCGCACCAATTCCGGCACTCCCTTCGATCACACCTCCATTCTGGCGACTGCCGAAGAGCGCTTCGGAGTTCCGGCATTGACTGCTCGGGACGCAGCAGCCCCGCATTTGGGAGGCGTTTTCACGCTTTCAACGCCCCGCACGGACGATCCGCTTAGCGGCATCACCGTTCCGGCCAGCGCCGTAACTGCCGCTTTCTCGCAAGAGCCGGATAAGTTCCAATTGGCGCTCGCTCAATCCGCGTTGGATCTTCCTTTGGCAGAAGACGAAGATCCCGCCAGGCATGGTCATCACCCAGTGCCCCCGCAAATTGCGACCGGCCAAGATGCGATGGAGTACGCGCGACGCCGCTATGCGCAATACGCCGTTGAGAGATCCCAAGACGGCTAAAGCATCGATCGCCCTCGCAAGAGCCGTCTCGGTTGACCGCCGCAAACTCATTGAGATATTCTGTACCGATGCAACAACTGCAACCCGAACAAGCTGATTTCTTGCTTCATGGCGTCTATCTTCCGGGACTCAAAAACGAGCACCGCATCACTAAGAGCATTATCGAGGCGATTCCGCTCGATAAAGGCAATTATCGTCCGGACGAAATCTCGAAAACCGCCCTGGACTTGGCTTGGCACATCGCCGTCACGGAAATCCGGTTTATGGAAGCTGTGGCTGCGGGCGAGTTCGATCTCACCCCTCGGCCTCTTCCGGATAGCATCAAGACCTCGGCCGATCTGAGTGCCTGGTACAGCGAGAACTTCGACTCGCAGTTCGAAAAGCTGACAAAACTCTCGGATGAACAGCTACTCAAAGTCGTAGATTTTCGCGGCCTATTTCAACTTCCAGCAGTGATGTACCTGAACTTCGTGCTACATCATTCCGTCCATCATCGCGGGCAGTTGTCGATGTATTTGCGGCCGATGGGAGCGAAAGTCCCAGCGATGTACGGCGACAGCTACGACTCGGCGGAGGCTCGCAAGGCCATTCAGCAGAGTGCTTGACGCCCGTTCCTCCTGCCCGGTTCTATTCTACGGTCAGGCTTTGCCCACAAGGCGGTTTAGTTCGCGGCGATCGCGTTTCGATGGCCTGCCTTCGCGCGACGCTTCGAAATGCGGCATCGCTTTGCGCTCTTCCGCGAGCTTGACTCGCGCCTCCCGGCTCGCCTCTGTCTCACGGTAAAGCGTTTGGGCAACCACCGCCGGACCGCGCATATCGCTAAGAAGCAGGACCTCCAATTGAAAGCAGCCGCCGTCGTTCTTCACTTGCAGCAGATCGCCTGCGTGGAGCTCGCGCGAAGCTTTCGCTTGCTGTCCGTTGCACTCAATCCGGCCGAGTTCACATGCTTTTGCCGCAAGCGCGCGCGTCTTGAAGAAACGGGCGGCCCATAACCATTTGTCAATCCTCAGGCGGGTCACTGCGCTCCACTCCCGTTTGAGGTGCGCAGGTTGCGCGCCGGGCTAGCACTGCCGGACGGCATGGGCGCGCTTAAGCCGTCTGAAAGAGTGTAGTTTTGGAGGGCAACAGCAGCCATCCACGCCTGCTCAAGCGCGTTGACATAACTAACCTGCAACTGAAACAGCGTGCGCTGTGAGACGATTACTTCCGGATACGCGGCACCCATTTGCCGATATTTTGTCAGGTATAGCTGGTATGCGCGAGCCGCCCTTGGAATCATTTGCTCCTTATACCGGCGCGCCTCCTCCTGAGCGGAGAGATAGGCCTGGAGCAGAGGCTGCGTGCTCTGCGTAAGGGCCAACTGCACGCGCGTGATTTCGCCGCGCGCGCGCTCGAGATCAGCTCGCGCGGCGGCGGCATTTCCTTGGTTTCGATTAAAGATGGGAAGCGTAATGCCGGCCGTGACAAATCCTTGAACACCGACCGGTTTGCCGATGAAGCCATTGATAGGCTCAAGATTGTTTTGCAAACCGGCATGAATCTCAAGGTCCGGAATGCTCTCGCGTTTAGCGCTCTTTAGTTCCGATTCCGCGCGGACGACATCTTGCTTCGCGCGTCTTATCGAGGGGCTGTTCTGTGCAATGTGCTCCGCAATGTGCTCGGCGTCAACGTTCGGCAAAGTTTCCAGGTTTCCAGCTAACGGCGCGAGTGGTAGGCCGGGTTTCCCAGCCAGAGCCGCGAGGCTACGAAATTGCTGAATGAAAATGCGTTGAGCCGTAATGTAATCGAGCGTTGCCTGCTCGGCTTCTACTTCAGACTGCAGAACATCAGGCGCATCCGCCTGGCCAACGTTGGCCAATTGATGAGCGGTTTCGCGGGCATCGTTTGCGATCCCGAGCAGGCCGCGGCGGATATTGACAATCTCCTGAGCGGCGAGCGTGGCATAAAACTGCTGTCCGACATCGCTGAGAACACGATAGCGTTGCTCCTCAACGCCGATTTCGTCTTCACGTCTCTGCTGTTCAAAGACGCCCCGGCGCAATCCCAGTTTGCCGCCGAGTATAAATGATTGCTGCACGAACGCTCCTTGTTCGCCGCCGCGATAAGATCCACCGCGGATCTGCTCCCCCTGATACCCAACCAGGGGATTGGGCAACAAGCCCGCTTGCCGTGCTTGCCCCGCGGACTGACTCACCAACGCATTCGCTTGCTGTAGCGTGGGGTTCGTCGACAGCGCATACTGCTCGAAACTTTCAAGTTCTAATGGCGCTCTGGTCGCCGCCTCGGTTAACAGTTCCGGTACTGGCTTTTCAAGAACAGTTTTTTGAGGCGGAGCGTTGTCTTGAGCAGCGGCTGGAGAAAGACAAAACAGAAAAAAAGCAAGCGTGCGTCTCATGCTGTGTATCTCCTCTCCTACATTGGGTGCTGCATGCCAGGCGTATTATTCAGGGGCTGTCCTGCGCGGATCTGTTGCATGACTTGTTCGTACCGGTCCGGCGGCAGAACACGCAGGAACGTCATCATTCCCTGCATGAATCCACTCCAGCCGGGAAGCAATCCGGAATTCTGAGGCTTGCTCACCATGTCGTCCATCGCCATCATGGGGCCTTCCATGTAGGCGTCCTGCGGAAAGCCGGGTACGCTATTCGCGTCTTTGCTCACGTCATTTTCCATCTGCCTGCCCGGCATCGCCGCCATTGCCTGTTCCTGAGAAAGCGGCGTGTCGGCAACGGCTTGGTCGCTGGCGGACCCAACGCCTAAGCCGCGGCCCAAACTGGGGCCGTAATCTTCGCCGGTTGGCGCGCCTGGCGTTCCGCGCAGCATGCCCATGCCGGTTTCCATATCAACGCCGGCCGGCATTCGTTTTCCTGGACGGGACATCGGTCCAATGTTGGACGACATCTGGTTCATCATGTGGTGGGGAAGGTGGCAGTGGAACATCCAATCGCCCGGATTATTTGCGATGAACTCTATATTGCGCGCTTGCGCGACTCCCACCAGCACGGTGTTGCCCGGAACCCAGGCGCTCTCTGGAATTCTTCCTCCCTCGGTACCCGTCACATAAAACGTGTGTCCGTGCAGGTGCATCGGATGATGATCCATGCCGAGATTGACCACGCGAATGCGCACTCGGTCCCCGAGCCGGACAATCATCGGCGTGACCGCTGGCCCAGCCTTCCCGTTGAGCGTGAGCCAATTGAATTCCATGTTCATGGTGTTCGGAACAGTGTTGTTGGGAAGGACCGCGTATTCCTGCAGCATGAACAAGAAATCCTTGTCGACGCGCGGCTTGAATGCGTTCCTGGGATGCATGATGAAGCCGCCCAGCATCCCGAGCATCTCTTGCATCGCCATATGCGAGTGATAAAAATATGTGCCCTCTTGATGAAGCGTGAACTCGTATACGAAACGTCCGCCCGGCTTTATCGGCTCCTGACTGATACCAGGGCCGCCATCCATGCTGTGCGGTATCTCAAAGCCGTGCCAATGCATGGAGGTCGGCTCAGGCAGATGATTATCGACAATCAAGCGGACCCGATCTCCCTGACTGACCTGAATTGTGGGACCGGGCGCGCCTCCATTGAATCCCCAAAGGTCCACCGTTTTATTCGGCGCTAGCTGTTGTTTCACTGGCTCCGCGATCAGGTGAAACACCTTCACGCCATTGTCAATCGTGAATGGCAAATCCGGAAGATTCGGTGTTTGCACCGCGACCGGCGGCTCGCCCCCGCTGGCTTCGGCGCGTTTCGGTTTAGTGCCTGGAAATCTCTCAGGCCCCGTTTGGGACCTCAATCCGGATGCGGAAAATAGTCCGGCTCCCAGACCAAATGCATTGCTAAAAAATCTACGGCGGTCGTTCATGATCTCTTTACCCTCAATGACTCTTGATTTACGGACGCCGAGGCGTCCAGCAGCGGTGATCGCGCGGCCTTGCGCAAGCCAGTGCATTACGAAACTCCAGTTTTTCGAGAAAAAAGATCAGATGCGAAGGACGAAAAGGCGCGCTAGCGCCCCGGGACTCGCGGGCGGAGTCGCGTCGGGCTTCAAAACCAATTCACGAAGCGAAGCCGCGGCAGCCGTTTGCGTAAAGCTGAAAGTGGGCAGAATCTGCAAAACGCGGGCATGGGCGAATTGAAGTAAATCCAGCCCCGCCTCTGGGGTAAAAAATTGCGAGTGCTGATAGGGGCACACCGTCTTTGACTGCCCACTATCCGAAGAATGGTGACAGTGGTGAGTGTGTTCGTCAGCCGAAGAGGCGCATGGAGCATTTACGCAGTATGCGCTGCATTGCGCGTTCACAAACAAGGCGCTTATCAAAACCAGCACGATGAATTGAAAGCAGCGCCTCACGGTTTCTCAATCAAACGTAGCAGAACCGAAGGTTGAAGTCTTGGCAATCCTCTGTAGACGATGCGGTAAACTCCTAGCTAGGCTAGGAGTCAGACTAGGAGGCGTTCCATCGTGGGTAAAACTGCGGACCTGCTCCCCGGCACGCTCGACATGCTGATCCTCAAAGCAGTGTCGTTGAAACCGCTGCATGGATACGGCGTGTTGCTGCGCATCCGGCAAATATCGGGCGATGCGCTTGACATTCCGCAAGGGTCCTTATATCCGGCGCTGTACCGGTTGGAGCATCAGGACCTCATCACCGCCGAATGGGGGCAGAGCGATAACAACCGCCGGGCGAAGTACTACACCTTGACCGCTGCGGGCCGCCGCCGCTTGCGTGATGAAACAGCCGGTTGGAACCGCCTGGCGTCTGCGATTGCCGCAGCTTTAAACACGAAATCGGAAGAGGTCTGACATGCTGAAGCGCTTGCGTTCTCTATTCCGCGCGCTCACTCGGCGCCGTGATTTCGAAAACGGCATGACCGGCGAGCTGCGCTTCCACATCGAGCAATACGCCGATGACCTCATGCGCTCCGGGGTGTCAGCCGGCGAAGCCCGCCGCCGCGCGCGCATAGAGTTCGGCGGCCTGAACAGTGTCAAAGAAGACTGCCGCCAGGCGCGTGGCCTTCATCCGTTCGATGAGCTCGGGAGGGAGCTGCGCTACGCCGCCCGATTGCTGCGAAAGACTCCCGGCTTTACCGCCACTGCCCTTCTCACGCTCGCCGTCTGCCTCGGCGCCAATCTAACGATCTTCGCGGCGATCGATTCCATCCTTCTCCGCCCGTTGCCCTTTCCGGGCGCCGCCCGGCTCGTAACCCTGTTCAATACGTATCCGAAAGCTGGCGTCGAGCGCGATGGTTCTTCAATCGCCAACTATTACGAACGCCGCGGCCGTATTCCCGCCTTCAGTTCGCTCGCGATCTATCGCTACGGCACGGCGATCGTCGGAGAAGCTGGCGCAACGAAGCGCGCGCAGATCATGCGGGTTTCTCCGGACTTTTTCGCTACGCTCGAGCGCGGCCCCGTGCTCGGGCGCACCTTCACGGACGAGGAAATGACTTACCAGACCGATGCCGTTGCTATTCTCGCGAACGGCTACTGGCGTCAACACTTCAACGCCGACCCGCGTGTGATTGGAGCGCAAATTCGGGTGGACGGGGTGGCAAAGACGGTGATCGGCATTTTGCCTCCGGGTTTCCGCTTTCTCTCCTCGGAAGCGCAACTCTATTTCCCGCTCTCCTCCGCTCCCGGGCAGCGCACGCCCGCGCAGCGGCATTCGGGAGGCAATTCTATCCAGATGATTGCGCGGCTCAAACCGGGCGTCTCCCTGGCGGAGGCGCAGTCGCAAATCGATGCGCAGAATGCCGCATTAGAAACGGATGACCCCCAGGCCAAAATGATGGCCGATGCCGGATTTCGTTCCCTCGTCGTGCCTCTCCATGCCGATCACGTGGCAGCCATCCGCCCCATCCTGCTGCTGCTGCAGGCGGGCGTGTTCGCTCTTCTTTTGATCGGCACGGTCAATCTGGTAAATCTGCTTCTCATCCGGGCTAGTGGCCGCGTCAAGGAATTAGCCGTGCGGCAAGCTCTGGGCGCGAGCGCTCGCCACGTGGTGAGCGAAGTGGCCGTTGAGATCCTGTTGCTGACGCTGATCGGAGGATTGCTGGGGCTCGCTCTGGGCGCCGGTGGAATTCGCCTGTTGGCCGTGCTGGGCGCGGATCGCTTGCCCTTGGGATCTCAGATTTTCTTCAACGCTCGATTGGCAGCGGTGGGCATGTCGGCCGCCGCCTTTATGGCCATCGTTCTCGCCGCGCCGATCGCCTGGTTCAGCCTGCGAAGCCATTTGGGTAATGCGCTGCAATCCGAGGCTCGCGGCGGAACCGGCAGCCGTGCCGCTCAACGCCTGCGCCATAGCTTCGTCGTTGCCCAAATCGCGTTGGCTCTTTGCCTGTTGGCCGGGTCTGGTTTGCTGGGGCTCAGCCTGAAACGCGCCATGACCGTTTCTCCCGGCTTCCGCCCCGGCCATGTCCTCAGCGGCCAAATCTCACTGCCTTCGAAAGACTATCCGAACACCTCGGCGCGCCTGGCATTCACTGAAAAGTTGATGGACAAAATCAGCCATCTGCCGGGCGTGTTGTCCGCCGGCGTCGCCAGCAACGTTCCCCTCAGCGGCAATAGCGGCAAAAGCGCGGCCACCGTCAAAGGTCACAGTTTACGGCCCGGCGAATCGCCGCGCGGACATTACTCTTATTGGGTGGGCGGCGACTACTTCGACGCTCTCGGCTTTTCATTGCGAGCCGGACGCTTCCTCACCGCCGCCGATTCACGCCGCCCGCAGCGAGTCTGTGTGGTGGACGAGGATTTCGCGCGCTATTACTGGCCCAATACTAGCGCTCTCGGCCAGCGTCTGTTTGAAGGTTCCGAGGCGGAAGCCGGCGCCGAAGCATTCACCGTTGCCGGTGTTGTCGGCAGCGTGAAACAAGCCGGGCTCACTGACGATGTAGCACAAGGCGCGATTTACTATCCGTATGCTTTCAGCGGGAACAACGATCTCTTCGTGGTGGCCCGCGCCAGCCTTCCACCGGAGTCTCTCGGATCGACGCTGCAAAAGATCGTTCGGCAAATCGATCCGGACCTGCCGGTCAACGATATCCAGTCGATGGACACGCGCATCGCCGATACCCTCGTCACTCGCCGCTCACCGGCGCTGCTGGCCGGCCTCTTCTCTGCGATTGCTCTGCTGCTCACGGCTATCGGCAGCTATGGCGTTTTGAGCTACGCCGTGGCTCAGCGCCGCCGCGAGATTGGCGTGCGCATGGCATTGGGCGCGCAGCCGAAACAGATCCGCAGCCATTTTCTCTTTCTGAGCTTACGGTTGCTCGCGTTTGGCGTCGTAATCGGAGTTTTCGGTGCATGGCTGGGCGGTCGAGCCATGCAGACGATTCTCTTCCACGTATCGGCTCTCAATTGGGCGATCCTCGGCGCTGCCGCCGGCGTGATGGCGATGGTGTCTCTGGTCGCTTGTCTGCTGCCATCTCACCGCGCCGCCCGGATCTCCCCGATGGAGGCTCTTTCCGATCAGTAGCGAAGGCCAGATGGCCGGCTCGCCTTACGGCTGTATATTCGTTACCTGCTCAGAGCCGTTCTTGGGAAAATGCGCTTCGTACCAGCGAATGCTCCGATCCATCAAATCGACCTGGTGCTTGGGTTCGCGAACTCCGTGTCCCTCGCGCGGATAACGAACCATAATCGTATCCACTCCCACATCCTTCAGTGCGATGAAAAATTGCTCTGCTTCGGCGATCGGCACATCGGGATCGTTCTCGCCGTGAACCAGCATGGTCGGAGTATGCACGTTGGCTACGTGCTTCAACGCGGAGCGTTCCCAAGCCTCATCCATCAGTCTGCCCTGATGAAGGAATTGCCCAAACTCCATCTCCTCGTATTGGTTGTAGTAAGTCATGTAGTTGTAACTGATCAGATTGGAGATACCGGCAATTGGGATGGCTGCTTTAAATTCGTTGGTCTGCGTGATGAGCCAGTCGCTGAGTTGGCCGCCATAACTGACGCCCTCGATTCCCATTCGATCGCGGTCAATCCAAAGATTCCGGCGCACCGCGGCGTTCACCGCGTAGAGCACATCCTGGGCCTCATTTCCATCCTGATCCGCAAATATTGCGTCGGCAAACTTCTGGCCATAACCGACCGAGCCCCGATAGTTCACGTGTAGAACGGCCCAGCCATGCGCGGCGTACACCTGATCCTTAAACTGAAACGCCGGACCGTTCTGCCCGTGCGGACCGCCATGAAGTTCCACAATCATCGGATGCTTGCTTCCGGCAGTCATTCCCAACGGCTTCACTAGAAACGCTTCCACTTCGAACTTGTTGTCATTGCTGGTAAACGTGAACGGCTCGACGTCCGCAAGCTGCTTGCCTGACAAGATTTCAGAGTTTAACGAAGTCAGCGCTTGGGCGGACTCCGCGCCCCTTTTCAGATATAACTCGGCCATATCCCTTGTTGTTTGGAATCCATAGGCGATGTCGCCGCTCTTACTAACGGAGTAATTGCCCACCGCCCCTATTTCATTCACCAGCACCTCCGGCGGCCCTCCTGAAACCGGAAGGCGCGCCAATCGCGAGTTGCCTCGTTCGCTGAAGGTGAAATAAACCGCATCGCCATTGGGCGACCAACGCAATCCATGTTGCCGCTGATCGATCACCGCGCCAATCTCGCGGCGGTTCTTACCATCGGCATCCATAACCCACGCGTGGGTATCCTCCATGGTGGTCTCGCGGTCGGTCAGGCCGCGTTTCGTCCCCAGAAATGCGATCGTCTTCCCGTCGGGCGACCACAGCGGCGCGTATTCGCAGCTCTCTGTCGCGGTGATTCGCCGAATGCTGCCGTCGGCGAGCGCCAGCGCGAACACGTCATAGTTGAAAAATTCGTCCGCATTCGGCTCCCGGTTCGATTCGAAGAGTAATTCTCGTCCATCGGGTGACCAGTCGATCGAGTGCTCATCGTAAATGCCGTTCGTCAATTGACGAACCTGCTTGGACGCCACGTCCACTGAGAACAGATGCAGCCGGCGATTGTCGTTGAAATGCGTCATTCCCTCCGACGCGGTTGGCTTGTACAAATAGCGGGTAATCACCCTGGGATCCCCACTCGCCTCCTGAGTCTCAGGACCCGGTATCGCCGAAACAAATGCGATGCTCTTGCTGTCCGGCGCCCAAGCAACGCTTTCGCCTTGCCCCGGCAGGGGAGAGTTCGTTTCCATGATCTTTGCCAAGAAGACCGGCGCCGAACCGTCGGCGTGCGCCACTGTCAACCCGCGCTGATCGCCAACGCCACCCGTATACGCGATCCAGTTCCCATCGGGAGACCACCTCGGGCGGGATGTCGCTTCCTTTTCGTCGCCCAGCCGCACGGACTTCCGGCTTGCTACATCCATGATCCAGATCTGCGACGAAGGCGACCCTGCGCCAGTGAAGCTGCTCACGGTGTAGGCGAGGTGCTTGCCGTCGGGAGCGAACTCAATATCGCCTACCGATCGGAATCGATATAGATCCTGGCTTTGGAGACCTTGCGCGCCGGCCGCGCGAGTGATTCCACACAGCAACACAACTGCCGATGTAATGAATAGCTGCGAACGTGAAGACATTCCTCGATCCTATCCTCTCCAACGCATTTTAGGCCTAGGACGGCTAGAACTAACCGCGTAGCTGGGCGCGATTTGTAAGCGGAAAACGCCGGTAATCTGTGCAAGACTTAGACTGTTCAAGCCATCGAATCAGTCATGTCGACTTCCCGCGCTTTACAGCCGGCTCAAGTCCCGCGCGAGCTCATCCTGGAGGAGCTCGAAGCGATCCTCTCGAGCAAAACGTTTGCCAATTCGGCCCGGCTCAGCAGCTTTTTGCGCTACGTTGTCGAGCAAACTCTGGAGGGAAACGCGGATCGCCTGAAGGAGTATCGACTCGGGATGGATGTGTTTGGACGCGCCGAATCCTACGACACGCGCACGGATCCGGTGGTTCGTGTCGAAGCGCGTCAACTCCGCTTCAAGCTGGCGGAGTACTACGCTCATCTCGGTGTTCGGGATCAAGTCCTCATTGCTCTTCCCAAGGGCGCGTATGCGGCGCGTTTCGAGTTGCGCCAACCTGAACCGGCCGCTATTGTCATTGGCGCCCGGGCGAAACGTCTTCCCCGGGCTTTTAGCAACCGCAGATTCTCAAGCAACGTGGGTTGGAGCCATCGCGCTTCTCGCGGTAATCGTTGCCGTGATCGCGTTTGTTCCGAATCGCTCGCATTACGCGTCAGCAGCTTCCAGGCCGCCCAGCCGCGAAACGCAGGACCTCTATTTAAAAGGCCGCTACTACTGGAACAAGCGAACCGCGGACGATCTCAATAAGTCAGTCGATTACTTTACTCAGGCCATCGTTAAAGATCCCGGCTACGCGGCCGCTTACGTAGGCTTGGCCGACGCTTACAACCTCCTGAGTGAATTCTCCGTTATGCCGTATCGTGACGCCTTTACGCGCGCCATCGCGGCGGCCAAAAAGGCGGTTGAACTCGACAACAACTCCGCCGAAGCCCATAATGCGCTGGCGTTTGCTTCATTTTACGGCGCTTGGGATCCGGTGACCGCCGAGCTTGAATTCAGGCGCGCCCTCGAATTGAAGCCGAACTATGCCATCGCGCATCATTGGTATGCAACCTGCCTGATAGCCCTCGGCCGTTCTCGCGAAGGCTTGGACGAAATTCAAAAAGCACAGGAACTGGAACCGGCCTCCACCTCGATTCTGGCTGACGAGGGTTTGATTCTTGTGAACAGTCACCAGCGAGTCCGCGGAATCGCGCTGCTGAAGCAGATCGAGACATCGGAACCTTCCTTCCTCTCCACTCACCGCTATTTGGCCGAGATTTACCTGGCGAACAAGGATTACCCGGCTTATCTTCGTGAGACAAAAACAACTGCTGCGTTATCTCATGATCCCGCGGCCGGCGCGATCGCCGAAGCCGGCGCAAAGGGCTACGCTGCAGGTCGGGAGCGAGGCATGCTGCTAGCCATGCTTAAAGTACAAGAGACCTGGGCTTCTTCCGCGCGGCCGCGGTATTACTCTGTCGCTCTCACCTGCTTACTGCTCGATGACAGGGCCAAAGCCATTCGGTATCTGAATGCCGCCTTCGATAGCCGTGACCCCGCCATGCTGTCTCTTCGCGGCGACCCGCGCTTTGACGATCTGCATAATGAGGCCGCCTTCCAAAGCCTGATCGCGCGCATGCAAGCCGCGCAGCTTTAAGCTCACAGCGGTCGCGAATATTGCGATAATGAAAACAAAAGCCTATGAAGTGTAAGTGCCTTGCCGCGCTGGCGTTCGCTACGTTGTGTTTTTCCGCGGATAATCCGCCCACCCCCACGGTGGTCGATCAGATTGTTGCCAAAGTAAATGGCGACATCGTCAGCCAGGATGAAATTCAGCGCTCAACGCGCGACATACAGCAAGCGCTGAAGGCGCAAGGGGCGAATGGAGCGCAACTCCAGCAAGAGGCCGAGAGGCGCGAAAAAGACGTTCTTCGCGATCGCATCGATGAGCTGCTGCTCACTCAAAAGGGAAAGGAATTGAACATCAACGTCGATTCCGATGTCAGCAAGTACATGGCGAATCTGCAAAGGCAATCTGGCCTCACGGATCCGGATAAGTTTCACGAGTATGTCCGTCAGCAGTCCGGCATGACGTATGAGGATTTTCTTTCAGAGACCAAGAATCAGTTCCTCACGCGAGAGGTAATTGGCCAGGAAGTCGGACGCCACATTAACATCACCGACAAGGAAATTGAAGATTACTATAACGCCCACAAGCAGGATTTTATTCGCGAAGAGAAGGTCTATTTGAGTGAGATCCTGATTTCGACCGAAGGCAAGGATGCGGCAGGCATCCTAGCGGCTCAAAAGAAAGCCAAAGAGATAACCGACGAAGCATCGAAGGGCCAGCGCTTCACGGATCTTGCCCGCGACAATTCCGACGCCATAACTGCCAAGGATGGAGGCGAGCTGGGCGGCTATAAGAAAGGCGATCTAGCCCAGCAAATAGAAGAAGCAGTTTGGAGTTTGCCCAAGGGAGCTGTCACTCAGCCAATCAAGGTGCCCACCGGTTTTGAAATTTTCAAGGTAGAAGACCACACTAAGGCGGGGCTGGAGCCGCTTGCCGACGCCAAGTCCGAAATCGAGAACATCTTGTACGCCCCGAAGATGCAACCTAAGGTGCGCGAATACCTGACGACATTGCGCAAGCAGGCTTTTTTGCAAATCAAACCGGGATTCGTCGATACCGGCGCCGCCGCGGGTCAGAACACCGCCTGGCAAGATCCCGCTCAATTGAAGCCCGAAACGGTGACCAAAGCCGAAGTCGAGCAGAAACTGCGCCACAAGCGCCTGCTGTGGGTGATTCCGATTCCCGGCACGGAAACGACGGTTACCGGAAAGAGCAGTTCCCGCTAGGCAGTCTATGAAATCGCCGTACATCGGCACGCTGGTTCCAAACGACGTAATTACCGCCCAATTTCTGGTACTTTCGAAAGAGATTCGGCAGAAGAAAACCGGCGAGCCTTATCTTTCGCTTCATCTCGCGGACCGAACCGGCGAGATTGAGGCCAAGATGTGGGACAACGTCGTGGAGATTATGAACACCTTCGATCGCGACGATTTCGTCAAGGTCAAAGGGCTCGTTCAGGTCTATCAAAATCGCTCACAGTTCACCGTTCATCGCCTGCGCCGCCTCGAAGAGCACGAGGTCGATTTTGTCGATTACTTTCCGTGCTCCGATCGCGATCCTGACGAAATGTTCGCGGAGTTGCAAGGCATTATCGCGAAGCTTGAAAATCCAAATCTCCGCGCTCTTTTGGAAGCGGTCTTCGCCGACTCGCAGCTAACGACTCTCTATAAAATGGCGCCGGCGGCAAAGAATATCCATCATGCTTGCCGTGGTGGGTTACTCGAGCACGTATTGTCGCTGTGCGCCTTGTGCCGCATTACCGCTTCGCATTATAAGGACCTGGATCCCGATCTTCTCATCGCCGGCGCGATTCTTCACGACATCGGCAAGATTGAAGAGCTCTCCTACGCGCGCAGTTTCGGTTACAGCGCGGAAGGACAGTTGCTGGGACACATCGTCATTGGCTTGCGCATTCTCGGCAGCAAGGTCGATCGGCTGCCCGGCTTCCCCCCCAAGCTGCGCATCATGCTGGAGCACATGATCATCAGTCATCACGGAGAGCTCGAGTTTGGTTCGCCCAAGGTGCCGATTTTTCCCGAGGCGCTGCTTCTGCATCATCTCGACAATCTCGATTCGAAGATGGACGCCATGCGCAGCGCGCTCAAACGGGATCGTCTGGTGGAGGGCGATTTCACAGGTTGGATCTCATCGCTCGAAAGAATTCTTTTGAAGAAGGATCGTTTCCTGCGGGATCGGGCGCCATCGCCCAAACCGCCGGTCGAAGCGGAAACGAAAACGGTTGAAGTTCCGGTCTCCCATGTGCCGCCTCAAGACGGCCCACAAGCCTCCGCCTGGCCGCGTTCACCGGGACCTCCGCTTCCGCATTCGGGCCCTGAAAGCAGGCCCGCTGGACACGATCACAAGCCTCAGCAGAAGCCCGCTCCGGCCACCCTATTCGGTGAAAAATTGCAGGCTGTTCTCGAACCGCGAAAATAAAAGTGAATGCTACCATTGGGAATTGTCAGGCTCCGGGCTTCGTGCAATGGGCGGCTGTAAACCCCGCCAGGTCCGGAAGGAAGCAACGGTAGCGGCTTAGCTCGTGTGCCGCGGATCACCCGGGGTCTGGCAAAGCACGCAATCGACGAGCTCCCGCATTAAGTAGATCCATGTATCAGGTCATTGCGAGAAAGTACCGTCCTCAAAACTTCAGCGAGTTGATCGGCCAGGAGCACGTTCAAAGGACGCTCGCAAATGCGATTGAGAGCAATCGCCTGGCTCATGGATATATCTTTTCCGGTCAGCGCGGCACGGGCAAGACTACCGTGGCTCGCATTTTGGCGCGTTGCCTGAACTGCATTCAGGGTCCCACGCCAACGCCCTGCGGCGTGTGCTCCAGTTGTCTTGAAATCAGCGCCGGAAATTCCATTGACGTGATTGAGATCGATGCCGCCTCGAACCGTGGCATCAATGAAATGCGGGAAATTCGCGAGAACGTACGCTATCATCCCGCGCGCGACCGCTACAAAGTTTTCATCATCGATGAAGCGCACCAGATCACGAAAGAAGCTTTCAACGCGCTGTTGAAGACGCTGGAAGAGCCGCCGGAATGGGTGGTGTTCATCCTGTGCACGACCGAAGCCTACGAGATCCCGAATACCATCGCCTCGCGCTGCCAGCATTTTAATTTTCGATCGGTTGATTTCGCCGAGCTGATGAACCGCATGAAGTACATCGCGGAGCAGGAAGGTATCGAGGCCTCCGAAGAGGTACTTTCCGTCATCGCGCGGGCTGGCGAAGGCAGCGTGCGCGATTCACTCTCGGCTCTCGATCAGGCCATCGCCTGTTGCGGGAAGACTTTGCGTGTCGAAGATATACGAGCGCTGCTGGGCATGTTCGGCCTGGAATCGCTGCGTGCCGTGGCGGAAGCCGTCAACCGGCAGGACGGCGGGCGCATGCTTGAAATCGTCGAGGAACTTGAGCGCAATGGTCAAAGCTTGCAGCACTTCTGCCGCGAACTATCGCAGTATTGGCGCAATCTTTTGGTTGCGAAGATAACAGGCAAATCGACGCGCCTGATCGCTGCCTCAGAGCAGGAGCAACAAGGATTGCTGACTACCGCTGCCCTCTTCAGCGAAGAAGATTTGACGCGTTACCTGAACCTGACGCTCGATGTTTACAAGGCTCTGCAATCTTCTCTGCAGCCTCGCCTGCACCTGGAGCTTGGTTTGGTAAAGCTCGTTCAGGCGGGGAAACTGCAGTCGATCGAGGAAGCTCTCGCGGGACTAGAGAACTCGAAGCCTACGACCGGGCCATCTCCTACGGCTGCCGGTTCCCTGTTGACTGCGACATCGCGCTCCGGAGCGCCTCGGCCGCCCGCATTCCAAGCTCCGGCGCAAGCTCCGGTGAAGGCCGCCGCAGCGCCTGCAGCGCCGAAAAGCGGTGATCTTCGGCAAGACTTATACGACGCGCTTTGTAAAGCGCGCATGGACCACAGCGCTGACGCCCTGCAACATTCTGAACTGCGTTTGGAAGGCAATGAGCTGGTGATTCGCGCCCCAAAATCCATGACTATGCTCCTGAAAGATGCGGGTGTCCAGCGCATCGCGTCCGATGTCATTGGAAAACCTGTGCGCGTGCGAGTGGAGGCCGGCGAGGATATGACTGCCGCGCCTGTCGCGTCATCTACGGATAAACCTGCCGGTGAGGACACCGGCGTGCGCGAGCGCGCTTTATCTCATCCTGGCGTGAAGCGCTTTCAAGAGCTTTTCCCGGGAGCACAAGTGCGCGCCGTGCGAAATTTGAATGAGTAGCGGAAGGGAGCAACACAACCAGCCATGAAGATGCCCGGCAACATGCAATCGATGATGAAGCAAGCCCAGCAGATGCAGCAGAAGTTGCAGGAGCAGATTGCGCAAATTCGCGTGGAGGGCTCGGCCGGCGGCGGCATGGTGACGATTAAGATGGACGGGCACAAGAACGTGCTGGGCGTGAAAATTGATCCCGAAGTAGCAGGGGACGTCGAAATGCTACAGGACATGGTGACGGCGGCTTTCAATGATGGCGCTAAAAAAGTCGACGACGAGTCGCAATCGAAGATGGGCGGCATGTTGGGTGGCCTGGGATTGCCACCCGGCATGTTCTAGCCGTTAACCATGCCAGAATTCGCAGAGCCGCTTGCCCGGCTTATTCAGGAATGTAAGCGGCTCCCCGGGATCGGGCAGAAATCCGCGCAGCGTATCGCATTCCACCTGCTTCGAGCGCCTCGGGAAGACGCGCAAAATCTCGCGCAAGCTCTTCTTGACGTCAAAGACAAGCTCGGGATTTGCGCCCAGTGCAACAACATCAGTGATGGCGAGTTGTGCCTGTACTGCCGCGATCCGCATCGAGAGCATTCCCTGATCTGCGTCATCGAAGAGCCGCACAATATTTTGCCGATTGAGACGACGCATGCGTTCCGCGGTTTGTATCATGTGTTGCACGGAGCCATTTCGCCGCTGCGCGGAATCGGACCGGAGCAGCTCAAGATCAAGGGACTTGTCGACCGGCTGCATCAGAACCAGATTGAGGAAGTTATTCTGGCGACCAACCCGACGGTGGAAGGCGAAGCGACCGCGGTTTATCTTTCACGGCTTCTGAAACCGCTTGGCCCGCGCGTGACACGAATCGCCATGGGCATTCCGGTCGGGAGCGATCTTGACTTCGCCGACGAAGTAACCATGTCGCGCTCGCTCGAAAACCGCCGCGAGATGTAGTCTCGGCAATTTCATCTAAGCCGTTACACTGAGATCAGTGCTGGTCACCATCTCTTCACAGCCTGAACGCCCCAAATGGCTGCGCGCTCCGGCGCCGGTTGGCGAAAACTATCGTGAACTGAAGGAGCTGATTACCCGCCTGCAACTGCATACGGTGTGCGAGAGCGCGGCCTGTCCGAATGTCGGCGAGTGCTGGAATCGGCGCACCGCCACGTTTATGATTCTCGGCAATGTTTGCACGCGGCGCTGCGGTTTTTGTGCCGTGCAGAAGGGCGCTCCGCTCGCTGTCGATTACGATGAGCCGCGCCGTGTCGCCCAGGCCTGCGCCGCCATGGGTCTCCGTTATGCCGTGATCACTAGCGTGAACCGGGACGATCGTAAAGACGGCGGCGCGGAATTGTTCGCGTTGACAATCCAAGCCATTCGAGAAGATGTGCCCGGATGCAAAGTCGAGGTATTGGTTCCGGATTTTCAGGGCTCGCATGACGCGATGGCAGCAGTCATGAATGCCCATCCGGATGTTCTGAACCACAACACGGAAACCGTTCCGCGCCTGTATCGGCAAGTCCGGTTAGGCGCACGCTATGAGCGTTCGCTCGATATGCTCCGTTACGCCAAGCAGCTTCGCCCGCACATTCCGACCAAATCCGGACTGATGCTTGGTTTAGGCGAGACCGAAACAGAAGTGCTGCAAGTCATGCGCGACCTGCGCGATCATCATGTCGACATTCTGACGTTAGGCCAATATCTGCGCCCATCGCAGAAGCATCTTCCCATTCTGCGTTATGTTCCACAGCCGGAGTTCGACGAATTTAAGTCAGCCGGACAAAGAATGGGCTTCGCTCACGTGGAAGCAGGCCCCCTCGTACGCAGTTCGTACCACGCGGACAGTTCTCAGGAGAGCCGCCTGACATAATTCGGTTCTAGAGGAAACTAAATTGCCAAATTTTGAGCTAGTGGCCATCGGTGATGGCTCCGAGATAACTCAGTGTTCATACGCCGAAAGCAAGGCTATTGAAACGACACACTTCAAGATCAATAAAAAGGCCGGCCCAACAAAAATTGTGGGCGATCCCGAGCGCAAAATACAAGCTCCGAAGAAAGATAAATTTGTAAATATATTGCAATACTTCTGCAACGAGTTTCAATCGGCAACCGACCCGACCTGCATTTCTGTCGCCCTAACTCTTAAGTCGGGAACATGCGCCAGTATGAACTCCGCTGGAATTTCGCAAGATCGCCCGAAAGACGGATTTCGCATAGATATGCAGCACTGGAACACAAAGGACGCAAGGCCTGGCGTGCAGGGTACGGCCGATTTCCAGATTCAGACGAACGACGGAAGCGACTCGCTAGCCGAGGTGATGTTGCCCCCGGTTGTACCGATTCCAAAGGGAACCGTATTGAAGGCCTTTCGCAAGAGCTTGAACGACAAAAGGGCTTACTTGATCAAGATAGTTTAGCCTCGCGGCTCATGAAAGCGGTAGCGTCAACGTGGCCTCGCAACCTGGCCCTTTCGTGGCGTTGCGCAGCGCCAAAGATCCGTTGTGCGCTTCTGTTATTTGCCGGCTCAGAACCAAACCGATACCGGAACCGCCGCGTTTGGTGGTAAAGAACGGAACAAACAAGTTGGCTGTATTGGACAGGCCGGGACCTTCGTCCCGCACCTTAATTTCGACGCTCGACTGAGTTCGCTCGTGCCGGACAAACACGCGTCCGCCGGTTTCTTGCGCCGCGTCCACCGCATTTCGGATCAAATTAATCAACACCTGCTCGAGTTGGTCCGCATCGCCTTGGATTGTCAGCGGCGGACATTCTTCGAAGAACACCGGCATGCGTGTTTCCAGGCTGGTGACACGCCGCAGCAGCGCATTGATCTCGACCGGCCCGAATTTCGGCGAAGGCAGCTTCGCCAGCCGCGCATACGAGCTCATGAAACGGCTCAGGGATTCCGAGCGGGTCGCAATGACATTTAAGCCTCTCGACATGTCCTCTCTCCAATCTTCAGGACGAGGATCGCTCTTCACCAGATTCTCCAGACTCTGGGCGATTGACTTAATGGGAGTCAGGGAATTGTTCAACTCGTGGCCGATCACGCGTACCAGCCGCTGCCAGGCCTGCAGTTCTTCCTCGCGCAGAGGTCTCGTCAGGTCGGTCAGAACTAACAGTTGATGCGGGAAACCGCCTTCGCGAAATTGACTACGCCGAACACCCCAGCGTCCGGTCGCTCCAGCGAACGATCGCTGCACCGTCTGCTCCGGCTCGCCGACCAGGTACTCGGCGAGTCCCAACGAAGTCGCGTCACGCGCCAGCAACCGCTCGGCCGGTTGGCCGAGCAACCGTTCACCTGCGCGGTTGACTAAGCGTAACGATTGCTGCGGATCGAAGGCGAACGCAGCAACGTCGATCTCTTCCATCACTTTGCGCAGCAGCGCGGTGGCTTCCAGCGCGCCCAGTCGCTGATCCCGGAGTGTCGCGGCCATGGCGTTGATCTGCTGCATGACTTCGCCCATGGGCTCTTTGGGATTGTCGACACGGCCTCGAATGGAGTAGTCGCCTTCCCGCATTGCCTCGAGCAGATTCGCCAATGTCCGCAATGGACCGGCGACTCGCGCCCGCGCCCCAAAGCAGAACCCCAACCAACACACCACAATCAGCAGGTCCAGAGTCCATTGTTCTCTGCCGGAATGGTTGCCGGTGGCGAGGAGGAGGACGCAAACCAGGACGCCGGGCAGCCCGCCCGCGAGCGCGAACAGCAACACGCGTGCATCGTGGCTGAGCTTGAATTTGCCTTGCGCGACTCTCATGAACGCGCCCAAAAGCTGTTACAGGCCGAATCGCTGCAAGCGCCGATATAACGCACTGCGACTCAGCCCCAAAGCGCTGGCCGCGTGGCTCACGTTGCCGCCATAACGCGCCAAAGCCTTCTTGATGAGAAACTCTTCCACGTCTTCCAAGCTCATGTCTTCCAGGCGCGGGGTTGCGGTGCTGCCGGCGCGCAAAGCCAGATCGCTCGCCTTAATACAGTTTTCCTGGGCCATCAACACGGCGCGTTCCACGACGTGGTTCAGTTCGCGCACGTTGCCCTGCCAGGAATGATCGTACATGGCTTGCATGGCATTGTGATCGAAACCGGTAATGCTCTTGCGATAGCGCCGCGCATGGATACCAAGGAAGTGCGTCGCTAAGGGAGCGATGTCTTCGCGCCGCTCTCGCAGCGGAGGCAGATGAAGTTCAATCGTGTTGAGACGAAATAGAAGATCCTGGCGAAAACGCCCGTTCTGCACCTCGTCGGTAATGTTTGCATTCGTTGCCGAGATCACGCGCACATCCACTCGCTTGGTCTTGGATGAGCCGACGCGTTCCATCTCGCCCACTTCCAGAACGCGTAGCAGCTTGGCTTGCAGATTCATGGGAACGTTCGCGATTTCATCCAGAAACAAGAGTTCCGGTATCGGCCAATTCGAAACGGCCGACGCGGTCCATCTTGGCGTCGGTGAAGGCGCCTTTCACATGGCCGAAAAGCTCGCTTTCAAATACTCCTTCCGCGAGGCCCCCGGCGTTGACAGTGACCATGGGCTTATTCGCGCGGTTGGAGATCGCGTGTAAAGTGCGGGCCACGACTTCTTTTCCAGTGCCCGGCTCGCCGGTGATCAAGACATTCGCATCCGAGGGACCTACCCGCGAGATGAGATCGAGCACGGGCTGCATGGCCGGCGACTGCGCGACCATGGTGGGCAGATTGTCTCCGCGCAAGAGCTGGTTTTCAGCTTCGAGCCGCTGGCCGCGCCGGATCGCCTCGCTCAACTCGAGTTGCGTACGGACGATGGAGGAGAGCCGTTCATTCTCCCACGGCTTCTGAATGAAGTCGCGAGCGCCACGGCGCATGGCTTCGACCGCTATATCGACGCTGCCCCAGGCCGTCATAACGATCACCGGCAGCATGGAATCCACCGCCTGGATCTTCGCCAGCAAGTCCAAACCTTCCTGGCCGGAGGTCGTATCGCGCGTGTAATTCAGGTCGATGATCACCGCGTCGTAATCGCGATTTTCGATCATCTGCAGAACCTGTTGCGGAGACTCGGCGGATTCGATTTTATATCCTTCGCGTTTCAGCAGGAGCCGCACTGCTTCGAGCACATCGGGCTGGTCGTCGGCGACCAGGACGCGCATTTGCGACGGCACGATTTTCATATCAGTTGTTCACCCCAAATGAAGGGCGCAGTTGGCTGGGACGCGCTCAGTTCTGGGTGATCCAGCCATCTTCGATTTGGATGACCCTATTGCCGTACTCAGCGTTCTTCTCGTTGTGCGTCACCTGGATGATGGTCGTGCCCTGGTCGTTGAGCCTCTTAAAGAGCTCCATGATCTCTTTACCTTGGCTGGAATGCAGGTTACCGGTCGGCTCGTCGGCAAGAATCAACTTGGGAGTTGCAACCATCGCGCGTGCAATAGCGACAAGCTGCTGCTGGCCGCCGGAAAGCTGATTGGGATAGAGATCCTTCTTGCCCACCATGTTGAAGCGGTCCAGCGTGTCGCAGACGATGCTCTGGCGCTCCGCCTTCTTGATATTGCGATAAGACAGCGGGATGTCGAGATTTTCGTAAACCGTTAGCGAGTCGAGCAGATGATAGCTCTGGAACACGAAGCCGATGTACTTCTTGTAAAGCTCAGAGCGATCTTTCTTGCTCATCTTGTGAATCGGATGATCGACAAAGTGGTATTCACCGGTCCAGGCGCTGTCATGCATGCCGAGCAGATGAAGCAGGGTCGATTTCCCCGCTCCGGATGGCCCCATGATCGAGATAAACTCGCCTTCCTTGATGTCGATATTGATACGCCGGAGCACGTAAGTCTTGGTCGGACCGTGCTCAAAGAATTTTTCTATGTTTCGAAGAGAAATCATTATCGTTGTATACGCTCATTCATAGCGTAAAGCAGACATTAGACCGGCCCACACTGCGCGAAAGCAGCGAGGCCACGACGATCCTAAAAAGACATGCCGAATGCGCTCAGTCGCGCGTATATGGGAGGGGCGGAATATCGGGAATTACGACCGTAGACCGATGATAATTCGTAAACCCCATTCGCCTACCTGGATCGAATTCGAAAAGCATTAGGCTGCGGACGTGGGTATAGACCGCGATGCCACCGAGCAACAGGCCGATCGCGATCAGATCGACGTGTTTGCGAATCATACAGGGACCTCTGTGTTTTCCTCCACCACGCGACCGTCAAACAAGTGGATGGACCGATCGGCATAACGGGCGTAGCGCGGATCGTGGGTCACCATGCAGATGGTCGCGCCGCCGCGATGCAGTTCACGCAGCAGATCCATCACCTGCTCGCCATTTTGTGAATCGAGGTTTCCGGTAGGCTCATCCGCGAGCAGAATCGAAGGATCGCCAGCCAAAGCGCGGGCCACGGCGACGCGTTGCTGCTGACCGCCGGAGAGTTGAGACGGATAGTGCTTGATGCGGTGCGACATACCCACGCGCTCGAGCGCCTCATGAACCTTCTTCTTGCGGTCGGCGGAACCCATGCCGCGGTACGTCAGCGGCAACTCGACATTCTCATACACGTTTAAGTCCCCGATGAGATTGAACGCCTGGAAGATGAAGCCGATCTCGCGGTTGCGGATGCGCGCGCGCTCGGAAAGTTTGAGGCTCTGCACCGGCTTGCCGTTGAGAATATAGGTGCCGGAACTGGGAGAATCCAGCAGCCCCAGAATGGCCAGCAAGGTCGATTTTCCGCAGCCGGAAGGTCCGGAAATGGACACGTATTCGCCCCGCGGTATGTCGATGTGGATTCCAGCCAGGGCATGCGTCTCCACCTCGTCGGTGACGAACACCTTCGTGACGCCTTCCAGGTGGATCAACGGCTCGGATGCATTCATTCTGTTCAAACCTCCCTTAGTTCCTTCTTAAGTACGTATGCTACTCGCTACTGGTTCAACCGGATTCGCTGATAGGAATCGTACTGCGACATGTCGGACAGAATCACCCGATCGCCAACCTTCAGGCTATTATCCAGTACTTCTATGGTGTTGACCGAGGCACGGCCGAGCTTAACATTGACGCGGCTAGCGCCCTTGCCATCCGGATCAATCTTGAACAAGCCAATGGTGGTGTTGGGCTCGCCGGACACCGGGCGATCTACAAAAACGACATCCTTGAGACGTTCGATTTCGATGGTACCGTCAACACTCAGTTCTGGCCTGGCACCCTCGGGCAGCGGACCTAGAAGCGTCACATCGACTCCCGACCGTTCCGTTCGTAGCGGCCGGGTCGATGCGGGTCACACGGCCCGGGATAATCCCATTACGCGTGTCGATTTCGGCATCCAGCCCAATGCGGACATCCTTCATCTGGGTCTCGGCGATCTGCAGGACGGCTTTCAACTTAGTTGGGTCGGCCACCTTGGCCAGGAGAGTACCCTGCGGAACGCGCTGGCCTACCTCGACATCCACTTCTTGCAAGGTGCCGTCGACACCGGCGCGGATGGTCAATTGGTCCACCTGCTTCTTTTTCAGTTCGTAAGCGGCTTTCGAGCTTTCCAGAGCGACTTGCTGGGCTTCAATCTGGGCCTTAATCGACTCATCGACAATTGCAAGGCGCTGTTTCTGCAGGGCAACGCGATTTTGAAACTGGTTCTCAGAGTCTACAGAGAGCTTTGATTCCAAATCACTCTTCAGATTCAGTCGGGTCAACTCCAGATCGCGGTCGGCGGTCAACTTGGCCTGGGTATACTGCGATTCGAGTTCGGCAAGACTGGCCCTCTGGTCCAACTTGGCACTCTCGAGGTTCACCTTCAAATTAGCCAGATTCGCCTCATCTTGTTTAACCTGCCACTCGGCCTTTTCCGCATCGAGTTCCAGATCGGGATTGCTGAGAACCATAATGACGTCGTTGGCTCGAATTGAATCCGTTCCGGCGCGCCGGACAATTTGAACTACGCGCGAATCGACGGCCGCATTAATCCAATAAATCTGTTCCGGCTTCAAAGCGCCCAGACCGCGAACCTGCCGTTCCATAGGACCGCGCCGAACGGTACCCGGCCACAAACCGCTCATATCCACCGAAGGAGCTGCTGGCTTTAGACGGGCCAGGGCGATCGTGGTGCCGCCGATTGCGATAGCTGCCACTACGATCAGCGCGATGCGCTTGATGAGGCGCCGGCGGGCGACCTCTTTGCCTCTGGGGACATCCATTGCCATATAACTAACTTATGTCAGATGCATTTCACCGACCACGCGCGGAGCGAGCGTCAAGCCATTGATTCCATGAGAATAACAGAAAATTACCGAACGAACTGGTGTCCGCTTGTGGGACCAGATTGGCTGATCGCGCACAGGGCGAATGGCGGTGAGTTTCGGCGGATGTCCGGAGATTACGCCCGAAACGAACCCGATTTCCAGAACGGGACTGGGGCTAATCTGGAGATCATGGAGGCATCCGCAGCGCTGCCATGGTTGCTTTGGACGGTTCTCGATAGCTTGGAGCAGGCCTATGCGCGGGAGGGCGCTGGCCAGTACGGGATGCCGCCGCTGGACCTCTGGGCAAATCTGCTGCGGGCCATCGACGAGTCAGGCATCGAGCGCTCGGAACTGCCGGCAGTGTTGCGGCTTTCTAAACGCGCAGTGCGAACGCGAATCGCAGCCGCGGTAAGACGTGGCTGGATCGAGGAGCGGAAGTTCGGCAGAGGCAGAGCCGAGGTCTGGCTTACCGCGGAGGGATCGACGATTGCCGGCCGCTGGAATTCGCTGGAGAAATCCGCCGAAACAGCCTGGTGTAAGCACGCAGGCGCTGATCGCGCGGACCGCCTGCGTACCGCCCTGAAAGCGACCCTCGCTGCCCTCCCGCTCGAATATTCCCACTATCCTGCCCGCTACGGCGCGGCCGACGCAAGTGTGACAGGCGGCAACGGCATCGAATGGAAGGCGGTATCACGCGAGAGCGGAGACACGATCTCACGACTGTGCTTGTCTGCATTAACCTCTCAGGTATTGGTCGCCTTCGCCATGGCTTATGAGGAGAGGTCGCCGGTTGCGCTCTCGGTAAGCGCCTCGGTAATCGGTCGTATTCCGCAAGAAGGGAGGCGCTTGCAGGAACTGGGCCACCCGGTTGACGTTTCGGCGATGCTTCGCCATGGATTTATGCGCATTCGTGACGATCACGGACGAGAGATTGTCTACCTGACTTCAAAGGGGCTTGCTGTGAGCGCCGCTTATGAGGAACGGATTCGTTCCGTCGAATTGGAATGGAGCGAGAGATCCGGCGCCGCAGCCGCCGAGACGCTTCGCTCTGCTTTGGAGGATGTCGTCAAAACGGATTAGCTGCAAGCGCGAACGTCGATAGCAAATCGCGCGAGCAGCTCCCGTTGACCCTGGCGTGTGACGCTCAGCGCCCGACTGTCCAAATCCTGTGTGACCCAGCGCCGCTTCAAGGCGATGTTCAGCAGCGCTGCTCCCGCGGCTCCCCCGAGATGCGAACGCCGCTCGCTCCAATCCAGGCACGGGAACGCGAACCTGCGCCGCAGCTGCCTCATACTTTCGACGTCCACGCCCAAGCTCGCGAACAGCTCGCTCCCTCTGCGCGTCAGCTCGTAAGAGCCGGCGCTCGGCGAGAGGCATCCCGACGACCTGAGCCGGTCATGCAGCGCCACACCCAGCGTGCCGGCCAGGTGGTCATAGCAGGTGCGCGCAGCGCGGAGGCGGTGAGGCGTGCGCGGTTCGAATTTCTGACGGCGCCCTCCGGCCAGGACGCTTAAAGCTTCCAGCGCCTCGGCCACCTCGCGGCAGGCCAGCGTGTAGTAGCGGTGCTTACCTTGCGCCCGCACCTTCACCAGCCCCTCGGCTTTCAGCCGGTTCAAATGAACGCTTGCAGTCGAGGGGCTCACATCGGCTGCAGCCGCGAGTTCAGTGCTGGTCCGCGCGCGATCGTCCATGAGGTGGTAAAGCATGCGGGCCCGCGCCGGCTCGCCAATCGCCAGTGCAATTCGCGAGGCCCCGTCGTCCGCAGCCGTTTGCGCATCCATAGTTTGATGGTAAACGAAGCGTGCCTACACAGCAGGCTCTACATTTCAAGTATGCGCGGACGCCGCCGAAGTGGGGAAATAAACCGCCGTGACGCGCTGGGCGCGGGCGCGGCCATGTTAGCTTCCTTGGCGCTCAAGGCTCGTGATCTGCCGCCTTCGAGGAGAACATCCATGACCATTACCTGTTTCATCCGATATCAGATCGATCCATTCCAGCGAGACGCGTTCAAGAAGTATGCCGAAAATTGGGGCCGCATCATCCCTCGCTGTGGAGGCCGCCTGGTCGGCTACTTTCTTCCATACGAAGGCACGAACGATATTGCCTGGGGCCTGATTGCATTCGATAGTCTTGCCTCCTACGAGCGCTACAAGGCGCGCCTTAAATCCGATCCGGAAGCGCGTGAAAACTTCCAGCGCGCTCAGACGGAGCGTTTCATTCTGCGCGAAGAGCGAAATTTCGTTGAGGCGGTAGACGGAACTTTCGAGCTCCCCGCAGAACCGAAGAAGCTTACATGATTTAGCTGTGCTGGCCCAGTTGCATCGCTAGACGCATGAAGAAGCTTGGCATTGTCGGAGGAGTTGGCTGGTCATCCACGGTGGAATACTACACCGAAATCTGCCGGCTCAGCAAAGAGCGCTATCTCGCGAGCGGCGCCGCAGGCGCGCCTGCCATCCCCGAGATGACCATCGAATCGCTCGATCTGCGCAAGGCTATCTCGTATCTCGGCGTCCAGGACAGACGAAGAATCCTGGACGCGATTTGACGACTATCACCGT
>CAWCHX010000012.1:0-176954 GCA_963795445.1 uncultured Acidobacteriaceae bacterium | reverse complement strand
AGACTACTTCCGCGATTGCCGCATTTCCACGTGGGAGAAAACCGCCGTTTCCAGAACGTCCGCATTGTGCGAACACACCGCTAAACCCACGTACACCGGGTCCTGCATGGTAACGATGATTGGTCCGGCTGTGTGCACCTCTTCGCCGGGATTGCCGGCTGCAATCGTAAATTCGTGTCCGTGCCGCTCGATGCGAATGTGAAGCGGGCGCTTTCACGCTGGCTCGCGTTTCTTCCGTATCCACACCCGCACCCGGGCGGTATTGGAGCGACGTCAGGCCATCGCCGTGAACCGCCACGTCCGCATACGCCGAGTCCGGCTCTAAGCTCTGCCGGATCATCAGCGCTGCCTTGCGATGCGCCTCGACCCCTTGTCCCACAAAACGCACATCCGCCTCGAGTGTCACGTCGCCCGAGATCTTGGTGTAGACGAATTGAAAGGCGTCTGTCTTCAACCACATGTTCGCGCCGCCGCCTGTGACACGATACTCGCCGGTTTGCGCGTCATATTGCGCGTCGCCCTTCTTCGGAGTGACTCCGATATCTTGATGATTCTGGAAAAGCCCGAGCATCGCCGCGAACAACGGCCGGCTCTCTCTATCAACACCAGAACAGCGACAAAAGTTAGAGATAGATCAAAGCGCGTTTCATAAGCATGGCAGCAAAACATACGTGAGTTGATTGGAACTTCGATGAGTGTGGGACAGTGAAATCAAGACGCTCGCACGAATACAGTATATGTTTTGGAAACGCCAAATTGTTTCGATAGGAATAGCGATCACAACCATGTCGGCACTCTCTAGCTCCGGCGCTTCAACGCAAACTTCAGACCAAACCAACTACTTTCTTTATGTCGGTACGTACGGCAAGGGTGTTTATGCGTACCGCTTCGATTCGAACGGCGGAAAGCTCGAATCAATGGGGCTGGCAGGCGAGGTCGTCAATCCCTCATTCCTTGCCACCGACCCTGACTTTCGGTATCTCTATGCTGCGAGCGAGATCGAGGGCAAAGCCGATGGAGCCGTCGCCGCCTTCGCGATTGATCGATCCACGGGAGCCTTGAAGTCGTTGAACAGCAGGTCTTCCGCCGGCCAATCGCCGTGCCACTTGAGTGTGGATCACACAACCAAGATGGTGATGGTGGCGAATTATGGCACCGGAGGCGTATCTGTATTTCCTATCGAACGCGACGGCCGCTTAGGTGAGATGTCGGGTTTAATGGCCGCTCACGGCTCCAGCGCCGATCCCAAGCGCCAGGCCGGGCCGCACGCGCATGAAGCGGTCGTATCGGCGGACAATCGCTTTTTGTATGTACCCGATCTAGGTCTTGATCAGATCCGAATCTATCGCATCGATCCGGCCGGCGCTAAGCTCACTCCGAATGATCCTCCGGCCGCGAAGCTCGAGCCCGGCGTAGGACCACGGCACATCGCTTTCAGCCCGAACGGTAAGTTCGCTTATGTAGTAAGCGAGCTGAAATCGCTGGTTACGGTTTTCTCGCGCGACCCCGCCAACGGCAACCTGACGCAGATTCAAGCGGTGTCCACCTTGCCGGAAGCCTTTAAAGGAGAAAACGCTCCCGCCGAGATTGAGATCGACCATGCTGGCAAATTCTTGTACGCATCGAATCGTGGGCCAGGCAGCATCGCGGTATTTGCTGTCGACGCCAACAACGGAACGCTGAAGCAGATCCAAATTGCCGCGACGGGTGGAACGTGGCCCCGCGGTTTTGAAATCGATCCAAGTGGCCGGTTCCTGGTGGCCGGCGATCAGAAGGCGGATCAGTTTGTCTTATTTCAAATTGATCCAAGCAGCGGACAGCTCAATCTCACCGGTCGTGTTTTCAACGTGTCGTCACCGGTGTCCTTCCTGTTTGTTCCGGCGAAGTAGCGGCTGACACCCGCTCAACCAGCATCGAAGGTTGCCAGCCGCCAAATTCGCTCTCGATCGTTTGGCAGATCGCGAGAGTCAGCAAATCCCGCCAGGGCTTCGCCACAACTTGAACGTTGATGGGAAGGCCGCCGCCTTCGCTACAACGCACTGTCGCTGCGGGGGTTCCGGCGATGTTCCAGGCCATGGTGTAGCTAAACCCTTCGAAGTTGCCCGGTTTTGCCGAAGCGCCGTGCTCAAGCGCAGTTTGCGTATAAATCGGACAGAGAATCGCGTCGTATCGCTGAAAGAACTTCCTCATGTTGACGCGATATTCATCCCATTGCGCGAAGCGCGAGGCCAATTCCGCCGCCGTCGAGCGAAACGGCCGCAGGCGATCCAAAAAACCGCTCAGCAACAGCGGATGTACTTTCTCGCTTCCGACATCGCGAAGGTACTGCTCAATGCCATCACCGCCATCGGCGCCGAGAAGCGCCAATTCTAATTCGTAAGCCTGCTCCACTCCCGGAGGTCTTTGTTCCTCTACGTCCATTCCAGTTTGCGAGAGAAACTCCGCGCATTTTCGGACCGCATGCTCTACTTCCCCGGAACAGCGCGCGAAGCCGTTGTTAGTAAAGAATGCAATGCGCATCTTCCGGAAATCATCGGGCTTCACCAGGGCCACAGGCGGCGCGGTGAAGTCCGCGCCATCTTCGCCGGCGAGAAGATGCATCGCTAGCACTAGATCTTCCGTGTGGCGCGCCATCGGGCCGATCTGCCACAACGCTTCGATCCAGCCGCCCGCCGCCGGAACATGCCCGGTGCGGGGTAAACGTCCGCTCGTCGGCTTAATGCTCGCAATACCGCAAAATGCGGCAGGCAGCCTCACACTTCCGGCAGCATCGCTTCCCAGACCGAGTGGCGAACCACAAGCAGCGATAAGGGCCGCCTCGCCGCCGCTGCTGCCGCCGGGTGTTCGGTCCAAATCGTACGGATTGTTCGTGCGGCCGTAAATCAAGTTGTCGCTCTCGAAAGCGAAAAGCAAATCCGGCAGATTTGTTTTTGCGATTGGAATAGCGCCGGCAGCGCGCAAACGATAGACCAGAGTCGCGTCTTGCTGTGCCGGCGCCGCGTTCTTCCGCCCCAGCGTTCCGGCCGTGCATTTCGTTCCTGCCACGTCAATAGAGTCTTTGATCGAAAATGGAACGCCGTGAAGAGGACCACAGGACTCACCCGCCGCCAATCGGGCATCGGCCGCGTGGGCTTGCTGTAAAGCCGAATCCGCTAACAGCTCGACCACCGCGTTCAGCGCGGGGTTTACTTGCTGAATTCGCTCCAGATGGGCGGTGATCAATTCAACCGAGGTGAAGCGCCGTTCGCCAATCATCCTCGCCATTGCAACCGCGCTTTGGTTGAGCAAAATATCAATCTAACAGTTGATGTTCATCTCGGCCTGTGTTCTATAAGATGGAATATTCCCGTCCCAAGAATGAGAAGTCTCGCGGTCTTTGTTTTTGCAGTCGCGCTATGCGCCTTATGGATGGGCGCGGACACGCCGCAGAATAAGAATCGTCTGTGGGAGCACCGCAACCTCGGCAAAGCGTTCTACGAAAATCCCGACACGCATCTGCAAGCGGTCGAGGAACTGGGTGCCGCGCTTCAGCTTGCCCCTGATTCTGTGCGGGAGCGCATCAATTATGGATTGGCGCTTTTGCGGGCAGGCCAAACCGACGCCGGCGTCGCTGAACTGATTCGCGCTCAAAAAGCAGGATGCCTCCATCCCGCATACGTGGTTCAATCTCGGTATTGCTTATAAGCATGCGGGCAATTACGACCAAGCCATCGAACAGTTGCGCGGAATGATCCGCCTGGTTCCCACTGAGCCTATCGCGCATTACAATCTTGCCGCGGTTCTACGAGCCAAGGGTCAGACCGAAGCGGCAGTGCCAGAATTTCTGGAAGCCGAAAGGTTGAACCCAAACCTCGCCGGTCCGCACTTCCAGCTCTTCAGCATTTATCAGCGTGCGGGCCAGAGAGAAGCTGGCCATGCGGGAACGGCAACTGTTTGAAGAGGCCAAGAAACGCAACGATGGAGCCGCGGTTCCGGAAGATATGGAGTGGTGCTTTTACGCCGAGTTGTACGATCCGCCTGAGCCTAGGTTGTCGGCGGGAAATCAGCCCACGCGTTATGACGATCATACGGTCAGCACCGGTTGGGATGCCACTTCCGGAATGTTGGCGATCGATTCCGAAGGCAGCGGTCACGCTGACCTTCTCGTCTGGTCGCGTGATCGCCTCGCCCTGTTCAAACGCGGTACCGAAGCGGCGAAAAACGCCGGCCTGGAAAGTCTGCGCGATGTGCGCAGTGTTTCCGCGGGGGATTTCGATAATGATGGCTTGGCCGATCTCTGCGTGATCACCGGTAGCGGTGCAACGCTGTTCCACAACAATCACGGAACGTTCACCAAGTACGCCGAGATGCCGAACACCGCTGGCGTCACGAAAGCTCTTTGGCTTGACTACGATCACGATTACGATCTCGATCTCTTGCTCTTTGGTCCTAATCCTGTGCTGATGCGCAACAACGGCAATGGAAAGTTTGAAGATCATACACCGGCATTTCCGTTCGTTAAGGGCAATGCTCTGGATGCCGTCCTATTCGCCATTCACGGTGATACCGCGGCCCGCGATGTCGTTGTTTCCTATGCGGATCGGCCCGGCGTTCTCTACACGGACAGGCTCAATGGTGTCTTCGAAGCTAGCGATCTTCCCATGATCGGTTCCGGCGTCTCTTCGCTGGACGCGCAGGACTTCAATCACGATGGCTTTCTCGATCTGGTCAGCTACAGGCCTGAGATTTTCGCCGTCCGAAACGATTCGGGTAAGCTGGCGGCCGCCGAAAAAGCAACGCTCGCGCCATCGGTAATCCGCGCCGATTTCAACGGCGACAAGCGTGAAGACTATGCCCGCATTTTGCCCGATGGCTCGCTTCACCTCTACACCAACTCCTCTGCGGGTCAGAGCTGGGTAACGGTTCGCATTCAAGGCATCAAGAACATCAAAGAGGCCGTGGGCGCGACCGTAGAGATGAAGTCTGGCGCGTTTTATGACAAGCGTATTTATCAGGGCGTGCCGCTGGCCTTCGCGATGGACGGACATGCTGACGCCGATACCATTCGCATCACCTGGCCGAACGGTCTGATCCAGAACGAAACGAAACAAAAGAGCGGAGAAGCGTTGGCGATTGCGGAAGCGCAGCGTCTTTCCGGATCGTGCCCGATGATCTTCGCCTGGAATGGCCATGCGTTTCAGTTCATCACGGACGTTCTTGGGCGTCGCGCCGCTAGGTGCGAGTTCCGGAGACGGCAGCTATTTCCCGGTCGATCACGACGAGTACATTCAGATTCCGGGCGCGGCGCTGAAGGCCCGAAGATGGTAAATATCAAATCCACATCACTGAAGAGTTGCATGAGGTGTCATATCTTGATCAAGTGCAACTCATCGCCGTCGATCATCCGTCAGGCATCGACATTTACACCAACGATAAATTCAAGTCGCCGCCTTATCCCGAATTCCGCCTATTTGGTACACGTTCAAAGATTCACCCGCTGCGCGCGACAGACGATCGCGGAAATAACGTGGCCGCCCGAATTGCCGCTCAGGATCACACGTACCCGGACAGCTTTGCCCACAACACTGCCGGTGTAGCGGAACTTCACACGCTCTCTCTCGATTTCGGCAAGGCGGCAGCCGCAAATCACGCTGCGCTTGTCCTCAACGGATGGGTCGATTGGGCCGACGGCAGCACTTTTCTCGGCGCGTCTCAGGATGGCAAAGGCGGCCTGGTGTTCCCATATCTGCAGGTGAAGGACGCTTCCGGTAAATGGAAAACGGTGATTCAGGACATGGGTATCCCGTCCGGCAAGCCGAAAACCATCGTGGTTGACCTCACCGGCAAATTTCTTTCATCCTCGCGAGAAGTTCGCATTGTCACGAACCTGTGCGTCTACTGGGACGAAATTTTCCTGATTGAGGATGCAAGCGCGCCACAGGTGCGGCTGACTTCACTGGATGCAGAGAGCGCGGATCTGCATTTCCGGGGCTTTTCACGCGCTGTGATCGATCCGTCGCGCCAGCAGCCTGAGCAATTCCTCTACGATGACGTTCGTCCAGTCTCGAACTGGAACCCTACGCCCGGACTTTACACCCGCTACGGGGATGTGCGGGCGCTGGTCAACAAGGTTGATGACCGGCTCGCCATCATGGGCTCCGGAGACGAATTGAAATTGCAGTATTCATCCACGAATTTGCCGCCGCTGCTTGGCGGCTGGTCTCGCGATTTTCTCTTGTTGGTGGACGGCTGGGCCAAAGACGCCGACGCGAATACGGCCTTCAGCCAATCTGTTGCGCCACTCCCGTTCCATGCCATGAGCGCTTATCCATATAAGCCGGATGAACATTTTCCGGCCGACGCCGAGCACCAGCAATACGTCCACGACTACCTCACGCGACCGGCGCTCCGCCTGATCCGCCCGCTCGCTCCCGTCAAGCGCGCAGAGTAGCTGGATGAATCGCCGTCTCACCACGATCACCGTTATTTCGGGAGCGATCCTTCTCGTCAATAGCGCCCTGCTATGGGCGTTCCCCACGGCGACGGCTTTCAATGTCGCGAATCTTTTGCTGCACGTCGGGCTAGGAGCAGCCATCGGTATTTTCGCGCTCATCCTCTCTCGCGCCGAACCACGGCTGGTCTCCATCGTCATTGCGGCGGCATCGGGCGTGCTACTGGTCCTGATCGGGAACACGCACGATCACAAAGCCGTACTCATAATCCATGTCGTCATTTCAATTGCCGCAGTAGCGATTTTGTTTTTGCGCAGGCAGAATCTGCTCTGGGCGAAGATTACCGCTGCGGCGGCCGCACTCGTCTTGCTCCTGGGCATCGGATACCGGCGCTTTGTCCCGCATCCGGAAGATCACATCGTCAATTCGCGCATTGTTCCGTTATCGATGAACCAGGAAGGAGCCGGCCCCAGCAGCCCCTTTTTTCCCTCAGGCGCGCAAACATCCGACGGGCATCTCGTCCCCTCCGCTTTCTTCATGGAATCGAAAAAATGTGGCGAGTGTCACCGCGACATCTACCAGCAATGGAATAGTTCGGCCCATCATTTCGCTTCTTTTAACAATCAGTTCTACCGGAAGTCCATCGAATACATGCAGTCGGTAGTGGGCACCAAGCCGAGTAAGTGGTGCGCTGGTTGCCATGATCATGCCGTGTTCTTCAATGGCCGCTTCGACCGCCCCATCAAAGAGCAGATCGATACCCCGGAGGCGCAAGCAGGCCTGAGTTGTATGTCCTGCCATTCCATCGTTCACGTCAATGGCAGTGTGGGAAATGGTAGCTTCACGATGTCCTATCCGCCGCTACACGAGGTCGCCAACAGTTCAAATCCCGTCATTCGCGGATTGGAGCGTTTCGTCACCTACGCGGCTCCAGAGGCGCACCGCCGCACCTTCATGAAGCCGTTTATGCGCGACAGTTCGGCCGAATTTTGTTCTGCGTGTCATAAGGTTCACCTCGATGTTCCGGTGAATCAATATCGCTGGTTCCGCGGCTTCAATGAATACGATAACTGGCAGGCAAGTGGCGTCTCCGGCCAAGGCGCTCGCTCCTTCTATTACCCGGCAAAATCCAGTAACTGCGCCGATTGCCACATGCCGCTCGTCAATTCTCACGATCCTGGCAATATTCACGGCCAGGTGCACTCGCATCGTTTCCCCGGCGCAAATACGGCCGTTCCTTTTGCGAACAACGATCGAACGCAGCTCGACCTGACCGAGAAATTTCTCAAATCGGGCTTTATCACGGTGGATCTCTTTGCGATCACTCCGGTAGCTCATCAGAAGGCGGATACGGAGATGGTTCGCCGTGGTGGCGAAGCGCCGCAAGCCAATACGTCTTTTGCCGTTGGCGAAGAAGCGGAACAGACCAGCACTGCGGTTATTCGTCAGGTCGGTGCTGTCGCTGCTCCCATCGACATTTCCCAGGTGACGCTCCAGCCAGGGCAGACTGTACGTGTTGATGTTGTCGTCCGAACGCGCACGATAGGGCACTTCTTCCCCGGCGGCACCGTCGATGCTTTCGATGTCTGGCTGGAGTTGAAAGCCGAAGACGATAACAGCCAGTGCATTTTCTGGAGTGGCAAGGTGGAAGATAACGGGAAAGGCCCGGTCGAACCGGGTGCGCACTTCTACCGCTCCTACCAGCTTGACGCTGCGGGCAATCCCATCAACAAGCGCAATGCCTGGCAATCGCGTGCGACTCTGTATGCGCATCTCATTCCGCCGGGCGCCGCCAACGTCGCTCATTACCTGGTGAAGGTTCCTCCGAACGCGAAAGGCAAAATTCATTTCACTGCGAAGCTGAATTACCGAAAGTTCTCCTGGTACTACACGCATTTCTCATATGCAGGCGAGCCAAAACCCGGCCAACCTGCTTTTCTTCTCGCCAGTGATCGCAATGGGCTGGACTATAGCTTCGATCCCAAGAACATTCCGGCCGATGTTTCAGGCCGTTTGAAGGGACAGATTCCGGATCTGCCGATCATCACCTTGGCTGAGGCTCATGTCGCGGTACCTATCGGAATCCACCCATCTGAATGGAACGCGGTCGCCAAGCCCGGCACGCGCGAGCGCTGGAACGACTGGGGCATCGGGCTGCTTCTGCAAGGCGACCTGAAAGCCGCGGAATTTGCCTTCCGGAAAGCGGCGGAGGCCGAACCTGCGTATGCCGACGCGTGGCTGAACGTCGCCCGCGCTCTGATCCAGGAAGGCGAGACCGACGCGGCTAAGCCGTTCATCGATCGCGCGCTGAAGATAAATTCATCGCTCGGTAGAATTTACTATTTCCGCGCGCTCATCGAGAAATCGGACGGCGATTACGATGCTGCCTTGAAGTCGCTGCAGCGCGTCGAGTCGCAATACCCTCGTGACCGCGTTGTCTTAAACCAGATCGCGCGTATTCTGTTTCTCAAACGTCAATATGCTCAAGCCATTGCCTATCTGCAGCGCGTCTGCGACATCGATCCGGAAGATGTGCAGATGCACTATACGGCCATGCTGTGTTACCGCGGTCTGGGAGATATATCAAACGCGAACCGCGAAGAGATCTTGTTCCGGCGCTTCAAAGCAGATGAGGCTTCTGAGACGATTACCGCGCAGCGCCGTATGGTCAGCGCCGAAGATAATAATGAACGGCAGTTGATTCACGATCACGAATCTGTACCGCTTCCGAGGCAATGAAGATACACGTTGTTATATTGGGCGCCTGCGTATCCTTGGCGGCCACATTAGGATGGCTCAGTTCGGCCGCGCCGGCGCCGTTCTCCGGCGTCCGTTTCGTCGATTGCACTCGCAAAGCGGGCATTCGCTTCACTCATCACGCGGGCGGAGTCGGGAAAAAGTATCTTCCCGAAACCTTGGGCGCCGGCTGCGCGTTCATTGATCTCGATGGAGACGGCTGGCCGGACATTCTGTTGATTAATGGAAAGGATTTCGCGCCTCGCGGCAAGCGCTTCCTACCCGCGCTCTATCGTAATAATCGAGATGGTACGTTCACTGATATCACGCGTGGCAGCGGTCTCGATGTTGAGATGTACGGCATGGGTGTTGCCGTCGCCGATTACGATAATGACGGTCTTCCCGACGTCTACATCACCGCCCTTGAGGGTGATCGCCTGTTTCACAACGAAGGACACGGCCACTTCCGAGACGTAACCGCCCAAAGCGGCATTCACAACGCAAATTTCGGTACCAGCGCTGCCTGGTTCGATTACGACAAAGACGGCAAAGCCGACCTCTTCGTGGCCAACTACGTTAACTGGAGTCCGCAAAAGGATTTGTGGTGCTCTCTGGATGGCGCAACAAAATCTTATTGCACGCCTGAGTCTTACACCGGAACTTCTTGCAAGCTCTACCACAATCTCGGCAACGGCAAATTTGAAGATGTTACGCAGAGGGCGGGCCTTGGCGATACGACCAGCAAGTCTTTGGGCGTGGTTGTGTTCGATTACAACCAGGACGGCTGGCCCGATCTCTTCGTATCGAACGACACCCAACCCAGCAAGCTATACAGAAACAACGGCAACGGCACATTTACCGAGGAAGGAATGCAGGCTGGCGTCGCCTATGGAGAGGATGGAGTGGCGCGCGGCGCGATGGGCGTGGATTCCGCCGATTACGACCATTCCGGGAGGCCGCACTTGCTCGTCGGCAACTTCGCCAATCAGATGCTTGGCCTCTATCACAACGAGGGCAAAGGGTTCTTTGTCGATGAAGCACCTTCCTCGACCGTTGGCCATGCCAGCCTGCTCAGCCTGAGTTTCGGTGTTTTCTTTTTCGACTTCGACCTCGACGGATACGATGACATCTTCGCCGCCAACGGCCATATCGAACCCGACATCAACCACATCCAACCGAAAGTTCAGTATCGCGAGCCTCCCCTGCTCTTCCGCAACCAGGGAAATGGTCACTTTGAAAACGTGAGCGCTGAGGTGGGGCAGGATTTCGAGCGGCCCATCCTGGCGCGCGGCGCCGCCTACGCCGATTTCGATCGCGACGGCGATCTCGATGTGCTCATCAGCACCAACAATGGTCCCGCCATACTCTACACCAACGAAGGCGGTAATCGGAATAACTGGTTAAACGTGCGCCTGAATGGCACTAAATCGAACCGCAGCGCATTGGGCGCAGTCGTCCGCGTCGAGACTGGATCAGGCAAACAGTGGCGTACCGTGCATAGCGGCTCCAGCTACTGTTCCCAGAGCGATTTGGCCCTTACCTTCGGCCTCGCTCACGACCGGACCGTCACGTCACTCGCCATTGAATGGCCAAGTGGCGTCCGCCAGCTGTTCAAAAACATCGCCCCTGACCAATTCCTGACGATCGACGAATCACGCGGAATCGTCAAGTGAGTTGGCTCCGGCCAGCCAACGTCAAGACCGCGTCATCCGGCGGCTTGCATTGTGGCTGTGTTCGCGGGTTCAACGTCTTCCAGGAAGATGTAGTAGAACCCGCCTTCCCATGACACCTTTGTGGTACGGTCGTCGAAGCCTTCGCCACAAACGTGAACTTGGGCCCCTTCCGGAAGCTGCACGATTGTTCCTAATCGCATCCGTCCCTTAGTGTCCGGAATTACTTGAATTGCCGAAAGATTTCGCGGCAATTCGTATCTAGTTGCAGGGTAACCGGCGCCGAACGGCGCTGTATATTTCACACTAGTCCCCTTTCACTTGTAAAAGATTGTAAGTTGAATACACTAGGTTCGTCAACGTAAAAATGAACAATTTATCCCAAAAGGAAAACGTCTTACTTTCTGTATTCTGGCCTTAATTACGAAAAGGCCGACATATTTTTAGACGGTTCGGGGCAGGCCTACGTGTAGAAGAAATCGAGCTTTCCGCCTTGGCGATCTGAGGCCGTGGCCCTAACCGCCGGCTATGGCCCCGACGATCAAGAAAGGTTCTGCCGCCGTCACAACGGCCTCGGGCAGCGGCGTGTCCGGCAGTTCGTGAGATAGATCCTGCGCACAGGCGAAAAATCTCACAAACGGGCGCCGCTCTTGCGTAACGTGGTCGCGGATCGTCCCGCGCAGCATCGGATATCGAGTCTCTAGGGCATCGAGGATCGAGCGCTGCGTGACCTGGCCTGCGACATCGAGCGTCACCTCGCCGTCCACCTGCGCCAACGTCCGCAGATGCGCCGGCAGCACAACTCGGATCATATCATTCATCCTGGCAGCGTCTGGACTTCCACGGAAAGCACAGCCGGAAAATCGCGGACAATCGGAGCCCAATTGTCGCCAGCATCAGCCGATGCATACACTTGCCCACCGGTGGTGCCGAAGTACACGCCGCACGGGTCCAGCGAGTCGACGGCCATCGCGTCGCGCAAAACGTTCACATAACAGTCCTGTTGCGGTAGACCTTTCGTGAGCGCCTCCCATTCGTTTCCGCCCGTTCGGCTGCGATAAACGCGCAGCTTTCCCTCGGGCGGGTAGTGCTCCGAGTCGCTCTTGATCGGAACCACATAGACGGTTTCCGGCTCGTGCGCGTGAACGTCTATCGGAAACCCGAAATCGGTCGGCAAATTCCCGCTGACCTCTTGCCACGAGTCGCCGCTATTTTCGCTGCGCATCACGTCCCAGTGCTTCTGCATGAACAACACGTGCGGACGCGACCGGTGCAGCGCAATGCGGTGAACGCAGTGGCCAACCTCGGCAGTCGGGTCGGGAATATGATCCGACCTGAGTCCTTGATTAATCGGCTGCCATGTCTTGCCGGCGTCCTCGGTACGGAACGCGCCAGCAGCAGAAATGGCAATGAACATCCGCGCAGGATCGCTCGGATCCAGAAGGATCGTGTGCAGGCACATCCCCCCGGCGCCTGGCTGCCAACGCGGCCCTGAGCCGTGGCCGCGCAATCCGGAGAGTTCCTGCCACGTTTGCCCGCCATCGCTCGAGCGGAACAAAGCGGCGTCTTCAACGCCCGCAAAGACCGTATCCGGATCGGTGAGCGAGGGTTCCAGATGCCAAACCCGCTTGAACTCCCAAGGGTGCGGCTTGCCGTCGTACCATTGATGGGTGCCCGGCACGCCATCGTAGACGAATTTATTACCTACCGGTTCCCACGTCTTCCCGCCATCGTTCGAGCGTTGGATCAGTTGTCCATACCAGCCACTGGATTGAGACGCATACAACCGGTTCGGGTCAGCAGGCGATCCCTTGACGTGATAGATCTCCCAGCCCGCGAAGTGCGGCCCACTGATGTCCCATCGTTCCCGCTTGGCGTCGGACGTCAGCACAAACGCGCCCTTGCGCGTGCCGACCAGTACTCTTACTTTGCTCATCCACTCCTCCTCAAATTGGAATTGCTCTCGCAGACGAGTGGCCACGGCAGATTCTCGCCCAGGTAGTTGCCAAACTACGACGATATAACGGATGGAGTGATCGCGGACGCGGAGTTGGCCGCTCCGATGTCCCAGCCTTCAAATGTGCTTGACTAATTCGATCAGCGCGATCAAGGGCAACGCAAGACTTACCAGTACGAGTATTACCGTCAGAATCAGAAATAGCCAATCGTGAGCGCGTTGGCGCTCAGGGTGTGACATATGGCTCTTCAGTAGCTGGTAATTGCGGCGATTGGCCTTGAAGGCGATGTCGAACAGATCGCCAATGAACGGAACCGCTCCCCCTAGAGCTTCGATTCCTACATTCACCAACATGCGAGCAATGGCAACGCGTGAGATGCCAAGCTGGATGGCGCGGATAATGATGTAGAGCGAGACCAGCGCATCGAAAACGTCACCGATCCCTGGAATCAGCCCGATGATTCCAGCCAACCCAAAACGGAAGCCTCCCGGTAGGGAAAAGGCGTAGTCCAGCCAGCGCGCCAGCGCCTCAACGTCGGCAATCCGCGGATCAACGACCTCCGGTACGAGCGCCTCTTGGCGGTATCTAGGGCCGCCGTAGGGTATGAGCGTCTTCGGCACGAACGTGTTCCTGAAAAGGGGAATCCTTTCAAGCCCCGAAAGTTTCTCGATTGCCTGATACACTCCCATTTTCCGCTGCAATTACACGCATACGAATGACTGAGCTCTTAGATTCGCCGCCTAACCGGCGGACATCGTTTTGGGAGCGCGCTCGGATCGAAGTCACTCCGTACTGCTCTTCTCTCTCGCTACTGCTCCTTTTTGTTCTGTTTGCCTGGATGGCGTTCAACTGGTTCGAGACAATACACCGCCTGGTCCGCTACTACAATCCTCTTCCAGCGTGGGACTATTGGCGCGCGGCGAAGTTCGTTTCCTCCTATCGATCCTTTGACATCCGCGTCCTCTGGCAGCAGCACAACGAACATCGGATCGTCTTTCCTGAAATCGTTTTCGCCGCGGATTTTCTTCTCCTCCACGGCCGTCAACTGCTGCCCCTCGCGGTCAGCTTTCTCTGCTATTTCGCAAGCTGGATCGTATTGGCATGGGCGTTCTGGTCCGAACGCGCCATCTCTCCGCTCGTCCGAAAAACCGGCATCCTGCTCGCGGGTATCGTAATCGGCTGGGAGGGCAGCGCTGCCGTATTGGCCAGTGCATTCTTGCTGCAGTGGACGCTGATGCAAATTGCGGTCCTGCTATCGCTCGCGTTCCTGAGCCGCCTTAGGGAGGCCGGGAAAAAGCGGTACCTGGTAGCGGTCGTTGTCTCGGCCGTGGTTGCAACGTACTCGTCCGGAAACGGCATGATGCTCTGGCCGATTCTGCTGGGCGCGGGTGTGCTCTTATCGCTGACGAGGCGACATCTCATAACGCTGAGCATCGCCGCTGTTCTCTCGATAAGCATCTACTTCATCAAGTACAACTTCACAGGTCATCTCACGATTAGTAATTTCTTCCGTCAGCCGCTTTACTCGCTTGAGTTCGTAGGTTCTTACCTCAGCATGCCATTCGGCGGTATGAAGTCGCCTGAGTTCGGGGCCTGCCTCGGGCTTGTCAGCCTCGGAATCGTTGTTGTTCTGGCCGTTCTTTCAGCCCGAATGCGCTTGCTCCGCTTCCAGGCTTGGCGTTGTGCTCTTCGGCTTGTATGGATTCACTCTTATGACTGCGCTTCTGACCGCCGCCGGAAGAATGGATCCCGCAGACCGCCTCTTCAGTGGCGCGAAAGCGGCAAGATACCTGACGGTTCCGCTTGTTACATGGGCTGTGTTTATCCTCTTATGTTTGTGGCTTTCTGCCCGATTCAGGTGGAAAATAGCATCTCCTACCGCAATCACTTTCGTCATTGTCTTGCTGCTATTGCTAGGTCTCCCCAAATTGCGGTGGTGGTTGCAAGCACGCGACGCTCAGTACGCAAATGAGCAGCTTGCAACCCTTTCCTTGCAAGACGGTCTGCGCGATCCGAACTTGATCGTCCACGTCTTTCCCGATCCGATCTCGATGGATCTCTGGCTGGAAAATCTTCGTCCGGGCCGGCTTTCGATCTTCTACAAAGACCGAAGCAAATGGCTGGGACGGTCGGCACGACAATTCGCCCTGCCGGTGAATACGCACGCCGCCGGCGAAGTCACCTACATGGTACCGGTGCTTTCGGGTCTCGAAGTTATCGGCTGGGCCGATGAATCTCAACTCAGCGGAGCGACGGGATGGATTCTGCTGACGAACGAAAAAAACCAAATTGCCGGTTTCGGCAGAAAGCTACCGGCAGGTTTTCCCCCGTTCCTAGAATCCCTGCGGGCGCCCGTTTCCCTGTCTTGGGTTGGATTCGTCGATTTGCAAGTTCCGACCAAGCTTTTCTCCGCGTATGTCATAAACAAGCGTGGCCTTCTTCCACTTCAGGGCGCCACTCCCGTGCCGTCGGAGTCTGTAGTAAGCCTATCGGAAGCGGGACCGCCAATTCCCGGGTATAAGTTGGCAAATGGACCCGAGCTGGGCTTCGAGCAATCTACCTGCCGGTTCGCTTCGGACCCGGTCCCGCAGGGCGGTTCCATTCCAGTTGGAATGGCGCGGACCAAAACACCGGGCTCGATTCGCTCGTCCAGCTTTCGATCGTCCCGGCCAATTCCTGCTTGATCCTGCCCGTTCTCAACGGTCCGAGCCTAAATGGTTTATCTGCCGCGATCCTCGATGCCGATACGAACGAGGCGATTGCCACGGCGCCGCTGCAGGGCGGCCCTAGACAGTGGCTCTGGTGGCGCGTTCCCGTAGCGGCCTCCGTTAAGCGGCTGCGTATCACTGCTGAAGATAAGGGAAAAGGGTGGGGCGAATGGCTCGCTATCGGAACGCCGGATCGATGCCCGTAGCCGCCTGGGTCCCCTCCGGCGCTCTGGTGTGGAAGTAGCTCGCACCGAACTGCCAGATGAGTGCAGCCGCGCAGAGCAAGCCGGCGATTAACAACGGCCAATGAAGCGTGGGCGAGAGAGCCGCGTTGTCCGGCAATGGGAGTGCGGCTGGCTTGAAGAATGCCCAGGTAATAAAGAAGTTCAGCACCTGTAGTGTGAAAAGCACCGCCAGAACGGCCGGATGAAGTAGAAGTACGAATCCCAGAAGGCCAACAGATAGAACCAGGATGTCCGCGAAAGAACTGTGCGTTGTAAATGTCTGCGCCGGCCCGAACATGACCAGCGCCCAAATCAAAAAGTTCACCAGCGCTACCGCAATGAGTAGCTCGCCACGCGGCAGCGCGCGGCGAGTCTTCTTACGGATGAGTGAGAATCCCGCCACCAACCAGCCGGCGTTTATGATTCCGATCGCGTTCGAGATGTAGTCGCGTTGCAAGGCCCTCGGCTGGTTTCCAAAACCGAACCCTGCGAGAAATTGCGGGCCCAGCAAAGTTGTGAGGTTTCGCATCTTATAGCTAAGTAAAACAGCGAGTGGCCGGCTTCCATAGCTGTCTTTCAGCGCTTGCCAGGTTGAGCGCGAATCGATGTCATTGACTCCCGCAAGATGCATCTTAAGAAGCCGGTTCCCCGGTGGATCGTAGAACTTCTGATAACTCATCCAAGGAGCAACAAACAGAACAACGATGAACGCGGCCCAGGCATAGGTTGAAAGCCGGGAACCTCTTGCCCGGGGAAGCCACAGCAACACGATGGCAGGCAGGCTGAAAATGCTGCCCGGATGCGCCATCATTGCGAGCGAGAAGCTGATCGCGGCAAGCAAAATCTCGAAAAGCGTGAGACTCCGGCGGTCTTTCCGCGCTTCGAGCAGAATGGCAACAACGAAGAGTACGAACGCCGCAGCCAGCAGTTTTGGCCAGACGTAAACGCTGTTATAGAACATGAAACCCGAGAAGATCAGGAATCCGAGCGCCTGCGCCATGCGATATTTCGGAGTTTCGAGCGTTGTTAAAAGCGCCCACATGCCGCATATCCAGAGACACTGAAGACCGCTTGCGAGAAGTTGATATTGGAGTCCGACGTTGCCGAGCAGACGAAATGGTCGCTGCAGCAGAAAGATGCCCGCTTGCAACGGCGGTCGATCGCTGCTCAACCAGTCATTGCAGCAGATGGGACTGAGTGGTTGATGGCCATAGATCTTTTCAGCGAAGAATAGAGGAATCAGGTTATCGCCGGCGCGAACCGTATCAAAGAAGCGGAAATTCGCGACGTCGGCGCCCGATTGGAAGGGATTGCTGAACATGTAGAACATGGATAGGTAACAGAGGCCGACAAAGAAGAGGTAGCTAACTGGCGAGGCAAGCTCCCGGACAAGACTTCTCGCGACCGGTAAACGCTTCCAGCTGCGGGCCAAAATTGCGGCTGAAGCAAGCGTCAATAAATACGAAAAGATTTCTCCGGCAAGTTTACTTCCGAAATAGATCCAGAATGCGATGTACCCGAATGTCGCGCTGGAAACGATAGTTAAAACCAGCATTTCAACAGGGCTCAATTTGCGCCGAGCGGCGCATACGAGTGAGACTGCGGTTCCTGGCAGGAAAAACAGCAGCAGCGAAATCGCATAGAGGAATGCGAGCGCGACAGGCTGCAGCAGCGGGGGCATGGCCGTTAAAAAAGGAGCGGTATTCGCGAGCGCGGAAAACTGACCGGTCTCAAGCGCTCAGCCGTACCTCCTGCCGGTTCACTCCGGGCAAAGTAAAGCAGAAGGTCGAACCTCTACCCTCCTCAGATTCGACCCAGATTCGGCCGCCATAGCGCTCCACGACGCGCTGGCAGATCGCGAGCCCCATGCCGCTTCCTTCGTACCGATCGGAGCTGTGAAGGCGCTTGAACATCCCAAATATCTGATCTCTGTATGCCGCGGGAATGCCGATTCCGTTATCGGCGACGCGGATGTTCCAACTATCCCCTTCGGCTGTGGCGCTAATTTCGACGCGCGGCGTTTCCTCGCGCCGATATTTAATCGCATTGCCAATCAGGTTTTGAAATACCTGCATGAGGTGTACTTCCTGTACGCAAAGCTGCGGAAGCGCGCTGTAGCAGACGCTGGCGCCACTTTCGCTTACCGCCGCGCTCAGATTCGACAATGCCTTCGCCACCACCGCGTTGCTGTCTAGCGGAAGCACATCTTCCAGAGGAATATTTACGCTTTGCGCATACGCAAGCAGATCTTTGAGCAACATCTCCATGCGCCTGGCGCCCTGCACGATGTGGCCGATGTACTCGCCGGCCTGCGGCGCCAATTGTTCCTTGTACCTGCGCTCCAGCATTTGGCTGTAGATGGCGATCATGCGAAGCGGTTCCTGGAGGTCATGCGAAGCAGAGTAGGCGAATTGGTTGAGATCTTCGTTCAGGCGTTGCAACTCCGCGTTCGAGCGCTGCAGTTCGGTCGTCCGCTGCCGAACTCTTTCATCTAGATTTTCATTGGCCTGCCGCAGCAACGCTTCCGTCCTATTGCGGCCCTGCGCGACGCGGCTGATCAGCACTGAGATAAGCAGCACGAGAATGATGCGCGTCGGTTCCGGACTGGGATGGAAGTGAGGAACCAGAGCGTACGGGACGACGAATACAGCCAGCAGGCACGAGAGGATGCCAGGCACATATCCGCCCCACCAGGCGCTTGCCATAATCGCGAGAAGGAACGTGACAGAATTTATTACGTTCGGCTTAGATCCAGCGAAGTGGCGGAGGACTACGGCCACGATCGTCGCCAAACCCAATGCGACGATTGGGATCGAATACCGTGCCAGCGCGGAACGGAACCGCGGCACGTTAGCGCTGGGCATCGAGGCTTATCTTAACATCGGTTTGCCGCGCTGGATAACTAGGGCTTTCAGCTTAGGAGCTTTCAGGTAAATCTCATTACTTTTTGATGCTGCCCGCCGCAGCTTCAGGAGGCCCAAGCGGGCTGGGAACGCAGGTTGAAACCTCTGAGGTATAGGCAATGCCCGAGATCTTCCAGCCCGCGGACGTTTTCAACAGATTGATTGAGTCCACGCCACAATGGTGGAGCTTGCCGTTGAGATGGAAATCATAGTCCGCCCAGACCACCGCAATGGAGCCATGAATCAATACGCGCGGGTTCCAGATACGTTCCAACCACGCGTCTTTGCTGGAGCCCAGATGCTCGATGAACTGCTCATGCGGTGTATTAGCCGGTGTGCCGTCCGCGCGAACCGACAAGAGCGTTGCTTCCGGCGTGAATACCGTGCGCGCCATCTCCACATCATGGGCGGCCATGGCGTCGAAGAGCCGCTGGACCGTCGCCACCGGCTCATTGGTGGCATCCTGCGCAGGAGCAGCAAGCACCATACTTCCGGCGAGCAGCAACAATAGCACGCGTGTTTGCATCCCGCCAGTGTAGCGCCAGGGCTACTTCTTTGTTTCGGGAGAGGTCTCTTTCTTGGCTTCGGCCTTTGGAGAATCCGGGGCAGGTCCGACCTGCAAGATTCGGACGACGTTCGCCATATGATCGTATTGGCTCAGATTGCGCGTGTCGCTAATCAAGTCCTTATAACGAGCCTGAAGTTGGTAATCGATATTGAAACTCACGTCGTCGAAGTTATAACGGCCTTCTTTTTTCGTGATTACTTGCGTTTTGTCGTTCGTCTTGGTGTTGGTAAGCGTGACGAGCGCTCCTTCGAGCGGCTGTCCCGTATCGTCCACCACCTTTCCCGTGACCGTACGTGAGACCGGAGGCTTTCCCTTCTTCTGAATTAACGGCCGATGATTGTCTAACACCACATCGGGCGCATGGCCGGGGTTCGAATCGGCAGCCTGAGCATTCGCCAGGGCCGCGAACGCCGCCATCAGCGCAATTGCAAAGAGCGGACGTGTGCTCATCATCGAATACCTCACTTACTAGCCGGCACAGGGCGGGGAGTCTCTTGTATGGTAACAATCGAAGGCTTCCGGCGAATGCACATTTGACGCGTACGCACATTCCGCGCGCATGCGCTACGATTCGTGATCATGTCCTTCGGTAACGCGAAAGTGCTGTCCTTCGAAAGCCGGCGGGAAAAAGAGATGGCGGAGCTAATCCGCATTAATGGCGGCGAGCCGTTCATCGCGCCGGCCCTGATCGAGGTGCCGATTGAAGATAATCGCGAGGCATTCGCGTTCCTAGATCGTCTGTTTGCCGGTGAGTTCGACATGATGGTCTTTCTCACCGGCGTGGGAGCCAGATTCTTGCACCGGGTTTTGGCTTCGCGCGATCCGGGGGAGCGCTTTCTGGAAGCCTTGCGCCATCTGACAATTGTGGTGCGGGGACCGAAGCCCACTGCCGTATTACGGGAATGGAACGTGCCGATCGCCGTCCACGTTCCGGAGCCCAATACGTGGCGCGAACTGCTTGCCGCCATCGCCGATCGGCCGGAAAAATCCGTTGCGGTCCAGGAATACGGGCGGCCGAATCGCGAATTACTGGATGGTTTGACCGCGCAAGGCCGCCAAGTCGCAAGCGTTCCGGTTTATCAGTGGGCGCTTCCCGTCGACACCGCTCCTCTTGCCCAAGCCTTGGAAGATTTGATCGCCGGCAAATTTGAAGTGAGCCTGTTCACCACCGGTGTGCAGATCGAGCATTTCTTAGACTTCGCCAGCCAGCAAGGAAAGCGCGACGCGGCCGTGGACGCACTCCGCCGTACCTTTATTGCCTCCATTGGGCCCACTTGCAGCGAGTCATTACGAGGCTGCGATTTGGTTCCGGCCCTGGAGCCAAGTCACCCGAAAATGGGCATCCTGGTCCGCGAGGCGGCCGTGCAGTTTGCCCACCTGTGATCAATGCGATGTGATCAATGCGACGTGATCCCGCTCAGTCGGCCCTAGCCAACAACGGAGCTTCTTCGCTCACCATCAGCTTGTCGCGAAGTTTCACGACCTCGCCAATAACAAACACCGCCGGACTCTCGACCTCCACCTCGCCGGCAGCCACCGATGCGAGAGTGCTCTCCACCACTTTTTCATCAGCCAGAGTGCCGCGTTGAATAAACGCAACCGGCTCAAGCGGACTCCGGCCCGCTGCGATCAATGATTGCGCGATGAACGCACGGTTTTTCACGCCCATCAGCACAGCCAGCGTGTCGACCGCCGCATACTTGCTCCAATATTGGGCGAGACCTGCATGGCAGTGTCCCGTGACAACCGCGAAGGATTGCGCCACGCCTCGAAAGGTGAGCGGAATACCGGCAAGACCAGGAACAGAAATGGCCGAAGTGATTCCGGGAATCAGCTCGACCTCAATGCCGTCCTCTACCGCGCGCGCCCATTCTTCCGCGCCACGCCCGAAGACGAGCGGATCGCCACCTTTCAATCGCGCTACGGTCTTGCCGTCGAACGCATAGCGGCGAATCAGTTCGAAGATCTGATCCTGAGTGCGTTCCTGCTCTCCCTCGTGCTTACCGACATAGAGCAACTCGGCGTCGGGACGAGCGAACGTCAAAACTTCGTCGCTCACCAGGCGGTCGTAGAGAACTACGTCGCTTTCACGCAGCACGCGCGCGGCTTTCAGGGTCAGGAGTTCGGGATCGCCGGGCCCAGCGCCGATCAGATACAACTTGCCTGTCTGTGTTTTCGTGCTCAAAGCGAAGTAAAGGCTCTCTTACTAGGTTAGCGGGCCAAAGCTTCAGGCGTGTATCAGGTCGCTGACGACCTCGAACGAATAGCCATTGTCCTTCAATATCGGAACGATTTGCTGAACCGCGCGCAGCGTGGCCCTGATGTCTGGCTGGCGGTTCACGCCCCGGCCATCGTGCAGGCAAATGATGCCCCCGGGCGATGAGTGCGCCAGCACATGCTTCGCAATGCGCTCGGAGGGCCAGCACCAGTCATAGCCAATGGTGGTCCACATCACTCCCAGTAATGCCAGCCGATGTTGCACTTCCCGCATCCCCATCCAGCGGAACCCGTAAGGCGGCCGTAAGAGCATGGGAACAATGCCCGTCTCCGACTGAATTATGTTTTGCGCGTGCGTGAATTCCCGGGAAATAAATTCTCGGGATTTGAAGGGAAGCTTGGGGTGCGAGTAAGTGTGATTGCCAAGCTGATGACCTCCCGCCGCAACTTGCCCGGCGATATGAGGCAGGCGGCGAACGTTCATTCCACATTGAAAGAACGTGGCCCAAACTCCTTCTTTTTGCAAATATTCCAGCAGCGGCAGCGTGCCTTCACTAGGACCATCGTCAAAGGTCAGAGCCACCGAGCGCCGGCGTCCGGGTCCCCGATACACGGAGGGCCCAAAGAGCTGGGACGTTCTAGAGACACTGCCGTAAGCGGCTGTTGCAGAGAGGCCGCCAAGAACGGCTCCCGCTGTCAGGCCTGCTACCGTCATGGGTCGCATCGTCATCAGACTAGCACTGCTTTGTAGTTGACCGGTAACCGCCTGTCCGTATCACTCCCGCGCCGTCTCCTTGGCCGGAGCAGACGCGTGATATTCGTTGCGAACGCGTTCAGTGTAGATATCGAGCAGATGAGTGATTCGGTGATACTCGGGCGATTTCACGATAACGCCGATATGGTGGCGCTTGTGCATGCGCCATACCAGCTCCGGCTCGTGGAAACTGGAGGTGTCGGGCCATTCCTGGCGCGCCAGTGAGACTAACAGGCCAGCGTAATCGCCGTGCGGCTCAGGCGGTGAATACGGCCTGCCCAACGCCGCCGCGACTTCCAGTTTTGCCCACTCCGCCCACATGTTGATACCGGTAGCTGCCTCGATCAGGTCGCTGATATGAGCGCCACCCACGCGAGCTGAGGTCTCTAGAAAATAGAAGCGTCCGTCCTTATGCGCCCGAATGAATTCCGTATGGGAAACGCCGTCACCGAGATTAAACGAATCGAGCACTCGTCTGTTTAGCTCGCGTAGCGCCTGGTCGTCCTGCGAGCCGCGTTCGATAAGCCGTGTCGTGAAAATGCCGCCGCCGTGCGTTACTTCGAAAGGAGGTGTTCCGTACACGCTTGCGACAGCGTATCGCATTTCGCCCGCGAACCAGATGGAATCGACGTGAAAGATATCGCCCGGAATGAAGCGCTCCAGCACAAAGAACGACTGCTGATCGCCCAAACTGTGAATGCGGTCCCAGACTTCCTGGCGATCATGGAATTTCTTGATTCCGAGCGCGCCCGCCATCAGCCGCGGCTTCAATATCCACGGTGGCGGCACGCTGTCGACGTAACGGGTCAGTCTTTCGTAATTGATAGTAGCGGTGAATTCCGGAACTGGAATGTCGTGCTGGGCCGCGCGCATGCGCATGGCGAGCTTGTCACGAAAATATCGCGTCGCGCTCTCGCCTAAGCCCGGAATCCGGAAATGCTCCCGCAGAAACGAGGCCCTCTCCACATCGAAGTCGTCGAGAGCCACGATGCGGTCAATCTCAATCGTCCGGCACAGGTGCGCCACGCCCTGCAGCATGTCCTGAAGGTTCCAATCACTCTCCTGATCGGGCATGTAGAAAATGTCATCTAGGCTTTCGCGCGGGAACTGCGCTGTGTGCTCCAGACTCTGCGAGGTCAACAGAAACACCCGGCAACCCAGCCGCTTCGCCTCTACTAGAAAACGATGGCCTTTTTCGTAACTCGCTAGGCACAAGATCGTGAGCGGCGATGAATCTGTCGGAGAATCGGCCCGTGGCATGAGGTGAAACAGATCAGGATAGCGCTTTTCTTGATAGCATGATTAAACCGCTCCGAAACTTTAGGTCGCCCGCCCGCGAAAGAGACTAATGCAGAAGCTGAAACTGAAGCACCTGGTTGCCATTCGCTGGTTTCATTGGATCAATTTCCCGCTGCTCGCGCTGATGATCTGGAGTGGATTTCTCATTTATTGGGCCTATCCGATTTACAGTATCGGACCTTTGCACTTCTTCCCCCAGTGGGTGTACCGGGTTTTCAAGATGAACAACCGCCTCGCCGACGGCATGGCGCTCCATTTCTTTTTTATGTGGCTATTTGTCTTGAACGGGATCCTCTATGTCGCCTATACGCTGTGGTCGGGCGAGTGGCGCTTACTGGTTCCGCGATCGATGTCGGCATTCCGAGACGCCTGGCAAGTTGTTTTGCACGATCTGCATCTGCGCGCCGAGCCTCCAACTCAAGAAAAGTACAACGCAGCGCAACAGATCTCCTACACCGGGATCGTCGTAATGGGTATTGGGTCCGTTCTAACAGGCTTAGCAATCTACAAACCAGCCCAATTGAGCTGGCTTGCCGCCTTATTTGGCGGTTATCGGATGGCAAGATATATTCACTTCTTTTTGACCATTGGATATTGTTTGTTTTTCGTTGTTCACGTTGTGCAAGTGGCGCTGGCTGGCTGGAATAATTTCCGCAGCATGGTCATTGGGTATGAACTGGTGAAAGAGAATGAATAGCCGGCATCGCGAGATCATTCTGCCGCAGCAGGATCTAACGCGCCAATTGCGCCGGAAGACGCGCCGCGATTTCTTGATAGGAGGCCTTGCGGCAGTAGGGGCCATTGGAGGTTACGAGTGGGTCACCAAGGCCAAGCAAGAAGATGGAACTCCCTGGCCGCAGCGCCGCGTACTCGAATTCAACGCTAAGCTGGCGCGCGGCTATTTGAGCGATTCCCGCCTTATGCCAACTTATCCCGCCAGCGAAATTAGCCGGCTGAAACCAAATGGCGATATCGGCATGGATCAGCCGCTGGATCGAAGTAAATGGCATTTACAATTGCAGACCGCCGGGAACGGCCCAGCGCTCAACCTTGCGCTAGCCGACATCATGGCGCTGCCGAAGGTTGACATGATTACAAAATTCTGTTGCATCGAAGGCTGGAGCACAATCACTCACTGGAGCGGCGCGCGTTTTTCGGATTTCACCAGGAAGTACATGCCTGCTGGACAAAAGCTGCCGGAATTCGTCTACATGGCGACTGCGGGTGAAGACTACTATGTCGGACTTGATATAAAGAGTGCGATGCATCCGCAAACGCTGCTCGCGTATGAGCAAAATGGGAAGCCGCTGGAAGACCAGCATGGCGCTCCGCTGCGGCTGGCAATTCCAGTGAAGTACGGTATCAAGAACATCAAGCGCATTGGGCTGATCCGCTACACCAACGACAAGCCAGGCGATTATTGGGCCGAAGAAGGATACGACTGGTTCGCCGGTCTGTAAATTATGCCCCGGGCTAAGCTCTACTGCGGCACTTCAGGATTCGCGTATCCCAGTTGGAAGCCTAATTTCTATCCGGAGAAGCTGCCGAGCGCTAAATTTCTTTCTTACTACGCAACCCGCCTCAATGCAGTCGAGGTGAACTATACCTACAGACGCATCGCTTCCGCCGCAACTTTCGAGAAATGGATTGCAGCCACGCCCGATAATTTTCTGTTCCTGCCCAAAGCGCACATGAAGATCACGCACATTCTCAAGTTGGAGGATGCTGAGGACTTCACGCGGGTGTTTCTCGAATCGCTGCATCCATTGCGCGACGCAGGCCGCCTCGGCCCCATATTATTTCAGCTTGCGCCGAGCTTCAAGATCGAGGCTGAAAGGCTGGAACGGTTTGTACGGCTGCTGCCGCGCGGATTGCAAACGGCTTTCGAATTCCGTAATGCGAGCTGGTTCGATGAGAATTCATACCGCGTGCTTCGCGATGCCAACGTCGCGCTCTGCCTCGCTGAAAACGACAGTCTCGAGACCCCTCACGTGATCACGGCTGATTTTGTTTATCTTCGATTGCGCAAGCCTGAGTATTCGGAATCGGAGTTGGCGAGTATCGCTTATCGGGTAGAGCAATATCACTCGAACGCTTATCCTGTTTTCGCGATTTTCAAACACGAAGACACCCCTGCTGGCGCGTTGAATGCCGAGAAATTGCTTGTCGCGCGGAAGCAGAATGAATCGGCTGCTTAGCTGCAGCGGCAAATCAGAAATTTAACTTCAACCCGAATTGGAAATTGCGGGCGCCCTTTGAGGTGTTCACTACGCCCTCGTTAGAGCCGCCAAAGATATCGATCGCGTAGCCATTCAGCGCGAAAATGGGCGTATTGAAGGCGTTGATCGCTTCCGCTCGGAACTCCACGTTCATGCGTTCGGTGATTGGAAAGAATTTCGAGAGACTCAGGTCGACTTGCTTCAACCCAGGCCCGCGCTCCGTGGAAACGCCGCATGTCCCGAATCGATTGGAAGGCGGTGCGGCCATGGTGCTCGGGTCAAACCAAATGTAGCCTCCTCCTGAGAACTCCTTATAGGGCGTCTGCCTGGAAGCAGCGATGCAGTCCGGCCTGGGTTGGAAGTATGCCCCGGTGGGATCGAAGCCGTAATAGAGCATGGAAACCGGGAACCCGCCGTGCACATTGAAAACTGTGTTAGCCTGCCAGTCGCCGAGTACCGCGTTGACTATTTTGTTCGAGTTACTGCCGAACATCCGATTCCGGCCAAAGGGCAGATCGTAACTAACATAGCCGTTGAAAACGTTGGTTACGTCATGATCGCAAAGTCCGTAATCCAGATTAATGTTATACGCATATTCCTGGAAGCTCACGTCGTTACTTGCTTGGCTCGCGCCGGCATCGCCATACCTGGCGTAGTAACCCTGATTGTTAGTAAGACATTTTGACCAGGTGTAATTCATCAGGAACTCTAATCCCTTACTCATCCGTTGCTGGGCGCTAATCTGAAGAGCGTCATAGTTCGCTCTAGCAGTGGTTTCATTGAGCCTGATCTGCCCCGGCCCGTCAGCCAAAATCGTGGGATTTCCCGCGAAGAAAGGCGTCGAGACAGTTTTCAGAGGATTGGTCGACAGAATGTAGTTTTGGCCGGCGTCAACAATGTCGGCCAAGTGATCGTTATGTTGGCCGACGTAAGCTGCTTGCACGGTCGTCGAATTCCCTAACTGCCGTTGCAGCGTGAAGTTCCACTGGTTAGAAATTCCCGGACGGTAATTCGGATCCTGCATATGAATTCTGACGCCGCTAAAGCAGGATTTCGGCGCTGAGGTGACCGTCGCCGGCGTACAGGGCACGCCTGTCTGCGCGCTCGTTAATCCAGTAAAGCCCTGATCGAGGAAAATCTGGTTGGCCGGAACGGCTCCGTTGGCGCCGGGTGTGGATGTATACGCCAGATCGTTATTCCAAGGCGCATTCGTGGCAAGCCGGTTATACTCGCCCGTGCCTTCCTGAAAACTCGATCGTGAAAACGCGGCCCGAATGACAGTCTTACTGTCCGGGCTCCAGGCGATCCCCAGACGCGGCAGAAAGTTCGCGATGCCGTTGTACTGGTTGTACAATGCTCGGCTATTGCCGTTCTGTCCAGCCAGTTCGATTTGTCCCGTATCTTCCTGGAAATTCGTCATGCGATTACCGACCTCGTAGATAGGCGTGAACAGCTGCCATCGCAAACCGAGGTTCACCGTAAGATGTGGCGTCACGCGCCAATCGTCCTGAATGAACGCGCCGATCGCATCGTTGCGTTGTCCTACGGTCCCGTTGAAGCCTTGACCCAGGCCCACGTACGCTGGAAGTCCTACCAGGAAGTCCGCTTCGGCATTGCCCGTGTATGCTCCGCTGAAACCTAATTGACCCGCTGCTCCGTCCGCGGTGGTTGCCGGAACATAGTCATTGCGATACCGAATGAATTGAAATCCGCTGCGAATCGTATGCGTTCCTTTGGTGATAATGGCCGTGTCCTCGGCCTGCATCGAGGTTTGATGAAAAATTTCCGGAGCGTCGACCGTCCCCAGCGCCGGGCTTCCTGAGCCACCGCCTATGGGCGCTCCTGAAAAGTAAATGCCTGGGAAGAACGGCGTTGGCTCGCCTGGTATAACCGCGCCAAGGCTACTCGAGGATGCGCTTTGCACATTGCCTTCAGCCGGGAAATAGTTCACGCCGGCGCGGACATCGTTCACGAAAGTCGGACCGAAGGTGTGCGTGTAATCGAGTACGCCCTGGTACAGCGGAAAAACGTTATTGCCGCTGCTGTTGTACAACAGCGCCTGGCTGTTGATGGTTGGTTGTGTCACGTACTGCTGAGAGTAGCGTCCGAAGATGTGGTCTTTGTCGGTGGGAGCCCAGTCCACTTTCGCGTCGCCCTGATCGCCATTTGTGTAGGTGTGCTGGATGTTCACGGCGTTGTTGAGAGTGCCGCCGTTGTTGCCGGCCAGAGTCGCTGCGGGAAAAGCCCCCAGGATCTTTATCGCCACAGGGCTGAAATAGACGCACGGCGCGGCCGCGGTTCCGTTCAGCCCCATTTGCTGGGCCGTTGCGCACTTCGAGGCGCTGTTCAGATTGTTGCCCGGAATCGGAATCTTCGTTCCCGGATAGGTCAGCGCGATGCCCGGAATATCGGAAAAGTTCCCCGGCTGGCTCTGTTCCAGCTTCGAAAATGTTGTGAACGTGGTTGGACTTGCAGGCGTGTCAAAACGCGAGCCTTGGTAATCGACAAAGAAAAACAACTTGTTCTTGACGATAGGCCCGCCGAGAGTTCCGCCGAATTCATTCCAGCGCAGCAGCGGCTTGGGCGTAGCCTGTCCATTCGGTTGAACCGTGAAGTTATTCGACCATTCATTGGCGTTCAACTTGTCATTGCGAATGAACTCAAAAAGATCGCCATGAAACTGGTTCGTGCCCGATTTAGTGCTGACACTAACAACGCCGCCTAGAAATTGGCCGAATTCCGCGCTCGGATTGTTGGTGATTAGATTGAACTCCTGGATAGCGTCGACGCTCGGTGAGAAGGCAACATTATTGTCCACGAATTCGATGTTCTCCATCCCGTCCAGCAAATAGTAAGTCGCTTGTTCTCGGTTGCCGTTTATGTACGGACGGCCGCTGTTGAACGTCGCTTGGCCAGTATTGAACGAGGCCGGGCTGGTTGTAACCGCGCCGGGCGTCAGTAGAGCGAGTTGGTTGTAATTTCTCGTTTCCAGCGGCAAGCTGACAATCGCATGCGAGTCGATAACCGTTCCCAGTTGTGTTTGTTCGGTTTGAAGAAGTGGCGTGGCGGTCGTTACTTCCACCGTGGAGCTCGTGCTGCCCACTTGAAGTTGGAAATCGGCCTTCGCCACCTGATTTAGAACCAGAACGATATTCGACTGCACAGCGGATTGGAAGCCGGAGTTCTCCACGCGAACTTCATAGCGTCCAATCGGAACGCGCGGCAGGCTGTACGCGCCATCGTTGCCGGTCGTTGTCGGGAAAATCGTCCCGCGATCCAGGTCCTTAGCCGTGACCCTCGCGCCCGCAATTGCCGCTCCGGAAGGGTCCGTAACAACACCATTAATCGCCGCTGTTACTTCTTGGGCCGACAGCGTCGCTGTCACGAAGAAGGCCAGAAGCGCCACGCCCGTCAAACGCCGCGCCATCCGAGACTCGAATTTTCGCGTGATGTTCCTCATATTCCGGCAAACTCCTTGTCGGAATTGTACGGGTGGTAGAAAGCATTGTCAAGGTAAAAGAAAATAAACGAAAGCAAAACAAACGCTAAACCAATTGAATCAGGTATAGTTTGCCTCCCCGTTTAGCGTTGAATGCAAAGGAACGGTTAGGCGAGAACGACTTCTACTCCGCGGGCGCGAAGTTTTTCCACATCCTGGGCAGGTGCTCCGCTGTCCGTGATGACGCGATGAATGGGTCCAAAATCTGAAATCAAGGAGAGGCTGCGGTGGCCGAACTTGCTCGAATCGGCAATCACGGTAACCTGCGCTGCCGCCTCAATCATTCTCCGGTTCAGTTGGGCTTCCATGATATCGAGAGTGGTCAGACCCGCTTCCACATTCAAACCCACGGTGCTCATGAAGCAATGATCGGCATTCAGCGAATGCATCATCTGTTCGGCGTGAGGGCCGACGAACGCGGTAGAGGGATGCCGTAAGAACCCACCCAACATCACCAGCGAAACGTTCGGCAGATCCGACAGCTTGACAGCTATATTCAACGCGTATGTGATGACGGTGATATTTTCAGGGCAATTGCGGCGAAGCTCTGCCGCCACTGCTGCGGAAGTCGATCCTGTACACAGAATGACGGTTTGCAAAGGCTGAATCAACTGAACGGCCGCTTGTGCGATGCGCACCTTCTCCTCCTGGTGCATGCCTTCCCGTACTTTCAATGGGTGCTCCGGCGTGGCGGTAAGTGGGCGGATACCTCCGCCGTGCGAACGCACCAGCGCGCCGCTCTCCGATAGCGCGTCCAGGTCTCCACGAGCCGTCACGGTGGAAACGCCAAATCGCCGCGCCACTTCCTCCACCGTGATTCTTCCGTTCTCCCCAAGCACGCCCAGAATCTCACGGCGACGCTCTTCGGCAAGCAACCGGTTGGGCTTTCTCTTATGCATCCTTCAAGATGTTAACCGCGTCCTGGAAGTAAACCCAGTGTACATGAGCTTCGCCCAATTACAAATAGTTATTTCTTTCGAATACCTTCGTTTGCTTTGCTTGCTCCCCGTGTCTAAAAAAGTAGGAGAATAGGAGCTTTGCACAAGCGATTGGAGACTCTATGGCCACAATAAGCGCGACAGCGAACCTGCCCACCGTGGGCGTGCGCGCAACATCCGAAGGAGTGCCTTGGTACATCTGGTGCGCCGCGCTGGCAGTTACCTCAGCCATGATCGGAGCGCATTGGGATATCTCCTGGCACAGTTCCATCGGGCGTGATACTTTCTGGACACCGGCTCACATGGCCATTTACATGTGCGGCGTTCTGGCGGGCGTGGCCTTCGGATATCTGATTTTGTGGACCAGCTTTTCGAAATCCGCTCCGCTCGCCGGCGCTTCCGTGCACATCTGGGGTTTTCGCGCGCCTTTAGGCGCGTTCATCGCCTCCTGGGGCGGAATCGTCATGCTAACCTCCGCCCCGTTCGACAACTGGTGGCACGACGCCTACGGATTGGACGTAAAGATTGTGAGTCCGCCGCACATCTTGTTGTTCATCGGCGTGTACGGCGTTCTGCTCGGGACACTGGTCTTAATTGCCGGTCACATGAACCGGGCGCGTGCCCAAAATAACGAAATGTTCCGCTGGCTGTTCCTTTACGTAGACGGAATCATGCTGGTAATGGCGATGGTGGTTCTCATGGAGTACACCGACCGCTCTGAGCTTCATACCGCCTTGCCGTATATTTTGGTTTCGTTTGTCACTCCCATCGTTCTGACGATCGGTTCCCGAGCCACGGGCATGCGCTTCGCCGCAACCTTCATCGCAGCTTTCTATTCGCTATTCATCATCGGTTTGATTCTGGTCCTGCCGCTGTTCCCGGCTGAGCCGAAGCTAGGTCCGGTATACCAGCACGTAACGCAGTTCATTCCGCCCGGGTTTCCCATGCTGCTGATCCTCCCCGCTTTCGCTTTGGATTTGTTGTGGCAACGAACCAGGACCTGGAACCCGTGGAAGATCGCCGCCGTGAGTGCAGCGATGTTTGTGGGGCTGCTGCTTGCGGCCGAGTGGCCATTCGCAAATTTCCTCATGAGCCCCGGGGCCCGCAATCGCTTCTTCGGAACTATGTATCTTTGGTATGGCCTTCCGCCACAGTCTTACGCGGCTCGCAACGAGTTCTTCCCTTTCGCGGGAGCGGCGGATTTTTGGGCAGGCATTGCGCTCGCCCTCGTGCTCGGCACACTAGCTATGCGCTGGGGAATGTCGCGCGGCGAATGGATGAAAACGATCAGGCGTTAGCCGCGCATGCGAATTCGGCCCATTCAAAAAATCCTGGCATTCGCGGCATTGGCTGTGGCGGCGCAGGCGCACGTCGGCAGCCCCGACATTTATCTCGACGCCAAGGCTGGACCTTACCAGTTGTTTGTGACCGTGCGGCCTCCTGTGGTGATTCCGGGAGTGGCGCAGATCGAGGTCCGCTGTGAGACACCGGGCGTGCGCGAAGTTCGGGCCGTTCCGATGCCCATGATGGGGCCGGGGGCGAAGTTTGCTCCTGTACCCGACAAGCTCACCGTTGCACCGCGCGATTCCCAATTTTTCACCGGCTCTTTATGGATGATGGCTCCAGGCTCGTGGCAGGTGCGGCTCACCGTAGACGGAGCGCAGGGCCAAGGTGTTGTCGCGGTGCCGGTGCCTTCGGCGGCGCTGACAACCAGAAAAATGCAATTCGGCCTTGGGGCATTGCTTTCCGTCTTAGGAATCTTTTTGGTCGCCGGAGTAGTGGCGATGGTAGGAGCATCGGTGCGCGAGGGCAAGCTCGAACTGGGCGCGACTCCGGACGTGCGCGGCATACGCCGAGGCCGCATCGCCATGAGCATTGCGCTTACGATTCTTATCGCTCTGGTCTGGTTTGGAGACCGCTGGTGGAACAGCGAAGCCGCGTCCTTCAGCCAAACAATCTATAAACCTCTACAAATGACGGCATCTCTCGATCAAGAGGGGGTTCTTACGCTGCAGATGAGCGATCCCGGATGGCTCAGTCCACGAAACGGCCATCTCAATCGCGTACTGTTCATGCGCACAATGGACGATCTGGTTCCCGATCATAACCATCTGATGCACTTGTATGCCATTCGCGAGCCGGGATTGGATGTGGTCTATCATCTTCATCCCGAGCTCATCGAAACCGGCGTGTTTCGGTTGAATTTACCAAGCATGCCGGCGGGCGCATACCAGTTATATGCGGACGTTGTGCATGCGAACGGATTTCCCGAGACGATGGTGACGAATCTCGCGATCCCGGCAGGGCTCAAAGGCCGGCCTCTTACCGGCGATGATGCGACCGCTACCGCGCCGCCAGTCGAGGGAGCGGCTGGTTTAGATAGATCATTTTCGCTGCCGGACGGATACCGCATGGAATGGCTCCCACCTGCGGGTGGGCTGCGAGCCAAACAGCCGATCGGTTTTCGCTTTCGGCTGTTAGATCCAGCAGGCCGCGCGCCCAGCGACATGCAGCTCTACATGGGAATGCTGGGGCATGCCGCCTTCGTGAAAACGGATGGGACTGTTTTCGCCCACATTCATCCCACCGGGTCCGTGTCAATGGCCGCGTTCATGCTCGCTCAGAACCAGACGCAAAACGCCGCCGCCCATGTAACCGGAATGGATATGGCCGGAATGAATATGGACGGCGCTTTGCCAAACGAGGTGAGCTTTCCGTATGGATTTCCAACGCCCGGGACGTATCGGATTTTTGTGCAGATGAAGCACGGCGGAACAATCGAGACCGGAGTCTTCGACGCCCACGTCCGATAACAGACCCGCTATTGCAATGCCGCGACGCGATCGGGCATAGGCGGCGTTCGGCCCAGAATGCTCAAAACCGTGGAGGCGAAATTCGAGACTATCGTACGGCTCATTGATGATCTCAGTTGCAATGCCGGAGCCTGCCATCATCCATACCGAGTGAGTCGAGATGCGGAAAAATGCTCCGTGGTTTCCACCCGGATTGAAATTGCGAACGTTGAAGTTCCAATGATCCGCGGCGAAGATTTCGAAATCCGGTTGAACCAGCTCGCGGCGCCTTCGTTCATAACGGAGCAGAATCGGGCTTATTCCCGGTCGTCCGGGAACGTTTTCGCCGACCGGCGACAGTTCTTCGGTAACTCCGATCACGCCATTGGAATACTGGCAGAGATGAGTTGCTTCCAGCCACTGCCGTTCGCTATGCCAGCCCGACAGCCACCCGGCCCGATCTGCATTTTCGGGTACATGCAAATTGGCATCCTCAAACAGGTGCAGCGGCAAACCTGCCCGCCACTCTTGCGCCGTCCACGTGACCTTGCCCTCGCCGTCCTCCGAAAGGCGCTGAACGGGCCTAAGCGCCATTAACCCGGCCGCGTTTACCAGGATGACGAGTTGATGATCATCGTCACCGTATAACCAGTAGGCGTGCTGCGGATCTTCCGAATGTTCTGCGGAAGCTCCATCGGGCAGGCGCATCGCAGTGAAATCGATAGGCCGTGCAGAAAGCGCCGCCTGCGGGTTGTTGCGCGCGCGCTGCTGTGCGAATAACGAGAAATAATTTACGCGGTGGAACGAGCTACTTTCATCGAGCTTTCCAGACGCGTCGCCGACCAGACCAACCGCGGACAGGCCTACGACATAATTTTGCAAGTTCCGCACCGTGTTTCCGTCACCCAGCGCGAGTTCGGGAACGAAGTCGCTGATCTTGCGGTGAAACGGATGTTCTGTATCGGGCTGAAGAGCGAGCAGGGCGCTGAGATGTGCGAGATAGGAGCTGTAATCCGCGCGCTCGTGTTGCCAAGCCTGCAGTTCCTGTGCCTGCCGCCTGTCCGTTTTGTCCGCCCGTTGCTCTCGCTGCCCGATAGCGTCCTGTAGGGTACGCAGCTCTTCCCCTACTTCCGCTAGGACCTTCGTCCAGATGGCACGGTGGCGATCGACAATTTCGCGGACACACAGCGCCGCGGCGTTTCGAACATTCGGCGACAGATCCGGCCTGCTCAATTGGAGTAGCAGAATGTGAATCTCGTTGAGATCGCTATTGCGGAGCTGCACGGACGCTCGTTCATTTCCATCGACGTCGAGCCAAGCCGTTGGGTATCGATCTGCTTCACCGGATAAATAAAAGGAAGCCGTGCTCGGCGTCACCACGCGTTGAACCAGCGGGTTGAGCCCCATCAATTTGTAGTCGCTGAGCTGGTGGCGATTGGTGATCACGTGATGTCCGCCGCCCTGCGGACTATTGAACAGATCAGGCAGGCTAAAGCCTTGGCTAAACACCCCTGGAACGTTATTCATTCCGTGATCCGAGACCACTACGAAAAGAGTCTCGCTAGCCAGTGGGCTCGCCTGAATCGCGGTCCAGATTCTTCCCGCTAATGCGTCAAGACGCCGCAGGGAATCGAGCAAAGCGGCCGGCTGATTCGTAGCGTGGCCCTCGTGGTCGATATCGCCGGTATAGAAATCGAGATAGAAGATCTCCGGTTGCTTAAGGTCATTCTTCACTTCATTCTCGGTTTGCTGCGCCAGCATCTCGTCTAGCGAAGGCGTTCCGGCGCTTTCGATCATCGAGAACAGAACTTTCGAAGAGAAGCGGCGTTCGAGAACATGTTTCAGCGTCGACCAGCGAACTCCGCGCTGAAAAAGCTGGAAACTCTGAAAGCGTTGCCGATACGGGAACGCATCCACCAGCAGGGGGATACCAGCTCGATCCAGCACTTCGACACCGGGCATATCCACCTGATGCTTTCGCGCATTGCCGATATAGAAGGGAAAGAAATTCAGATAATCGTACACGCGCCCGGTGTAGCGATCGTACTCGACATTGCCCCGAATAATCGTGTGTTGTCCGGTATCGAGCATCGACCATGAAGGAGCGGAAAGGCTGATCCCGCGCGTGTAGAAATTTTCGAAGATTGCCCCATTTTCGGCGAAGATGTGCGAGAGCCAGGGAAGCCGCGATTTGCCGGAGGCCGGATCGGTTTGCCGCATCGTGCCGTACAGCAAATCGGCATTCAGGCCGTCGACTTTCAGGATGAAGACCCGGCGCGCCTCTGTCCCGTTAGCAGCCGATGCCGAATAAACGAGAGGAAGAAAGAGACCGAGCGCCAGCAGCCGGCTCACTTCACGGATTCCACGGCATTTGGCGTCCCGGCGCCGAAGTAGCTGGACGTAACGATGCCAGATGCCACAGCGGCGCGGACCGGCGCAGTGTTGCCTTTTAAATTCGTGAGCGCAAGCGAACAGTCAGCCTGCAACATCTCATCTCGCGAGAGATTTCTTAATCCATCGATTGTCGCCGCTGCATGAGCTCGCACTGCACGGGAGCTGATCCCAGGCATCAGGCTGCTCAACTCGGTGACGGAGGCCTGAATACGCGCGGTGTCGTAAACGACTTCCGGTTGAGTTCCTGCGTTGACCAGCGAATCCAGGAAAGTCAAATCAGATTCCACGCGGCGATAACAATCCAGCGTCGCTAGGTTCCAGGAGTCTTCCTTGACGCGGCGGGTGTAGAGCCCCAGCGTGGCATCGTGAAATAGGCTTTCAGCCAGCCTGGCCTTGTTCGTCTCCCCGAAATAGGCCAACTCGGCGCGGCGTTGTTTATCCAAGCGCGTCAGCAACTGCCCCCCGTCTTGCGCTTCGGCTTCGAGCAGCTTATAGCGCGCTTGTGCCGCTTGCATTTCGCGCGCGGGGGAAGCTTCGAGTGGATTGACGGCCAGTGATTCCACGCGGCGCTGCATCTCTTCGCGCAACTCGGGATCGAGCTGATTGTCGAGAGCGAGTTTCACCCGAAATTGCGAGTAGGAATCCAAACGAGCCGCTTGGTCCATAGCCGCTCCATGACGGTCCACGACGAAATCATAAAGATCTGCCGCGACATAGTAGTACCAATTCGTGAAATGCGAAATGCCGATGACCCCGGCTGTAATCTCGTTGATCGTCCGTTGAGCCATCTCATGGCGCCGAACGTGGAGCTTGTCCCGGAAGTCCACTAGCAGCAACGGAAGTTTAGGATAACTCAAGCTATACACGGCCAGTGGCACAGGTTCCGATCCCTTGGACGGTTTGAGGCGCTCGTCGGACCATGGGTCTCGAATATTGAGCAGTTTCCAAACGGCACTCAGCGAAGTCCCCGTCGACGGAGGCGCTTGTTTTGCCGGGAACCATAAAATTGCGTACTGGCCGGTGGTCCCGGCGAGATCGATTGGCTCGAAGATCAGGCCGGTCTTCTCAGCGCACTGGCGCAGCAGTTCCCAGTTCCGGCTACGGATGCGCTCCTGCTCAAAACCGGATTCTTCCCCAAAGCGAGCGGCGCGACTCTGATTCACCAGCCCGCCAAGCAATCGTTTACGCAATTCCAAACGGGCGATCACGGTATCGAGTTGCGTCTGAGTCAATGCTGCCGGGTCGCTGGAAGCAGGGGCCGAGCGCAGATAGCTGATCGCTTCTTCCAGGTGCAGGCGCTCATGGTCAAGCTGGTTCGTCCGGTAAGCGCGCGAACTGGCCCGGACTGGAGTAGTCATGGGGTCGAGCAGCGTCCATTGCAACAGGTCGCGTCCGGCTTCCGACAGGACCGGGTGCTGGGGCGTTGTGAGATCGAAAAGCGGCGCGGTGTCGTGCGCGCTCACGGACTTTGAGCCTTCACCCACGCGCCAATAAAAGAACGGCACAGCGGAGAGAATTCGTTGCCCAAAGTTCAGACGCGAATAGCTGAGCAGCCAAACGTAGCTGAGTCGATCGTTCGCCGGATTGCTGTCACCGAGCGTATCGCGGAGAACGGACACCAGAGGCTGATCTTGCTCGCCGTTCGCGTTCGACTGGCAGCCATGGCAAAAAAGAGTTAATAATTGAGCGGTATTGCCAACCGGCGTCGCGTGCCAGTAATAGGAAGACTCCGCCGCGTTGGATACAGCGAATCCCGAAAATAGGCTGACAATTGTAAGTAAAAGTACTCGCATCCGAATGAGCCCAGCAGGATCTCTACTTGCAATTGATGCGCCAGAAAGCCGCCAGGGTTACTTTTTCGGTGTCCGCAATCGGGGTCAAAGCACATGCTACGGTAAAGGGGAGTGCGGTTCGAGACAGCGCTGAATCTGGTATGGTTTGTGCTTGGGCTTTTGGCCCTGGGAAGCACCATCCGTGCTACGCTTCGCCAGACTCGAGGCGTAAAACGGCGCGCTCATGCCTGGCTTCACGTCGTGGGCGTCGCGCTAATTGTTGCGGCTTTGTTTCCCTATATATCCGCGACTGACGATGTCTTACGCATAGAAAATTTTAATTCGCAACACAGTCCCGGACACTCGGGGAAGCATAGCCGCACGGACGACCTGATGTGGCTATACGAGACCATGGACAGCCCACTGATCTGTGGCGTGTGCGAAGTCGCCCTGACGTTTTCCCTAGTTTGGCTGATCTTCACTCCCGTAGTCCGGCTGATCGATCGTGTCGCGCCGTCTCAGGCCGGGCGTTCGCCCCCCGCCTTCTTATTAGCGTAAGGCTCAATCTACAACCACACGATAATTCTTTTGAGGAGGACAGATGTGGCGCCTCAATTGGCGTTTGTACATCGGTCTCCTGTTTGCATCCGGATGCTTGGCCCAGACTGCCAATCCTCCGCAAGCACTTACATGGCAGGAGACCCAGGAGAGATTCAGAGCAAATAATCCGACGCTACTTGCCGGAAAGGTCACGATCGACGAGGCGAGGGCGGATGAGATCACGGCGTATCTTCGCCCAAATCCGGATTTCGCTTTTACCACGGATGGGACTCAAATAACTCCCTCCGGAGGAGTGTGGCGGCCATTTGCCGGCACTCTATATTCACCCAACGTGAGCTATCTGCATGAACGGCAGCATAAGCGCGAACTGCGGCTGGCGAGCGCGCAGCAGGCGACCGCAATCGCGACATCCACTCAGGCGGACCTGGAGCGCACTCTGATGTTCAACTTGCGTGACGCCTTCGTGCGGGTGCTGCTGGCCAAGGCCGTGATGGGTGTTGCGAAAGAGAATCTCGACTACTACGACAAAGAGATCGCGATCAACCAGCAGCGTTTTGAGGTTGGCGCAATCGCCAAGGTAGATTTCCAGCGGGTAGAGTTGCAGCGAATTCAATACGAATCCGATTTGCAAACGGCGCAGGTAGACTTGCGAACGGCGAAGATCGATCTATTGGCGCTTCTGCGGGACCGGAGACCGGTTGACGAGTTCGACATTTCGGAAACGTTTGAGTTCGGTGAGCCCGCAACCACGTTGGCGGAATTACGCACGGTAGCGCTGAACACGCGGCCGGACTTGAAGGAGGCCGAACAGTCACTCGCCAAAGCGCGCACCGACCATCAACTTTCGATTGCCAACGGCTCGACCGATCCGACCTTCGCCGTATGGTGGACACATAACGGCTCGTTCAACAACCCGAGCGCGTACAACACGCTGGGCGCCAGTGTCAGTATCCCGCTGCGCATCTTCGACCGGAATCAAGGCGATAAGCTGCACACGTTGCTCGATATAGGGCGGAACGAAAGGCTGCGCGATGCGGCCGAAATAACGGCGCTGCATGACGTGGATTCGGCCTATGCGACGCTCGAGAGCACCGTCGCATTGCTGCGTCCTTATAAGACGAAATATTTAAAAGAAGCAGACGATATCCGGTCGACAGTATCGTTCGCCTATGAGCATGGGGCGGCGTCGCTACTGGAGTTTCTCGACGCGCAAAAAGAATATCGAGACACGCAGCTCAATTATCTAAATCTCGTCGGCTCGTATTTTTCGGCCGCGAATCAAGTGAATCTTGCCGTAGGACGTGAGGTAATTCGATGAAGCGCGCAACTTTCCTGGTGCCCGGAGTGGCGCTCTTGATGAGCGGCATGCTGGCGGGATGTCATTCAAAGGACCAGGTGGACCCGGTGGCGGCCGCTCCACCGCAGACGAAAGTTGTCGAGCAGCCCGATCTCAACATCGTCAAAGTAGACCGGCCGGAACGCTTCAAATTAGTAAGCGCCGAAACGCGCGAGGAACTCCCGGAGGTGCATGCTACCGGCAGCGTCACCCCGGATGTCGAGAAGTCGATTCCCGTTGTTTCCCTTGCGGCGGGAAGAGTGATTGCAATTTACGCCAAGGTAGGCGACGACGTAAAGAAGGGGCAGTTGTTACTCAAGATTTTAAGCAACGATATCTCAAACGCCTTTCAGACGTACGCCCAAGCGAAAGCGGATGAGCAACTGGCGCGGAAGCAATTGGAGCGAGCGAAGCTTTTGTACGATCACGGCGCAACGTCGCTGAACGATTTGCAAGTAGCGGAGGACACCGAAGAAAAAGCCCAGGTAAGCATGAATGCGTCGGCGCAGCAGATTCGAACCTTGGGAGGCGATCCGAGTCACGAAGATCCGGTGGTGAATATCTATGCGCCGGTATCGGGTACGGTGGTCGAGCAGAACGTGGTGCAGTCCTCCAGTGTGCACACGCCCGACAACCAGCCGAACCTGTTTACGATTGCAGATCTTTCCACAGTTTGGGTGATCTGCGATGTCTATGAGAACGATTTACCGCTGGTGAGGCTGGGAGACACGGCTGACCTTCAATTGAACGCGTATCCCGACCGCGCCTTTCATGGCCGCATCAGTAATATCGGCAAGATTTTGGATCCGAATATACGCACAGCCAAGGTCCGGATTCAGCTTCCGAATCCGGGAATTATGCGGGCGGGAATGTTCGTGACGGCGACCTTTTACGGACTGCGCGGGCGCGCCTACGCGAGCGTGCCAAGCGGCGCGGTGCTGCACCTGCACGACCGCGATTGGGTATTCGTGCCGGCCGGAAACGGGGCCTTTCGCCGCACTGAGGTTACTGCCGGAAAGATCGCGGACGGGAAACAGGATGTCTTGTCCGGCATCTCGCCTGGCCAGCAGGTGGTGAACGATGCGCTGGCTCTGAATTCAGAAAGTGAGCAGTAGACCTGCGGGTTTGTTTTAGAGAAGGCACATGATTCGCGCGTTTGTCGATTATTCCCTACGCAACAGACTGCTGGTTTTGGCAGTGGGGATTCTATTGCTGGTATGGGGCGCTATCTCTTTCAAGAATTTGCCGGTGGAAGCTTATCCGGACGTGGCGAATAACTACGTTCAAATCATCACCCAGTGGCCCGGACGAGCGGGTGAGGAAGTCGAGCAGCAGGTCACTATTCCGATAGAAGTGCAGATGGCCGGCATTCCTCATCTTGCCAACGTCCGATCGATTTCCGAATTCGGTTTGTCGGTGGTGACCATGAACTTCGACGACGAATCGAACAACGACTGGAATCGCCAGAAAGTTTTGGAACGGTTGTCGATGGTGACGCTGCCGAACAATCTGCAGCCCACGATGGGACCCGACTACAGCCCGGTCGGCCAATTGTATTGGTACACGCTGCAGAGCACGAATCCGCAATACGACTTGATGGAGCTGAAGTCGCTGGAAGACTGGGTGATCGAAAAGCAGTTGAAGTCGGTGCCCGATGTAGTCGACGTATCGAGCTTCGGCGGCACTACCCGCGAGTATCAGGTGCAGGTAGACCCGAACAGGCTGATCTCGTATGGGCTGGGAATCGGGCAGGTGGAACAGGCGCTGGGGAACAACAACGTCAATGCCGGCGGCAGCTTTATCCAAGCAGGCGAGCAGCAGGTTAACGTGCGCGAAGTTGGTTTGTATCGCAACGTCAAAGACATCGGCCAAACAGTTCTGAAGTCTCAAAACGGGACGCCGATCCTGGTGCGCGACATCGCTTTTGTGACCCAAGGACCCAAGATCCGGCTGGGTCAAATTGCGAAGGCGGTTCATCGCAAGGACGGCGTAGTCATCGACGATGGGGACACGATCGAAGGCATCGTCCTGCTACGCAAGGGCGCCAATGGCGACGCCATGCTGGCGGCGCTGCACGAGAAGGTAGATTACCTGAACAATCATTTCCTGCCGCCGGGCGTGAAGATTGTTCCTTTCCTGGATCGCAGCGACCTGGTGCACTTCACAACGCGCACGGTGGAGGACAACCTTACTAAAGGCATCCTGCTGGTTTCGGTCATTCTCTTTCTATTCCTCGGGAATGTTCGCTCCGCGCTGATCGTAGTTCTGACGATTCCATTCGCGCTGCTCTTTGCCTCGATTTGTCTCGACCTAAGCCATGTGCCGGCGAATCTGCTCTCGCTAGGAGCGCTCGACTTCGGAATGGTGGTGGACGGGTCAGTCGTCGTGGTGGAGAATGTGCTTCGGCACCTTAGCAGACGCGATCACGAACGGACCGTGATGAACATGATTCGAGAGGCGGTGCACGAGGTGCAGCGGCCGGTCTTCTTCGCCCGCGCCATTATCATCACGGCATACTTGCCGATCTTCACGCTGCAACATGTGGAGGGCCGGCTGTTCCGGCCGATGGCGTTGACGGTGGCGTTTGCGCTGCTGGGAGCGCTGCTTTTCTCGCTTTCGATTTTGCCGGTTCTGGCGCTGCTTCTTTTTGGAGCTGAGACGAAGGAGTGGCGGAATCCAATTCTGGCGGCGCTCATCAAGGGCTACCGGCGGTCGCTCGAGTGGACGATGAGTTCCGTGCCTCGGCGGCTGATCGTCTTATGCACGGCGGGCGGACTCTTGATTGTGGCGGTTTCCTTGATGGTCAGCGGTGCGATCGGCTCCGAGTTTCTACCGCACCTGGACGAAGGCGCAATCTGGGCGCGAGGCACATTGGCGCCAAGCACCGGCCCGGCGGAAGGCGAGCATGTGATGAGAGAGGCTCGCCTGATGTTTGCCAGTTTTCCTGAAGTGACCAAGGTGGTCAGCCAGGTAGGACGCCCCGACGATGGAACCGATTCTTCATTGTTCTCGAATACGGAATACTTCGTCGATCTCAAACCCAAAGAGCAGTGGCGTCCGGTATTCAATCGAAACAAAGAAGAGCTCATACGCGCCATGGACCGTGAGGTGGAGAAAATTCCCGGCGCGCTGTGGAACTTTTCGCAGCCCATTGCCGACAACATGGAAGAAGCGGTCAGCGGAGTCAAGGGCGAGCTGGCGATCAAGATCTTCGGAACAGATCTCAAGTTATTAGAGGGCAAAGGCGATGAAATCGTCAAGGTAATGCAAGGTATTCCGGGCGTTCAGGACCTGGGCCTATTTCGCGTCATCGGGCAGCCGAACCTCAATATTACGGTGGACCGCGACAAGGCGAACCGCTATGGGCTGAACGTTTCCGACGTTCAGGATGCAATCGAAACGGCTATTGGAGGAAAGGCCGCCAGCGAAGTCCTGCAAGGCGAACAGCGTTACGATCTGGTGGTTCGGTATCAGCAGCAATATCGCACAACCGCCGATGCCATTCGGAATATCCGGCTGCTGGCGCCATCAGGCGAGCGCGTCGCATTAGACCAGGTCTGCAATATCGCGATGCTCGACGGAGCTTCACAGATCTATCGCGAAGATAATTCGCGGTACGTGGCGATTAAGTACAGCGTTCGTGGGCGGGATTTGGGCAGCACGGTGGAAGAGGCCATTCGCCGCGTGAACCAGCAGGTGAAATTACCGCCCGGCTACTCGTTGCAGTGGGCCGGCGAATACGCGAGCGCGAAACGCGCGAACGCCCGTTTGGCGGTGATTGTTCCCGTGACGGTGGCGGTGATTTTCTTTCTGCTCTATTCAATGTTCGGCTCTTTCAAATGGGCCGGGCTGGCGATGGTGAGCCTGGGGCTGTCGCCGATCGGCGCGCTGTTCGCCCTGTACTTCACGGGGACTCACTTCAGCGTCTCTTCGGGAATCGGGACGCTGGCGCTGTTCGGAGTCGCGGTGGAAACCGGCGTGATCATGATCGAATACATCAACCAACTGCGAGCGAGAGGATATGGCATTCACGAGGCGGCGGTGGAAGGGGCAGTGCTGAGATTGCGGCCGATCATGATGACGATGCTGGTGGCGACTCTCGGATTGCTGCCCGCCGCCATCTCGACCGGTATCGGATCAGATTCGCAGAAGCCGTTCGCGATCGTGATCGTGGGAGGGTTAAGCGCAACGCTATTGCTGAGCGTGTTCGTTCTGCCAACCTTATATACATGGATAGCGGGCAGTGACGATGTTTTGCCAGCCTACGAACCGGATTTGGCCGAGCCGCATTGATTCTGACGCGCGTAGGCGCAGTGAGGGCGCCGAGTTGTATTCAATTGTCAAAGAACTGAGCTTTTGAAGCCGGATTAGGCGGCTTCAGCGGCGATTGCGGCTAACGCAGGGTCAGCCGGACAGTGATTTTGCGGAACGAAGCCAGAAGCTTTGAGTTCGAGCCTCAGGAAGTAATTGATGCCCCTTCGCGAAGGGACTGAAATAAAAAAACTCAGGCTGATGCGCGAGCGGCTCGGTTCACGTTCGCGTCTAAACGTAAACCGACTTAGTCCATGCCCAACGCCCGTAACGTCTCGCTACAATGCGCCTCAGGAGCAATATGCCTCGATCGCGTAGAGAGTTTTTGACCACTGCAGCGTGGGGATTCGCAGGCGCGGCGGCGGAGGGCTGTAGCGCAGCGCAGACACCGAGCGGGCTGCCGCCAGGTGCTCCGCCGGCGTTCGGAACAGCGGCGCCGGTGGGACCCGAGGTCGCGCCGGGGACATTCGCAGAAGCGGAAAAATTAGTGCAGGTGAGGCTGACGGAGTCTCAGCGTCTGATGGCGGCGGGCAGTTGGCGAGAATCCATGGCGCCGCTCTATGAGAGGCGGACCGGGCCGCGAAACCTGGAGCTGGAGCCGACGCTAGCGCCGTGGTCGCGCTGGAGCGCCGTATTGCCTGGTCAAAAGGCCGGGCCCGATGATGACCGGTTTATCCGCAGCCAATTCGATCCCGGGCCGGTACCAAAGAACGATGCCGACGTGGCATTCGCCACCGTGACGCGCCTTTCGCGATGGATCGAGACGAAAAAACTGACGTCCGAACGGCTCACGCGAGTGTACCTGGACCGGTTGGACCGATTCAATCCCAAGCTCCGATGCGTAATCACGCTGATGCGCGAGCAAGCGCTGGAACAAGCAAAGCAAGCCGATGGAGAAATAGCTTCGGGGCGATATCGCGGCGCTTTGCATGGCATCCCGTGGGGTGCAAAGGACCTGCTGGATACGGCGGGTGTCGCGACAACATATGGCGCGGAACCATTTCGGAATCGCGTGCCGCGGGAAGACGCGGTTGTGGTGAAACGCCTGCGCGAAGCAGGCGCGGTGCTGGTGGCGAAGCTGAGTTTAGGCGCGCTGGCGCTAAACGATATCTGGTTCGGCGGGCAGACGATGAATCCGTGGTTGCTGGAAGAAGGATCGTCGGGCTCAAGCGCGGGTCCGGGAGCGGCAACAGCGGCGGGACTAGTGGGATTCGCGATCGGGAGCGAGACCGGCGGTAGCATTGTCAGCCCGAGCATGCGGTGCGGCATCACGGGACTGCGGCCGACATATGGGCGCGTGCCGCGAACCGGGGCCATGACGTTGTGCTGGTCACTCGATAAATTGGGGCCGATGACGCGCAGCGTGGAAGACGCGATGCTGGTACTGAACGCGATCTCAGGACCCGATCCAGGTGACTTAGATAGCGTGCCTAGCCGGCTGGATTTCGATGCCACGCGTGGAGTGGAAGGTCTACGGGTCGGGTATTTCCCCGGGTGGATGAAGGAGAGTCCCGCGACGGACGTCGATCGCGCCGCGCTCGAACAGCTTCACAAGCTGGGCATGCTTCCGATACAGGTAGCTCTGCCGAATTGGCCCTATGACTCGATGAACCTGATTCTGTTCGCGGAAGGCGCCGCGGCTTTCGAAGACCTAACGCTAAACGGCGGGATGGAACAGTTGAAGGCGCAAGTACCTGACGCGTGGCCTAACCTTTTTCGGGAGGCGCGTTTTCTCTCGGCGGTTGACTTTGTGCAGGCGGACCGCATGCGCCGGAAGGTTGCTAATGAGATGGGCCGTGTCTTCTCGGAGGTGGATTTGTTGCTGGTGCCTTCGCTGCGTGACGAGATGCTGACGATCAGCAACTTTACAGGCCATCCTTCGCTCACGCTGCGGGCGGGTTTTGTGGAGGTATCGGAGGCACGGAGCGATTGGGCGCCCGATCCGGCCAAGCCCTTGCCTCGGTTTTCGCCGCCGCGCCGCGTGCCGCATGGCGTGACTCTAATCGGAAGGCTTTTCGACGAAGGCACGCTCGGCCGGGCAGGCTTGGCGCTGGAGCGGGCATTCCGGGTGGCGGGCGAACGGCCGCCGGGTTTCTAGATCGCCAAGGCAGTAATCGGACTCGCCAGAATCGGGGTTAATCGGCGGCGCATTTAATCGTGGCTGCTGAAACCAGTTTTTCGACGTGCTTCCCCAAAATATCCACTTCGATGTTCACTCGCGCCCCCGCAGTGTAGGCGTGCAGTGTCGTGTGCTCGTAAGTGTGCGGAATAATCGTGAAGCCAATCAGATCATCGGCGATTTCGGCCACCGTCAGGCTAATGCCATCCACCGCAAGCGAGCCTTTGCTGACGATGTAGCGCGTCAGTTCGTTCGGTACGCGGATGCGCAGCCACCAATTTTCATCGCCTAGAGCTTCCATTCCGGCGATCTCGGCCGTGCCATCCACATGCCCCAGCACGAAGTGTCCATCCAGCCGGCTGTTCGCCCGCAAGGGCCGCTCCAGATTCACCGGCGAGCGCGAGCGCAGGTCGCCCAGGTTGGTTCGCTTCAAAGTTTCCGGAGCCAGGTCGGCTGAGAAGCTTTCAGCTGTCAGTTCCACCGCGGTAACGCAGGCGCCATTGACCGCAATACTCGCGCCTAAGGTGGCGTCGTGCAGAATGGTCGAGCAGGCGATGGTCATCCGCGCGCCGGTTGCTTTAGTTTCCAGCTTGACCACGCGGCCGAGTTCTTCGACAATGCCAGTGAACATCAGCTCTTGACCACGTAAGCCTCGACCGCGAATTCGTCTTTCGAGATCGGATGAATGGTGACGCGTTCCAGTAGCAGCGCATCCGCGCGGTTCATGCGCCCGGGCCCTCCCGCTACCGGCAGACTTTTCAGTCCTCCTAGAATTTTGGGCGCATAGTAGAACAGGATTTTATCTGCCATGTGGCTGTCGAGCATGCTCCAATTCACTTTGCTCCCGGCCTCCACCATCAGCGATAGATAACGTTTCTTCGCCAGGTAATCGATCACTTGGCGTGGGTCCGTCCGGCCGTTGGAGCCATCGGCGATGAACACCTGAATGCCGGCGTCTTCCAGCGCCTTTCTGCGCTCGTGATGCGCAGCCGAAGTTCCCACCACCATCACATCGCCGTTCGCGCTGGTAACCATCTTCGAGGTAAGTGGGATGCGAAGCTGCGAATCGAGCACGATGCGCAGCAGCGGACGGCTGCGCTCCCGGCCCGAACGATCGGTGAGTAGGCAGTCGTCTTCGAGCACCGTACCGTAACCGGTAAGAATGGCGTCGGAGAAGTGGCGGACTTGTTGCACATCGGCTCGCGCAATTTCGCTCGTGATCCAGCCGACGTTGTCTTGTGGCGCGGCGATTTTGCCGTCCAGCGTCAGCGCGGCCTTTACCGTCACCAGCGGCTTGCCGGTCCTCATGAAGTGGATAAACGGCTCGTTCAGCCGTTCGGCGGCGGCTGTGCTCTCGTGGTCGATAATCACTTCAATCCCCGCCTGGCGCAGCCGGTTAAATCCTTCGCCGCTGACTTGTGGATTCGGATCTTGCATCGCCGCAACCACGCGCGCGATGCCAGCTTTGATAAGCGCATCGACGCAAGGCTTGGTCCGGCCCTGGTGGCTACACGGTTCCAGCGTGACGTATAGTATGGCGCCTCGCGCGGCTTCCCCCGCTTGACGGAGCGCGACAATCTCTGCATGGTCGACGCCCGCCCAGGTGTGAAAGCCGCGTCCCACCACGCTGCCGTCGCGGACAATCACCGCGCCCACCGCCGGATTCGGGCTCGTCATGCCGCACCCCTGCTCGGCAAGTTGGAGCGCCTCCTGCATGTTGATATTCATACGGAACGCACAGTCCCGGTTAGTCGAACAGCGATTCGACGAACCGGTCGGGTTCAAATGGCAATAGATCGGAGATCTTCTCGCCCACGCCCACGAAGCGAATCGGCAGGTTCAACTCCCGCGCGATCGCAACCACCACTCCGCCCTTCGCTGTGCCGTCAAGCTTGGTCAGAATTATGCCCGTCACTCCGGCAGACTCCGTAAACTTGCGCGCCTGTTCCAGGCCGTTCTGGCCGGTCGTGGCATCCAGCACCAGCCAGGTTTCGTGCGGTGATCCCGGTACCACGCGCTGGCACGTCCGGCGCATCTTCTCGAGCTCGGCCATCAGATTCTCTTTAGTGTGCAGCCGTCCCGCAGTATCGACGATGACGTAGTCAACCCCGCGCGCTTTGGCTGCTTGCAGGGCATCGAACACCACTGCGCTTGGATCGGAGCCGCTCTTCTGGCGAATCATATCCACCCCCGCCCGCTGCGCCCACACTTCCAGTTGTTCGATGGCCGCGGCCCGAAACGTATCCGCCGCGCACAACAAAACTTTTCGGCCTTCGCCCAGGAAGCGATGCGCCAGTTTGCCGATCGTGGTGGTCTTTCCCGCTCCATTGACCCCCACCACCATCACCACCGCCGGAGGCGTGGTCACCACCCGTATCGGTGTTTCGGACGCCCGCAATACTTCCAGCAGTTGTTCCCGAATCAGGTTACGAATCTCAGCCGCATCGCCGGTCAGTCTGCGGTCAACGCGCTGGCGAATAGTTTCCAGGATGTCTTGTACGGTTCGCACGCCCAAATCGGCCGTGATCAGCGTGTATTCCAGCTCTTCCACTAACTCGGCATCGATCTCTTTCTTGCCGGACAGCACGTCATCCAGCCGATCTACCAGGCCGGAGCGCGTTTTCTGAATCCCGGCCTTGAGCCGGTCGAGCAGATTCGGTTCAGCGGGAACCGATCCGAAGAGCGTCTGAATCGCCATTACTTGTTTGATGGTAGCTTTTCAGAAAAGCTGCAATCGCTGGCTGCGCCACGTCCGCCCGGGCATTGCAGAGGCGGATGCGTTCCAACGTGTTTGCCAGGTTGCGCTCCCCGCCCGGCAGACTCGCGATTCGGCTTTGAAAGAACGTCTGCACCTGGTCGCGGTGCTGTGTATCGCAAAATCCCGCTGCGGAGAGCGGAAGCGTGGCGCCGAACGGAATGCCCCGCGCGCCCGGTAACGTCGAATTCAGCCGATCGAAGTTTCGCTGCACGAAAGACCAGACGATCTCACGGTTCTCTTGCAATGCGCCTCGCAGCAGACCTTGCAGCTCTCTCGGGTCGATGCCGCTGCCGAACAGCAGATCCAGAGCGGCACGGGCGATCTCGGGATCGCGGAAATCAGGAAGCGCTGAGATCATCCACTGCCGCTCGCGGTGCGCCTTATCTTTCTTGATACCGTCGACCAGCAGATCGAAGAAGGCGCGATCGCCATTCCACGCCGCAACGGAAAGTACCGGCTCAACCATGTCGGGATCGAGACCATGGTGGTCCTGTAACCATGCGCGCGCCAGCGTCGTGGCTTGCGACTGCAACTCCGCATCCTCGCCGCGAGTAGCCACCAGCGGAACGATTTCCATGCGAAGAAGACGGATTTCGCGCGACTCATCGGCCCGCGGCTTCCAACCCAGCTCCCGTGCGCGCTGCTGGTAGAGCGAACGAACCAACTGCGCATATTGCGGCCGCAGGTCCGCAGGCACAAGATCGCTCATGCTGGCGATAGTGCTCGCGCTTTGCCGTATCAGTCCGGGATCGGAGCTGTGGCTGAACCGGGCGACAAAATTCAAGTCGTGCTCCGGATTCCCGACGCCCGAAGAGAACATAAGCTGCACGTTGCGCAGTGCCGCCGCGCTCTCCTCCGGCTTGAGCTCCGGAAGCGCCTTGCTGACCAGCTTTTCCGTAAACTCCGGCTCGTAAGACACGGCGTAATAACCGGCCGCATTCGCATCGGCAAAGAATGAGGTCGGGCAGCCCTGCGCGCCTTTGAGCGCGAAGCTGTCTTTCGCTTTGGAGAGCAGCACACAATCGCGATGTTTACCCCCACCGTCGCTCCACTCCACGCAAACCGGCACGCTCCAGATCGCGTCTGCATTTCCTCCGGACCCAGCAGGCAGAAAGCGCCTCTGTTCTAGCTGTAGTTGGGCAACGGAAACTTTCCCGGCTGCCCTGGACATCTGCATCGACATCTGCCCGCACTGCGCGCTGACGTTCACCAGTGGAAAACCGGTCTGGTTCAGGAACGTCGAAAACGCAGTCCCAATCCCCGGCCCCGAAATTTGGTCGATGGCTGCAAGCAGATCCGCGGAAGTGGCATTCCCCCACGCATGCTGCTTCAGGTAGAGTTGAATCGCCCGTTGGAACTTTTCGGGGGTGACATAGTTTTCAAACATGCCGATAACAGCTTCGCCTTTTCCGTAAGTAATTCCGTCGAACGCGTTCCCGATATCTCCGGGAGCTTCAATCGGTTGTCGAATTTTCCGCGCTGACGTCAGACTGTCCGCGCGCATCACAGCGAGCGATCTCGCCGCGTCTGCTTTTATCTGCCATTCGGGTTTCCACTCGTCCAGCAGTTTGCTCGAAAGCCAGCTCGCGAAGGCCTCGTTCAGCCAAATGTCGTCCCACCAGGCCGTCGTGACGAGATCGCCGAACCATTGGTGCGACATTTCGTGCTCCATTGTGCCGGCCCGGCCCCGCTGGAGCGAATCGGTGTCCTGTTCTGGGGGCGAGAGCAGAAAGTCTCCATAGGCGATCAGCCCGGCATTTTCCATTGCTCCCCAGGCGGTGGTGAGAGGCACGACAATCTGATCGAATTTGTCGTACGGGTAAGGAGTGCCGAAATAGTTTTCCAGCATCTCGATAAGTTTCGGAGTGATAGATGCCGCATAGGCCGCTTCGGCGGCTCGGCCGCGAGGAACGATGATCCGGCTCGGCCGGTGATTTTTGCCGACAGGCCCGGTCTCGACCACATCGAAAGGTCCGGCCGCGAATGCCACTAGGTAGGAGGGAAGAGGCTTGGTTTCCTGGAAGCGCACTATTTTCGTACCGTTCGCTTCGTTCTGTTCGGAAGCAATGGAAGTGTTTGAAAACGCCTTCAGCTCCTGCGGAATATGAAGAGTTATTTGCCATGGCACTTTAAAGGAGGGTTCGTCGAAGCAAGGAAAGACGCGCCGCGCCGTCACTGGTTCGAATTTGGTGAAGATGTACCAGTCGTCGCCCTGCTTTTGCTGAAAAGCTCCATCCGTCAACGTGCGGCTGACTTCGCCCGTATAGTCGATGGTCAGAACTGCCGGACCGGCGGGAAGGTTGTTTTGTACGCTGACTGCAACAAAGTCGTTGCTCGCGGGCTGCACGTCCGCAGTTTGCTCTTGGCCGCCGGCGCGAATACTCGCGTGCTGAAAAGCGAGCGATTTACCGTGAAGCCACACGGTAGAAACAGCCCGCGCAACGTTGAGATCGATCGTAATCCGGCCGGTGAATTGATCCTCTCCCGGAACCAGATGCAGCTCTGCGGAGTAGTGAGTAGGCCGCACTGTATCGGGCAATCGCAGCTTCGGCGGCGTGGGTTGCGCAGCACCGTAAACCGGAAGGATAGGGAGGGCTAGAAGAAGGGCGAAGGCGACGAAACGATGCACTTTGTCATCATAGGCCGTACTACGCGTAAGGGGAAGTTTGCGGTACCCATTGCCCTATTCCTTACAACGTTTTCCGCCCATACTACGTGCATGGAAGCCACTCTAATGCCGATGGCCGAGATGCCGGAGACATCCCGCCGCAAACCGGGATTCCCCTGGGCTTTTTTGTTTGTCGCACTTGCGCTGGGAATTACTTTGAAGGCTGTCGGTCCAACTTGGGTGCAAACAGTTTTTCATTCCGTGAAGCTCGACGGCTTCAGTGGACTAAGCGCATTGCTAGCGGCGGCGGTGACGGCCATCGTGTTGCATGAATCCGGACATGCCTTGGCCGCAGTCTTCTTGGATTTCGAGATACTCGCTATTGCGCTTGGGCCTATAAGAGCCACACGCCGGCATGGCAAGTGGAGTTTTTCAGTGTCAAAGCAAATATTTTCGGGGTCTGTTTCCGCGGTTCCTCGCAACGTTGAGTCCTGGCGCAGGCGAATGCTCATCATCGTCGCTGCCGGACCGGTCGCCACATTGGCAACTGGAGCCATCGCTGCTCTGCTCCTCTTCTATATCCAGACCGAGAGCTGGCCTAGAACGTTTCTGGGAGGCGTCACGCAGTTGAGCATAATCCTGTTCGCCCTTGGCTTCGTTCCGAATGGCAAGGATGCGCGGGCGCGGAACGATGCCCGGCTCTTCTCGATCTTTTGGAAGGATACTCAGGAAGCGCAGCAGATACTTCTCTATCATCTCGTTACACGCTTGGAGCTTCAGGGAGTAAGGCCGCGAGACTACCCTGGCTACCTGATCCGAGCGATGGCCGCCACCAAAGGCCGGCCCGATTCAATGCTGGTGTATGCTCACGTGATTGTGTTGTGGGCGCTGGATCGAGGCGATATGACAAACGCCGATGTCTGGGATCAGCGAGCCATGCAGCTCAGCGCTAGCTGCAGCGTTACTGCCCAACAAGCGACCCTGGCCAGATCGGCCTGCCTCGATGTGCTCATTCGCAATGACTACTATGCGGCGCGCGAGAAGTTCGCGAAAGTGCATTTCGATCAACTCGGACCCTCATGGTTCATGCACCGTGCCCGAGCTGCTTATCACCTTGCTGAAGGAAATGTGCCGCAGGTTCTTGAGGAGATCTGTAGCGCCCGCTACGCTTTCCCGAAACAGTTACCCTGTTACGAGTTCGAAAGAAGTCTGTTGACCCAACTGCATCGCAAAGCGTTGGCCGTCGCACCGAAAGAATTGATTTACGCTTGTGCCAAGCGGGCTGCCTGACTTACCGGCCAGCTTAGGTCTGAAACCAATCCGGCGATGCGGCGGTCCAAGTTACTGAAGGGTGGTTGTGAGTGCGCCAGTGCATATACAAACAAGACGGCGCTTAGCTCTATTGTTTTCCCTTCCACTCGCGTTTAGTATCGTCTTCTTTCTCGTCGATCTCGCGACTGAACACACCGATATCGACCTGCTCAGAATTCAAAATCTATCCTCCGGTATTCTGCAGCTTCGCTCTCTTGCCAACGACGTCGAGGCAGGTGAGCGCGGCTTTCTGTTAACCGGAGACGAGCGTTATCTGCTTCCTCTCGAACAGGCCAATGCATCCCTTCCTAGCCAGATAGAATCTTCGCAGCACTACGCCAAAGACGAGCCGCGCGCGCTGCAAGCCCAAGTCGGGGAAATCAGGGGGCTCGTGCAGAACAGGGTCGAGCAGGCGAACCAGGTCATGAAGGTGCAGCGGACGCAAGGGTTCGCGGCCGCGATTGACTTGACGAAGTCCAACAGCTCCGAAGACACCATGAACAGGATTAGGGGCGCGACTGGCAGGCTGCAGATGAAGTTGGCGAATGAGCAGTCGCGTTATCTCGACAGGCAAGCGGCCTGGGATCGGGGACGCTTCATCTTTTTTGCAATCGGCACGCTGGTCCTCATCGGAGTGATGCTGTGGCTGTACAACGATATGCTCTCGTATCTACATGGACGCGATGCCGCGCATGCGCAGCTGCAGGTGCTGAATGCGGAGCTCGAGGAGCGCATTGACGATCGAACCCGCGACCTGACTCAAGCCAACGAGGAGCTACAGCAGTTTGCCTACGTGGCAAGCCACGATTTGCAGGAGCCGTTGCGAACCATCACCAGCTTTACCCAGCTTCTTGAAACCCGCTATAAGGGGCGGCTGGATGACGATGCTGACGAGTTCATCGGCTACATAGTGAACTCTTCGCGCCGCATGACTGACCTGATCAACGGTCTGCTCGCGCATGGTGCGGCTGCGCAAGTCTGGACACGCGACGACGCCGATATCGTTTGAAAAGCTCCTGGAGGAGGCGGAGATCAGTCTGCAGGCTTCCATCCGCGAGAACGACGTGGATATTCAACACGGACCCCTTCCCGCATTGGTCGTCGACAAGGTGCAACTCGCCCAGGTCTTGCAGAACCTGATCTCAAACGCAATCAAATACCGCAGCGAAGAACCGCCGCGCATCCGCGTGGAAGCGAAACGGGACGCCACCGACTGGATATTCTCCGTCTCTGACAACGGTCGAGGATTTAACCAGCAGTTCGCCGAGCGCATCTTCGGCCTCTTTCAGCGTTTGCATGGACGCGAGGTTGAGGGTACGGGCATGGGTCTCTCCATAGCGCAAAGGATCGTGGAGCGTCACGGTGGAAGGATCTGGGCGGAATCAACCGAAGGAGCGGGATCGACGTTTTACTTCAGCCTGCCCGTTAGCCTTGAAGTTTCGCGCCAGCCCCGAACAGAGGAAGCCGCCAAGGCCGTGGCGCAAGCATAGGTCAGTGCGCCATCGCGGGGCGGCCGGGCTTGGCCTTCTTCATCAGGAACACGAGCGGTATCATCACTCCGAACGCCACCCCCAGAAGCCAAAAGCAATCGATGTAAGAGAGCGTATTGGCTTGTCGCTCCAGAAGCCGCATCACGATCGCATAAGCTCCATTGCCGCTGTGACCGGGACCAAATACCCGGGCCGCCGAATTGACCGTCTGGTTGAACTGCGAATTCAATGCGGAGGTCCGCTCGGCCAGACGCGATTGATGAAATTGCGCGCGGCGGGACAGGATGGTAGTCACCAGCGAGATGCCGACGCTTCCACCCACGTTTCTCGCCAGGTTGATCAACCCCGATGCGGCATTGTTCTTGTTCGGTGGCACGAAGGCGTAGGCCGCGGTGTTGATGGGCACAAACAGAAACGCCAGGCCAGCGGCCTGGAAACACCGTGCGATCACCGCGTATTTGAAGTCCATATAGATGTCGAACGTCGTCATGTGGATTAACGCCAGAGACGTAATCGCCAAGCCGACTCCGATCAACCAGCGCGCCTCGACTCTGCTGAGCAACAGGCCCACGAAGGGCAGCATCCCCATCACCAGCAACCCTCCCGGCGAAAGGGCGAGTCCCGCCTGGGTGGCAGAATAACCCATTACGAGTTGCAGGTATTGCGGAATCAGCACAGTGCTGCCGAGCAGGATGATTCCGACCATAAACATGAGGAAAGCTGAAATGCCGAAATTACGGTTTCTTAGCAGGCTGAGATCGACCACCGGATCCTTGTGCTTCAGCTCCCAGTACACCGCTAAGATGAGTCCGGATACCGCAATCAGCGAGCACGTGACAATGAAGTTCGAGCCCCACCAGTCATCGCGCTCGCCTTTATCCAATACGATCTGCAGGAATCCCAGGCCGAGTGCGATGAAGATGATGCCCCAATAGTCTACCTGCAGCTTCGATTTACGTTTTTCGGTTCTCTCTTTTTCGAAATAAGGCGGATCCTGAAGCATGAAGCTCGTCAAGATCAGCGATAAGATGCCGACGGGGATGTTGATGAAGAAAATCCAACGCCAACTGAAGTTGTCGGTAATCCACCCGCCCAGCGTTGGTCCGATGGCAGGCGCGGTTACTACGGCAATACCGTAGATCGCAAACGCCATTCCACGCTGGCGCGGCGGGAACGTATCGGCCAGAATGGCTTGCTCGCTCGGCTGTAGACCGCCGCCGCCGATCCCTTGTAGGATGCGGAATAGCACCAGCAATCCCAGAGTAGGGGCGATGCCGCACATAAACGAACTCAGCGTGAAGAGAGCGACGCAAACCATGTAGAATCGCTTGCGTCCCAGCAGCAGCGAAAACCATCCGCTCAGCGGCAGAATAATCGCGTTAGACACCAGATACGAGGTCAAAACCCAGGTGGCTTCGTCCTCGCTTGCCGACATGCCGCCCGCGATGTGAGGCAGCGCCACGTTGGCAATGCTGGTGTCCAGCACTTCCATAAAGCTGGCCAGAGTAACAGTGAGCGCAATCAGCCAGGGATTGAACTTCGGCCGCCATTGCGGTTGCGTCTCCTGCGCCCCTGCCTGCGATTGACCCTTGTCGCTCGCCATGCGTGTTCAGTACGCGTTGTTTGTGCCGCTGTTCAGAAGCACCGTAGGATTGACAGACATGCCTGGAAGAAGCAGGTGGTCCCGGTTTTCGCCAGGTTCCAGCACGATCTTCACGGGAATGCGCTGCACCACCTTGACATAATTTCCAGTGGCGTTTTCAGGCGGCAGAAGGCTGAATCTCGCCCCTGAAGCAGCGGCCAGGCTATCGACGTGAGCTCGGTATTTGCGGCCGCTGCCGTAGGTGTCGACCTCTATTTCGACTTTCTGCCCGACCCGCATTTTCTTGAGCTGAGTCTCTTTGAAATTAGCGGTAACCCAGATATCGTCCAGCGGGACTAACGCCATGATTTGCTGGCCGGGTGATACTTGCATCCCTGGTTCGGCGGCCTTGCGGCTAACCACGCCGTCCACCGGCGCGCGAATGATCGTGTATTGAACGTTCAGGTTGGCTTGATCCAGATCCGCCTGGCGCTGCTGCACTTGAGCTTGCGCCTGCTTATAACGAGCCGCGCTGACAGCTTGCTGCCGGGCCCGCACTTGCTCGCTTTGGCGCCTTTGCACGACGGCGGTGGCCAGGCGCGCCTTCGCTTCATTTAGTTGCGCAGCCGATTGATCGACATTGTGTTCCGCTTCCGCAATGTCGGCTTTGGCCGATTCCACCTGGGCCGCATTTGCTTCGGCGGCCGCGACGGCGGAGTCGTAGTCCTGTTTAGAGATCTCGTCTTTATCAACGAGCTCTTTCATCCGGGCGAGATCCTTTTGGGCCTTGACGTAATTGGCTTGCTTTTCGCCGAGAGTCGCATTGGCGGAATTGACGCGCGACCGGGCCGCATTCACCGCCTGCTGCGCCGAAGCGACTCCCGCCTGAGCCTGCTCCACTTGCGTAGCGCTGGTGCTCACCTGGCTGGTGGTGTTGATCGTCGTGATCGGTACGTTTTCTTGCGATTCGGATGTGTTTGCTTCAGAGCTTTCCAATTGCGCCTGCGCCTGGTGCTGGGCGACTTGATAATCCTGCGGATCCAGTCTAACCAGCTCCTGGCCAGCTTTCACGGGTTGATTGTCAGCCACGTTAACGGAGATAATCGTGCCACCGATCCGCGGGCTGATCGGTATGACGTGGCCGTCTATTTGGGCGTCGTCGGTCGTTTCGCGAACCGAGTAATAGGCATACACCGGAATGGCCACAATCGCCGCAACCACTAGCAGCGCCAGCAGCACAAATCGGATGGTCCTCTTCCGTCTCGTGTTACTCGGTTTCTTGGTCTCGTCGTCGCCGGAATTTTGCTGGTTCGGTCGACTTTCTTCTGTTTGATTCTGCTGTGGTCGATCTTCCGCCATGTCTTCCCGTTCCTATCATTTTGGCATTCGACCCGCTTTAGCTCCTTGAAGCCGATTGTGGTGAGCTAGTAACGTGCGAAAGATACTTTCAATTTTCGGGTTCGTGCTGGTGGTAACTTGCGCTTCGCAAGCGGCGGAAATTCAGGGCGTCATCGCCGATTGGAACTGCGCCGAGGCTATGGTCAAAAACGGCCGGGAGGCCATTCTCAAACAGCGGCGCAGTTGCTCTCTCGCGAAGAACTTCAACAGGTCCGCGTACGGCTTGATCACCGGGGATAAGAAGCTTTTCAGGCTCGATGATCCTGGTAACCAGCGCGTTCTCGAGCTCTTGAGGAATACCCCCGACAAGGACAACCTGAAGGTCATCGTGACTGGCGATGTTCAGGGCAGCGCCATCAAAGTCACGAACATGAGCCTGCTCTAGACTGTCGGATCGCCGTGAATTTCTACTCTTTCGTCATCCTTAGTGAGCGCCGGCTCCGGAAGTTTACCGGCCCAATTGGCCCAGCCCCAAAATATGGCGGTGGATGAGCTCAGCAGACCCGACGCCACTCCGATGGCTCGAATGCTGAAGTACTGGGAGGCGGCGCCGGCGCCCGACATCGACAACATCATGGTGGACCAGTTCATGGTTTCGATGGTGGAAAATACCCGCCCGCGAAAGCGATCGTCGACATGCTTCAGCAAGTTTGACCAGTTCAGGACGGAGCTAACCGCGACGCTAGCGCGCGAAACGCCCATGAAAAAAAGAGCCCATCCCCAGGTCGGCATCCGGCTGAAGAGGATATAGGCGCCGCCGTGCAGCAGATAACAGAAGAATACGGTCTTCTTGTAAGTCTCAAAGCGAATCGTCTTGCCCAGGCGGTTGCCGATAACGCCGCCGATGAGCAATCCGACGCCGGCGATGCCCCAGAGTTGGCCGAGTCCTTGCGCGCCGCGTTTGAAAACCAATTCGCTGAAGAGGGTGAAGAGCACTTGTGCCGCGCCGCCGCCGCTAGCCCAGCCAACAGCGATCAGGCCGATTCCGAGAATCAGGGGCGTTTTCAACATGTAGGCGAGGCCTTCGCGGTATTCGTGCCAGGGGCGGGCGACTTTCGTTTCGTTCAGGCTGGCATTCTGCGCCCGGAAATGGCCGTGAACCGAGCGAAGATTCGCGATGCAATAAGCCGAAAAGAAAAACGACAGGGAGTTAAAGACAAAAGCAAGCTGGTATCCAAATCGCGCCACAGTGGTTCCGCCAAAGAATGCGCCAACGGCAAGTGTCATCCAACCAGTTGTCTGCGTCAGGGAGTTGGCAGTGTGGAGTTCGTCGTCAGTGGCAATTGAAGGCAGAATCGCCGAGCGTCCGCTGGTAAAGAAAGGGGACGCCACCATGAGCAGCGCGCTCAGCACATACAACAGCCAGGTTTTCTGGTAGCCGATGGCGAGGATGAAGCCGAGTGCAATGACGCCGCGGACCAGATCGCTGGCAATCATGAGCCGCTGGCGGTCGAAGCGATCCAGCAGAACTCCGGCAAGCGGCCCAATCAGTACGGCTGGAATGGCGCGCGAAAGCATCAAGGTTGCAATCACCGCGCCGCTGTGAGTCTGCACGACCGCGAGACTCAGTACGGCGACGTTGTTGAAGTGATCGCCCGCTTCGCTAACAATCTGGCCCATCCAGGTGTAGCGATAATTGCGGTTTCGGCGGAGTAGCCGAGTAAAATCCGCCATCAGCCGTTAGCGCATATTTCCGGTGTGGCCCAGCGAATAGCGGCCCGGCTGCGGATAAACGCACAATCCATGCGGTCCTTCGCCAACCTTGATGCGCGCGCGCAGATTGCCGTTTGACGTATCGAAGACGTAGACTTCGCTGTTGTAACGGCCGGACAACCACAAAGACCTGCCGTCCGGAGAGACGCCACCCATATCCGGGCTTCCACCGCCGGGAATTTTCCACTTCGTGGCAATCTTTCGCGTAGCGAGATCGATCAGCGAGATGGACCCTTCGCCCCGGTTCGAAACGTAGAGGTATTTGGAATCACGGCTGAAGTAAAGGCCGTGCGCGCCCTTGCCCGTATATAGAAACGCGATCTGTTTGAATGAATCCCCGTCGATCACATGCACTCCGTTAGCGTCCATATCGGCGACGTAAAAAACCTTACCGTCAGGGGATATTCGGCAGTCCTGAGGCATGCCGCGCGGCTCTAGCTTCAAATGCCCCAATAGCTTTTGAGAAGCTATATCGACTTTGATCATTTCGTATGAGAATTCGCAAGTCGCCAGCATGTAGCGGCCGTCCGGTGAAAAATCGGCGTGGTTCACGCCATCGCATCCCACCGCAACTTTGTTGACCAGCTTCATAGTTTGGGCATCGCGGAAATCGATACGCTTCATGCGTTCGGCCATGACGATGGCGTATTTGCCGTCCGGCGTGTAGTACATGTTGTAGGGATCGTCGACTGGAATGGTCTCCCCCTCTTTACCCGTCGCGGGATCGATCATGGTTAGCTGATTGCCAAGATCTTGCGCGACCCACAATTTTTTTAGATCCCACGACGGCACCACGTGTTGGGGCTCTAAAAGCCCTCTCGAGTGCTTAGGGAGCGCGAAATGTCCGATGATTTTGTACGTGGCCGGATCGATAATATCGACTGTGTCGCTCTTCGAATTCGGCACATAGACCCGGTTTGGAAAATTCTTAACAACGCCGCTCAGCATGCCTGGAGCGTCGGCCGCGTAAATGTTGTGGGGATCCAGTAGCGGCGGCATACCCGGTAGAGAATCCATGTTTGCGGAAGCCGCGAGCGTGAGCGCGCCCGCTAGCGCTAGCAGCCTGTAGAAGAAACGCATAGCTTATTAATAACGGCTTATAGTAGAGTAACGCGCGAACTTTTCATTTTCAGCCGGTCAAATGTTAAGTACAATTTAAGGTAGAAATGTTGCGGACGAGCGAAACCGAAACCGAGATTCTGCTAGGCAATAAGCAGCTGGCCGGCATCTTCTTTGCAGGCGCGGTGCTGCTCGGAGTCGCTTTCTACGGCGGCTACAAAGTGGGCCAAGCCGGTACCGAAAAGAAGATCATTGCTTCGACCGCCCACGGAAACGGCGGCGACAACGGTGAAGAGTACCGCGCCGGCGGGAGGCGAAACGCATTCGTTCCCCGCGGATGCGAGCGCCTCTCCGGACCAAAGTTCGACCGCAACCGATACAGCGCCATCGAGCGATGAACCGGTATTGGGATCACGGAAGAGTAAGGTAGCGCCAAAAGTACCGGCCCCTGATACCAGCGCTGCCGCCAGCGGCTCTTCCGGAACGTTTACGCCGGAGGCCGGTCAGGAATTCCTGCAAGTAGCCGCAGTGGGCAAGGACGAAGCCGAGGCGATTGCCGACGTTCTATATAAGAAGGGTTTTCGAGCACACGCTGTCCCAAAACCTGGGAGTGCGAAGCTCTATCGCGTTCTGATTGGCCCGACGCAGGACGCAGGCGATCTGTCCTCCACTCGCGACGCCCTGCGTAAGACGGGTTTTCGTGAAGTGATCGTGCAGCGGTATTAGCGCGATCGTGTTACTGCCTTGCGGCATGCGGTTCCGAGGAGCCGCCCTACTGCCCTTTAAGCGCGCTATATATCTCGTGCACGAATGCTTCGGGAGGCACGCGCCCATGGCCCCAGCGCGCGTCGAACTCTGCCGCCGGATGCTCGGCGAGAACTTGAGCCTCCGTTCGCCCAGAGTCGATCATGTGTTGAACTCGATCGCGGACGGTCACGATCATATCGCGAAAAGCTTTGACATCCGCGCCCGTGGTCACCTTCCCCCGGGCCGGAACGATGTGCATATTGTTGCCAGTCCATGCCAGCGCCTTCACTAAGCCGTCTAATTTGCCGCCTTGCGCCGAGTCAAGTTCCGGATAACCATCGCCTGGAAATACCTCGCCGAGATAGATCACATTGGCGATGTGAAAATGCGTGACCGCATCCGCATCGCTGTAGCCCGGCGCTTGATGAACGATATGAATCGCTTCCCCATTCAGGTCGAACGTCAAGACTTCCGAGAACGCTATGCGCGGACGGTCGACTCCGAGTTTCAATAAGTGAGACGGCAACGGCCGCGGAGGGCCCATGGCGTGCCCGCCCAAACGTTCAAGTGCTTTCTCCTGCATAGCGACGAATGCTCCGCGCTGTCCCCACCCGGCATCGCCTTCGGAATGAGAAACGTCGTGAGGGTAAATAACCACATAGCGGACGGCGGACTTGGTGCGAGTGGCAAGAATGCTGCTGATTTGAGCGGTGCTCGCGGCCGATGGCGTTCCGACGAGCAGCGCGCCATCCGGTCCAACCGAGGCGACAACGTTGCCTGAGCTGGTGGCAAACACAAGCACGTCCGGCGTGATCTCCGTGACATCCACACGCTCCTGAGCGCCTGCCGCGGCGTTGCCTGCCAGCCCAACAACCGACGCCATCAGAACAATTGCGCCGAGGCGCCTGCAACTTTGAAGCAAAATCATGACGAGATGAATATTCTATCGTTTGCCGCCAAACAACGCCTTGGCCGATCGGCCCAAATCGACGGCGAGCCCTGGAAACGTCTGCACTACTGTTCCCAGCAACGCGGCCACCGACGCATACCGCTCGACCGATATACTCGCGAGCTAAATCGCCTCAAGCGGCCGCCCGATCAGATACGGCAGCCCGGCCGGCATGCCCCGCACTTGTATACGGCCGATTTCCCACGCATAGTCAGGCGCCTGCAAGTCTTTGGTCATTTCGCGCATCTGTTCCGGCGAGTAGATGCGCAAGAACGAGACGATTCCGTCCCAAAATACAATCAGCGGGACCACGGGGATCAGATAAGTGAACACCAGGTAGCCCCAGCGGAATGGTCGCGCGAAGGGCATTAACAGCAGCACGTTCACCGGAACCAGAATCGTCATAACGACACCGGCCAGCGTGCCCGATCCCGATTCGAAGATGCAGATGGCGCTCCGCCTGTCGAAGGCGTCTTTCAGGATTGCTCTTGCCGTAGCGGGACGAAAGTGGTGAAACGCCGAGAACATTGTCCGCACCCTGCCGAGCCCCGCCGGCACATGCGTTGCATCCACCGGTTCGCTAACCCACGATATGTGCGGATGCTCCGCGGACTTCGGATTCGGGTAAAGATCGCTCAGCCTCGCCCGCGCGCTGTAGCCATGTGCCTCGAGCTCTTCCAGGATCAGCGGCATCGCTCCGCCAGACCCCGAGCACAAGTCGAGGATCTCGGCAGGTTCCCCGGGATCGAGCACGCTAGCGATTTTCTCCGCCCAGCGCTTGGGTAGGGGAAGCAACCGGTAAGCCGCGGCCAGGTACGCGGTCTCTGCATCTCGCAGAAGTTGTGGGAACCACTGCTGGTCTCCGAATTCAAATAGGTGCAGACGCCGCATATGGCTAGCATGCCGTATCACAGTGTGTATTTGCGGTACCACCCCGCTTTAAGATCACAGTTTGTGACCTTGAACCGGAAGCAGCCGAATGCTAGCGAAGTTGCCAGTGTTCCGGGTGCCGCTTACCGTGAAAGCAAGCGATCACTACAATCCGGGCTTCTTCTATCAGAAAAAAGATCCCGTACGGAAAGCGATGTACTCCTGCACGGTACCGGCCTGTATCTACGACAGCAAAGCGCTGCGGCCCTGCAAGAATCGTCTCGATAGTCTCTTCTACCGCCTGGGCGAAACGCATCCCGAGCTCGGGACGAATGCTCTCATATCTCGCAAGCGCTTGTCTGAGTTCTGCATCAGCCTCCGGGAGCCAAACGACTGGCAGTGTCACCGCTTCTTAAACAGGTCTGCCCTGACTTGCTCCCAGGGAATTACACCCAATGGGTTCTGTTCGTAACGCGTTACGCGCTCATCTAGCTCCCCCTGCTGCTCTTTTGTCAATCCTGCGAAATCTGCTTCGAGACTCTCCATAGAGCATCTATCAGCTCGAACTTCTCAGCGGCGGACAGGTTGCCGATTTCGTTATGCAAATTGCTCATCGCGTTATCACCATTATTCGCACGTTAAGAGAAAGGGAGGGGCAGTCTTGTTACCTCTTTAAGCGCAGCTGCATTTTCCGATCACCCTGTTTCTTCTCAACTACCTGAGCTGCCGACCGTACGGAAAACAATTCGCAAAAGAATCCCGCTGCCCCTAACGCACTCGACGTGGCCCAGTTTAATGGATGATCTGGAACTGAGTCGCGAAATGTTACGAATCAGAGCGATCGAACATGAACCCTGAGCAGTCGCAACTTGCGGACGCTTGCGATAAAGTGTTTCTGCTGCCGAACACCATAGAAGTTGCCTTCATGCCCACAAGGTGGGATCTTGTTCGCGCGGGCCAAATGGGGCTTCGCCTCGTCCTATCGTTTTTTTCTTAAATCTGAGCTTTTTCGTGGTTCTCCCTGGCTGATAGCCTTGGCGTTCCTGTTAGTACTTTGCAGGCATACATATAGCCTGTTTCCGATGGTTCTGCTTTTATTTATCCCTCCAGTAGCTGTGGTGTTCTTTCATTGGTCCCGCTGTAGGTCACTGCGGCGCCCGTTCCTTCGGGGAACTCATCGCTATTCCTTCTCGGAAAAGGAGATCCTACTTGTCGGTCCCGGATTGAGAACCGCGTCGCATGGCCTCTTATAACGCGTTGCTTCGGTTTTAAATCCGGGCTCTTGTTTGTATCCGGGAGTGCGCCCATGATCAGGTGCCCAGCAGGGCGTTATCTTCTGTCGCAAGTAACCAGTTGCGCCAACTGCTCATCGCTAAGAACGTCGAGTTACGCGGGCCATGGATGGGTAAATGACCGAATGGTTCTGCGTTTCCAACTCCCGCTGCCGTCGGTATGCCGGATAATTCATCACATCCGTTTCTGATTGTTGTCGGTTCAACTCGGTCACTCGGAAGCTATGTCCGTTGTGCGCGTAATGTGGCGTTCTCGAAACTCGCATTCGAGGATTGACAAATGGTAAGGAGTCCTCATGCTTGGGGGAGTGGAGTGTCTCCCTGTTAATTCGTCCTGGTCAGTCTGCGATCGGCAGAGGAGCGTATCGGGCCGATAGACAATCACGTAATTCGCGAATTTCGTCACGGTCCAGAAGCGCACCTCTAGAGGCGTGATGTCCTGCCGCCTGGTTCCATCAGGGGATTTTTCGCCAGCCGCCCACAGCTCGCGACGATTTCCATTTCCACCCGGTCGGCAGCGTCCCGGTTGTCTTTGGCGATAAAACACCAAATGGCATCGAGGTCGTCCGTCGCCTGCGGTGTGAACTGAAACGGCCCATTCATCCCTGCGGCTTCAGCCGCTCGGCGCCTCGTCGCCGCAACATTTCAACTGCCGCATCCTCGTCGATCAATTCGCCGCGCTCGGCCTGAGCAAAGCCTTTCTCGACATGCCCGGCGATTGCTTCGCGCTGTTCGAGCATCCAATCTTTAAGGTCAAGTTGCTCGCGGATGATCTCGACCGTTCCGGCCAATGTGCGTTCCGGATGGGTGATGGAAAAGCTGTGGATGACGCGCGATCCGGCGGAGGATTTCGATCATCCCAATTTTCTGTCGGGGCATCCGCTGCACCGGCTTGACTTAGGCTCGCCTCACGCGTAATATGTCGTTGTGCGGCATGTCGAATCGCGTACTATAACTGAGCCGGTCTTTCTGATTCTGGCCAGCCTTGCCGAGCAGCCTCGTCATGGGTACGCGCTTTTGCAGGACATCGAGACATTGAGCCACGGGCGCGTACGGCTGTCGACGGGGACGCTCTATGGCGCCCTGCGGAGAATGCTCGAGGACGATTGGATCGAACCGTTCGAGCAGGCCGATACGTCGCGCGAGAAGCAAGCTTATCGATTGACGACCCACGGGCGCAGGCTTTTGCGGCAGGAGATCGAGCGCATGAAGCAGTTAACGCGCGCGGCGTCGGCGCGATTGCGGAGGGCCTAGTATGGCGCGAGTTTATCGCTTGATCCTGCGGCTCTATCCCTACGATTTTCTTGCCCGGTTTGAAGCGGAGATGCTTGCGGCGTTTAAACATCACCGGCGCGCATCGGTGGTCGACGAACTGGCATGGCTTTGGGTGGGCGCGGCGCGGGAATGGGTCGCGAAGTGGGCCGCGCCGAAGCACATTCGCGGCCGCCATCTTCCGGATTTGCGCATGATGCGGCCGGTGGGTGTGAGCAAAGAGATGTGGTTCGGAAAATCGCCCGAAAAGAGTTGAGATGGTCGTCGGACATTTTGCGGCGGCCATGCTGGCGAAACGAGCGGATGCTTCGATTTCGCTGGGGACGGCCGCGTCCGCGGCAATGCTCGCGGATTTTGCGGCGTTTGTTCTGCTGATTGTAGGAGTCGAACATTTTTCGGGCGGCCCTTTCATTCCCTATAGTCATGGATTACTGACGCTGGCGATCGGCGGCGCGATTTTCGCTTCGATTTATTTTTCGAAAAAGAAAGCCGCTCGGGCGGCCTGGATCGTTTTCGCGCTGGTGATGAGCCACTGGGTGCTGGACGCGATCAGCCATCCGCCGGATATGCGCATCGCACCGGGAATCACCACGGCGGTTGGATTGGGATTGTGGCAATCACTACCGGCGACGCTCGTCGTTGAAGGAGGGTTATGGATCGCCGCGATCATCGTCTATCTCCGCTCGACGCGGGCAAAATCGCGCGGAGGAACCTACGGGTTCTGGACTTTCGCGGCGCTGCTGACCTGCCTTTGGGTGGTCAACATCCGGCGCGGCGCGGATCCCGACGCGGTGCGCGCGGGAATCGGGGGCCTCATCGTGTTCGGAGTATTCGTGATGTGGATGTACTGGATGAATCGCGCGCGGGTCGTGCGAGGGTAACGGGCGCTTCCGGATTCGCTGACAGCTGCCCATCCACCGGTTCTATGGCAAGCCACCCTGCTCCGCCGCCCCCTCTCGCTGCACCCGTTCCCCCAGTAACAACCAACCCTCGATCTCAATCTCCTCCCGTTTCAACAACCTACCCGAAATCCGCCCGCTCCGCCGTACGCGCTCGTGTTACGCCTTAATCAGTTTCCAGCTCGTTCTGCGCCCGATACTGCCATCTACCGGGCCGTTTCATTTCCAAAGGAGATTCACCACATGTCAACGCCAGCCCAAATCGCGGCGAATAAAGAAAACGCTCAGCATAGCTCAGGTCCCAAGACCGAAGCAGGCAAAGCGGCTTCTTCCATCAACAATTTCCGTCACGGCCTGGCCGGTTCCTTCATGATCATGGATTGGGAAAACCGGGAAGACTTCGACGAGTTATTCGACAGCCTTCGCGCCGAGCACAAGCCCACTACCCCGACCGAAGCGCTGCTGGTCGAGAGCATGACCCAGCATTATTGGCTCCGGACACGCGCTCTGAAGCTCCAGCACGTCTCTTTCCGCATGGAGTTGCCGCAGTGCGAGTACCCCGCAGAGCTGGCCCTCTACCTGCGCTACCAAATTACCCATGAACGCGCCTTCCATAAAGCTCTCAACGACCTGCTAAAGCTCAGAGCGGAAAAGAGAAAGGCCGTAATTGGGTTCGAATCGTCGCAGCTCAGGCAAAGGGCGCAAGCTCACCGGGAAACGGCGGCAATACATCGTCAGGCCAACGAAAATCGCAAAAAGGAACTGCACAAATGGCGTGTTTCGCGCGCCGAAGCCCAAGCCGAGCATCAATTGTTAGCCAATGCCAAGCTCAAGACGCCCGAAACGCTGGCGTCCCGAACCCGCCGAGCCGGTACTGGTGGCCGAAAAGGCCGCCTAACCGCTCCCGCCAAACCTGATTTGCAATCTTCGCGCCCTTAGTACGCCCCCTCTTGACGTATATTGCAATTTGTGATATTAAATTAGCAGATTGCTATATGACCGTGGCCCAGAAAATCCGCTACCTCCGCTTCGTGGAGGGACAGCTCCGCGGATTCCATCGCGAGATGACTCAGAAAGAGGTCGTCACCGCCATTAAACGTGAGCTGAAGCGCTCGCTCAGTCAGCCCTATCTCTCCCAATTGGAAGGCGGTCATCGCAAACATCTCACCAACACCAGCCGCCTGCTGCTGGCCAAATTCTTTCGTGTCCATCCCGGATATCTGGTCGACGATCCGGAAGGCTTCCAAACCGAGCTCATCACCGATCTGAGTCAGCAGGAAGACAAGCTCGATCTCTGGCTGATTCAAGGAGCCGAGGCTTTCCGGCGTGACCCCCAGTTAGCGGAAGCGCTGCTCAAAATCGCCCGGCACGACGACACCCGAAAATGTGTTCTGCTTCTCGCCGCCGTCCTCGAAACGCCTGATCTGGTGAATCGCTTGTGGGACGTACTGAAGCCCAAGGAGCAATTGCATAAGGAGGGCCTTGCATCATGAACTGGCCTGATGTCTATCTGTTGTGTTTCGCAATCGGCGCGCTGTGGAGCCTGGCTTCACTCCTGCTCGGCGGTTTTCATCTCGGCCACTCCGGGTCGGCTCACGCCGGCCATGCGCATACCGCCCGCGGCCACGGTTCAGGCAGCTGGCTCGGCAGCATGATCAATCCGAGTTGCGCAGCCGTGTTTCTCGCTTGGTTTGGCGGAATCGGTTATCTGCTGACGCGCCATTCGGGTCTGGCATTCTGGGCCAACCTGGTGATCGCGGTCGCCATGGGGCTCGGCGGCGCATGGATTCTCGCCGCATTCCTCCGCTTCCTGCAATCCCGCGAACAGCCGCTCGATCCCGCCGACTACGACATGATCGGCGTCCTTGGTCGGGTGTCCTGCGGCATTCGCCCGGACGGCGTGGGCGAAATCATTTATGTCCGCGAAGGCGCGCGTAAGCCGGTCCCGGCCCGCAGCGACGACCAGAAAGAGATTGGGCGTGGTGAAGAAGTCATCGTCACCCGCTATGAAAAAGGAATTGCGTACGTACGCACCTGGGACGCTATGACCCAGTCGGCAGTTGTGCCTCGAAAGCCGGAATCATTGCAAAAGGAGATTGGAAATGCCCAATGAAATTGTCTTTATCGCCGGTGCGGTAGTGCTCACGCTGCTGGTGTTGATGATGGCCATGGCGACTCTCTATCGGAAAGCCGGCCCGCACGAAGCGTTAATCGTTTACGGCTTGCGCGGCACCCGCATCGTGAAGGGAAGAGGCACGGTCATCTTCCCTATGGTCGAAAACTTCCGTCAGCTCTCGTTGCAGCTCATGTCGTTTGATGTTGCGCCGCAGCAGGACCTGTACACCAAGCAGGGCGTTGCCGTAACTGTCGAAGCGGTCGCTCAGATCAAAGTGAAAAGCGATCCGGAATCCATCCAGACCGCCGCCGAACAGTTCCTCACCAAGACGGATCAGGCGCGCGAAGGTCTCATCCGTTTAGTGATGGAAGGCCATCTCCGCGGAATTATCGGCCAGTTGTCCATAGAGCAGATCGTCAAAGAACCCGAAATGGTCGGCGATCGCATGCGCGGCACCTGCGCCGACGACATGACCAAAATGGGCCTCGAGGTGATTTCGTTCACCATCAAGGAAGTTCGCGACAAGAACGAATACATCACCAACATGGGCCGGCCCGATATCGCGCGCATCAGGCGCGATGCCGAAATAGCTTCCGCCGAAGCAGAGCGCGATACCGCCATTCGACGCGCAGTCGCTTTGCGGGAAGCATCCGTTGCCAAATCCCAAGCCGATCGGGAGCGGGTCTTAGCGGAGGCGCTCTCCCTGGCGGCTCAAGCCGAGGCCCAACGCGATCTTGAGATCAGAAAAGCGCAGTATGTCGAGACCATCAAGCGCCAGCAGGCGCAAGCCGACAAGGCCTACGACATTCAATCGAACATCATGCTGCAGCAAGTGACTGTCGAAGCAGTCAAGGTCCGTCAGGTGGAAAAGGAGGGAGAGATCAAGGTCCAGGAAGCCGAGATCCTGCGCCATGAAAAAGAATTGATCGCAACCGTTATCAAGAACGCCGAGATTGAACGTCAGCGCATCGAGATGCTCGCCGAAGCTGCCCGCCGCAAGATGACGGTCGAGGCCGAAGGTTCCGCTGCCGCCACCCGTCTGCAAGGTGAGGCCGACGCCGACATCATCTTAAGGAAGGGCGAAGCCGAAGCTAAGGCCATGAACGTCAAAGCCGAGGCTTACCAGGAGTGGACGCAAGCCGCGGTCGTCGACAAGCTCATCACCGGCTTGCCGGAAATCGTTCGGGCCATGGCCGCCCCTCTCGCCAACATCGACAAGATCACCATCGTTTCCACCGGCGACGGCGCCGCTACCGGGATGAACAAGATCACCGGCGATATGACCAAGATCGCCGCCCAGATCCCGGCGCTATTCGAAACCCTCTCGGGCATGCAGATGTCCGACCTGTTAGGAAAAATTCGTGGAATCAGTGACCGTTTCGACGCAAGGACGAACGGCCCGAATAACAACGCGTGAAGGAGAAATTATGCCGCTCTTAGACCGAGTAACAACTTTAATCAAAGCAAACCTGAACGACCTTGTCGATAAGGCCGAACACCCGGAGAAGCTGCTCAAGCAGTTGCTCCTCGATATGCAAAACCAGTTCATGCAAGTGAAGACGCAGGTGGCCATTGCCATCGCTGACCAGCATCTTCTCGAGAAGAAGCAGCAGGAAAATCTAGATGCCCAAAAGGACTGGGTCCGCAAGGCTGAGCTGGCGCTTCAGAAGAACGAAGAGGATTTGGCCCGTATGGCGCTGGAGCGCTCGCTGACCTACGAGAACGCCGCGAAGAACTTCGCGCAGCAGATCGAAGATCAGTCGCACCAGGTACAGATCTTGCGTGAAGCTCTCCACCGTCTCGAGCAAAAGATGACCGAGACCAAGTCTAAAACGGAGCTTCTGATCGCCCAGCACCGCAGAGCGCGCCTGGCTATTCGAGCGGGCACCGCCAACATGAAGGAGTTCGAGAGCGACGCCGCTTTTCTGCGCTTGCAATCGAAGGTTTCCGAAACCGACTCACTTGGCCATGGCCATCTCATAGCCGGAGAGCCGGACGCCGAGCAGCGCCTGGCCAAGCTCGAGAAATCCGATCAGGTCGATCGCTTGTTGGCCGATCTGAAATCAAGACGAGCTGAGCCGCGCCCGTAGGAAGCGGACGTCCGCTAAGATGCCAGCATGAAGGCTCTGCTGCTTTCCGAATACAGCCGCTTGGAAATGGTCGATCTTCCCATGCCTCGGCCCGGTCCTGAAGAGATCCTGGTCCGGGTCGAGGCCTGTGGAATTTGCGGCAGCGACGTGCACGGCTACGACGGTTCATCGGGTCGGCGCATCCCGCCCATCGTCATGGGACACGAAGCCGCCGGAACCGTTGCCGCGGTCGGCCCGGAAGTTGCCGGCGCTCGCGATGGTGATCGCGTCACGTTCGATTCCACCATTTATTGCGGCGTCTGCCCGTACTGCCGCCGCGGCGAATTCAACTTATGTGATCGGCGGCAGGTTTTGGGTGTCTCTACGCCCGAGTATCATCGCGCCGGAGCTTTTGCCGATTACGTGGTTGTCCCCACTCGCGTCGTGCATCACTTGCCCGGCAACATACCGTTCCCCGAAGCCGCCATGATCGAGCCTCTCGCTGTCGCCGTTCACGCTGTCGCCATTTCGAATCTCGCCGAAGGCAGCTCAGCTCTGGTCGTCGGCGCAGGCATGATCGGGCTCCTCGTTTTGCAAGCCTTGCGCCAGGCAGGCTGCTCACGCATCTTCATTGTTGATATTGACGATTCCCGTCTCAAACTAGCCACCGAACTCGGCGCCACCGCCACGCTAAACGCCAAGACCACTGACGTGGCCGCCGAAATTCAGCGGCTCACATCCAACTCTGGCGTCGACGTCGCTCTCGAGGCAGTCGGCAGCACCGCCACTATTAAGACCGCGATCGAAAGTGTTCGCAAAGGAGGCACCGTGACTCTGATTGGCAATATCGCGCCAACCGTCGAGATCCCTTTGCAGATGGTTGTCAGCCGCCAAATCCGTTTGCAAGGTTCCGCCGCGTCTTCAGGCGAATATCCAAAGTGCATCGACCTGCTTTCTAGCGGCGCCATCGATGTGAAGCCTCTCATCAGCGTTGTCGCTCCACTCGAAGAAGGGCCGCAGTGGTTCGAGCGCTTGCATGGGCGCGAAGCGAACCTGATGAAGGTTGTCCTTACTCCCGCCAAACCGAATGCCTGACCAATTTTTCGATCTCACTGGCCGAGTGGCCATCGTAACCGGCGCCAGCCGCGGCTTGGGCCAGCAGTTTGCACGCGCCTTAGCCAAGGCCGGAGCCGACCTCGTGTTAACCAGCCGCCACCGCGATCATTTGCTTCCCTTTGAAGCAGAGATTACGAAGCTCGGCAGGCGCGCCATTTCGCTCGATCTCGGACGTTCGCGATCTCAAGAGCATTGAGAAAATGGCCGCCGCCGCGGAACAGACCTTCGGCCATATCGACATTCTGGTAAACAACGCTGGCGTGAATGTCCGCAAGCCTGCGCTCGACGTGACTTGGGAAGATTGGAATCTCATCCTGGATACGAATCTACGCGGAAGCTTCTTCGTCGCCCAGGCGGTGGCCCGCCGCATGGTCTCGCGCGGCTACGGACGAATCATCAATATCGGCTCGGTGACCAGCGTAAACGGCTATGCCGGTCTCGCCCCCTACGGCGCCAGCCGGGGCGGCATCAAGCAACTCACCATGAGCTTGGCGGATGATTGGGGCCCGCACGGCATCACGGTAAACTGCCTTGCCCCCGGGTGGTTTCGCACCGACCAGAATAAGGTCATGTATGAGGACAAGGAATGGGTCGAGTATCTGAGTGATCGCATTCCACTCAAGCGGCCCGGCGCGCCCGGCGATCTGGATGGCGCTGTCGTCTTCCTCGCTTCCGAAGAGAGCCGCTACATTACTGGTCAAACTCTGCTGGTGGACGGCGGCATCTCTACAGGCGCCGTTCGAGCATTGCCGAAGCGCCCTTCAACGCCTCAAAGCACTCCCACGTAAACGTCTACTTGCGCCGCAGCCTGGTCGTCCGGCCACGCTCCGTAATGAACTTCGTAATCGGTCTTGTATGCGCGGTGCAAAGTCCCGGGCTTCTCGAGCGACCAGATCCTCTTCCATAAATCCACGCCCATCTGAGCAGGTTGTCCGCCTTGGGCCGTGAACATCGCATAAGTTCCGGAAGGCACCTTGCGCGAAACCATCCCCGCCGGAAGGTCTTTGTCTGACGACACTTTCGCGCCGAGGATATAGGTGTACGGCCCATCCTTATCGCTCTCGTAATCGGTGTAGAGCGCAACCACCCGTGCATCCACGCGCTTCGGAATCCGCGTAAGTAGGTCCTCATCGCGCAGGCGCGCCCACATCTTTGGAATCACTCCGTCGCCGCTCATCTCGCGGGCATTGCTGGTCCGGCCCTCGATCCCAACCACCATGAACGAGTCGACGTGCAATTTCACCAGGTTCACTTCATCCGCTGCGAGCGGAACCAGTGCGGCGAGTGCGAACCCGCTTAGCGCGAATGCCGATACTGACAGAGCGTTCCTCATATACCTATTCTGACCCTTGAAGAGTAATTCTGAACTCATCGTTTAGAAATCCTCGATTGACACTACCCGCCAAGGTTCATAATTTGAGTGAAGAGACCCATGCCCCCTACCACAACTGAGGACCCCGTTTCCGTCAGCAGTTCACTGGCTGCCTTAACGGCTGAACAGATTCGCAGCGCCGTTGAAGACGGCTTGCAGAGCACGCCTTTCATCGATATGCACACCCATTTGTTTATGCCTTCGCTCGGCAGACTGGGGCTGTGGGGCATCGATGAGCTGATCACGTATCACTACCTCGAAGCAGAGCTGTTTCGGTTCTCCAGAGTCACGCCGGCCGAGTTCTGGTCTCTCGACAAGCGCGGTCAGGCGGATCTGATCTGGCGGACTCTTTTCCTCGAGAACACCCCGGTTTCAGAAGCCACGCGCGGCGTGATCGCAGTGATGAATGCCTTCGGGCTGGATACCCGCGCCAAAGATCTTACCGAGGCTCGTGACTTCTTTGACCGGCAGAAGCTCGCCGCCTCACATCAAGCATGTTTTCGATCTCGCCGGCATCAGTGAAGTCGTGATGACCAACGATCCGCTCGATCCCGACGAGGCGCCGTTATGGGAGCGCGGCGCCGATCCCGATTCCCAGTTCCACGCCGTGTTGCGGCTCGACCGAGTTCTCAACAAGTGGACCCAAAATTGGCAAGCTCTCAGCGCCAAAGGTTATCGCGTCGAGGAGAATCTCGGCGGCGAAACCATCAAGGAAGTCCGCCGCTTTCTGGCCGATTGGTGCGCGCGCATGCACCCGGTTTACATGGCTTGTTCGCTGCCGGATACCTTCCAGTATCCCGAAGAGAGCGCGCGTGCCCGCCTCCTGAAGGAGGCCGTGATTCCCGCCTGCCGTGAATTCGACATCCCACTTTCTCTGATGATCGGCGTCCGTTACCAGGTGAATCCGGCGATCAAGCTGGCTGGAGATGCTGTCGGCAAAGCCGATCTTCGGGCGGTCGAACACATTTGCGTCGAATTTCCGCAGAACCGCTTTCTGATCAGCGTACTCAGCCGCGAAAATCAGCATGAGCTATGCGTCTATGCGCGGAAGTTCCGCAACCTTCTTCCTTTCGGCTGTTGGTGGTTCCTGAATAACCCTTCTATCGTCGAGGAGATGACTCGCGAACGCATCGAGATGATCGGGAATAGCTTCATCCCGCAGCACTCCGACGCTCGTGTTCTGGAGCAAGTCATATATAAGTGGCGGAACACGCGCCGAACGATGGCGCCTATCCTCGCGAGGAGCTATCAGCTTCTCGTGGAAGACGGACGGCCTGTCACCAGGGACGAAATCAAACGGGACATCACCCGCTTGTTCCGCACTAATTTCGAGCGCTGGGTCAACCTGCGGGGTGGACATGAGCGCCACAGCGCCGCCTAAGCGGAACACTCCTTCACAAGCCGGCACGCTGCGCCACTTCCGCTGGTATATCTGCGGCCTGCTCCTGTATGCCACGACGGTAAATTACGTGGACCGCGCCGTGCTCGGAATCCTCGAGCCGACCATCGCGCGAGACCTGCATTGGAGCAACACCGAATACGGCACGATCAGTTCCGTATTCCAGATCGGCTACGCGATCATGATGCCGTTTGCCGGCCGCCTGATCGATTGGCTCGGGCTGAGGTTGGGGTACTCGCTTTCTACATTGGTGTGGAGCCTCTCGTCGATGGGCCACGCGCTGGCGAGAACCGGAACACAGTTCGCCATCGCGCGCTTGGGCCTGGGACTGGGCGAGGCGGCGAATTTCCCCGCCTGTATCAAGGCTGTCGCGGATTGGTTTCCACGCCGTGAGCGAGCGCTAGCGACGGGAATCTTTAACGGCGGCTCGAACTTGGGCGCGATTATTGCGCCGCTTACCGTTCCCATCGTTACCCTCCACTTCGGCTGGCATGCTGCTTTCATCTTTACCGGATCGCTGAGTCTTACCTGGGTGATTCTTTGGGCGATAGTCTATCGGGAGCCGGAGCAGCATCCGCGCCTTTCGCGCGAGGAGCTGGTCCACATCCGGTCGGATCAGGAAGGAACCTCGACCGACGCCGTTCCTTACCGCGAAGTGATCGGCGAGCGCGCCGCGTGGGCATTCCTGATTGGCAAGTTTCTCACCGACCCCGTCTGGTGGTTCTATCTCTTCTGGCTTCCTAACTTCCTGCATACCAAGTACGGAGTCAGTTTAGGGCGTCTCGGCGCTCCGCTGATCGCGGTTTATGCCGCGTCCGCAGTGGGATCGATTGGAGGCGGCTGGCTTTCTTCCTTTTTGTTGAACAGAGGATGGCGCGTGGGAGCAGCACGCAAAACGGCCATGCTGGTTTGCGCGTTATGCGTAACGGCAGCGGTTTTCGTACCCGCGGCGGCCGACAGCCTCTGGTGGACCGTGGCCTTGATCGGCATTGCAGCCGCCGCGCATCAGGGCTGGTCGGCAAACTTGTTTACCGTTGTCTCGGATTGCTTTCCGCGCGCGGCCGTTGGTTCCGTAGTTGGTCTGGGAGGTTTCGGCGGCGCTATTGGCGGGGCATTGGTGCAAATCGCGGTTGGGAAGTGGCTCGATGCTTCAGGCGGCTCTTACGCCCCCATCTTCTTTATCGCAGGTACTATCTATCTGGTAGCTCTGCTGGTCATTCATCTGCTGCTGCCCAGATTTGAGCAGATTAAGTTCGTGGGCTCGATACCATCTCCTCACGGCTTGTGATCTCATAGATAGGGAAGGCTGGCGGCGCAGTAACATTGAAACCATACATTGCAGCGCTGGCGGGACTTGGCTGCGCCCTAAGCGTTGCTCCCGCTCTAAGCAGTGCTCCAAGTCAGGCGGCATTTAATCGGAACGTTGCAGTTTTCGTGCAGCAGAACTGCGCGCTCTGTCACAACGAGCAACTCAAAACTGGCGGCCTGGTTTTAACCAAGTATCACGACATGGCTGCCATGCTGCACGACCGCGCTGTGTGGGAAAAAGTGATCGCGCGGCTGCGCGCGGGCGAGATGCCGCCCAAAGGTTTACCGCGGCCGCAAGCCGAACAGATCGCCTCAACCACGAATTGGATTGAGGCTCAATTTGCCGAATTGGACAAGAGCAGCAAGCCTGATTCCGGCCACCTGACCGCGCACCGGCTGAACAGCGCCGAGTACAACAACACGGTTCGCGACTTGCTGGCAGTGAAATTCAAGCCCGCCGCCGATTTTCCCGCGGACGATTCCGGCTATGGCTTCGACAATATCGGCGACGTGCTCTCCGTTTCGCCCGTTTTGATGGAGAGATATCTGGCTGCCGCCAAGAAGATTGCGTCTCAAGCCATTCCGGTTGCAAGCATCGTCCCCAAAGCAACCCAGACGCGATATTCGCCAGATCATCCGCTGGGCGAGGAGCGGCTGGAGCTAGCGCATACTTTCGATCTGCCGGCCGAGGGCGATTACGATCTGCGTGCTGCCGTTTCAGGCCGTAAAAGCGCCTTCGAAATTCGCCTGGAGCTCGATGGTAAAGAGATCCAGTCGAGCGACGTCATTATCGATAAAGACAAGCCGCGCTCCTATGAGCTTCGCTTGCACATACCTTACGGCGAGCATGTTTTCAAGGCTGTTCTCACCGATCGTGACCCGACTCCGGAAGAGTCGAACGTTGCTGAGCTGATCGCCGCAGCCGATAAGGCTCAGATTGCCAGACAAGTTGCCGCGCATCCGGAAGACGAAGCGCAAATCAGGAAGCAACACGAGTTGGGCAATCCGCCCACTTACGTGGATGCGCTCGAGATTCGCGGACCGTTTAATGCTCTGCCTGCGCCCCTGCCGGAGAGCTACAAGCGAATCTTCATTTGCGGGCATCCCGTTGGCCAACACACGCCTTCCTGCGCGCGAACAGATTTGGCTCACATTGCCCGGCTGGCATACCGGCGTCCCGTTACGGCTAACGAATTAGCCAAGCTGACGGGCCTGGTCGCAATGGCGCAGAAGAGTGGACTGAGTTTTGAACAGGCTATGCGGGTAGGACTTGAGGCGGTTCTCGTCTCTCCGAGTTTTCTTTATCGCATTGAACGAGATCCGAACCCGCTTGACCCGTCGGCCGTTCACCCCGTCCCGGCCTATGAGCTTGCCTCGCGCTTGTCGTATTTCCTGTGGAGCAGCATGCCGGACGAAGAGTTGCTGCAACTAGCAAGCGAACATCGTCTGTGCGAGCCTGAAGTTCTTCACGCGCAAGTTCAGCGCATGTTGCAGGATCCGAAAGCGGAGGCGTTGGTCGACAATTTCGCCGGCCAGTGGCTGGAGCTGCGCAACCTGGATAGTATTCATCCCGACCCCGATCAGTTCCCGCAATTCAATGAGCAGCTGCGCCGGGCGATGTACACCGAGACGCGCATGTTCGTCAGCTCAATCATTCACGACGACCGCAGCATTCTCGATTTCATCGACGGGCAATACACCTTTGTGAATGAGCGGCTGGCGAAATTCTACGGAATTCCTGGCGTAAAAGGCGACAACTTCCGGCGCGTGACGCTGAACGGAACAGAGCGTAGCGGCGTCTTGACGCAAGCTAGCGTTTTGCTGGTCACTTCGTATCCCACGCGAACTTCGCCGGTTCTGCGCGGAAAATGGATACTCGAGAATGTGCTGAACGCGCCGCCGCCACCGCCGCCGCCGGGTGTCGGCTCTATCGATTCGAAGGGCGGAATTATCAGAGGCACAATGCGCCAGCAGATGGAAAAGCATCGCGCCGATCCCATGTGCGCCTCCTGCCACACGCGGATGGATCCGCTTGGATTTGCGCTGGAGAACTACGATGCAATCGGCCACTGGCGAACTCACGAAGGCACGCTGCCCATCGATGCGAGCGGCGCTCTGCCGGGCGGCCAGACCTTCAATGGTTCGGCGGAGCTGAAGAAGATTCTCGCTTCCGACCGCGAGGCATTCGCCGAGTGCTTAACGGAGAAGTTGCTGATTTATGCGTTGGGCCGCGGCCTTGAGCCGTATGACAGGCCGGCTACCAAACAGATTGTGTCCCGGCTGGCAGCGAATGACTATCGCTTCTCTAGCCTGATCACCGGAATTATCGATAGCGTGCCCTTCCAGATGGGAAGAGGCGATGGAGGAACAGGAAAATGATTGTTACCAGGAAGCATGTGTCGCGCCGCATGCTGCTCCGGGGAATGGGAGCCGCCATCGCGCTCCCGATGCTCGACGCCATGGTGCCGGCCCTGAGCGCCGCCACGAAAGTTGCCAAGAAAATCTCGCCGAACCGGATGGTGTTCGTCTACGTTCCCAACGGGATCGACATGCGCAACTGGACGCCCGAAGGGATCGGCAGAACATTCGCGTTTCCTAAGATTCTTGAACCGCTGGCGCCGCTGCAAGACGATTTGCTGGTGCTGAGCGGCTTAATGGATCACAACGGAATGGCTCTCGGCGACGGTCCCGGCGATCATGCTCGCGCTTCTGCCAGTTTTCTGACCGGTGTTCACCCGAAGAAGACCGCCGGATCGGATATATCGGTTGGCATCTCAGTTGACCAAGTGGCCGCGCAAAAAATCGGCTCCGCGACCAGGCTCGCTTCCTTGGAACTCGGTTGTGAAGACGGGCACTTGGCGGGCAATTGCGATTCCGGCTATAGCTGCGCTTATGTGAACAGTATTTCCTGGCGCTCGCCCACAGTTCCCAATCCGCCCGAAGTAAATCCGCGCGCGGTTTTCGAACACCTCTTCGGAACCGATGAAGACGCCGCCGATCCGGCTGCCAGAGCTCGTAATGCGCGCTTCGATCAAAGCATTCTTGACATGGTTTGCGACGACACGAAACGGCTGGAAACCGGACTTGGATCCACGGACCGAAGGAAATTGGACGAATATCTCACGGCTGTGAGAGAGGTGGAACGGCAAGTTCAGATGGCGGAGAAGCAAGCCGCGGAAAACAGTCTCGCGGTTCCCACGCTAGCCAAACCGGACGGCATTCCGCTCGAATTCGCGGAGCATGCCCAGCTCATGTTCAATCTGATGACGCTAGCGCTTCAAACCGACATCACCCGCATCTCCACATTTATGCTGGCGCGCGAAGGCAGCAATCGCCCCTATCGCGAGATCGGCGTTCCTGAGGGACACCATGGTCTCTCGCATCACCGCAACGATCCGGTGTTGATGGACAAAATCGCGAGCATCAATCGCTATCACATGGAGCAGTTTGCCTATTTTCTCGCCAAACTCAAATCGACTCCCGATGGCGATGGATCGCTGCTTGACCACACAATGGTGGTCTATGGCAGCGGAATCAGCGATGGTAACCGGCACAATCACGACGATCTTCCGGTGCTGCTTGCCGGAGGAAGCCGCGTGTTCCGAACAGGCCGTCACGTTCGCTTCAGCGAAGCCACGCCGGTCGCGAACCTCTACCTCAGCATGCTCGACAACATGGGCGTATCGACCGATAAACTTGGCGACAGCCAAGGGCGGCTGAACTATTTGGCTGAAATCAGCTAGCCGCGTCATGAGACGAATTGCGACTGCGGCGTTATGCGCGCTGCTGCCCACGCTGGTACTTGCCCAGGTTCATCCGCTGGAGGAATTGATTCAGGCGGCGCGGGGAGGACCGGGTTCAGCCGGCCTGGCTAGTCTCGTAACAAAGACGCTCTCCGCGCATGGCGGCACAGCGGTTTGGGGCGAAGATTATCTCTTCGTCACTGATCTAACGCCGACTGGCGCCAGCGCGCCTGTTGCCGCTTCTCAGGCCGGTATCTCCATCGATCAACAGCCGCCACTCGCCATGGAGAAGATCGAGGGCTCAAATCTCTGGATGCGGTTGGTCAAGATGCGCGTCGGCGTCACTCACGCTTTCCAGTATTATGCGGACGGTAAGCCATTTGGGAATCGTTCCGACATTCCGGGCTACAACCCCGATTCCTATCCGAAACCTGGCGTCCCCAAAGGCAAGCTGAGCGAAAAGCACACCATCACCAGCAAGATCTATGACGGCATGAAAGCCGATTTCTGGTATTACGCCGCGCCTGGCGTCGATCCGAATGTGCCGGCTCCGATGATGGTCTGGCAGGATGGCCAGGGGTTAATCGCCGGCGATCTTTCACGCATGCGGCTATTCACTGTTACCGAAAACCTGGTTGCGCAAAAACTCATTCCTCCCATGGTCCACGTCTTGATCGCACCGGGAATGTCGCCCGATGGCAAACCCATGCGCTCCGTCGAATACGACACGGTAAGCGATCGCTACGACCGGTTCTTGTTGGAAGAAGTTCTGCCCGAAGTCGAGAAAGTTTACAAGTTGCGCCCGGACGGCTACAGCCGTGGAATTGCCGGCGAATCCTCCGGCGGTATCTGCTCGCTGAACGCAGCGTGGTTCATGCCCGACAAATTCAGCCGGGTGCACTCCGCGATTGGAAGTTACACATCCATTCAGTGGCATCCCGAAGAGAAATTGGACGGCGGCAATCTTTATCCATTTATGGTTCGGAAGATGCCGAAGCGTAATATCCGGATCTGGATGAGCGACGGCGCGGACGATTTGGAAAACAATCACGGCTCGTGGCCTCTGCAGAACATCCAGTTGGCAAATTCGCTGAAAATGCGCGAATACGATTTTCACTTTCGTTTTGGAGTAGCAACGCACGATCCGGCGCAGGCCGCCATCGATCTTCCGGAATCTCTGATGTGGCTATGGCGCGGGTACGATCCGCGCAAAACATCCGGCGAGTTCACGCTAGACCCGGCTGAAAAAGACAAGCCCTACTACCGCGTAACGATCAGCAATCGAGACGCCTGGTAAGGAGTCTTACGCGGCCGAATCAGTGCCGATGGAATCGACTGCACGGCTGCCTAATGTCAACTGTAGAAACTGGGCGATAGAGAGCGCGAGTGCCCGCGGGTACTCGGATTTCATCATCGCGACTGCCTGCCGCCGAATGAGTTTGTGATCGCGGACACGGAACATGTGGAAGTAGCGCGACTGCCCGCGTAAAGCCGATTCCGGAAGAATGCTGTAACCGAATCCCGTCTCCACCAATTTCTTGATTACTTCGGTATCATCCGCCTCCATGATGACGTGTGGAACAATATTCAGTTCCCGAAAGAAGTTCTCAATGATGGTGCGCATATTGCTTCGCGCCGGGTAAAGCAGAAACTTGGCGGATGCCAGTTCCTCGGGAGAAATAAAGCGAACTCCAGCGCCGCGCACAAGTTTGTTCGAGGGGCTGAGGATCAAGCAGTTCCTCATCGAAAAGCGGAAGCACCGTAAGGTTCGTCTCGTCATATGGCAAGGAAATGATCGCCAGATCGAAGCGCCGTTCCAAAAGGCCCGCGACCATTTCCTCCGTGGCCCAGACGGTAACCTGGATCGGCGTCCGAGGGTATTGCTTGCGCAGCAGGCGCAGCGGCCGTCCCAAACGGTGAATCAGCGTAGTGGCGCCGGTCGCGAGGTGGAAAGGCCGGCTGTCGTCATTGGGATCGTTCGCAAATTCCTGCTCGATTTTCCGAACGTGCCGTATCGCGACCTTCGCGAGTTCAGCAAGCCTCATCGCGGCGGGCGTGGGAGTAAAGCGCTTTCCCGGTGCGGACAAAGAGTTCCGTCCGCAGCTCCGTGGCGAGATTGTGCAATTGCAAACTGACGGCGCCAGGAGAGAGATAGACTCGTTCGGCAGCTTTGGTGACGCTTCCGTACTCCATCACCGCCAGGAAAAGTTCAAGTTGCCGGACGTCCACGTCTGCCCCTTCTAGAGGCTAGCGCACCGCCCGCCGAAAACGCTTACACGTTCACGCCCGAGGCCAGGAATCCGCCATCAACGGCAATGCATTGGCCGGTGATGAAGCTTGCCGCATCCGATGCAAGAAAGATGGCTGTGCCCGTTAGTTCCGGAATTTTGCCGAAGCGCTTCATAGGCGTACGCATCAGCAACTCACGGCCTCGATCGGTTCCGTCCAGAAGACCGGAATTGAGTTCCGTGCGGAAAACGCCGGGCGCGATGGCATTCACGTTGATGCCCTTCTGCGCCCACTCCACAGCCAGGCTGCGCGTCAAGCCCAGGACTCCCGATTTCGATGCCGCATAAGCCGCCACTTCAAAAAAGCTGACGAACGAATTCAATGAAGCGATGTTGACCACCCGGCCATGGCCGCTCGCCGCAAGTGGTTCATAAAAGCTTTGGCAAGCGCGGAGCGTGCCTGTGAGATTGACGTCCACCAGCGTATTCCATTCGGCTTCGGTGATGTTGATGGTCGGTTTCCGAAAGATCTGCCCGGCGGAGTTGACCAAGATGTCGACGCGGCCCAGTTGCTCCAGAACCGCATCGCGCAGCGTATCGATGGACGCCCTGTTTGCGGCGTCCACAGTCAAGCGCAGACTTTTTCGGCCGGCCTTTTCGATCTCCTCGGCAACTTCGTGGACGAGTTTTTCGCGGCGGCCTGTGGCCACCACATCGGCGCCCGATTGCGCCAGCCCTAATGCAATCGCCCGGCCGATCCCAGACGTGCCTCCCATGACCACGGCGACTCGGCCGGATAGATCGAAAAGGTTTTGCGACATGAACTCACGCGGCACGATTTAAGCTCCCAGGAACAGCGGCTTGATATGGCGATCGAAGAGATTTGTAGTCACGTTCTTCGCCACTGTTTTCTCCATGGTACGAAGCAGGTTCAAGTAACGGTCTCCCATTTTGGCCGCCACTTTGAATCCGACGTGCAGTAATTGCCGGATGCTGCTGTTATAAGCGGGTGATTTGGGATCGTGCCGCAAGGCCGAAACAAACTGATCCGAAGACCACTTGTTCAGCTCCTCAGGGCGTGGGAAGCTTAGCGGGATCGATGTCGATCACTGCCGCGTAAGGAGCGCACAGTTCCTCGCGGTGAGAATAGGCTTCGGCGTAAATCTCTTTTGCCAGATCGAGGCCTTCGCCTCCGGCTTCCGCCAAACCGATCAGTTCTTCCAGCCATGTCGTGCCGGCCGTCTTCAGGTGTACGCCCGCATCGAACTTCTTCATCGCTTGACGAATTGGCTGATAAATCGAGAACTTGTCGCTGCCGGAATGCACGCTCAGCTTCAAATTCTTCGGGCAATCCATATTGCTGAATAGCGATAGGCGATCACCGCCACATCGTCTGCAAATTCTTCTGTGAACTTGGCCAGGTCGCCGGCATAATCGACGCCCTTGTTGAAGCGGCCGGTGAATTTTGGCGCGATCGTCTGAATCGGAATCTTTTCACCGGCAATGGCAGCAAGAATGATCAGCAGTTCCACCGGCGTTTGCGGAGAATCGGTCTCATCCATCGAGACTTCAGCGATGAAGTTGCCTTTGCCTTTCTTCCTCTCGATCTCTCGATAGATTCGGCCGGCTTCCTGCACCGCAGCCAGGTATTTGTTGGCAATTTGAGCCACGAAAGCGCGGTCCGTTCGAAAAGAGCGGTCGACGCCCGGGATATCTGAGAGAACCAACCAGTTCCGGATGCGCGTCGGCGAATGCCGTGCACGGATGCCTCATCCGCAGGTCGTTCCGATCAGGTCCGCGACGTCAATCGTAAAGAAGTCGCAGGGCTCCATGAATCGATCCACCGTCTTGAGGTTGATATGGTCGGCATCCACGTGATACGGCTTGTTCCAGCCCAGCGCCTTTACCGCTTCATCGGCGGCTTTTCGGGCGCTGGCCGGGTCGGAGCCGATGATCACGTGTTCCCGATTCGACTTGTTCCATACGGGAATGACATCCACGCCCTTTCTCGGCCGCCATCATGCAAGCCGCAATTGCGCTTTCGCCTGATGCGCAAAACGGTCGCCAACTCCTACGGAGTACTTCGCAAGCAAGACTGGATTCGTCATGGAATTAGAGTCGTGCGCGGCGCATCACTACTGCCGCAACTTGGAATCATGACAGCCGGGTCCCGAGCGGTCAAACCCAAATTTCTGAACGCCATCTTTAGCAAAATTGATGTAAATCGGGTAGTCGAACGTGTCTGTTTGTCATTACACTGGCATTGAGTTGAAGAACCCTTTCAAGATTGCTGAACTTCCTGATCTTGCTTTGCATTGCACTTTCGCGCTTCGGCAATGCGGCCCCGGCAGATGCCGCAGGCGAGGTTCGCGTCGTCGTCGCAGCCGACGGCACCGGCGATTTTAAAACCGTTCAAATGGCCATAGATCATGCGCCGCCCTATGGGAATAAGCGCCTGGTCATCGAAATCCGTCCCGGAACATATCACGAACGCGTGAAAGTTCCTCAAGACAGGCCGCGCGTCACTTTCCTTGGAACAGATGCCGCGAACACCGTCATTACGTTCAATGCGGGCGCAAAAGACGTCGGGCGGAACGTTCTTCAGCAGTACTGTCGATATCGAAGGCGCCGAGTTCGAAGCCGCGAACATCACCTTTGAAAATTCCTACGGAACAGGCACGCAAGCGGTTGCCATTGCGATCCACTCCGACCGCGCAATATTTCAGAAATGCCGCTTCGTTGGGTGGCAGGACACGCTGTATGCTGCCTCAGGCCGCCAGTACTATCGCGATTGCTTCATCGAAGGGCATGTCGATTTTATCTTCGGCAATGCAGCGGCGGTATTTGAGAACTGCGAAATCCACAGCCGCGGCGCGGGCTATATCACCGCGCAAAGCCGTATTACGCCGGATGGCCCCACCGGCTATGTGTTCATCAACTGCAAACTGACGGGCGAAAATACCGGCAAAGGCGTTTATCTTGGCCGTCCCTGGCGGCCCTACTCCCGAGTCGTCTACTTACACTGCTGGCTGGGCGATCACATTTTGCCGGAAGGCTGGAGTAACTGGAACAAGACCGATAATTACAAGACCACCTGGTATGGCGAGTACGATTCCACAGGGCCCGGCGCAAACCCGGACAAGCGAGTTTCCTGGGCGCACTCGCTTGCGGCTTCAGAAGTTGCTCAGTTTCAGCCCGACACCTTTCTTCGCGGGGCGGACGGCTGGCAGCCCGACAGAGTAAAAGTTCCGTGAGCAAGCGGGCTAGCCGCTCTTCGCGCTTTTCAGCTCCTCGGCCGTAACCGAATGCCCATTCACCATGACATCGCTGCACATTCACGCCTTCCACATGCTGAAAGAAATCGCCCTTCTCGGCATTGTTGAATGTGCAATGCGATAGCGTGACTCCGCTGATCGGCGCGTTCGCATATCCTCGTAAGTAAATTCCGTACTTGCTCTTCTGGCAGGTCACGTCGCTGACGAAAATGTCCTTGACCACCGGGCTTGAATGGCCCGCCTTCACCCTCTTCGTAGTAAAAATCCACTTCGATCACCGACTCCGCCACTTGCCCGACAGTCACGTTTGAGAAGTGGATATTCTCAATGACTCCACCCCGATAGGAATTGGTTTTAATGCGAAGCGCGCGCTGCAGGTGCGGACTGCTCATCTTGCAGCGTTCCACAAACACGTTCCGGATGCCGCCCGAAACTTCGCTGCCGATCGACACTCCGCCATGGCCGTCCTGCATTGCGCATTCCTGGACGATAATGTTCTCGCAGGGCACGTTCACGCGGCGCCCGTCCTGATTGCGGCCGGCCTTAATCGCGATACAGTCGTCACCCGTGCTGAAGGTGCATTTCTCGATCAGCACGTCGCGGCAGGCATCCGGATCGACGCCATCGTTATTCGGGCCGTGACTGTCGATGGTAACATTTCGGACCGTCACATTGTGGCAGAGCGTGGGGTTCAATTCCCACATGGGCGACCGTTTTACTCGTAAACCCATCCATCAGTACGTTGTTGCAGCGGTATGGCTGGACGAAATTCGGCCGCAAATAGTGGCCTTCTCCGAAGACGCGCTTCTCGACAGGCACGTTGTTGTTGCCCATCTTTTCGACCAGCGTCTTCACATCGCTGTCGCGGCTTGGCTCATCTCGCGTTACGCCGGCGCGCGCTTTTCGAGTCCAGTCCCACCAGTGCTCCTGATCCGCCTGTCCATCCAGCAGTCCCGGGACCGGTTATTGCCGATGTTCTCCTTCTCAAATGCATAGATGAACGGCGAATAGTTCATGCATTCCGTACTTTCAAAGCGCGTGAAGACGACCGGCAGATAGTCGCTGGGATTCGTACTGAACAACAGAGTGGCGCCTTCGGAAACGTAGAGATTGATGTTGCTCTCCAGGTGAATGGCGCCGGTTAGAAATGTACCCTTCGGAATGACAACACGTCCTCCGCCCGCCGCGCTGCAGGCCTGAATCGCCTTCGCGATGGCATCCGTACACTTCATCTGGCCATCGCCGATTGCGCCGTACTTCGTAATATCGAAATCGCGGTTAGGAAACGCCGGCGGCTTTAATCCGCGAAAGGATGCTCGCGGCATCCGTTCCATTCCCGCCGGATTGCGCCGCCATAGCGATCCGGTAAGCGGGAATCAACATTGCCGACCGTGTTAACAAATCTCGTCGCGTCATTCGCCCGTCTCCCATAAAAGAAAAGGCGGTCTCAGCGAAGAGTTGCTGAAACCGCCATGCTGCCGCGCATCAGACTAAAAAACAAATCGGGCGCCAATCTGAATCGCCCGCGGACTGTTTGCCTGGCTTTGAATAAGGCCAAACGTTGAGCTGGTAGCGCTGCTTACCGTTGGCGCGGCAAAAACCGGATGGTTCAGAACGTTGTATGCCTCCAGCCGTAGCTGAAAGTAAGTGGACTCGTTGAAATTGAAGTTCTTCAAGATCGAGGCATCCAGTTCATTCAGGTCCTGTTGGCGCAGATTTCCGAACGTCGTAGAGAACGTCCGGATAGTATCGGAAGGCTGATCTGCCGACTTCAGATCGAAAGCCGCCAGGTTAAACGCCTGGCCGTTGCCGTTACTGCTGTTGAGATTGATGGGGCCTCCGAATCCATTGCAAGCGGCGCTGGGAGTGGGGCAATAAGCGAAGTTTGCCGTCCAGACGATCGGCGCTCCTATCTCCCATTGGTAAATGCCATTTGTGACCCAGCCGCCGATGAGCGCATCCGCCAAACGGTTGTGCAAGTCAAACCGTCTACCTTTACCAATGGGAAAATCATAGCTGAATCCAATCGCGATGTGGTGCGGATGGTCGAAAGGAGAAACACGCGTCTCCAGCCTGGTATCCGAGTCATTCAAGTAATCGTCCTGCTCCATGAATTTGGAATACGCGTAATTGCCTATTAACGAGAGCCCATCGCTATACCGCTTTTCCACTCGGAAATTCAAGCTGTTGTACCAGGAGCCGCCCGCGGTGTTATTCTGCACCAACACGCCGTTGATACCGCCTGACAAGCTACCGCCATTTACAACCACGGGAAATTGCGGATAAGGAGCTAATAACTGATCGAGAGCTACGGTGCTGGATGTGTTGTAAGTGCCATTAGGAGTGAGGTTGTGGAACGGATTCGGAACGTTTGCGCTCAAAGCTGTTACCACCGCATTATCGGCGGCATCCCGGTAGTTCGATGTGCTCAGGTATTGGCGCGGAAGAAAGTTCAACTCCGTTTGCGGAACTATCACGTGAACACCGCGGTTGCCGATGTAGCCGACCTCCAGGAGCAAATTGGGAGTAACCTGCTCTTGGACGTCGAATTCAAAGCGCTCAGAATAAGGATTCTTAACGACTGGCGCGAATCAGGCTCACGTTCTGTCCCACATATGTAGCTAAACCTTGGGCAGATCCCGCAGGCTGTAGAATTCCGCTGGGAAACGGGTTACTCAACGTGGGTTGTCCAGCGACGGCCGGTGTCAGGTAATTGTTGCTGGTTGCATTGAAGGTCGTGCTTTGACTGAAACCCTCCTGGTTCAAAAGCGGAGAAGAGGAAATACCGCCGCTAAGATTGATGTTCGCAAGCTCGCTTTGCCATATGGGAGCCACGAACATCCCGAATCCTCCGCGAATCACCATTTTGTCGTGCAATATAGACGGGCTCCAGGCAAAACCGACACGAGGGCTGACGCGAGCTGATGGCCGCGCGTATGACATACGGATCGCTGGGGCTTCCGAACGTCAAGCCGCCATTCACTTTCAAGGCGCTCGGAGCCGGCGGGCAGTAAGCCGGTGTCGCGGCGCAATCCTTCACATACGTCGAGTAATTAGCCGCATACGCCGATTGAACGGCAGGGGCGATCGGATTAGGAGTGTTGGTATCAAACCCATTGACGATACGGCCGTAGCGCTCCGTCATACCTGTTTCCTGTTCTAAGCGGGCTCCCAGATTGAGTGTCAGATTGCTCTTCACTCGCCAATCGTCCTGTATAAACGCCCCGTAATAATATTCCCGCAGATAGGCGTAAGAGGCTTCGTTATAGCTGCCGGATGTGGGCAGGCCGAGTAGAAAGGATGCAAAATCCTGCCCAATGGGTGCAGCGGCCGAACTGCTGGTGGGACCTTGCGTCCAATTGGTCGAAAACGCGAAAGTACCGGCCGCAGCGCCGTATGCAATATCGCTAAGGTTATAGCGCCGCGCCGTCTGCGCCCATCTTTAACGTGTGATTTCCAACCACTTTTTCAAAGGTGCCAAAAAGCTGGTAATTTTCCGAAGGCAGACTGCTAGCGCCTGTATCGCCTAACGATTGAAACCCGCCGCTCCCGGAATTCGAAAATGACACAACCGGAAGTTGAATATGTTCCGAATTCGAGGCTAAGTAAGATGGAAAGCCTAACGTAGTCGGGTCGTAACCTTCGCTTGGCTCGAAATGCACTTCATCCATGCGTGTCCAGTTCAGCCGAATATCCAGGACACTGCTGCCGCCGAAAGTATGCACCTCGTCTAAGCTCGAGCCATAATTCTCGCGAACTAGATTACTGCCAGTAGCGATATTACCGAAGAGAACGTTCTTGTCCTGAATTCGATAGTTATGCCGAAAGTCAAAAAATATCTTATCGTTGTTCCCGATGTTGTAATCCAGCCTGCCGAACTGGCTGTTGTAGTCGTCGATGCTGGGCGCATTCACAAAGTAATTGTCTTCTCCGTTGGCTAGACCGGCGGTGTTGGGCTGGGGGTAAAAACTAAGATAAGACTGCGCCAGAGGATTCAGCAAATTGCTTGGAATCTTGTTTCCGGCAAATGGCTGACGGGTAATCGTGGTGCCGCTCTGCACGCCTGTGTAGGGATTGTAAATCTGGTAGTTAGTCCCGACCTTCAACAATTGAGAAAAATCTCCGCTACGTTCTGCAGCCGTCGGGACGGTTGTCAACGTCGGTGTGGGCGTGTTGTCTTTCAAGCCTTCATAAGCGAAGTACCAGAACAGCTTGTTCTTGCCATTGAAGATCTTCGGAAGGATCACCGGAGCGCCGGCGGAAAGGCCATATTGGTTGTAATGCAAGATCGGGACGGGCTTGCCCGATGCGTTACTGAAGTAATTGTTCGCGCTGGTGAAATTGTTCTGATTGAACTCGTACAGAGTCCCATGAAATTGATTGGTGCCGGATTTTGTGATCTGGTTGGCTGTGCCCGCGCTAGTGTGTCCGTAGGTCGCATCGGAGTCGAAGATATTGACGACGATCTGCTGAACTGTATCGATCGTCGGATTGAAACGCGACTCGTTGATCCCAGGTAGTATCGGGCGAACCGTCCAACAGGATCTCGGAAGCTTGAATCTTCGATCCGGCGATGCTGAAATCCACCGCGCCGCCATTGTCGAAAGGGTGAACCAGCGATGGCTGGCCTTCCGGTATCACACCCATCGAAAGTTGCGCCAGCATCAAGCGGCGTTCGGCCGTTCACCGGCAAGTCCTCCACCTGCTTAGTCGTGATCGTCTGACCCGCGGATGCATTGGCGCTGTTGACTAACGGAATGTCGCCGGAAACTGTGACTGTGGTTGCCTGTTGCCCCACCTGCAATTGAATGTCGACAATAGGATGATCGCCCGATCCTAAGTGCAGCCCTTTTCGCGTGAAGGTGGAAAAGCCCGTGCTGTTGGCGCTCACCTCGTAAGTCCCGGGCAGCAGAAACGGAATGGTGTACTGGCCGTTGGCGTCCGAGGTCGCTTGGGACGTAGTTCCCGTCCTGACTTCCTTGGCGGTTACCTGAACGTTTGGGACTGCCGATCCTGTCGGATCCGTAACAGCTCCGCTAATAGTGCCGCGGAACTCCTGGGCCGACAATGCTAGAGAAAACGCGAGACAGAGAACAGCGACGAGGCTGCGTTTCATAATGCTTAAGACCCTCTGAAATGGCAGATAATGGCATGGATCGCCATACCTGTAATGTCTGAACTATAAAAGCCCGGGCGGGCTTACGTCAAACCAAATAAACTGAACCTGCCATTTAGTCGAATTAAACAATTGGGCCACCCGTAATTTTACGATGAAGTTGTGCCGTTAACTCAACTCGCAGCGGCTCAATATCTACCCAGGCACGTTTTCGCCAGGACTCAAGTCCCGCTTCGGCGAGTTGCACGCCTTTTGCAGCTTCGAGTAAGTCCCAGCGAAACGGCTCGTTTGTGACAACGTGACGAAGGAATAGCTCCCATTGGACTTTGAACGCGTTCTCAAACACCGTTCTGTTCGGGAACCTTCTGCCAGCCGTCAAAAAAGCTCAGCGGCTGTGGGACATCCGGATTCCACGTGGGACGAGGCGTCGCCCCGTAGGGCTGAATCCAACAATCGCGTAATCCCGGCGACTGCCGATCCCTTTGTTCCGTCTACTTGCAAAGTTAGTAAGTCGTCGCGCCGGACACGCACGGCCCAGGACGAGTTGAAATGCGCGATAACGCCGCCTTCGAGCTCGAATGTCGCGTAAGCGGAATCATCGGCCGTACATTTATACGGTTTGCCTTGTTCGTCGCGGCGCTCGGGAATCTGGATTGCTCCTAAACACGAAACCGCTTTCACCGCGCCGAAAAGATTGTCGAGAACATAGCGCCAGTGGCATAGCATGTCGATGATGATGCCGCCGCCATCTTCTTTTCGATAATTCCAAGACGGCCGCTGCGCTGGAATAACATCGCCTTCAAATACCCAATACCCAAATTCGCCGCGAACGGAAAGAATCTGCCCAAAATAGCCCAGATCGCGCAATGTCTTGAGCTTAAGCAGCCCTGGCAGCCACAGCTTATCCTGCACGACGCCGTGCTTGACGCCGGCCGCTTTAGCCAGGTTGTAAAGCTCCAGCGCGGTGCTTACCGTCTCGGCAATTGGCTTCTCGCAATACACATGCTTGCCCGCTGCAATGGCCTTCCGCACAGCTTCCGCGCGACGGTCCGTCGTCTGCGAATCGAAGTAAATGCTGTATTCCCGATCCGATAAAGCTTTGTCCAGATCGGTGCTGTACGGCAAGCCGCCGAACTCCTGAGAGATCGTCTCCAGCTTCGCGGCGTTGCGGCCAACTAGCAGCGGCCGCGGCATGATCGTTTCCGTGTCGCTAAGTTTTACGCCGCCCTGTTGCATGATGGCGTAAATCGACCGGCGTAGATGCTGGTTCAGCCCCATGCGGCCCGTAACACCATTCATGATGATGCCGAGCGAGTGGACTTTCATTCCGCTCATCAGGTCAGCCTTGGGCGGAGCCGTGCACTGGGGCTGCGCTCCCACCGGCAATGGTGGGGCTTCCACACCGGCGCGAGGCAGAGTGCCCGCCAATTCCTGACGCCAGTGCGCCACATCGCCTGCTGGACCGTAGCAGTAAATCATACGCATCGGCGTCTGACCCGTGTTAGTAAGTTGATGAAACACTCTGGAAGGAATATAAACCGCTTGGCCCGCTTGAACGGCTGTCCTTTCCTCGCCCAGGCACATTTCACCCGTTCCTTCCACAATAAAGTAAATCTCTTCCTGCTCCTGGTTGTGCCAAGGCACTTGCCCGCCGTTTGGCTCCAGAGTCACATGCCCGAGCGAGAAATTCGTCGCTTGAATGGGACTGGCTCCGCCAACCAGATTTTGCGTGCGCCGCCGCGCGGGATACGCTCGTCCATCAATTTGCGCGAGATCAGCGATGATCATAAGTTCACCTCTCTTGATTGAGGGGCGGGCGCGACAGCCTTCGCGCGCTCCGAAAAGTAACTCGCGAGCGGATCGTTCGTAAGGCTCTTCAGCCCGGCAATCACGCATTCCGCATTCAACTCGGCTCCCGCGCGGGTCGTGTGAGTGTGCTCGTCGCCAAATAACGGCTCCACTTTTTCAGGTCCCAAAATGTCATACCGCCGCGCGATGATCTCATTAAGGTCGATAAACGGCACGTTTTCTGTCCGCGCCACATCCGCAGCCCAGCCAGCGTAATCGCCCGAGTTGCCGCACGATTTTCCCATCCTTCCAGATTTTGCGCGGAATCATCGAGCAGATAATCGCGGCTGCTCCCTTGGCCTTTGTATCAGTCACGTATTTCCGCATGTACCAGCCGTAGGTATGCACCGTCTCGTGTTTCTTGTAAGCAGATTGTCGATCTCCTGGCTCTCGTCTCCCGTGCCTTTGATGGAGCCGCGCGCGCGGCTATCGTCATTCAGCGCTCCGCCATCGTTATGTCCGAACTGCATCATCACAAAGTCGCCCGGCTTCAACTGCGCCAAAACTTTGTCCCAGTGCCCTTCTGTGATGAAGGTCCGGCTGCTGCGCCCGCCGAGCGCGCAATTCACCACGTTGATCTTGGACGAATCGAAGTACACGCCAATCAAATCGCCCCAGCCCCATTGGCCGTTTTTGCCATCACCCTGCCCGTTCCTGACGGTCGAATCGCCGATGATAAACAGCGTCGGCAACTTCCGATCGCGGCCCTTGCGCGCAGGCTACTCCGGTCGACATCGTCAAACAAACCAAGAGCGCCAGTGTCGTCGAGAAGCCTCTCATCTCTGCCACTCCGCCGCCAGATAATTCGGTCCGACACTCTCTTCGATCAATTTCTTGGACTCGGCATATAGCTGCTTCATCAGTGGCATCGGATTTCCTAGCGACGGGCGAACGCGCAGTTGACCCAGCGTAGTGTCGTAGCAGGTGAACTTCTGCGCGGGATCGAATTGAAACAGGCGCGCTGCATGTTGTTGAACCAAGTCGTAAGCCTCTGCCAACGGCCGTAATTGCTCCGGATCAGTGGTCAAATTCGCTGCCAGCCCCCGCAAATATCGATAACGCCACAAGCTTTCATCGATGTAACGGCTGCATATCGCAAATTCTTTGAACCATTCAAAGCGCGTAGTGAGTTCAGCAGCCTGTTCCTTTTTGAGATACGGGCGCGCCTGCTCCAACTCATTCATCATTTCATCGATTTCCGCCAGGCACTTTGCTTTCTCATTCACTACCAGTTGAATGTTCTCTTTGGTTGGCTCCAGATACTTCGCATACTCCGGTAAATAGTAGCGATTGGTGTATTTCAGCAGGGTTTCCTTGCGATCGATTGTCGCGGCGAAATCGGAGTTCGTGCTGCTGCCCATCCCCAACGGAGAAAACGTCTTGTTTACGGCGTCTTCAGAAAGCTGTAGCGCCTTTACGATGTGCGGCGCAGCCTCCGGTCCATAAATTCTTTCCGCCCAATCTATCCAGATCTTCTGTACATCGGCGTTCGCGTTCCACGCCAGTTCGCGCCACGCGTATAAATTGATGCTGTTCAGAATGTCATCGAAGACCGAGTAATTCGATTGGTGAGTGCCGCCCGGGAAGATATTCACTCCACCGCCGGCGCCAACCAGAGCGCGCGACTTCCTCATCGTGTCGGCGATGTAATTCACCGAGGAAGCGGGGAAATAAAACCTGCCCAGCGTCTGTCCGGCCTCCTGATACTCCACGATTTCGGTATGAGGCTTCGCTTTTCCAATCAGCGGGTCGAATCGCGCATCTGGCTGGCAATCGGAGTAGTAAGCCTTGCTCTGAATGATGATGTCAGCAGGCAATTCGTGAATGACACGCGACCAAAGCTCTTCGCCCGTGCCGCCGAAATTTCCGTATCCGGGCGCATGCACGTATTGCTCACCCAACCAATGCGGTGTTCCGGATGACCACGTTCGTACCACAAGCTTCTTTCCCAGCCGCGTGCAGCACATCGTAATACACCTTGACATTCTGGTAAAGCTCATTCGAGAAACGATTCAGACCGTCGCGTTGGCAACGCTCGTCCTGGCAATAGATCCCGTAGCGGTCCCAGAAAGTAGCATAAAGTCCGTCGGCGCCTGTTTGCTGCAAAAAATCCTGAACATAGGCGCGAATCAATTTCCATGTGATCGGGTCAGATGGGCACAAATATGCCTTCTCCCAGGATTGCGGCGCGGGCGTGCCTTGGATCGAGGGATATAGCTTGAGCGCCACTTCGTACAAAGGCTTCGACCAAAGCGTTACGTCGTTGCCGTAAAGAAATGCATAGAAGGGCACGTCGGCATCGTGGCACTCTTTTGCGAAATTTTGATTCTGTTTCGCGCCTGCCGCTCTCGCGCGCTCCAACCGTGTTTGGTCCTCCGGGCTCAGCGCGCCGAAAACCTCTGGAAACGTCTCTTTGAGAGTCACAACCGCGCGGTTCTGTTTTTGAATGATCGCGTTTACTCCGAGTTCCGCGACATACTCGGCAACGGTCCGATTTTCGTCATACTGCCCGGTCCGAATGGCAAATGACGGCTCGCGCAAGAAAGTTCCGGACGACTTATCCTTCCACAAACGCGCGTCTCCCGCCGCATACAACAGCGACCGCGGCCGGACACCCGCAACAATGGCCGCGCCGTCTCGAAAGGTAATTCTGTAGCCGTCTTCCTGAGCCGCACGCGCATCCACCGTCAACATAATGTCTCCCGCGCGTGCCGGTCCCAATGCCGATACAGTCGCAACGCTGCTCTCCGGTAGCGAGAGCTCATGCGCCAATATCTTCGCAGCCGAGTGGATCGCCGGATGCGCTGAATCCAGAATGAGAATGTGTTGGTAGCCTGCGCTCGCCGATCGCCCGGCACAGAGAAGGAGGAACGCCAGCGCGACGGTCGGAAACCGCCTCATCTTGTTGCCAAACGAAGAGGCCCGACGATTCCGGACGGCAACGCCTTCAAATCCTTGAACCCCTGCGGATCGAAGCGTTTCCCGTAACGAAGGTTGAGCAGCGTGTAATCGGGCAGCGCCTTCCCGGCCATTTCATTGATCGCAAGATTCGCGACCACAATCCGCACCTGATTTTCTCCCGCGCGCACAAACCGGCTCACATCCACTTCATAGGGCGGATGCCACACAGACCCGGCCTTCTGGCCATTGATGTAGACCAGCGCGGACTCGCGCACGGGACTCTCGAGCAAGGCCCGCATTCCAGGTTCCGTCCCGCCAACCGGCGGCAGCGATTTCACCAGGCCCGAAATCCAGGACGACCTTGCCTCGCGCCTTCAAGAAACCGTCAGGCACATTGACGTTCTTCTCGTACACGGCTTCGCCCGAGTAAAATCGCGTCGCTTCATCGTCCGTCCAGGATCGAAGCTGTGCCATCTGAACTGTCCGATGGAGTCCGGAAAATGTGACCTTCCAATCGGAGCTGATGTCGATCGATTGCGAATTCGCGCCCGCCGTTCTCGCGAGATTTCTCTGCCGGGCCCGAAGCTTTGCTGAACACGATCACTCGTGATTCGTATGGCGCCAGCCGCAGCGGAATATTCGTGGTTTTTCCGTTATCCTGCCCTTCCACTGAACTGCTTTCGCCCGTGAACGGATTCCACCATTCACCCGCAAGTCCAGTTACTCGAACAGTCGCTGTGGTTTCGACCGGCTCATTCGAAGTGTTCGCCACGAAATATATTTCCGCCGGAGGAAGCTTGCGATGAACGAAGCCGATCGCCGGGGCCACAGCCCCTGTCGCGAAATCGGGCGTCACCATCTCTGCCAGCGTGCTCCCCAGCGTCCCCTCATCCCGGACTAAGCGCGTATTTTGCTGCGAAGTTTCGAATAACTCGCGTGCCAGCTCCTGCACGCGCGGCGTGTCGCTCTTCGCCTCCATCAATCCGGGCGCCAGTGAAGGCAACCGTCGCGTTGCGATCACGATCCCGCCCTTCTGCGACGTAGGCTTGCAGTTTCTGGAGAGTCGCCAGCGGAATCCGCTCCACGCCAGGCAAAATGAGAATCCGATACGGGATTCCCGCCTTCTCCATCGCCCGGTCATCGATGAAGTCGAAATTAAATCCGGCGTTCAGCACTTGCGGAATCAGCGCGGGCCCCAGCAGCGCATCCATGGAGCGATCCACAGACGTCACGCCCGGCCTGAATTGCGCCCACGCATCGTCTGTCCGCAGATAAATCGCTACATCGTTCGCGGGGCTTCCCTGCCGCATCAAGAAGCTGATTCGCTGCAAATATTTTGCGATCTCCGGCATCACCTGAAACCAGGGATTGTGGTCGTTGAAAGCGGCCGACGCGTAAAATCGCCATCCCGGCTCGCCTGCCGACGGCGGTGAATAGGGCCAGCCGTGTCCAATCAACTGATTAATGCCCTCAATGAAGTGCAAGTCCGCTTCCGCTTTCATGTCGAGCGGAGTGGCGCGAAATGCTGGCGAGTGCAGCCAGGTCCAAGTTTCCGTCGAGGTGATCGGCCGCGCGTACAGGTGACTTGCGGACGACGCCCATCGAGCCGCGCTGAAGCCCCGCCATTCCGGTCCGTGCTCGCCTTCCGGTAGGTCGACCAGCGCGTTGCTCGACAGGATCACCGGAGGCTCGCCATAAGTCTGGGAGCGGAAAAGAGTGTGATGAGCATGCGCCCATTCCCGAATCGGCGTGAGGTAATGCTCCTCGGCCAATTCGGTCAACGTCTTGCCCCAATCGTGCCGGATCGCGTTCGTCTTGATCGCCGATGTCGCCCGCCAGCGCGGGTAAATACGGCAGCAGATCGTAGCCTCGACGCTTTTGAAATTCAGTCAGGAAGTCGCTCGTCCAATCTGACGCGAACACTTCCAGACTGTCGCTGAAGACCGCATGAGGCGGATTCGGACCGAAGGCTTGCAGCAGGCGATCTCCCACAGCCGTCAGATGGTGTTCGATGGCCGCCGACTCGTAATGATCCAGAACGAAACCTTCAGCGCCGATCCCCGGCCGCTTCACCTGCTGGCCTGTTCGGCTTGCAATAAAAAACAGAACCGTGTGAGCGCCGCTCAAATCCGCGGGAAGCTGAAGCCTTCCGTTCTGGATATCAGTCAGCCGTTGCGCGCCTCCATCCGTAAAACTCCGGCCGTCGCCGCTGGCAAGGAACGCCGCGATCAGCTTTTCGCCATTCTCCATGGCCGGAACGGGCATCGAATGTTCTGATTCGGCAACAGCCTCTCGCTGAATGCGCAGACGTCCCGCCGCTTCCGTGACCGGCGTGTCAGGTCCACCATACGGCCAGCCACTTCCCAGCGTCACATCCACGCGCATTCCCATCTCTTTGGCCGTTCGCGCGGTAAAACCGATATCGTCCAAAAACTCGCCGGAAAGATAGGGGAAGTTCCGGAAATGCTTTTGCGGATCGTCCAACTCAACCGGATAGACAGGCTGGATCTCGACGCCTCCAATATCGGCGGCCTTCATCACTCGCAGTTCGCGCTCAATCTCGGGTTTCACAACTGACGGCCCAAACCACCACCAGCGCATCATGATGCGCGCATTGTCCGGCGGATTCACGAATGAGCGGTAGAGCGGATCGGTTGCAGCGGCAGCGCCTGCGCGGCTAATAACACCCGCAACTGTAACCGCCAGAAGAGTACCGGTGACGACGTGAATACGAGCGAGCTTCAAACAAAGCATCATAGCTCTTCTTCAAGCTCGCCTTAGAATTCTGTTATGAGCATTTTCTTGTCCCTGCTATCCATGCTCGTGTTCTTCCCGGCGCTTCCTCAAACCGATTCTCCTAAAACCGACTCTCCCAAAACCCCTCCTCCTAAAACCTGGATCGATCCTGAGACCGGTCATCGCGTCGTTCGCCTCACCGACGAGCCAGGCAGCGCCAGCTTGTACTTCAACGTCAACGCCTACACCTCCGACGGAAAAGAAATGGTGTACAGCACGCCCAACGGCATTGGGGTGCTTGATCTCAAAACGTTTAAGACCAGACCCGTGGTCCAGGGCAGAGTCCGGGTTGTTATCGCCGGCCACAAAACACAAAACGTTTACTACATCAAAAGCGAGGGAGCGGAACATGCCCTCTACGCAACCAACGTCGACACCGGCCAGACTCGCAAGCTCGCCGTCCTCCCACCGCGCGCCGGAGTAGATACCGTCAATGCGGATGAGACGCTCGCTGCCGGGACCTACGTCGAGGGCGGTGGCCAAGATTACGGCGGAGTCCCAGGCCAGCAAACCCATCCTCTCGATCAGCCTCGCAACAAAGGCGAGATGATGGAGCGCACCTTAGCCGCTCATCTGCCTCGCGTTCTGTTCACTATCGATCTGCAAACGGGCGAACAGAAAATTCTTCTTCACAGCACCGATTGGTTGAATCATCTGCTCTTCTCGCCCACCGACCCAACTCTCCTGATGTACTGCCACGAAGGTCCCTGGCAGAAGGTCGATCGCATCTGGACGATCCATACAGACGGCACGCAGAACACGCTGATTCACAAACGAACCATGGAGATGGAAATCGCCGGACACGAGTTTTGGAGTCAGGACGGCAAGACCATCTGGTATGACCTGCAGACGCCCAAGGGCGAAGACTTCTGGATCGCAGGCTACAACCTGGAAACTCAGGAGCGAACCTGGTACCACCTGCAGCGCAACGAATGGTCCATCCATTTCAACGTCTCCATGGATGGAAAACTTTTCTGCGGCGATGGCGGCGATCCGGGCCAAGTGGCCCACGCGCCCGATGGCGAGTGGTTGTATCTCTTCCATCCCCAACTGATCAACAGCACCGGCATAAAGCGCCCGGATTTAGTGAAGCCCGGCGTCTTTCATTCTGAGCGTCTGCTCAACATGTCTAAGCACCAGTACCATCTCGAGCCCAACGTCAGCTTCACTCCCGATCAGAAATGGGTGGTGTTCCGCTCCAACATGTTCGGCCCCACCTACGTCTTCGCCGTCGAAGTAGCGAAAGCAGCAGAGAGCGGACCGGTATGAAGACCGCCTACGCCCTGCCTCTCGTGTATCTGCTGTTAGCCGGATCTGCGCTTGCTGTCGAGCCGGGTTCACCTGGCGACGTGCTCCAGAAAGTTTCGGAACACTACAAGAAGTTGAACGCTTATGAAATCATCGCCGAAAAGCGCATCACCGTCTCGCAAGCGGGGCAAAGCGGCTCGGAAGAAGAAAAGGTAACGCTTGCGGTCGGCGCGCAAGGCATGTTTCGCGTTGAGCGGGACAGCGGCGACGTTGTAGAAATCCGGGTGGCCGACGGCAAAATCACCTGGAAGGCAATGCCCAAACAGAAGCTGTGGGCAAAGATGGAAGCCGCCCAAGCCGTAAATGTTGCCAACGATGACGAGGACGCGGATCAGTCTACCGGACCGACCCTGGGCGACGACCTCTTCTCCATGACCCAGCGCTCATTTGTTACTCGCTACACAGGTTTAGCGCGCTACGCCAATGTAGCGGTTATGCAGAAAGCCGATAAGCTCAAATTCAACGGAAGCAAAGTGGAATGCTATGTCGTGCAAATCTCCACGCCGGCATCTAGCAATCGGCTCTATGTAGCGAAAGACAGCTTTCTTGTTCTTCGTCACGTAGAATTGCAGACTTTTAAGAACGGCCAAGCGCAAATCACAACAGAGTACAAGCAGATCAGCGAAGGAGCGCCGTCTCCGGAGCTATTTGAATATCAGCCGGTTGCCGGCAGTCGCGAGGTCGCCGATATTCTGCTCCCCAGTGAACGGAATCTCAGTCTGGTAGGCCGCCAGGCCTCGGATTTCACGCTGAAGACCGTCGATGGCTCACCGGTGCATCTCGCCGATCTGAGAGGCAAAATTATCTTGCTGGATTTCTGGGCCACCTGGTGTCCCCCATGCAGGCGCGAACTGCCCACTATCGAAGCCCTCAGCCGCAAGTACAAAGACCGCAACGTGCTCGTCTTCGGCGTCAACGATGAGGACGTGGCTACAGCGAAGCATTTCCTGGAAAAAAATCATCCGGATCTTGCGACTTTGCACGACGGAGGCGGGAAAGTCAATAAGATGTATGGAACCCATGCGATTCCTACGGTTCTGGTGATCGATCCTACAGGGAAAATCGTGGCGCACTTCGTAGGTGAAAGATCGGAAAATGAGCTTGTCGCCGCACTAAAACAAGCAGGCATGAACTAAGCGCGATCAACTTACCCCAGCCACTTACGCAGTAACTCGTCCGGGCTCCCGCCCAAATCCACACTTTCTATTTGGATCTGATCGTCGGGCTGAGCAAACTCCGCTATGATGCCGTCTGCTGTGGGGCGCAGTTCAAGCCGGCGCCCTTTCGCCTCCAGCCGCAGAGTCGTATCGATCCATGCCATATAGACTTTTGCCCGCATGCGATGTCCGGCCACAGCCGCCTGATCGAACAGCTTCTGGGTGTATTCCGAACTCTTCAACTTCTCCGCCCATGGCGCGGCGGCCAAGGTTCTTGCTCGTTCCTCTTCTTGCCGCTCGCGCTCCCTCGGATCGCGTTCCTGCTGCGATTCAAGGCTCTTCAGCGAATTTTCCAGATTGTCCAGAAATCCCATTTCTTCAGCCGCTGAGAGCATCCTAACAGCCGCGCCCTGTACGCTGTCTAAGGCACGTTTATGCACGGCCACACCAGCGCCTCCCACACGGCTCCTGCCGAGCATTTCAACGCCGCTTACGTTTGGCTCATCTCCGCCGTCGCCGCCTTGGGCGGACTGCTCTTCGGCTATGACTGGGTGGTCATCGGCGGCGCCAAGCCGTTTTATGAAGCTTCTTTCGGCTCACCTCCAGCCGTCAAATCGGTTGGGCGAACAGTTGCGCCTTGTTAGGCTGCCTGCTCGGATCTGTCGCATCGGGAGCATTGAGCGACCGCTTCGGGCGCAAGAAGTTGCTGGTTCTCTCCGCATTTCTATTCGCGGTCTCTTCCGTTCTCACCGGTTGGGCTTCTGAGTTTGTTTGGTTCGTCTTTTGGCGCATTGCCGGAGGCGTGGCGATCGGCATCGCCTCCAACATCTCGCCCATGTACATCGCGGAGGTCAGTCCCGCCCCGTGGCGCGGCCGTCTGGTTTCTCTCAACCAACTGACTATCGTCATCGGCATCCTTGCCGCCCAGATCGTGAATTGGCTGATAGCCCAAAGCGTTGCCTCAGCAGCTACACCGGAGCTCATTCGTCAATCCTGGAACGGCCAATACGGCTGGCGCTGGATGTTCACCGCCGTTATGGTTCCCTCCGTCGTCTTTTTTTTCAGCGCCCTAACTCTGCCGGAAAGTCCAAGATGGCTCGTGAAAAATCACGCGTTCGATGCCGCTCGGCGAGTCTTGGCTCGCATCGGCGGTGAATCCTACGCGAACCGAGCCTTGCACGATATCCAAAACACGATGGAAGCGGAATCCCATGCGCGGGTCCGCTGGGCAGAGCTGTTTACTCCAGGCATGAGGAAAATTCTCGGTATCGGAATCGGCCTCGCAATTCTTCAGCAGTGGAGCGGCATCAACGTCATTTTCAATTACGCCGAAGAGATTTATCGTAGCGCCGGCTACCGCGTCAGCGACCTGCTCTTCAACATTGTCATCACCGGCGCTATCAACCTCGTATTCACGCTGATTGCTCTGGCTCTGGTGGATCGATTCGGCCGCCGCGCTTTGATGTTATTCGGTTGCGCGGGCATTGCTTGGACGCACGTCTTACTCGGGATCGCTTACCGCTTCGGCTTTAAAAGCTGGACCGTTCTGGCTTTGACCCTCTGCGCGATCGGCTTATACGCGATGTCGCTCGCGCCAGTAACCTGGGTGCTAATCTCCGAGATCTTTCCGAATCGCATTCGTGGCCTGGCGGTTTCCACGTCGGTTTCCGCCCTCTGGATTGCCTCGTTCCTGCTCACTTTCACCTTCCCCATCCTCAATTCCGCCATAGGTTCCGCCGGTACATTCTGGATTTATGCGGCCATCTGTTTCCTGGGATATCTCTTGATCTGGTTGCGCGTGCCTGAGACCAAAGGCCGGACTCTAGAACAGTTGGAGCGGATTCTTGCTCCTACGCAGTCATCGCTCTAAAGCTCTCGCATTGCGGGCGTTTCTCACTGCATAACGGCTCGAACCTAACCCGGTTAATAATGCTACCCGCTCCGCGAACTTAACGGAAGCGGTAAGTGGTCGGGCCAAACGTAGTTGCAACGTTCGCCACTCTTCCAAAGCCGTTTTGCATTGCGAAACAAAAGGCGAATCGGTCGAACCGGTTGTGTGCGCTGACCTATCGGTTTACGCTATATCAATCGCTTCCAGCGGTGACATTTCTGTCAGGGGCCAAGTAGCTATGAGTTACAAGCTAGTAAATACCGCAGTACGCGCCGCCATAGTAGCCGCGTTCTGCTTCCTCTTTTCCACCTCTGTTGTACTGCCACAAAGTAACCGCGGCGGCATCAGCGGCACCGTGACTGATCCAACCGGCGCCGTCGTTCCCAACGCTGCTGTTACCGTTACTAATCTCGGCACCGGAGAAGTCCGCCATCTCCAGAGCGACCAAAAGGGCGACTACTTGCTAGAAAACCTGGAGCCCGTCACCTACAAGATTGAGGTCGATGCTCCCGGATTTAAAAAGTTCGTTCTTCAAACGGTAAAAGTTGACACATCCACGGTTGCAACCGCGAACGTGACGCTGGAGACGGGCAACGTCTCAACAGAGGTCACCGTTGAGGCCGCGCCCCCGCTCGTCAATGCGGAATCGGGCACTCTGGGCACCACCATCACTCAGCGCATGTTGACCGATGTGCCTCTGGCTAACCGCAGCGTACTGGACCTCGCAGTAACTGCTCCCAACATCAGTGGCGCGGTCGGAACCGAAGATCCTCAAGTAACTTCAGGTACTCCGGCGCCCGGATTTAACTTGAACGTAAACGGCGGGCGTGCCGGTTCAACGCGCTTTCTTGTCGATGGCGTCAATAATACCGGTGTCGGCCTGGCGCGTGAAGCCGTCTCCTTCTCGCCCGAAACCGTCCAGGAATTTACCATTCAAACGAATGCGTTTTCGGCCGAGTACGGCGAGTCCGGAGGTGGCATCATCAGCGTCACCACCAAATCGGGTACGAACGCGTTCAACGGTATGGCCCTCTGGTACTTTCGAAATCCTGTGCTCAACGCCAGTCCGTATACCGAGGCGAGTGTGAATCGTCCCGTCAACAACTTGCGTTGGAACCAATTTGATGGACAGCTTGGCGGCCCTGTCATCATTCCCAAGCTCTACAACGGCCGCAATAAGACCTTCTTCTTCTTCGCGGGCGAGCCGCGCTATCAAAGCGATCACCTGCAAGCCACCGGCGACCTGCCAACCCAGGCCATGCGCAACGGAGACTTTAGTGGCTGCGACGCGTCCGGCAATAACTGCGGTCTCGTCGCTTTGAACGGAGGCAGCACCAATGGTGGGTGCCCGACCAGTCTCTAGAACCAGTTCCCGGCCCCGCCTTTCCTCCGGCGCCAACACGGCCATCTATAACCACTACACGTCGTCGGAAATCAGTTCCAGAAATCACTCTCGCTACCGGGCAGTCGTACGCCCCTCTTCCCGGGGAACAAAATCCCCGCTAGTCCTGCTGGATCCCGTCGCTCAAAAGCTGTTCCAATATGTTCCTCCAGCCGGCAATTACTTTGTCGATAGCAACGGATATTTGGATAACTATGTTACTTACCGCTATGTTTCGGACAACGAAACGCGCTATAGCATGCGGATCGACGAAGTCCTTTCAGACAAGGACCACATCTATTTTCGCATGAACAAAATCCCGGAAATTGGAATTAGAGGCCTCGATGCCAATTATCCAATAAATGGAGATGGCGGAACTTACAGCGACTCGCAGCAGTATATGCAGCGGACTATACCCGCACTTTCACTCCGACTTTATTCAACGATCTTCGGCTTGCCTATACTCGCGGGAATTACAGCTATGCCAACTTCTCCGGCATTCGATGTCAACTCAGGGCAGAATGTCAACACGCAGCTTGGGCTCCCAAGTCTCACCCACGGCGGTATCCCGATGTTTTCATTCGGACTCGATAGCTTCGGAAACATTGGTTCCCAAGGTTCCACGTTGAGCGAAAACGTCGAGCAGCAGTATGAAATCGCGGATACTGTCTATCTTAGCCGCGGCGCCATGACCTGGAAGTTCGGAGCTGACCTGAACAAGGACATGCTGAATACTCTAGCCATTACGCAATCTCAGGCGGGAATTATACTTTCTCCGGAACGCAAACCAATTCGACCGGTACTTCCAGCGGCGTCTGGCGGCGTTCGCCGATGCGAGCTTTCTTCTGGGCGTGCCTAATTCCGCCGTGCTCTTTACACTCCGCCATTCCTTATTATTACCGCTGGGATGCGGGCGGTTCTTTGTCCAGAACGACTGGAAAATCAGCCCAATTTAACCCTCAACCTGGGATTGCGCTATGAATTGCAGTTGCCTAGGACAGAAATACACAACCTCAGGGTTCTCTCGATCCGCGCGGCAGCTATCCAGGTCCCATTCCCGGCCCGGCTCTTACACAATTCCGTTACATCAATAAACCATTACTCAGTCTAGTGAGGTTCCGTTCGCTTTTGACGGTTACGGGGGACGTTCCCGGTATCTTACACCAGTTAGTTGGCTGGATTTCGAGCCGCGTTTCGGCTTCGCCTACGAGCCCCGATCTTCGGCCTGAAGAATTGGGTCATCCGGGGCGGCTACGCCTTATCGCATGTTCCACTTACCGGCAATAATCGGCTGCCGTTCCTAACTTCGCGGCCGGCCAACTTTCAACGAAACCACGGGCCAAGTGAATCCGAATTACGTGATGCGGCTCGCAAGAATCCGCCCGCGGATCCGTTTGTACCGTAAATACGCTTCTGGGTCTGCAGAACAACCCGAACGGGCTGGTATATGGTCAGGCCGTCAATTTCCCTTGATACCTGTTAACCGGTGAGAACTCCGTTCCATACGTTCAGAATTGGAACCTCTCCATACAGCGGCAGATCGGCGAAGGACATGATCGAAGTCGCCTACGTCGGCAGCAAAGGCACTCACCTCTTCATGCCCAATGTGAATCTCAACAACGCCCCGGCGGCTGACTTGGCTGCCCTTGAAGCCAATCGCGAATCCAACCACCATGACAGTAAATGATCCCCTTGGCCGTACGAATCCGAACGGCGCTATTTACAAGCCTACTTTGGCGGCGCTTGTGTCTCCGTACTTCGGTTATGGAACGGCATGGCCACGCTTTCGATGCCTCCGGTGACAGTATCCGCCACGCCGGATTGTCAATTTCAGGCGCCAGGCGAGCCCGGGGCTGACACTGATGACGAACTACACCTTCGGGAAGTCGATCGACGACGGGTCTGACGCTAGTCCCGATCGGGGCGCGCTCATCTCCAGTAGCGTCGGCGGCGGCCAATATGCTTTCGGGGCCGCGGTCGCTGGACCGCTCGGTATCCACGTTCGACGTCAAGCATCAATTCAACACCACTCTTCATCTATGACTTGCCATACGGCGAGGGACGTCGCTGGGGCGCGCACGCCTGGTACCCGCTGAAGTTCCTGTTGGGAAACTGGACCACGACTGGTATCGAGCGCGTCTATAGCGGTTTTCCCGCCGCGATCACCGATGCCGACGGCAACTATATCAGCACCGTATACGCACGGCGTTAGGCCGAACATTGTTCCCGGCGTCCCATTGTCAATCCCGCTTGATATCAATGCCGGCTGCAGCACCAGCGCCTCTTGCCAGCCTTACGTCAATCCACGGCCTTCGAACTTCCGCCTGCCGGCCAGCTCGGCGACGCGCCCCGCACCCTGGATTGGGTCCGCGGCGACCCCCTGGTCAGCAGAGCTTCGATTTCTCGATTCAAAAGAGCTGGCCTTTGGGAGAGAAACGGCGGATCCAATTCCGCGCCGAAACATGATCAACGCCCTGAATCACCCGGTCTTCGGAATCTGCCGATGTTAGCGGCGGCACCGACAACTTCCAGACTTACCCGAGCTTAGCCTGGACTGCCGCTACCCTCCAAAGCGGCTACGTTTCCTGGGAAGCCGCGAATCCGACGCTAGCGACCACAAACTCGCCGGCGCGCAACATCACTAGCGGCATTTCAGAACATGGTTCAAGCCATCAGAACAGCGCCGGCATTCTGCCGGCGAACTTCTACAACACGCCGCTTCCCGCCTGATTTCCATACGTGCGAACTCCTTCGATATCCTGATCCGACCCAACGGCTTCAAGTACTACGAGTTCCGCCAGAACACCAATACTGGCGGAAACCTGGTCTACAACACACGCCTGAATCAACAGCGCTACCTCCAGTTCGGGATCAAGATCTTCTTCTGATCTGATTCAGTGAATCAGGTGCCGAGTCGAGCGCGATCGATTATTAGGCCAAAGAGGGTTTCGCTGATCTTCTTGGCAACGATCATGCCATCCGAGTAAACAGGACCGTTGGTCTTACACCACCGTGCCAGTTGGCGTGCTGTCGATAAACAGAGTGTCGGCAGGGTTGACGCCAGAACTTCCTTACGCAACTTTCTTGGAAGGCTCTGATCGACCCTGCGTTTCACTGCTCCTTCAAATTCTCCGACGAGTTGCTCCAGCCCTTTCTTGTTAATGTCCGGTCGCAGCCTGTATTCGCCAGGCTGTGCTGTTTTGTGAAACATTTGTCCTTCCCCTTTCGGATCTCTTGTGAAGGTATATCAGCCATACGGCTACGTGCGCCAATCGTGATCGATGATTCGTCTCAACAGGCCAAGTCTCACCTCCAGCGTCCGTTCGCGTTTTTCTCCAGCACGCCTCAGGTGCGCTTTGAGTTGTTTTCTGAACTGCAGAGCTGTCATGTTCATCGCGCGAGCCTGGCCTTGAAAATCCAGGTCCTTGAACTCTGCCGTGTCATTTTTATGCCTTGGGTTCATTTTGGGTCTCCACATCGTCTTATCGGCCATGCTCAACGAATAGGAAATTAACTGAATGCCGCTGTATTGGAGAACATCGGCAACCGATCAATCATCACGCTCTACCACTCCTCTGGCGTAACGGTAGGGTAAACAGGTACTTATTATCATTGTGCTTCGTCATGGATCGTCATACACTGGCATCATGAATGAAAAAGCAATTCTGATCTGGATGCGCAAATCTCCGCATTCGAGCAACAATTTCGATTTGATCTTGAGCAACCCCGAAACGGTCGATGTCGAGGTCTTAACACAAGCCCTAGATAGGATCGTGGAGGTACGCCATCGGGGGCTAACGTTGAACAGCACTGCGGTGCAGGCGTTTCGGGACTGGCTCGCCACTCCTTCGGATCCCCTTAAGAGCTTGGCTTATGTTTCATTGAGCAACTGGTTTTTGACGAACGGCGGAGACAAGCACAGTGAGGTAGCAAGCCGTTGCGAAAGGTTCTGGGACGAACTCTTTCGCTGCCGGCCGATGAGTCGCTTGTCGTCATCCGTGCGAGCGCAGAATCAAAAGATGCTGCCCGAGGAATTCGGGCGATTCTGGCCGCGGCTTCTTGCTGCGCAGAATGGCGATTCGTCGCGGAGTGAATTGAGCGAAATTCCATCGGGGGTGTTATCTGGCACTCCGCTAGGCGAAGGAACCGCAAATAGATCGAGCAATGGTCATCTCCGGGCGGTGATCACTACAAATAAAATGCGGTGCGAAGTGGAGGGCTCGCCACAAGCAATCGCCCAACTCATGCATCTGGTATCAGCCTGGGAACAGCGGCCAACGCATGAGATCCCAAGCTAGCCCGGCAGCCTATCCAGGTTGACACCGCCAATTTGAAAATACGAACCCAATTGCCAGTTCGTTCGGTAAAATCACCGCAACTGCCTCAAAACACTGCCCGGCTCCGGGAGTGGGTTCGTTTCGTAATGGCTCTAGTTGCCGTAAGGCTTCACCGAAGTGCTGTCCGGATCGGGCGGAATGTCGAACTTCTCGAACGGGTCCGGATGGGCGGGATCGAACGGGGGCACATCGCTCGCCAGATACTTCGCGATCGGCAATTTGGCCTCCCGGATACCCCGGACGACGCACTTGGCCAGTTCGTAGCTGCCGTAATCGCTGTGGTGGGTGGTATCTTTGCCCGCAAACAGCTCGCCTGACCGCTGCGGCCCCAGAGCCTCATAAAGCGTCTTGCTCATCGCGTTCAGGTCGATCAGGGCCACGCCGTCTTCTTTGGCCACCTGCCGCACGGCTTCGGGGAAATCGCCTAGGCTATTCGTGATCTTTCCGTCCGCATCGAAGGTTCGGCGATTCATGGACGTGATCAGCACCGGCGTCGCGCCGTGTTGCCGAGCATCGCCAACAAAGCGCTTCAGGTCCGCCTTATACGTCGTAAACGCCCCGACGCCTTCCCCCTTTTCCTTCTGATCGTTGTGCCCAAACTGGATCAAAACGTAATCGCCTCGGCGGATGACGCTCAGCACCTTCGCCCACCGGTTCTCACCCAAGAAGGACCGCAGCGTCTCGCCCGATTCGCCATTGTTTGCAATCGCGATCTCAGGCCGGAAAAAGCGCGTCAGCATCTGCCCCCAACTGTTGTACGGTTCCTTGGCTTGGTCGGTGCTGGTGGAATCTCCCGCTATGTAAATCGTCGGAAGATCGTCAACCTTCTCAATCGTTAACGCGCATAGCTTCGGCTGAGTATCGCTGAATTCAAGCGTCAGCTTGTCATCCCAAGCCCACGCTTCCGACGTTTTCTCGCGCTCTTTGAACTTCACCTCGCCGTCGCCCGTAATCTGGGGGCGCCGGACATTCACGATAAACATCCGGGTCTCAAACTTCCCCGGCGCAGTGTGGATCTTTTCGAGCATCAAGCGCCGCAGCTCCGCCTTGACCGTTGTCGTCGAGCTGCCTTCGCGATCGCCCAGCGTTACCGTGACACGATAATTGCCTTCCGGCACCGCTGCGGAGAAGAAAAACGGTTTGTCGCCCGTGACGAAGCCATCCTTTAACGCATTCTTTCCGCCTCGCTCTACTTCAGTCACAGCCGAGCCAAATTCAAAGCCGTAGCCTAGATCGTTGCTGTAAAAGGCATTTGCCGGTACGCGCGTGTATCCAGGAGCTGCATTCCCGCCGAAGTCGAACTTATAATCGGTTTTCGGAATCTGCTCGCCCGCCACGGAAAGTATCGTCGCGGCAAGCAGCGCGCTGAAAATGCGGCTAAGCTGTCTCGTGGCCAATCGCGAGAACAAAATATTGCGCGGGCGTATCGCCGATATTTTTCCAGCCGTGCATTTCATTGGAATGAACATATGCCACCGATCCCGGTCCAATTTTCGTGCTCTGCCCCAGGATAGTGACTTCTAAAGTTCCCTCCCGGATCATGATCATTTCCTCGTGCACGTGTTGGTGCTCCGGATGTGGCATCTGCCCGGGAGCAAGCGTGGTGATGTGAAGGTCAATGTGAACGCCGGCATGTGTCAGCCCATCGAAGACGTTCCGCGTCTCGTTGTGATTTTGCGGGTTGGTCTTCAAAGGAAGGCTGTCGAATGGATAGCACTTCGAGGGGAGTACCGCGGGCGGTGCCGCAGCGTGCGCCGGCTGCCCTGCCACTGTGGCAAGCAAAGCAGGCACAAGAAGACTGAGATCTCTGCGTGAATATTCCATACACTCCGTTATCTCACCCATGGCTTCCTTTCGCGGAATCGTTTTGCATTGCGAAATTGGAGCTGCCATGTTGAATTCGTTTGGCATAAGCCGGCTACAGTGAGACTCTATCTTCGAATGTTCGGCCGGGTTGTATTCAGTCTCCTCAGCCTGGCTCTGGCTGTCGCCGCCGAACGGCCGTGGCAGAAAATTGTCATCCCGCCAATTGCGGAAGCCGCCGCCAGCTTTCGCACGCCTCCCTCTCAATACGGAGTCATCTTGTGGTGGGGTTGGGATGGGCCCATGAGCCAAGCTGTCATTCAACGCGATCTGGACAATATCAAGGCGCTCGGCTTTTCATCCGTCATGATCGAGCCCGGCTACGGCATGACCGCTCCGTACTTATCTGCCGGCTGGTTTGAACTGATCCGCACCGCCGTTGCTGAGGCTGGACGCCGCGGCATGCACGTATGGCTGGTGGATGAGGGCAAATATCCAAGCGGGTTCGCGGGTGGAAAATTCAGTACGGAGCGACCTGATCTGCGCATGCAAGCTCTTGTCGTCGCGGAGAAAATCGATGCCGTTGCCGGTCAGACCCTATCGCGCAAGCTGACGCCGGAAACAGTGGGCGTGGTCGCGGTGAATCTTGCTGACGGCAGCGGCCAGACCATCGCATGCAGCGGAGGCGAACTGAATTGGACCGCGCCTGAAGGCAAGTGGCAGGTGCTGATCGTCGAGCACCAGTTCCGCACCTCCCAAACCCGTTCCGTCAATAATCCCACACGCGGGAAGGATACGACCGCTTCATTATTCGACTACCTGAATCCCGATGCGACCCGTCAGTTCCTGGACTTCACTGAGGTGCAATACAAAAAGTACGTCGGCGATGAGTTCGGCCGCACCGTTCTAGGCTTCCGGGGCGACGAGCCGGATTTCGCCTACACTCCGTGGACGCCGAAGCTCCCCGCAGAGTTCGAACGGCAAAAAGGCTACAACGTTCGTCCCTACCTGGCATCTTTTTTTATCCCGCATCCTAGCGATGATGTGAAGCGCGTAAAGGCCGACTACTGGGACGTCTGGTCCAACATGTTTCGCGACAACTTCTTCAAGGTGCAGGCGGATTGGTGCGCCGCCAACAACCTGGATTACCGCGTCCATCTAAATCACGAAGACATGCTGATGCAGCTGGTGAAATCGGAAGGCGATTTCTTCAAGGATATGCGCTATGTCCAGGTGCCTGGCATCGACGCCATCTGGCACCAGATCTGGATGGATGAAGTCGCCGACTTCCCGAAATTGGCTTCTTCGGCCGCCCACTTGTTCGGACGGCCGCGCTCCTTCACCGAAAGCTTCGCCGCTTATCGCCCGCCGCCGGATGTCGTACAAGCCAAGTGGATCATGGATGAACAAATGGTCCGCGGCATCAACGACATCGAAATCATGTTTTATCCATCCTCAGCCAAAGGCGAGCATAAGCCGCCCGGCTTCCTGGGCTCCGATCAATTCCCAGCGCTGGCGCGATATGCAAACCGCGCGACCTACCTTCTCTCGCTGGGCCGTCCCACGGCGCAAATAGGCGTCTACCTGCCGACCGGTGCAATGTGGCTGGGCGACGAGGAAGCCTACAAGACTACGCTTCGTGTCGCCAAAACGCTCTTGGAACACCAGAGAGACTTCGACTTCATCGATGAACAAGCGCTTTCCTCGGTGATGACTCTATCCAAAGGCGCCTTTCGGAATCTGAGCGGCGCCGAATACCGCGCCATCATTCTTCCGGCGGCGGATCGCATTTCGAAATCGGCGCTGGACCGCTTGCGGCGCTTTTCTCAGTCAGGCGGAAGCCTCATCTTTATACAGCCGGACAAGGATCTTGACCAGCAAGTATTAGGAGCGCTTCCCCCGCCCGACCTGGCTCTTGACAAGGCTATTCCGTCTGTCAAATACTTGCATCGGCGCTTGCAAGACGGCGATCTCTACTTCTTTTTTAACGAGAGCGATCAATCCCAATCCTCTCGTGTCTGGCTCTCAGGAACCGGGCGCGTCCACGTTTGGGACGCCACGGCTGGAGAAATAACCGAGGTAAACGATGCAATCGGGCGGAATCACGGCATCAGTCTCCCGCTCAACCTGCAGCCATACGAATCGCGATTCATCGTCGTGCATTCTCGGAAGTAAGTGATGCATTTCCGCATGCGCCTGGCTGTTCTTGTTCTTTTCGCACTCACTGCGGCGTCGGCCCAATCTAGAGTTCGCATCGTCCAATCGTTCGATCCCGATTGGCGTTTTCTCCACGCTGATGCCAGCGGCGCTGAACAGCCGCAGTTCGACGATAGTGCCTGGCGGGCTCTCGACGTGCCGCACGATTGGAGCATCGAAGGTCCCTTCGATCAACAGAATCGAACCGGCGGCGCAGGAGCGTTTCTTCCGGCCGGCATCGGCTGGTACCGCAAGCACTTCACAGTGCCATCCTCATATGTCCAGCGGCGAGTCTTTATTGATTTCGATGGCGTGATGGCGAACAGCGACGTCTGGATCAACGGCGCGCACCTCGGCCATCGCCCTTACGGTTATGTGAGCTTCGAATACGAGCTAACCGGACATCTCAACTTCGGCGAGAAGAACGATAACGTGCTGGCCGTTCGCGCCGACAACTCACTCGAGCCCGCCTCGCGCTGGTACGCCGGAGCCGGTATTTACCGGCACGTCCATCTGGTTGTCGTCGACCCTGTTCACATTGATCACTGGGCCACCTTTATCTCGACGCCGAAAATCGATCCGTATCAAGCCCTCGTCCATGTGCAAACCACGGTCGTGAACCAATCTGAGGCGCCGCATGCCATCGCGCTTGAGATCACTCTCCTTGATCCCAACGGCCGTGCCGCCGCGACATTCAAGACCAAGCCGCAAACAATTTCTCCCGGGCAGAAAGCCGATTTCGCGCAAGACATTCTGGTAAAAGCTCCCGTAATTTGGGATATCGATCATCCGGTCCTGTATCACGCGAACGTCAGCGTCCGGTCCGGAAGCCGCACGCTCGACGACGAGGTCACGCCCTTCGGCATTCGTGAATTCCACTTTGATCCGGATACGGGCTTCTGGCTCAATGGAAAGAATTTCAAGCTAAAGGGCGTTTGTCTGCACGGCGACGTAGGAGGTCTTGGAACCGCCGTCCCGTTGGGCGCATGGGAACGTCGCCTGAAATTGCTCCGTGAACTGGGTGTTAATGCCATTCGTACCGCTCACAATCCGCCCGCTCCCGAGTTCCTGGACCTCTGTGACCGCATGGGGTTTTTAGTGATGGATGAAATGTTCGATTGCTGGACCGTCGCCAAGAACCCGTACGATTATCATCTTTACTTCAACGAATGGTCGCGTATCGACACGCGCGACACCGTCCTGCGCGACCGCAATCACCCCAGCATCATTCTTTACAGCGCCGGAAATGAGATACACGATACGCCCAAGCAGGAGTTAGCCAAAAGCATTTTGCGAACTCTGGTTGACACTTTCCACGAAAACGATCCAACCCGCCCCGTAACGCAAGCCCTCTTTCGTCCGAACGTCAGTCACGATTACGACGACGGTCTGGCCGACATGCTCGACGTCATCGGTCAGAACTATCGTGAAAATGAAATTCTGGCTGCGCACGCATCCAGGCCCAGTCGCAAGATCGTCGGTACTGAGAATGGACATGACCGCAAGATCTGGCTAGCGTTACGCGACAACCCGCCGTACTCCGGCCAGTTCATCTGGGCCGGCGTTGACTATCTGGGTGAATCGCGCCATTGGCCGGTGATCGGTAGCAGCTCCGGCCTTCTCGATCGCACTGGCATGCCGCACCCGGACGCACTGGAACGCCAAAGTTGGTGGTCCGCCAAGCCGGTTGTTCACATCGTGCGCCGCACCAGCCCCGAGTTGCTGACGCCTACCGATCCGGGTTACGAAACAGCGCCGGCCGCTACAGCTGTTCGCGGTCAAACTGCATTTGCCGATTGGACACCGCGAAACTTATCTCCCCACGATGAAAATGTCGAGGTCTATAGCAACTGCCAGGAAGTCGAACTTCTTCTGAATGGCAAGTCGCTCGGGTCGCAGCCGCTGAATGCCGATGCCTCACCACGTACCTGGCGAATTCCATTTCAGCCTGGAGCAATTCAGGCGATCGCGAAGAATAACGGCCAAGTTGCCGCGAGTGAGGAACTTCGCACGGCCGGCAAACCGGCGAAAGTCGTGCTTTCCGCCGACCGCAATCAACTCAGTCCCGCCTGGAACGACCTCTCCTACATCACCGCAACTGTGGTCGACGAGAACGCCGTCCCGGTGCCGCGCGCGAGCGATTTAATCAACGTTTCAAATCGACGGTCCCGGAGTAATTGCCGCCGTTGACAACGCAGACAACTCAAGCCATGAGCCTTTTCAAGCTTCCGAGCGCCACGCCTATCAGGGCCGATGTATCGCGGTTGTCAAAGCGAAAAGTTCTTCGGGACGGATTATGGTGAGCGCATCTGCGCCTGGACTGAACGGTTCAAGAATAAACATACAGATTGAAGGACGCAAATGAGGTGACTGGAATTATGAAAAATACTGCTCGCCGCGATCTTCTGAAGATTGCAGGTACCGGCGCGGCCTTGCCCCTGCTGGGAATGAATGTGAATGCACAGGACCGCAACCCCGAGAACAGAGGCTTGTACGACGTAAGACTTTTCGGCGCCACCGGCGACGGCAAGACGGTCGATACAGCCGCAATCAACAAAGCCATTGAGGCCGCGGCGACCGCAGGAGGCGGAACGGTACGCTTCCCCGCCGGCACATATCTGTCCTACTCCCTTCGGCTCAAGAGCAACATCACCTTACTCTTTGAAACCGGCACAACAATCATCGCCGCCGACTCGCCGGCGCCGGGCAGCAGCAGTTCCACCGGATACGATCCCGCCGAGCCAAACGATGGCTGGGAGAGCTATCAGGATTTTGGTCACAATCATTGGCACAACAGTCTGATGTGGGGTGAGGGACTGGAGAATGTCGCAATCCTAGGTCCGGGCCTGATCTGGGGCAAAGGATTGAGTAAAGGATACGGCCCCGGGCCGAAAGCGGAACAGGCCGGCGTTGGCAATAAATCAATTGCCTTGAAGAATTGCCGCAACGTTCTGCTGCGCGACTTCTCGATTCTGCACGGCGGTCACTTCGGTGTCCTGGCTACCGGAGTGGACAATCTCACCATCGACAACTTGAAGATCGACACGAATCGTGATGGCATGGACATCGATTGCTGCCGTAATGTGCGCGTCTCGAATTGCAGCGTCAACTCGCCTTGGGATGACGGTATCTGTCTGAAGAGTTCCTATGCGCTTGGCGAGCCGCGTTCCACCGACATGGTGACGATTACAAACTGTTTCGTCTCCGGAAGCTTCGAAGAAGGAGCGCTTCTCGACGCCACTTACAAGCGTTTCGCGTCCGATTTCCGCGTGCCACGGACCGGGCGTATCAAGTTCGGCACCGAATCGAATGGTGGATTCCGCAATATCACCATTTCGAATTGCGCCTTCGACGGCTGCCAGGGACTCGCGCTAGAGAGCGTCGACGGGGCCTTACTCGAAGATGTAACCGTCACCAACATCTCGATGCGAGACATCGTGAGCGCCCCGATTTTCGTTCGCCTGGGCAATCGCATGCGCGGTCCGCAAGGCCGGCCCGTAGGTACTTTGCAGCGCGTCATCATCGGCAACATCGTCTGCTACAACGCCGGCTCTTCTATCTCTTCCATCATCAGTGGCGTTCCTGAACGCTCCGTCCAGGATATGAAGATCCACGACATCTATATCCAGCACCAGGGCGGCGGCAAAAAAGAGGCGATTGCGATTCAGCCGCCGGAAGAGGAGCAGGGCCGCTATCCCGATCCCGGCAGGTTCGGCCCAATGCCCTCCCACGGGTTCTTCATTCGCCACGTAAAGAACCTCGAGATGAGCAATATTGAAATCGCTCCGGCGAAAGAGGATCTCCGTCCCGCCTTTGTTCTCGAGGATGTACAAGGAGCCGATTTCTTTCGTATTAAAACTCCACACGTAACTGAAGTTCCGATGTTCGCGCTGCACAATGTTCTGGATTTCAGCGTGGCTCGAGCAAAGCCCGTGGCGGATACACAACTCGACCATGTCGACCATAAGACTCTTTAGTTCCCTTTCCTTCGCGCTGCTTGCGGCTTCCGCCTGCGCGGCCGAATTTCAGGTGACTGATTACGGCGCTAAGGGCGATGGCCACAGCGTTGATACTGCCTTCATTCAAAAAGCTATCGATGCGGCTGCTCGCGCGAGTGGCACGGTTACCTTCAAAGCAGGCGTATATCTAACCGGCGCGCTCTTCCTGAAAAGCGGAACTACGCTGCGAATCGATGACGGGGTCACCATTCGCGGCGTTCAGGATCTTGCCGCCTATCCAGAAATGCCGACGCGAGTTGCGGGTATCGAAATGACCTGGCCAGCCGCTCTCATCAATGTCTATCGGCAGTCAAGCGTAAAGATTCTGGGGAAGGGAATCATCGATGGAGACGGCAAGTATTGGTGGGATAAGTATTGGGCGTTGCGGAGGGACTACGAATCAAAGGGCCTCCGCTGGGCTGCGGATTACGACTGCAAGCGCGTGCGCCTCATCCAGGTTTATAAGTCAACCGACGTGGATATCGAGGGACTAACACTTCAACGGTCCGGCTTCTGGACCGTGCACCTCTGTTACTCGCGAAACGTCATGGTAGATGGACTGACTATCCGCAATAACATCGGAGGCCGCGGTCCTAGTACCGACGGCATTGATGTTGATTCCTCCTCGCTCGTTACGGTGCGGCATTGCGATATCGAATGCAACGATGACGCAATTTGCATGAAAGCCGGCCGCGATGCGGACGGACTGCGCGTGAACCTTCCCACCGAAGACGTCACAGTTCAGGACTGCACCATCCGCGTGGGAGCCGGCGGCTTTACAGTCGGCAGCGAGACCTCGGGAGGAATTCACAACATCAAAGTCTCCGGCCTGCACGTTTTGGCGGGAGCGCCGCGCGGCATTATCTTCAAATCTGCTAAAACGCGTGGGGGAACCGTCGATCGCATCGACATTCGTGATGTCGATCTTCAGGGCGTTGCTATCCCCATCAGCGTCGGACTCAACTGGAATCCCAGCTATAGCTATGCGCAGATTCCCGCCGGAATGACGAATGTGCCTGACTACTGGCACAAGCTCGCGACGCCTGTACCGCCAGAAAAGGGATTGCCTCACTTCCACGATGTGCAAATCTCGAACCTGAAAGCGACCGGGGCGAAGCAGGCGTTTGAGGTGAATGCCTACCCTTCAGATCCCATCCGGAATTTCAAATTCGATCACCTGGATATTGCGGCAAAGACCGCCGGCGTCATTGCGGACGCGGAGGATTGGACGTTCAGCGATACCACCATCAAGACCGACGATGGTAGCCATGTTGTCCTCAAAGGCTGCAAGAACGTGAGCGGGCTGCCAACGCAATAGCCCACGCCCCTCTACCAGTACCAAGTACCAATCGCTTGGAGCTCGCAACACATGAACTGAGCGGGTTCTATATGCTTAATTAACTCGGGGATTAATTGATGAAGTGCTTGGCCTATGGCCTTTGGCGTGTATTGTGCGCCTGCGCAGCTTTCGGGATCTTCTGCCTGTTCCCGTGCGCCCGAGTGGCGGCTCAGGCCTGCAAACCCGGCGAGTTGCGGGTCTTCGTAAAAGACTCCCAGGAAGCGCCCATCTTCGACGCGCAAGTAAGGATCGGATCGGATTCAACGGAAATTGCCGCCGACACAACCGGTAGCACGGGTCTTGCCGATTTCAAGAACGTGGCCTGCGGTTCCTGGACCGTTCATGCGACTAAACAAGGATTTGAGGAAACGAGCAAGAGCGTGCAGATCGCAAGCGAGGCGAGCATTGAGCTGAGTCTCACTCTAAATCCGCGGATCCAACACTCTAGCGTAGACGTAACGGAGAAGGTTCCGCTGGTAGAGCAAAGTTCTTCGGAAAACAACGAACTGCATCCCAGCGAAGTGAAGCCCCTTCCCGGTAATCCGGCGACTGTGACCGACACGCTTCCATTGGTGCCCGGCGTAGTTCGATCCCCGGAAGGGGAGCTCAAAATCGATGGTAGCGGCGAGGAGCGCAGCTCATTGGTCGTAAACCAGAGCGACGTCACCGATCCCGCCACCGGCAAATTCGGGCGATCCGTCCCGGTCGACAGCATCGAAACGGTGAATGTCTTGACCACTCCGTTTCTAGCCCAGTACGGCCGTTTTACTCAGAGCGTGGTCGCAGTCGAAACCCGCCGTGGGGGCGAGAAATGGCATGCGGATCTGAACGATCCATTCCCCGATTTTCGGATCCGCAGCTACCATATGCGCGGCATTCGTAACGAGACCCCAAGAGCCTCCTTGGGCGGGCCTTTGATTCGTGATCGCCTCTATTTCATTACCGCGCTCCAGTATTTTCTCGATAAAGTGCCCAGCCGCACCCTGGGGTTTCCCTACAACGAGTCCAAACAGGAGTGGTTGAATTCCTTCACGCAGCTCGACTTCATAGCTTCGTCAAAGCAGATCGTGAACGCCACCTTGCATATCACCCCGCAGCACACCAACTTTGTAAATCCTGAATACTTCAATCCGCAACCAGTGACGCCCACTTACGCTCAGCACAATTATCTGGGGACCCTGGCTGACCATTACGGACTCTGGGGCGGAACTCTGGACAGCACGGTTTCCATTCAGCGTTTCAACGCCTTTATCGGCGCTCAAGGTAGCGCTGACATGGTGCTGACGCCGGAAGGAAACCAAGGCAACTACTTCGGGACGCAGAATCGCGCGGCCCGGCGTACGGAATGGCTTGAGATCTGGTCGCCCCGGCCAATGAGCCTCGCTGGAACGCATCTCTTGAAGATTGGCACCTCGCTAACGGGCTCTAGCGATCAGGGACAGTTCACCTATCGGCCGGTGGACATTGTCAACTCCGCCGGCCAGCCTCTGCAACGCATTGACTTCTCGAGGCCGCTCGCTTTTAATAGAGCGGATCTCGAAGTCACGACATATGTGCAGGACCATTGGAATCTGACGCCGAGGTTCTCTTTCGATTACGGTGCGCGGCTCGAACATCAGAGGCTTGCTTCCAGCCTCCGCATTGCGCCCCGGGCTGGGTTCGCGTGGACTCCCTTCTCCGATGGACGAACCGTGATCCGCGCTGGATATGGCCAATTCTACGACCACATCCCGCTTGACGTCTACACGTTCAGCCGCTATCCCGAAAGAACAATCACAAACTATGCTCCGGACGGCAGCATCCTGGGATCTCCTATTCAGTTTGCGAATGTGATTGGCAGCATCACCGGACCGCGTTCCTTCTTAGTCCATGGTCAACGCGTTGCCGGAAGCTTCTCACCACGTGGCGTTACGTGGAACGCTCAAATAGAGCACAGCTTTTCGCGGCTGCTGCGCATTCGTGGAGTGTATACCGACAACCGCTCGGTGGGATTGATTGTGTTGGAACCGGAACTGCTGGGAACCAGCAACGAAATCGTCCTGAACGGCGACGGTATGTCGAGGTACCGGCAAGCCGAGGTCACCGCGAAACTTTCTTGGAAAGATGGGCAGCAGCTTGTCCTCTCTTACACGCGCAGCCGCGCTCAAGGCGACCTGAATGAGTTCGATAACTTTCTCGGCAATTTTGCAACGCCTTTGGTGCGGCCGGACGTTTACTCCAATCTGCCCGGGGATCTTCCCAATCGCTTTTTACTGTGGGGTCACGTGAATCCGCACGTGTGGGGCCTGCAGGTTCTTCCCATCGTCGAATACCGCAATGGCTTCCCGTACGCTACCTTCGACGCGTTGGAGAATTACGCCGGTACGCCCTATACCGATCGGACCCGCTTCCCCAATTTCTTTTCCGCCGATGCGCGCCTCATGAAGGATTTCAAAGTGAATCCGAAATACACGCTGCGCTTGTCGGTCACCGGATTCAATCTGACCAATCACTTCAACGCCCTTGCAGTGCATGACAACATTGCCGATCCCCAATATGGAGTTTTCTTTGGCAACTACCATCGGCGCTACCGCTTTGATTTTGAGGTGGTCTTCTAATTCGATCTCAAACTGCTGCGGCAGCCACCTGCATCAGGGCATCGTTCGGATAGAAATGATTCACCGTATCGGGCGTTATGAGTTGATGTTTGACGAAGACGGCGGGCGGAACAGGCCGGCGATTCAGGATGTCTAATGCCACTCGGACCAGGTCATCTCCATAATGCTCAGGGAAGAATGCCACGGAACCGATCAACCGGGTGCCCGGTTCCCGCAGTTCCGCGCGCCCCTCTGGCGAGGCATTCTGTCCCATAATGGCGCACGTTTCCATTCGGCCCGCTTCCTGAAAAGCGCGCAGTACTCCTAACGCGCTTGAATCGTTGATGGCTCCGATCAGGACGCGCCGGGATCTGCTTACTCTCAAGCGTCTGCGCATCGCCTCAAAGCTCTCCGCCAACCGGCCATCGCCATTCAGGTAAGTAACGCGGCAAGTATCCAGCTTCGGGATCACTTCTTTGATTCCGGCTAACATTCCTGTCAGACGCATCCGCGGAAGGCTGCCGGCACGGGTCAACTCCAGCAGGATGATTTCATCCACCTCCGATTGCCAATGCTGGCGCGCCCATCGGCCCATGTATCGTCCGCCGATGAGCCCCGCTTCGTAGTTGTTCGCTCCATAGTAAGTTGCGCCGGGATGCGGAATATCGATGGCGATGAGGGGAATGTTGGCCTCGCGATATTTGGCTGCCACTACCGGCGCGACATTCTCGTCGGTCTGGAATTCGATAACGAGATCGACCTTTTCCCGAACCAGCCGATCCGCGTTTCGCTGTGCAATTTTGGCGTTGTAGCGGTTGTCGAGCGAGATCAGCTCAATCCCCTCCGCAGCCGCGGCGCGCTGTAAACTTTCCGAGACGTCTTTTGAAAACTGATAGTCCGTTCCTTGCGCGGCGTAGCCAAGCCGGTACAGTTTCTGCTTAAAGGGACGCAAGCAGCATTGGTAAAGGTTCTCGCCCAGCTTCTCCACCATGCCGCACCTCTCCAACGTGTAAAGAAGCCGAAAAGCCATGCTTTTCGGTAGCCCACTTCGCAAGGCGATTTCGCGTAAAGGTAGAGCTTCACCTGCCGAACGAAACGCCAGCAGCAGCTGAGACGAGTGAACGACGGATTTGACGAGATACGGATCTCGCTTCTTAATGACTTCTGATCCCATATTTACCTCGAAACGTGGAGGATCTACAGCTTTATACGAATGTAACGCAATCGTTTTGCAATGCGAAACGAAAGAGCGAATATGAAAACTGCTGGCACGTTGTCTTGGCCTGATTTACCATGGCTGATTAGCTTGGTGCGCCCATGCATTCGAAGCAAACTCAAAAAATCTTTCAGGCGCTGGAGACATTCCGCATTGAACTGCCCTCTTGGGGGTTCGCAAATACCGGAACCAGGTTTGGCAAATTCCTGCAGCCGGCAGCGGCAACAAATGTAGAAGAGAAGTTCAGTGATGCCGGACAGGTTCACGCGCTCACGGGCGTCTGTCCCACCATCGCGCTGCATGTCTTGTGGGACTTTCCGGAGGGGCTGCACAGTTCCGGCGAAGTGGCAAAGCTGGGCGACCGTTACGGGATCCGTCCTGGATCGATCAATCCGAACTATTTCCAGGAACAGATTTACAAACATGGATCGTTCGGCAACCCGGATGAAACGGCGCGTCAGGAAGCGAGCCGGCATACGAGCGAAAGCATTTCCATCGCGCGGCGGCTGAACAGCAGAGATATCTCTCTATGGTTCGCCGATGGTTCGAACTATCCGGGGACCGCCAACATGCGCCAGCGCAAGCGCTGGTTCGAAGAACTACTGAAGGCCGCGCATGCGGAACTTTCGCCCGATCAGCGCCTATTAGTTGAATACAAGCCGTTCGAACCTGCTTTTTATCACACCGATATCGGGGACTGGGGCATGGCTCTGCTGCTGGCTCGAGCCGCGGGGCCGCAGGCCAAAGTGCTGGTCGACACCGGCCATCATTACGCCGGGCAAAATATTGAGCAGATCGTCGCCTGGTTGTTATCGGAAAACATGCTGGGCGGTTTCCATTTCAACGATCGCCGCTACGCCGATGACGATCTAACGATGGGGTCCATCGATCCTTACCAGGTCTTTCGCATTTTTAACGAGATCCTGTGTTTCGAATGGGAGAACGATGGGCGGGCGGACATAGCCTACATGATCGACCAAAGCCACAATTTGAAAGGGAAGATGGAGGCGATGATACAGACCGTTACCATGGCTCAGGAACTGTTCTCGAAAGCCGCGCTAGTGGATCACAAACGCCTTGCCGCCGCTCAAAACGTATCGGATTTGGTTCGCGCTGAGTCTTGTTTACAGGATGCCTTCGCTACGGATGTGCGCCCGGTTATTCGGGAATGGCGAGCCTCCAAGGGACTCCCGGCCGACCCCATGGATGCCTTCCGCAATAGCGGTTATTTGGAGCGCATCTCTCAGGAACGCGCTGCGCGGAACATGGCCAGCGTTACGTCCTACGCTTAGGTAAGTCAATGCCTGAAACAGCCGAAATCGTCCATCTGCGGGATTTATGGGATGAAAAAGAAGCGGCCAAACTCGCCGCCGATCAATTAAGCCTGTTGCGCTACCGTTCAAATCTTTTAGGCGCCGACCTGCGCATCACAAATTTTGGCGGTGGCAACACCAGTTCGAAGATCGATTTGCCCGATCCTTTTACCCGCAAGCCGGTTCGGGTCCTGGCCGTCAAAGGAAGCGGCGGCGATCTGGGTTCAATTAAGGAATCGGGTTTCGCTTTGCTGTATCTCGACCGCCTGGAGGAGTTGAAGGGCCTGTATCGCGGCGAAGCTAACGAAGACGAGATGGTCGGCTATTACCCGCTCTCTGCTTTCGGTGAGAATCGCGTCGCGGCTTCCATCGACACACCGCTGCATGCGTTTTTGCCTTTCGCGCATGTCGACCACCTTCATCCCGATTGGGCCATTGCCATTGCCGCGAGCGCCAACGGCAAACAGAAGCTGGAAGAATTCAATAAGCGCTATGGCCGCAAGATCGTCTGGCTTACCTGGCAGAGACCTGGTTTCGAGTTGGCGCTTCAACTGGAGCAAGCCGTAAAAGAAAACCCGGGCTGCGATGGCGTGCTGTTGGGCAGCCACGGCCTGTTCACCTGGGGCGATACGCAACGCGAATGCTATCTGAACAGCATTCGAACCATCGATCAGATGGGCGAATTCGTTATGGAGCACCAAAAGAAGAAAGGTTCGCTCTTCGGTGGCTCCAAACACAAGCCGATCAAAGACCGGCAGTCGATAGCCGCAGCCATTCTTCCCACGCTGCGCGGAATTGCCTCTTCAAACCGCCGCGTTATCGCTCATTACGCAGATCACGAAGACGCGCTCGCGTTCGCCGGCTCGGAGTGGGCGCAGGAACTCGGCGGGCTGGGAACAAGCTGTCCGGATCACTTCCTGCGAACGCGAATCTGTCCGATGTTCATCGATTGGAAGCCAGGCGAAGAAGACATCGAGACATTGAAGGCCCTGGTAGGCGAGCGCGCGGGCACATACCGCAACGAATACGCTGCGTATTATCACGCATGGGCGGCCCCGGAATCGCCGAAGCTCCGCGATTCGAATCCTTCGGTGGTGGTGATTCCAGGGCTCGGGATCTTCGGCTTCGGCAAGAACAAGAAAGAAGCGCGCATCACCACGGAATTCTTTATCAACGCCATTCACGTGATGGCGGGCGCCAATGCGCTTGAATCCGGAGATGTCCAGCATCCTCTTCCGCAGGCTCGCCATGCGGAGCAATCCGAGCAGTTCGTCAGTTTTCATAATTATGTGGCGCTGCCGCGTTCAGAAGCCTTCCGCATCGAGTATTGGGCGCTTGAGGAAGCGAAGCTGCAGCGCATGCCTGCCGAAGCAGAATTCAGCCGAAAGATTCTGCTGGTGGTCGGAGGCGGGAGCGGCATCGGACGGGAAGTCGCGCTCATTTTGGCTCGCAAAGGCGCTCATGTGGTGATTGCCGATCAAAACGCCGAAGGCGCAAAGCAGGTGGCCTCCGAAGCGGCCGCGCTGTCCTCATCGGAAGCTGTGTCCCACACGCCCTTAGATCTGGGTTCCGCGGAGAGCATCGCCGCCGCCGCAAGATTCACGGTTCTACAGTTCGGTGGAATCGACGGAATTATCAACACGGCCGCTATCTTTCCGGTCGGTGGAAAAGACGGTGAGTTGAGCGAAGCGCAGTGGAACAAGACATTCCTGGTGAATGTCACGGGCAACTATCTGCTGGCGCGCGAAACCGGTTGGGTGCTGCGCGACCAGAAGCTGCCTGCGACACTCGTGCTCACCAGTTCAGCGAACGCGGTTGTTCCGAAACGCGGCAGCGAGGCGTATGACATCAGCAAGACGGCTCTGAATCATCTGATTCGCGAACTAGCGGTTGGGTTAGCACCCTTGGTCAGAGTGAACGGCATCGCACCCGCAACAGTAGTTGCCGGCTCGACCATGTTTCCGCGCGACCGCGTGATGCAGTCGCTGCAGAAATACAAAATCGAGTTTAAAGAATCGGAATCGACGGAAGACCTGCGCAACAAGCTGGCCGAGTTTTACGCGCAAAGGACGCTCACCCGTCGTCCGATCCTTCCGCAAGACTGCGCCAACGCGATTGTCTGGCTGGCGGGCGATGAGAGCGCCAAGACCACGGGCCACATCATTCCGGTCGACGGCGGTCTGCAGGAAGCGTTCCTGCGTTAACAGATACACCGGATGCAACGAATCTGCTTCGCACTGCAAGTGCGACCGGAACGCCTGGAGGAATACAAACAACGGCATCGTGCCGTCTGGCCGGAGATGCAACAGGCGCTGCGCGAGACTGGGTGGAGGAATTACTCGCTGTTCCTACGCGACGATGGGCTGCTGATCGGGTATCTGGAGACCGAGAACTTCGAGCGCGCCAGAGAAGAAATGGCCAAACGCGAGATCAACGAGCGATGGCAGCGCGAGATGGCGCCGTTCTTCGTTCAGCCGTCCGGTGATTTGCCGGATCGCGTCATGGCGCCTCTCGAAGAGGTCTTCCACCTCGCTTAAGAAATTCGCATCATGATACCGAATCCCGCATTAGGCGTTTTCTTCCACTGGTTGGGAGGACTCGCTTCCGGCAGTTTCTACGTTCCCTATCGCGCGGTGAAGCGCTGGTCCTGGGAAACCTATTGGCTGGTCGGCGGCGTATTCAGTTGGATCATTGCGCCCTGGATTGTGGCATTGCTGCTGACCAGAGACCTGCTTTCCGTGCTGGCGGCAACTCCAGGCAGAAATATCTTTTGGTGCTACTTCTTCGGGCTGCTGTGGGGCGTGGGTGGTCTCACCTTTGGCCTGACCATGCGTTATCTGGGTTTGTCGTTGGGAATGGCTATTGTGATGGGTTTGTGCGCCGCTTTCGGGACACTGATGCCGCCCATTTTTGCCGGTCAGTTTATGAGCCAAGTGCTCGGGACGAATTCAGGCCGAGTCATTCTATCCGGTATTTCGCTCTGCCTCGTCGGCATCGCCATCGCGGGTTTGGCCGGCGTTTACAAAGAGCGATCCATGCCGCTCGAAAAACAGCAGGCCGCGATCAAAGAGTTCGATTTGCGGAAGGGCTTCGCGGTCGCTGTTCTCTCAGGAGTGATGAGCGCCTGCTTCGCCTACGGACTCGCGTCAGGAGATCCAATCAGAGTTCTCACCGTGCAGCACGGAACCACCGCTTTGTGGCAAGGATTGCCGGTGCTGGTGGTCGTGCTTCTGGGCGGTTTCACTACGAATTTTGTCTGGACCGTGCTGCTGAATATCCGCAACAAAAGCGGCCATGAGTATGTCGCTTCAGAAGCGCCGATTGTGTTCACGGATCCGGGCGGTCCTCAGCCCATCGAAGAAACGGCGCTCACGGGACCCACCACAAGTGTCCTGACGCGCACCTCCACGTCAATCATTCGTGAGACCGTGCGCGTACCGCTGGTGGCGAATTACCTGCTGTGCGCGCTGGCCGGAGTGACTTGGTATATGCAGTTCTTCTTCTACACCATGGGCGAAACGCAAATGGGCGCCTATAAATTTTCGAGTTGGACGATTCATATGGCCAGCATCGTGATTTTTAGCACGCTCTGGGGCGTGGGCCTGCGCGAGTGGAAAGGCGCGAGTTCGACAGCCATCCGCCTGCTGGTCGCCGGTCTCGCGATTCTGGTTGGGTCAACCGTGATGATCGGCTACGGCAACTATCTCGCGACCCTTCCCGGCGCTCACTAACCGGACCTTACTTCACGGCACCAGTGATCGCGGCAAGAGCGACGGGAATGAGTACCCACCCCGCTATCTGGTGTATGCGCGCATAGGTCACCAGGAATGAAGAGGCGCGCGGCCGCCAGGATTTGGCCACACCTAAATCAACGATGGGCAGGAACATTTCGAGGCTGTACCAAAAGGGTGAGAACGCCGGCGCTTTCTCGTCAGTCGAGGCCATCAGATCGCGCCTGCGAAAGAAGTACGTACCCAGAGCGATGAAGACGACGGACCACACCAGCGGAGGTACTGCTGACCGGCCATACCCGAGAACGTACTCCTGAAAGTAATCAAAGAGCGTGGTGAGCCATGTTGCCGGATTGAGCGCTTTGAAATCGTGCCTACGGCGAGCGCGGTGCATTTCGATAAAGACGTCTTCGGCCTCGTGCGTTTCTCCCCGCCGGTCGAGTTCATCCTCATATGAGTTAAACGCCGATTGAGAGAAGTCAGCCCTTTGCAGGAATTCCAGAGTGACGTCGGTCTCTTGATCGTTTTCGCCACCGAATTCCTGAAGCGGCGCGGATCCATTGGCAGGGCCGGAGTTTTGTACGGGTTGCGTGACGATGCCGGACTTAAACGTGAAATCATCGAGGACCATTTCTTTCGGCCACACGCCCGCGCCCTTAGACGTGGTAAGGGTCCACAGAAGAGAATCGAGCGTGGTCGAAGAAAGAGTGAGCTTATTCGCGACGGCGACATTTTGAAGAATAGTTCGGCTCCCAATCGTCATTTGCGGAGCAACGAGGTTGTTGATGGCCAAACCTTCCAAATTCAAATTGGTCTTGAGGTTCGCTCCGGTCAGCCACAGCGAGGCCAAATGCGACGAGCCCGGGCGGCTGGTGATGGATAGGTGATCGGCATTTAAGTGGCTGAGATTCAGTTCGCCGATTCGCACTCCGGTCAAGTTTACGTCGACGTCGTTTGCGGTTACTTCGGCAGCAGCGATGGACCCGCCGGCCAGATTCGGTTCGAGCAAGGACAGCTTTCCGTTCACATGCGCACCGGAAATAAAGAGATGACCAACCTTTTTCTGAGGCAGGCGGATCATGGGTCTCAGAAACAGCAGGTCTCCATCCACTTGGCTATCGGCCAGCCGAAACTCGTCATCAAATTGGCACCGCGTGAAAGACAAGCTAGCGTGGAAATGGCATCCTTCACAGGTAACTTTAGCCGCAAAGTGGCAGCGCTCGAACCTGACGTTGAGCGGCACATCAATCGAGTTTCCGGATTCACCCGCCGAAAGCGGATCGGATATTTCGGCGCCAATAATGGTGATGGATCCGCCTTGCACTTGCGAGGCTGAGACTTCGCTCAGCAACTGCTTGAGGAAGTCGGCTCGTAAAGTTCGTTGACCCTCCGGCAATTTGGTGAGGTCAGCCTCCTGACCGGATAGGACCCGCCGAAGCACTTCCTGCTCTCCTGGTGTTTGGGCGTCCGGCGCTCCGCTAGCAGCGACCGCCAGCAGCAGTGATAGCGCGAAACATACCAACGCAGATTCAGCTAACTTGAACAAGCAACTCCTTTTCTTTGCTCCGGATCATGCGGCGGCTGCGGAAGAATAGGGCAAAGACCAGGAACAGGATGAGCGCCGCTATGCTGGAGCTCGACCAGAATCCGGTCCAATTGCGAACGATCGCCGGTTTGGCGCTTGTGGTAAAGAAATCGACGGCTTCTCCCGAGATGATCGAACCAAGAAACATTCCGACGCCATACGTGAGGAATGTAAAGAAGCCTTGAGCGGTATTGCGGAGATTTGCAGGCGCCTCCTGGTCTGTATAGAGTTGGCCCGTCATAAAGAAGAAGTCGTAGCAGATTCCGTGGATCAGGATTGCGACATACAGCATCCACATGCGATCTGTCGCGTTCCCGCTGGCGAGCAGGGCATAGCGGATAAACCACGCGAATAGCCCGAGTAGAAGAATTCCTTTGACGCTGACTCGCCGGAAGATGAGCGGCATAAGCAGCATCATCACTACTTCCGAAAATTGGCCCAAGCGTCATCTTTCCAGCCGCGTTGACCACGCCTATATCGTTCAGGTACGCATTCGTGAACGAGAAATAGAAGGTCAGCGGAATACAAGCCAGAATAGACGCGATGACAAAAATCAAATAGGAGCGTTCTTTCAACATCACGAGCGCGTCCAGCCCGAGAATTTGGCGCACGCTTATGGATCGGCCTTTGCTTTCCGGTGGAGTGTGAGGTAAAGCCAGGCAAAAGAGACTCATCACTATGGAAGCGGCGGAAGCAATCAGGAACGGCGTTGCAGACTCTTCGATGCGCAAGCGGCCAATCGTCAGCCCTATGAAAATCCAGCCGATGGTACCGAAGACGCGAAACAGCGGGAAGCGGCGGGCGTCGGTAAGATTTCTGAGCGTCAGTGAAGTCGTTAAAGCGATGGTCGGAAAGTAACAGAGACAATAGGCGAGCATCAGCAGGTAAACCGGGATGAAGCTGGTGACGCGGGTGACGAAATAGAGAAACACAGCCCCAACGAGATGCAGGACGAAAAGCACCCGCTCGGTGGAGAAGAAGCGATCCGCAATGAGGCCGACGAAAAAGGGCGAAATCATCGAGGCTACGGCTGTGGTTCCAAAGACAGCTCCGGCCTGGCTCCCGGAAAATTTCAGCGTGGCTGTGAGATAGGTGTCCAGTGTCACGTACCAGCAGCCCCAGACCACGAAGTTGAGGAACATCATGATGCTGAGTCGAATGTTTACTGACGTTGAAGTCATTTGTTCGGCTGGGCCTGAAGCAATTTGCGAAACTGCGACGATTCAATCGGCTCGGAACGGCCGCTATCTTGGGTGACAATTAGCGCCGCAAGACCGGATTGCCTTTCAACGAATGCCAATCCTTCTTTGGGCCCCAACACGCTTATTGCAGTGGCCGCGGGATCCGCCTGAATGCCGCGCCTTGCCACAGTTGTGACAACAATCTGAGTGGTCAATCCCAGACCGGTTTTGGGATCGATGATGTGCGAATAGCGCTTGCCGTTTGCGTCGAGGTGTTGCTCGTTATCGCCCGATGTGGAGACGGCGGCGTTGGCCAGCAGGAGCACCCGGGTGAAAGGATTCGCCGCATTGTCCAAGGCATCAATACCGATTTTCCAGCCAGCCTGACCGGGCGGCGCAGCGCTAAACGCGAGATCGCCGCTGACTGCGACAAGAGAACTGCGTATGCCTAATTTCGACAAGACGAGTAACGCTTCGTCCGCCGCATAGCCTTTGGCAATGCCGCCTACGTCCAACTGCATGCCGGGACCGTCAAGCTGGATGGTGCGCTGCGAACGGTCGATGCGCAGCTTGCGATAGCCGCAGCGAGCGGCTGCCGCCGTCAACGCTACAGGCTCAGGAAGGCGTTGACACTTACGCGCTTCACGCCACAGATGAGTGAGCGGACCAAGGGTGATATCGAATGCGCCGGCGGTCTCCGCGGATAGTTGTTCGGAAGCGCTGACAACGCGGAAGAGGTCGTCGCTGACGCGCACAGGACGAGATACCGCGGTACGGCAAAGCTGGTTCAATTCACTATCGGGCTGGTAGTCGGAAAGAACACTATCGAGTTGAGCAATGCGAGCGAAGGCGGCCCGAAAAGCCAGCTGCGCCTGGTTCTCATCTTTCGCATACAGCTTGATGCGCACCAGCGTGCCCATATGGGGCTCAACAGCTTCATAGGGGTGCGGAAATGAGCTAAGACAAAGATAGGCGAAAGCGCCTGCCCCACTACACAGCCGGCTACTGCTCATCGTGCTCGACGCCGCTGTTCCAATATTTGTACATCTGTTCGGCGGATGGAACCTTAGCCGGACGCACCAAGCGGAAACCGAGCCATTGAGCGTCGGTTTCATACCAGATACTTTTGGGAAGCTGCGGATCTTCCTGTTTCCAGGAAGGATCGGAAGCTACGCGCGAGGCACAGCGCAGCATCGCGGGAGGATCGTTCCAAGATCCGCCGCGAACCGAGATCGGATACGGTTTTGCCGCCACAACCCACGGATCTGTTTCAGAAGCTGCGCTATAGGGACGGTATTGATCCAGCGTCCACTCCATGACGTTTCCTAACATGTCGTGAAGGCCCCAGGCGTTGGGCTTTTTTGTTCCGACTTTCTGGTATTTGCCGCCGCTGTTGGCCGAATACCAGGCATAGTCAGTGAGCCGTGAAGGTTCGCCGGCGCCGGCGCGGCAAGCATATTCCCACTCGGCCTCAGTGGGAAGACGATAGAACTCATTGGTCTTGGCGCTCAGCCATTCGGCGTACTTGTTAGCCGCGTGCTGAGTCATGCTGATGGCCGGGTAGCCATTGATGCCCATACCAAAGCTCATCTCTACATAGGGGCGAGTAGGTCTGCTGACGCCGTCGACCAGATCGTCTTTATGCGCGACTTCTCCGGCCTGGTTGGCGAACATGAACAGGCGGTACTCATCCCAAGTGACCTCGCGCGCCTGCATCCAGAATGCAGTGACGCGCACTTTGTGCTGTGGTTGCTCGTCCGGCTTATGTTGCGGATCGGAATCCGGTGAACCCATCAGGAACTCTCCCGCCGGGATGGGCACGACATCGTAGGAGACGGTTGTGCCAGGGAGGGTAACCTTGTAAGCCTGCTTGGCGGAGTCTGCTTGCTGGTTGGCGAGAATGCGCTCGCGGATGCGGCGAACATTTTCAATCTCAGTGTTGCGGGCCGCAGGCGATATTTGCTGAGCGGCGAGGGCAAGACTGATCAAGACGAAGATCATCGGAACTCAAATCAGTTTCGTAATGCCGGGTTGGGCGCGCGGCGCAACCGGCAGACTGGCGTTCCAATCCAGGCGCTCGGGGAAGAGCTTCTCTTGTGAGTTCAAGGCTTGCTCCCAGGTGACTTCCTGGCCGGTATAGGCAGCCATGCGGCCCATCAGCGCAAGCAGCGTACTGGTTGCCATGCGCTTGCCGTCATTCAGAGGCTGGCCTTTGCGAATGGATGCGAAGAGCAGGTCGTGCTCGCGCTGATACATGTCATACTTCTGGCCATTCCAAATCCAGTTGGTCTTTCCCTCGATGCGGGGCACGGGGCCGCGACCGATGGTGAGCGTTCCGTCGGTGCCGAGAATGTAATCTGAGTTTTCGTTGTAGCAACCCTCGATCTGCCGGTTCGCCAAGAAAGCACGAACGCCGTTCGGATAGAGATAGTTCACCTCAAAGTGGTCGTAAATGTTGCCGCCTTCGGCGGGGATATCGCGGCCTCCTACGCCTACGCAGCTTACAGGCGGCTGGTCATGCATAGCCCAGGCGATTTTGTCGGCGCTATGTACTGCCTGCTCGACGATGCTGTCGCCGCATAACCAAACGAAGTTATACCAATTGCGAATCTGCCATTCGGTATCGCTCATGCCGGCGGGGCGCGCGCTGGCGGGCGGAATGGGCTTCACTGGATTTGTGTAATAGGTGGCATAATACGCGACCACGCGGCCGAGGGCTCCATCGAACATTTGCTGAAAGGTGTCCTGGATCATGCCGTTGTAGCGCCAGCAAAAGCCAGCGACCAGGGACAGGTTTTTCTCTTTGGCCTTCTCCGAGGTGTCGAGCACTGCACGAATTCCAGGGGCATCCGTGGAAACCGGCTTCTCGCAAAAGATATTCTTGCCGGCTTCCACGCAGGCGGAAAGATGAATGGGACGAAAGCCGGGCGGAGTGGCAAGCAGAACGACATCCACTCCGCTGTCGATCACTTTCTTGTAGGCGTCGAGACCGAGATACTGACGGTCCTGCTCAACGAGCACCCGTTCTCCGATTTTTTCCAGAGCCTTTAACGTTTGAAGAGACTTGTCGATTTGAGACTGATCGATATCGGCAACGGCGGTGAGTTCCGCATAATCGTCGGCGCGGAGAGCCTGCGATGCTGCTCCTGTGCCGCGACCTCCGCAGCCCACCAGCCCAACCTTGATGGATTTGGTAACTGTTTGCGCGGAAATGATGGCGGGGAAGCCCGCAACGAGGGCGCCGCCGATAGCGGACCCGGTAGTCTTCACAAACGCGCGACGATCGCAGAATGATTCATCCGGCATGGAAACAGAATATCGAAGGCCGCATCAGGCGGCTTGGGAGACCTCCGGGCAGGCGGGAAGGGCGTCGCCGCCCAGATTTTGCCGAACGAACTCCTCGGGCGGGGCAGATTCGGGTGCGCCGTGCGAAACGAAGCCAATCGCTCGCTGACGCGCGCGGCTCTGTTTCAAGCGGAGGAGGGTGTTCAGGGCTTTGTGAAAGGCGCGTTCGTGGGTGGTCTGATAGCGCAGAAATAATGCGAGGCGTTTTTCATCAACGCCATTTTCGGTAAAGCATTCATTCTGGAAGCGAATGGCGCGTTGGGTGAGCCAGAACGATTGGGCCATTTCGGTGACGAGCAGTGCTTCGGTCGGATTGGCGGGTTGATACTCCTCTAATAGGTCGCGCCGGAGAGCTTCGAGAGCGGCCCGGTCTTCGCCGGGGATGATCATTTCGCCCGAGGCCAATCCGTGCTTGAGCGAATTACGAGACGAAGCCAGCTTTCCGGCAGATGAACGCGGACCGGTGGAATGTTCGGCGTTGCGGCGATTGATTTCGGCGCGTTTGGAGGATGGCGCGGCGGATTGCGGAACGAAGCCAGTAGGCGGAAGCCCGATGCGGGCATAAAGGCGAGCGCGGGCGGAATTGGCCGGGACGGTGAATTCGGGGGAGAATTCCGGTTCGAGCTGCGGATCCGGGTCGGGAATGGCTTCGTGCCCTGCGGCTTTCGAGCGTTTGAATTCCGCTTTCTTCTGTTTGCGCTCGGCTTCGCGGCGCTCTCGACGGGCTTGGCGGGATGTCATATAGATAGGTCCTCCTGAAAAGGGAAATGGGCAAAGACGGCTAACCCGCCGCTTCTGCCCGGTTGGAGGCTAGCACGCGAGCGCAAGCGTCAAGCGCCAACCGGAGGAAATTTAAGGCTTAAGGCGATGAAAAGAAGGGAGCGGGTTTATTTTTAACCGGCGTGATCGGGCGTGGAGCGGGAATAGGCGCGCAGACCGCCGCAGGATTATTTCGGGGAAGGCTTTTTGGATTTGACGTCTTCAGTTGGCCGAAAGCGCAGGCCCGACCATACGTGATCGATGGAAACGGCGGAAACGGGACGCCAACCCGTGCCGCTCATGGCTTCCCAGACCTCTTCGCGGCTGAGGTCGCTCTCGACGCCGGAGGTTTTCTTTGGATAGGTAATCCACACGATTGCTCCCCTGACAGCGTGTTTCAGCAAAGCAGGCGCGGACTTCTGAATTTCGGATTTGCGAACCGCAAAGAACTGCACAAATTCATGCGCGCCGCGCATCGCGTCGGAGATCACAACTCCCTCGGGCAGGGGCGCAAGTAGATCAAGATATCCAGGGGGCGCGGAGATGACCAGCGCGCGCATACCGTTCTTGATGCCAAGTTTCTTCGCAAGAGGATTCGGGGCGATCTGCATTGCTTGAATATATATGTTGTCCATTCGCGGCCGCAATCGCCCGCTCGATGCTATATTGCTGGCGGGTATAGCGGTGTGGCTTGAGACAATTTTCCAGGACATTCGGATCGCGTTTCGCCTGTTGCGGCGCGCGCCTTCCCTGACAGCGACTGCGTTAGTTTCAATCGCGTTGAGCGTGGGCGCAACGGCGGTCGTTTTTACGGCAATTAAATCGGTGCTTCTGAATCCTCTGCCTTACAAGCGTCCGGCAGAATTGGTGCAACTCCGCAGCGAAGATGACGGAAGCAAAGGTTCCAGCGCGGGTGATTGGCTCTTCTGGAGCGACACTCAGGAGATCATACGGCGCACGCGCACGCTGGAATCCGTGGGAATTTATGGCAATGCTGTTTTCGATCTTGCAGGCGGCTCCTCACCACCAGAAGCGCTTTATGGTATTCGGATGTCGGCCAATCTGTTTTCGACACTCGGCGTGTCGCCTATGCTCGGCCGGAATATTCTTCCAGAGGAGGATCAGTTCGGGCACGCCAATGAAATGATTCTGAGCTACGGGTTGTGGAGGCGCCGGTTTCACGCGGACCGAAAAATCGTTGGACAAACTGTAAAGGTCAATGGCCACGATTGCTTAGTAATCGGAGTGATGCCGCCGGATTTCAACTTTCCACTACGGCGGGCTGCAACGCACACGCCCTATCCTTACGTGGAGTTCTGGACGCCTCTGCGAATGAATCCCGCAAATACCGGCGGCGGACTGAGTGCGGTGGCTCGCTTGCGCGGCGGTGTTTCCTTGATCGAGGCGCAGCAGGATTTGGCTTCTATTAGTTCCGCCCTGCGCCGCGAATTTCCTAGTACGAACCGCGATCGAACTCTCCACGCGTCGCTTATAAAGGAGCGGATTATAAGGAGCGCCGGTAGTGCGCTTTGGTTGCTAATGGCCGGGGCTCTCATCTTCCTGCTGATCGGATGCGCGAACGTTGCAAATCTGCTGCTGGCGCGGGGAGTGGCCCGGCAGCGGGAAGTGTCGGTGCGAATGGCGATCGGGGCGGGGCGTGCGCGGATCGTACGGCAACTTCTTACGGAGAGCTGCGTGCTGGCGATACTCGGCGGCTTGGGAGGATACGTGTTGACGCTGGCAGCATGGAGGATTTTGCCGGCGCTGGCACCGGTGAGTATTCCGCGGTTAGCCGCAGCACGAGCAGACTGGACAATTCTGGCGTTTGCGATTGCGCTGGCTGTTGTGAACGGCATTCTTTTCGGTATCGCGCCCGCTTTGCGATCCGCGGGTTCGGCGACACCGATTGCGCTGCGCGACTTAGCAACGCGGGGAGGGGCGCCGGGAAGACAGGACCGGATTCGCAGTTTTCTGGTGATGGGCGAGGTGGCGATCACGGTAGCGTTGGTGTTGATCGGAAGCCAGTTATTGGCGAGCTTCCTCGAATTGATTCGAACCGATCCTGGGTTTCAGGCATCGCGGGTGCTGGCGTCGGTTGTGCTGCCCGAGCGGGAACGATATCCGGCGCCGGCACAGCGGGCGAGGATTTACGGAAAGTTTCTGGATGCGGTGCGCGCGCTTCCCGGAGTTGCGAGCGCGGGAACCGCCGATGCATTGCCGTTCAGCGGCGAGAATCACGGAGGATTTATCAGCGCGAGCAAATCAGCTCCGATGGAAGCACGTAATCGAGCGATCGCCGAAATCGATGTTGTGGGAGGGGATTATCTGCAAGCGTTAGGAGTGCGGCTGGCGGCGGGGCGCTGGTTTCGGCAGGAAGAAATGAAGCCATCAAGCGATGCGGCGATTGTGAACGATGTCGCCGCAAGGAAGTTATGGCCGGGCCGCGATGCCATCGGCCAGCAACTTTGCGTGGACTGCACACCGGAAAATCCGAGCAATTGGAAACACGTGGTGGGGGTTGTTTCGAGCGTCCGTAACGCGAGGCTGGACGGACCGCTGCAACCGAATGTTTATTTGTCCGCGGGAGCGCTTGAGTCAGCATCATTCCTGGTGGTCAGGAGCAATCGGCCCGGCGGTGAAATGGAAAAGGCAGTTCGCCGGGCGATTGCCGCCGTCGACCCGGATCAGCCGGTCTTACTCAGCGCATCGATGCAATCGCTGATCACCGATACGGTATCGGATCGGCGCTTTATTATGCTGCTGCTTGGACTGACTGGCTGCCTGGCGCTGATACTGTCGATCGGCGGTATTTACGGCGTCTCGTCGTATGCGGCGTCGCGGAGAACACAGGAACTGGGCGTACGGATGGCGCTGGGAGCGACTCGCGGGCATGTGTATGCGCTTATCTTCCGGCAAGGATTTCAGACCGTGCTGGCAGGTCTGGCGATAGGATTTGCGTTGGCCATCGCCTTGATGCAGGCGCTTCGCGGCGTGGTGGTGGGGCTGGGACATATAGATCAAGCAGGTTTTTGGGGCGCGGCTGGCGTGGTCTTGCTCACCTCGGCGATGGCGTGCTGGATGCCGGCACGGCGCGCAACGAGAATAGATCCCATGCATGCTTTACGGCAGGACTGAGGGCAACGAAATGTGGGGATGGAACGCATTCGAAGGATTCCGGCAAGACACGCGGTATGGTTTGCGAATGATGCGGCGGAGCCCCGTCGCAACGGCTGCGGCAATCCTGTCGTTGGCGCTGGCGATCGGCGTGAATACTTCGATCTTCAGCCTGATCAATACGATCATGCTGCAGATGCTTCCCGTGCGGGACCCGGGCCAGCTTGTAGAACTGCTGACGAAGTATCCAGGCCAGGCGCACTTTGACGCTTTCTCGTGGCAAGCCTACCAATACATTCGAGATCGCAACGACGTGTTTTCGGGCGTGATCGCCGGTTCTTACGCTAACCAGGGTTGGCATGTCCGTAGCGAAGGGCGTCCAGTGGAGAAAGTGTATGGCCAGTATGTAAGCGGGAACTTCTTTTCGGTCTTGGGCGTGAAACCCGCAATGGGGCGGCTGATTCGTCCGGAAGACGATCGCCTGGACTCGCCCGCGAATGTGGCCGTGATCAGTTGGGGGTACTGGAATAGCGTTTTCAATCGAGATGCTGGAATCGTGGGCAGGCGTATTTTTGTGGACGACACGCCGGTAACGATCATTGGAGTCACAGCGCGCGAGTTTTTCGGTTTACAGGTGGGTCTTCCACAAGATATCTGCTTACCGGTGGCGATGGAGCCGCTGCTGCATCACCCCAGCTGGACGCGTTCGGCGAGAGACAAGTGGCTAGAACTCGTGGGGCGGTTGAGACCTGGCGTACCCATCGCACAGGCCCGCGCCGAAATGGCAGTGCTTTATCGACAGACGATTGAGGAAGAGGCGAAGACTAACGACGATCCGTCGCTTGGCAACTGGAGCATCGAAGTGCAGCCCGCAGGCGCCGGCGTCTCGTTATTGCGAGACCACTTCGCCAAACCATTGCTGGCGCTGATGGCGATTGTCGGGCTGTTATTGCTGATCGCATGCAGCAGCGTGGCGAATATGTTGCTGGCACGCGCGTCAGCACGGCGAAGCGAAATGGCAATGCGCAGTTCCCTCGGGGCCAGCCGGTTTCGCCTGGTGCGTCAGGGATTAACGGAGTCACTGCTGCTGTCCGCATTCGGTGGCGGGTTTGGACTTTTGCTGGCATATTTATGCACGCGCTCGCTGGTGCACGTCATTGAATCGGGATTGCTACGGATCGAGCTAGAAGTGCGGCCCGATGCGAGCGTGTTGCTTTTCACGGCCGCGATTGGACTGCTCACTACGGCGCTGTTTGGATTGGCGCCAGCATTACGCGCCACGCAGTCCGCCTCCGCGTCTTCATTGCGCGCATCAGGAGCAATCAGCGAGACAAAGGGCCAGCGGTTCTTCGGCAAGAGCCTGGTAGTGGTACAGGTGGCGTTGTCATTTTCGCTATTGAGCGCCGCCATTCTGTTTGCCCGATACTTATCGAACCTGGAGCACATAGACCTGGGCTTCCGCCGCGATCATCTATTGCTGTTTCAACTCGATCCGTCCGGCAGCGGGTTAAACGCAGAGCGCCTGATCCGCACCTATCAGGAACTGCTGACACGTCTCGAAGCCATACCAGGTGTTCGTTCGGCGACGCTGAGCGGGATTACTCCGGTTTCGGGAGTTGGGGCTCGGGCGAGTGTCACTGTAGAAGGTTACGTAGCCAGGAAAGGAGAGCGCCGAATCATTGCAGAGGATTGGGTGGCTCCGAAGTACTTTGAGACGCTGGGAATTCCGTTGGTGGCGGGACGAGATTTCGATGCTCATGACCAGAATCGCTCGCGCGTGGCCGTGATCAACCAGAAAATGGCGCGCTACTATTTCGGCCACGGAAACCCTATCGGCAAGCATGTCCGGTTTGACCGGGACCAGGAAGCATACGAAATTGTCGGGGTGGTGGGTGATTCGAAGTATGGGGACATGCGCGATTCGCCTCGAATAATTTACTTGAATGCGTTTCAGGTGTGGCACGGATGGTCGGAGTTCGCGGTGCGGACTGCAAGTGAACCGTCGCGCGTGATAGCCGACGTTCGCCGCACGGCGCGCGAGGTGCTCAAGACGGCTCCGATGGAGCAAGTGACGACAATGAGCGAACATGTGGATGCATTTATTGTTCCCGAGCGGCTGATGGCGCTACTGTCGGAGCTGTTTGGCTCTTTGGGAGCGCTGCTTGCGGCGGTTGGCCTGTACGGATTGTTGGCGTACAGAGTGGCACTGCGCACCAAAGAGATCGGGATCCGCAAGGCGCTAGGGGCGACACGGGCGCGCATAACAGGGATGGTGGTTGCAGAGGCGCTGAGCATGGTGTTGGCTGGGCTGGCAATCGGGGTGCTCCTCACGTTTTGGGGCAAGAAGTTCGCCGCGAATCTTGATTCAAGATTTGCCGGTAGATCGACCAGGGCCGATTGTGCTGGGAGGGTTGGTGATGCTTGCGATCGCGTTAGTTGCGGCGTATGTGCCGACGCGCAGGGCAGCGCAAGTGGATCCGATGGAAGCGCTGCGGTACGAATAGAGCTGAGTTGAGGCTTCCGAGCTTAGGGGACCATGACGGATAGAGCGCCATGATGCTTGCGAGTGGGCCTGACGGTAATTTCAACATCTTGCCCGAGCGCGGCGAGGAAATCGATCAGACGGCCGACTGAAAAACTGCCCGAGCGGTTGTTCATCAGCAATGACACGTGCGGCTGCTTGATGCCCAACACCTTTGCCGCTTCAGCTTGCGTAAAGCCGCGCTGCTTGATGACGCGATGAATCTGCAGCGTTAGCCGCGCTTTCATCAATTCCTGTTCCGGATTGGGCAAGCCGAGGTCGGCGAAGACGTTGCCGCTGCCTGCGCTGACGCGCCGCCCCATGGATTTCTTGAAGCCAGTGGTTTTCATATCAGTTCTGCCTTTTGCGGTAGTCGCGTTCCGCGCCGTCAAGCCGCTCCCGGATGAGATCAATTTCTTTTTTGGGCGTCGCGATACCTTTCTTCGATTTCTTCTGAAAAGCGTGGAGTACATAGAGCGCGTCCGTGAAGCGGATGTCCTGGCGCGACGATCCAACCCATCGAACGGGCTTAAGCTGCTCGCCTTCCATATACAAATATACGTATATCCGTATAGAGCGTCAACGTTCCCGGATGGCGAGGGCAATAGAGAAAGCGGCAAAAGGTAGAATGGTATATATATCGGCTAATTACACCTTATGGCGCTCAATATCAAGAATAACGAAGTGGAAAGGCTTGCCCGCGAGGTGGCCAGCCTCACGCAGGAGACCAAGACGGAAGCTATTCGGCGAGCCCTGATAGAACGCCGGAGCCGACTGCAAGCTCAAGGTCACAAGGTTGGCGGCCGGAGGAGCCTCCGCGATTATTTGGCGCGAAACGTGTGGCCCGTCATACCGGCGAGCGAGTTGGGACGGGTGATAAGCCGTGAGGAAGAAGATCAGATCCTGGGATATGGTCCGGAAGGGTACTGAGGCATGGTTCTGGATAGCTCCGCTATCGTGGCAATTCACCTGCGGGAACCAGGCCATGAACAACTGATCGACAAAATTGACGCTGCTGCAATCATAGTCGTGGGAGTTCCGACGGTGCTAGAGGCGGCGATGGTACTAACCGCACGGATCGGCCAGGATGCACGTCCTATGGTCTTTGCGTTTTTGCGCCGCCTGCAAACTGAGATGGTGCCTTTCAGCGAGGAACACCTGGATGCGGCGGTGACTGCCTTGCTGGTGTTCGGACGTGGCCGGCATCCCGCCGCTTTGAACTTCGGGGACTGCATGTCGTACGCGATCGCGTCGGTTTCTGACATGCCGCTACTTTTCACGGGCAAGGATTTCGCTCAAACCGATATTGCGCAAGCCTGACCGCGGGTATGGCAGTTGCGAGGCGGTTTGGTACAACGTTGTTCGAGGTCTGAGGAACGTTGTTTCAGAAAGTAATCGTCGCGAACCGGGGCGAGATCGCGGTGCGGGTGATCCGCGCATTGCGGGAGATGGGAATCCGCAGCGTCGCTGTTTTTTCAGAAGCGGATCGCCGTTCGCTGCATGTTCAGATGGCCGATGAAGCAGTCGCGATTGGACCTGCCGCTTCGTCGGAAAGCTATCTTGTGGGCGAACGCATCCTGGAGGCAGCCCGGCGGACAGGCGCGGAAGCGATTCATCCCGGCTACGGATTTTTGAGCGAGAATGCGGCGTTCGCAAGATCGTGTAGCGAGGCGGGTATTAAGTTCATCGGTCCTTCGTGGCAGGCGATCGAGCAGATGGGATCGAAGACTGCAGCTCGGCGTTTAGCGATTGCAAGCGGGGGCGCCGGTTGTCCCTGGCACGGAGCAGGGGATTCGCGATTACGCGGAAGCGCGGGAAACAGCGGCGGGCATCGGCTATCCGGTGCTGCTGAAAGCGGCGGCAGGCGGAGGCGGTAAGGGCATGCGGCGCGTCGACAACGAAGCTGAATTAGAAAGCGCCATGCGGGCGGCTTCGAGTGAAGCGGAACGCGCGTTCGGCTCGGGCGAAGTCTATCTCGAGAAACTGATCGAGCGGCCGCGGCACATCGAAGCGCAGGTGCTGGGAGACGAGCACGGACATCTGATTCACCTGGGAGAACGCGAATGCTCGATTCAGCGGCGGCATCAAAAGGTAATTGAGGAATCGCCATCGCCGCTGGTGCTTGCCAAGCCGCAGCTGCGGGAGGAGATCGGCGAAGCGGCTCTGCGGATCGCTCGCGCGGCGAATTATTCGAACGCCGGAACACTGGAGTTTCTGGCGGATCAGAGCGGCCAATTCTATTTCCTGGAGATGAACACGCGGCTGCAAGTGGAGCATCCGGTGACGGAATGGGTAACGGGACTGGATCTGGTTCGGTGGCAGATACGTATTGCGGCGGGCGAACGCTTGACGCTCGAGCAGGAAGATATCCGCTGGAGCGGCTCTGCGATTGAGTGCCGGGTCTATGCCGAGGATCCAGAAAACAACTTTTTCCCCAGCCCCGGCACCATTGCGCAATATGTGGAGCCGAGCGGTCCGGGCGTGCGCGTGGACGGCGGCGTGTTCGCGGGATGGACGGTTCCGATCGATTACGATCCTTTGCTGGCGAAGCTGGCGGTGTGGGGCGAAACGAGGACGGCAGCGATTCAACGCATGCGGCGCGCACTGGCTGAGTACCGGGTGCTGGGAATCACGAGCAATCTGCCGCTGTTTGAACAGATCATGACCGACGCCGAATTCCGCGCCGGCGAACTTCACACCGGTTTTCTGGATGAGTTCATGAAGCGGCGCGGGGAAATCGAGAAAGATCGATCGGGGGTGGTGGCTTCGGTACTCGCCGCCGCGTACACCGCGGCCGCAGGCCCGAAAAAAGCCGAGAATACGCTTGCCACAGCGAACGCCTGGCGCGCTGAAGGAAGGCGAGGACTGCTGCGTTGAAGCTGCGCATCGAACTGGATGGCGAGAACTACTCGCTCGATATCCGGTTGAATGGCGGGGACTGTGAATACGCGCTGGAAGGGGCGGTTGGGGAGGCCGGGAGCGCGTCGGTTGCCGAAATCGCGGCGGGCGTCTATTCGGTGCTGCTTGGGCAGAAGAGCTTTACGGTGCGGGTAGCAGCGCCGAGGGGAAGACCTGGAAGTGTGGGCCGGCACGGAACGGCACATCATTGCAGTCGCGGACGCGCGCGACCGGAGCGGCAAGAGCAAAAAAATTGCGGCCGCGGGTCCGATGGAAATCCGGGCACAAATGCCGGGCAAAGTCATCAAAGTTGTGGCGGCAGTTGGGGCGAAAGTTCAAGCCGGGCAGGGCGTCATCGTGGTGGAAGCGATGAAAATGCAGAACGAAATGAAATCTCCTAAAGACGGAATCATTGCGCGGATTTTCGTGAGCGAAGGCGCGACGGTGACGGCAGGTGAGACATTGATTGTGGTCGAGTAGACAGCAGATATGGCAAAGCCGGATTGTAAATTATGCGGCGGCACTGGGTGGGTGGTTGCCGAAACGGAAGGCATTTCGGCGGCAGATCGATGCGCGTGTGTCGCGGAAGCAACGCGCGGAGGAACTTCACAATCGCGCGCAGATACCGGAGAATTATCGGCGGGCCTCCTTCGACAGCTTCTCCGTGCCGCAAGACAATCCGCTCTTGGAGCGCAGCCTGAAAAGGGCGATGTTTGAGGTGAACGGCTACGCCAGCAATTTTCCGTTCAAGGCGGGAAAGCTTGGGCTTCTGCTGGTGGGACCCCCGGGGGTCGGCAAAACTCACCTGGCGGTAGCGGCGCTGCGGATGCTGATCTCGCGCGGCTACGAAGGCATTTTTTTCGATTACCAGAATTTACTTGACCGCATTCGCGCCGGGTATAGCGAGACGCTGGGAACGAGCAGCCGGGAAGCGTATCGGGTGGCGTTGGAAACCGAGATCCTGCTGCTGGACGATCTGGGCGCGCATCGCGTTACCGATTGGGTGGAAGATACCGTGACAGCGATTATCACTTACAGATGCAATCAGCAGAAGCCGCTGATTGCGACGACAAATCTACCCGATCAGGATATGGGGGGCGCGACGTTTGAGCGGTCCAATACGCCGAGCTATCGAACGACGCTGACGGAGCGGATTGGCGAGAGGGCGCGATCACGCCTGTTCGAGATGTGCCGAGTTGTGAATATGTGGGGCGCGAGCGATTATCGGGTCAGGCCGGCGCGCAACTAGAGCAGCTTAGGCGCTGGCTGAAGCGCCGAAGCTAGCTACGGCCTGCTGCTCGTCTTCATACGCCGGGAAGATGGTGTGGAGCTTGGTGATCTGCATCAGATCCTTCATCTTGCCCTGCAGGTGCAGCAATTTCACAGCGCCGCCCTGATTGGTTGCCGTGGTGTAGACGCCGACTAACTCACCGAGTCCGGCGCTATCTACATAGCTGACATCTTTCATGTTCAAGATGATGTTCTTGTTTCCTTGGGAAAGCTGGGAGCGTAGTTCTTCCCGCAAAATACCGGTGTTCTCGCCCAGGGTGACCTTCCCGCTGAGGTCTACGATTGCTACATTTCCGACGCGTCGAGTCTTTGCCGTGAGTGCCATAATTGAGTTTCCTTCGGCCTATGCCAGACCGTATGTGAAGCGTTTCATTGTATCGCATGGAGCGTCGATTGTGCTTATGTGGGGCGAAGAACCACCCGGGCTGGAGAGCCATCGGATCCCTGGATGCGGAGCGGCAGGCAGACCAATTCGTACGCGCCATCGCTGACTGTTGAAAGGTCGAGACCTTCGACGATCCAAATGCCGGCCCTCAAAAGAAGTTGATGAGTTTGGACTCCGTCGGCCTCGAACGCGCCTACCGAGAGATAATCGACGCCGACAAGCGCAATGCCGGTTTGGGCGAGGAATTCCGCGCCGGACGAATCGATCGCGACGAAATCAGGTTGGAAGTCAAGATCGTCCCAGCGCTTGGCTGAATTTCGGGTTTTCAGCAAGATGCGTTCGCCGCGCTGAATGCCCTTATCTTGCAATTCACCGCGACCAATGGTGGATGCGTTTGCGGGGATGGTAATCACGCGCGCGACACCGATTCCGATTTCGAGGGGAAACTGATCGATGCCGCGACCGCCCTCCAGAAAATGGCAGGGCGCATCCATATGAGTGCCGGTATGCGCGGTCATGCGGCATAAGGTGACGGTGGCGTCGGCGCCGTGCTTCATTTCGGAGATTCGTTCGAAGAGTGGCTCCGGATCGCCGGGCCAATGCACCATTCCGGTGTGGAGCGGCACGGAAATATCGATCCAATTGCGGTTTTCTGACATGAGGAGTTGCGGGACGGAATGCCTTTGAATGAGTGTAAACCGGGGGGCTTTTCCTCCCAACAAAAGAGTGTTGACGTGTACGGCGCAACCGTACATACTGGAATTGCCGAGGCGAATGGCAAGCTCTGGCCCTCCGCTTTGGGCACCTCCCTCCCGTCACCAGAAGGGCGCCTAAAGGCGGAGCCTGCCGTCACGGGAAATTGGCGGTTGGTTTTCCGGTACGACGAAAAGATGAACACCGCCAGCGATATTGATTTGATGGACTACCACTAGGAGGCCTGCAATGCCGATGAAGAATCCGCCCCATCCGGGCGACCTGATCAAGACCGAGATTGTCGAGGCACTTGGCCTCAGCGTATCGAAGGCGGCGGAGATTTTGAAAGTCCGCCGTGCAACGCTCTCCGATCTTCTGCACGGCAAAGCCGCACTGACACCGGAAATGGCCCTGCGTATCGAAAAGGCGTTCGGCCCGGATATGGACCACCTTCTCCGCATGCAACTGGCCTACGACGTAGCGAAAACGAGGGAGCACGCGCGGGACATCTCGATCAAGCGGTATGTGCCGGCCTGAGGGCAGCGTTTTGCTGGTAACATGGTCATGAGGGACCGGCGTGCGTGCCGATCCCTCCGGATTACGCTACAGATCGATTTCGATCTTGAGCTTGGTCCGCCGCCGTCGCAGAAGGATCACGAAGGCGAGTACCATTAAGAGGTCCATAACTGGAGCCTCCTTTCTGCTCCGGTGAGTCGCAGGCCCCGCTCTTATCTAGCGGGGTCTACGCATTTAATGGGAGCCCATGGCGCTCCAATGCCTAGCCCGCACCTTCCTGCGACGCGGATCAGAAACTTGGTAGTGGGGAGAATGGGCGAGTAATCTTCGGACGATGTCCGGTGCGCCGATGGCTAGCCCAGGAGCTTTTCCAGCTTCGAGCCTGGGAAAATGATGGTCTCGTTTCGTTCCGGGCCGTTGGAAACTGAGCCCACCTCTACCCCAGTCTTTTCTTCGAGGAAATCCAGGTACTGCTTGGCTCGGGAGGGTAGATCCGCGACGCTGGTGATGCCGCGCGTGGACTGCTTCCAACCGGGCAGCCGTTCAAAGATGGGCTTGATCGCTTCCATGCGCAGGGTGCTGGCGGGCATCAGCGTCACGACGCTTCCACCGACTTCGTAGCCGACGCAGACGGGCACCTCATCGAGCTCGTCCAGAACATCCAGTTTCGTAATGATTAGGCTGTCGAAACCGTTCACTTCCGCGGTATAGCGCAGCAGCGGGACATCGAACCAACCGCAGCGGCGCGGGCGGCCAGTGACCGAGCCGTACTCGTTGCCCGTGCGGCGGATGTGCTCACCCAGCTCAGTGAGATCTTCGGAAGGAAACGGACCTGCGCCCACGCGAGTGATGTAAGCCTTCGACACGCCGATGATTCCGTCGATCTTGGTGGGTGGAACGCCGGTTCCGGTACACGCTCCTCCGGCTGCGGCGCTGGAACTGGTGACAAACGGATAGGTGCCGAAATCAATATCGAGCATGGTGCCTTGCGCGCCTTCAAACAAAACGCTGCCTCCCTCTCGAATCAATTCGTTCAGCAGGTGCGAGGTGTCGCAAGCCATGGGCCGGATCTGTTCCGCGAATTCCTTGTAGCGATCGAGAATTTCCTGAAAATCGCCGGGATCCGCAATCTGAAAGGCGTTGGCGATCAACTGCTTGTCTTCGGCAAGAGCACAATACAGGTCGTCGAAATCGGGATCGACAAAATCCGCAACGCGAATGCCGCGCCGGGCGATCTTGTCTTCATAACACGGGCCGATTCCGCGCGAAGTGGTTCCGATGGCGATACGGTTCTCGCGGCCTTCTGAAATTTTCTCGATGGTGCGATGGAAGGGGAAGATCACATGCGCGCGATTGCTGATCTTGAGCTGCGATTTGACGTCAATTCCCGCAGCTTCGAGACCTGAAATTTCTTCGAGAAGCGCGGCGGGATCGATGACCACGCCGTTGCCGATCACCGCCAGAACACCGGGGCGTAGAATCCCGCTGGGGATCAACTTGAGGACGAATTTTTGCTCGCCAATGAAGACCGTATGTCCGGCGTTGTGGCCGCCCTGATAGCGGGCGACAGCGGAGAACTTATCGGAGAGCAGGTCGACAATTTTGCCTTTCCCCTCGTCGCCCCATTGCGCCCCGAGCACAATCAAATTACTCATGAGTTTGGCCGCACCTGCCCAAAACTCCCGATTGTATCGCAGCGTTAGAACGCCCTTAAAAATCATTGACTTGAAGGCGTCCTGCGCGCGATTCGGCAGCGATTCCTATGCTACGCTTGGCACAATGCAGATGTGCGGCGTCTTCCTGGCGCTTGGTCCCGACATCTTCCATCAGCTAGTGCGCGGCATCTCGATTGGAAAGCTGAAGACCTACCAGATATACGAGCGGTTTAAGATGAGAGCTCGCCTGGTGAAGCTGAACTCAGAGTCATTGCGCAAAGCCGAGCCGAAATTTTGGGCGCGGATTGAAGGCGGTGAAGAAGAGTTCGCCACGGACCTGAGCCAGGTGTTTCTGTTGTCTCACCTGGACATGATTATCGATATCCTGAATTTCCTGGGGATTCCGAACGAGCAGGGTTTTTTCGATAAGGACTTGAACCCACAGCAATACCTGGCGGAAGGCTGGCAGAAACGCGTCTTCGACGAATTTGCAGAGTAAGTACCAGCGCGAGATCCTGCTGTTTTACATCAATCACCTGGATTGGGAATTGAATAAGACGGATCAAGTGTTTCTTCCCGCGGCCTGAGCATGGTTGACCTGAAATCTTTTCAAGAGCAAGTGAAGCGCGGGCGACCTTGGGGCGGTGCGGAACGCATTGGCAGAAGATGCATCGCTGCTGGATGCCACCAATGAAGCGGGTCAAAGCGCATTCCTGTTGGCGAAATACTACCGGCAAGAGGAGACGGCGCAGTATCTTTTGGGCCTGAATCCAAAGCTGGACCTTTTTAACGCGTGCGTGGCGGGGCGCGAGACGGCGGTGCTGGATCAAATTGACCGCGATCCATCGCAATTAGAGGCAAACAGTCCCGACGGCTGGACACCGCTTCATTTGGCCGCGTTCTTTGGGCAAGCCGATTTAGCGAATGCGCTGCTCGATCGAGGCGCAGATGTCAACTCGCGCTCGACGAACGCGATGAAGAACACTCCGCTGCATGCAGCCGCGGCGGGGGGTCAAATCAAGATTGTCGATTTGCTGGTGAAACGCGGCGCGGATGTGAATGCCCGCCAAGAAGGCGGTTGGACGGCGCTGCACGCGGCTGCGCAATCGGGGAATCGCGAGATGGTGGAGGTGCTGCTGGCCAATGGCGCCGACGTGAACGCGCGCGCTTCGAATAATCAAGGCGCGCTGGATCTGGCGCTATCGAAAGGACACCAGGAAGTCGCGGCGCTGCTGGAAGAGCTCGGCGCGAAACTGCAGTAAGCAGAATGGCGCTGGAGGGAAAACTGGAAGAGCTGCGGCGCGCCACATTGGCGGCCTTTGCCGGGGCGAGATCGCTAGAAGAACTCGAGGAAACACGGGTTGCGGCGCTGGGGCGAAAAGGCGCGCTGGCGCAAATCAGCAAGGAATTCGGCAAGCTGGCGCCCGAAGAGCGGGCGGCGGTGGGGAAGCTGCTCAACTCGGTCAAGCAAGATCTTGAAACGGATTACGAGCAGAAGAAGAGGCGCTTTGAACAAGCCGATCTGGCAGAGCGCCTGGCCAAAGAATGGATCGACGTTACGCTGCCCGCGCCGGGCGTGCGTCCGGGTAGCCTGCATCCGGTCACGCAGCTTCAGCAGGAAATTGAAGACCTGTTTACTTCACTCGGTTTCGCAGTGCTGGATGGACCGGAAGTCGAAACAGAAGAACACAATTTCGATGCCTTGAATATTCCGCCGAGTCATCCCGCGCGCGACATGCAGGATACCTTCTGGCTTTCGAACGGGCATTTGCTGCGCACCCATACGTCGCCGGTCCAAGTGCGGGGCATGCGCAAATTGCGGCCGCCGTTCCGCATGATCGCGCCGGGGCGAGTGTTTCGCAACGAAGAGGTTGACGCCTCGCATGAGCACACTTTTTATCAATTGGAAGGAATGATGGTGGACCGGGAAGTCTCAGTGGCGAATCTCATTTACTTTATGAAGACGCTGCTGAGCTCGATTTTCAAGCGCGAGACGATGGTGCGTCTGCGTCCCGGCTATTTTCCTTTTGTCGAACCGGGTTTCGAGCTGGACATTCACTGCCTGATCTGCGATGGCCAGGGGTGTCCGGTATGTAAGCAGAGCGGTTGGGTGGAGTTGCTGCCGTGCGGGTTAGTGCATCCCAACGTGTTGCGCATGAGCGGCATCGATCCGGAAGAGTGGGGTGGTTTTGCGTTCGGCCTGGGGCTTACTCGATTGGCAATGATGCGGTACGGCATCGACGATATACGTCAACTGCAAGGCGGAGACCTGCGCTTTCTGACGCAGTTTTGATTCCACCTATCCGCTCTCGAATGAAAAGGAACGTCAGTTGAAGTTCTCATATCAGTGGATCGCTGAGCTTGTGCCGGGGCTGAATACCGAGCCGGCGGAGTTACAGCGCGTCATCACGATGAAGACGGCCGAGTGCGAGGGCATTGAGCCGGTAGGGGAGCGCCTCTCCGGCCTTTCGCCTGATTGGATAATTGAGATCGACAACAAGAGCTTGACTCATCGCCCCGATTTGTGGGGCCACTATGGAATGGCTCGGGAGGTCGCGGCGATTACGGGCCGTGGATTGCGAGACCCGGTCAAAACGGAACTTCTGCCGCAAGGCGATGCGCCGATTAAGATTGATATCGCGGACCACAATCTGTGCCCGCGTTACAGCGCGCTGGTTTTCGAAAGCGTTCAGGTCGCGCCTTCACCACTCGAGCTGCAAGCGCGTCTGGAAAGTATCGGTCTCAATCCGATCAGCAACATTGTCGACGTAACAAATTACGTGTTGGCCGAGCTGCCGCAGCCGATGCACGCCTTCGATGCGGATAAGCTGGCGGGCGACACGATTTTCGTGCGTACGGCGCAGCGGGGCGAGCGTCTGCGCGCACTCAATGGCGAAACGTATAGCTTGGCCGAAGCCGATCTTGTGATCGCGGATGCCGCAGGCGCTATCGCGCTGGCGGGAGTGATTGGCGGAGCAGATAGCGCGATCTCCGAGACAACCACGCGTGTCGTTCTAGAGAGCGCGAATTTTCAGGCTTCTAGCGTACGGCTGACCTCCGGCCGCCACAAACTGCGAACCGATGCGTCTATGCGATTCGAGAAATCGCTCGACGCGGAGAATACGATTCGTGGTTTAGCTCGGGCAATCGAACTTTTCCGGCAAGTCTGTCCGGGCATTCTTGTTGCCGGAGGCGTTGCTGATAACCGCGGTCCCATGCCGCATGCGAAACCCATCGTTCTGCCTATGAGCTTCGTGGTTCGGAAGCTGGGCAAGGAGGTGAGCCAGGAACGTGCCGGCGAAATACTGCGGGCGCTGGGTTTCGAAGCACGAGAAACTGCACCTGGCCTACTGACTATCACGGTGCCCACGTGGCGGGCGACGAAGGACATTGCGTTGAAAGACGATCTGGTGGAAGAGATCGGGCGCATGGTTGGGTACGACGAGATTACGCCCACGGCTCCGCTGGTGGCGTCTGTCGTGCCGCCATCGAATCCGATCCGCACGTATCTCCGGCAAGTTCGCGGGCAATTTGCGGCGCAGGGCTTCACGGAAGTGTACAATTATTCGTTCATCAACGAAGCCGACGTCAGTAAATTTGCGCTGGGTATCGGCGACCATATTGCCGTAAGAAATCCAATCGCGTCTGAGCTGACGCATCTGCGGCGTAGCCTGCTGCCGGGTTTATACAAGAACATCGTCAGCAACGTCCGGCACTATCCGGAGTTCCGTCTGTTTGAGATCGGCGACGAGATTCATCCGAATGCGGGTACGGATCTGCCGCGAGAGGTGACCCATGCAGCCGCCGCGCTCTACAATGCGCACGCCGATGAGCAAGACTTTTTTGAGATGAAGCGCGTGGTGGAGTGCCTATTTCCGTTGGCTCGGACAACGGCAGCGGAGGCGCGCGCTTATGAGCATCCGGCGCGAACAGCCGAAATTCAGTGGGGCGGAGCGGTGATCGGACGGTTGTTTGAGCTTCATCCTTTAGTGCTGGAATCCGAGGGAATCGAAGGGCGCGCGGTGCTGCTCGACGTTGATTTGCAAGCGGCCGAAGGACTGGCTGAGAGGCGCGTGCAGAAATATATACCGCTGCGCAAATATCCGACCAGCGGCTTCGACCTTTCTGTCGTGACGCAGATGAACACGCCCGTGGCGCGCATTCAGGATGAACTGACGAAACTGGCCGGACCCGATCTGGCTTTGATCGATTTTATCCGGCAATACGATGGGCCGCCTTTGGCGCAGGGCGAGAAGAGCGTCTCGTATCACCTGGAGGCAGGCGCGCTCGACCACACCATGAGCGCGGAAGAGGTAACGGAAATTCGCAATCGCATTATGGAAGGAATGCGGCGGTTGGGTTTTGATTTCCGGGGGTGAAGCAAAATCAGAGAATCATACCAGGGACCTGCCGGATCTCTAAGCATCCTTTGCCGGTGGGCAAAAGCTTTCCTGGATTGAAGCAGCAACCCGGATCGAACAGCGATTTGAAGCGCTTGATCAACTCGAGCGTGTCTTCCGAGAACAGGTGCGACATCAGCTCCATCTTTTCCATGCCCACCCCGTGCTCGCCGGTGATGGATCCGCCCACAGAGATGCAGAATTCGAGAATTTCCTCTCCGGCCTGCTGCGCTCGCTCGAGATCGCCCGGCTTACGCGGATCAAACGGCAGAATGGGATGCATGTTGCCATCGCCGGCGTGAAAAACGTTGCAGATGGCGATCCCGTATTTGTTGCCGATCTCTTCGATGGCGCGGAGCGTGCGGGCAATCTGGGTTCGCGGCACCACGCCATCCTGGACATAATAGGTGGGACTGACGCGACCGATGGCTCCAAAGGCATTCTTGCGGCCTTTCCAAAGTAAATCGCGTTCCGCAGCCGATTTGGCGACACGCACGTGGCGGGCTCCGCAAGCCAGGCAAACCTTTTCGATTTCCGACGCCTGCTCCTCGACCGCTTCGACCAAGCCTTCGGTTTCGATCAACAACACCGCCGCTGCATCCAACGGATAGCCGGCGTGTGTCGCGGCTTCGACCATCCTGAGCATGGGCCCATCCATCATCTCGAGAGCGACCGGCGTGATCCCTTGCGCGGTTAATGCGCCGACGGTGTTTCCCGCCTCATCGCTGGAGTTGTAGATGGCCAGCATGGTCTTGACCGCTTCGGGCTGGCGCATCAATCGCACGCCGATCTTGGTGACTAAAGCCATGGTGCCCTCGGATCCGGTAAGCAGGCCGACGAGATCGTAGCCGGGAACATCGTTCTCCTTGCCGCCGGCTTCGATCACGGTGCCATCCGGCAGCACTGCCTCCAGACTGACAACATGGTTGGTCGTGACGCCATACGCGAGCGTGTGCGGGCCACCGGCGTTCTCAGCCACATTCCCGCCGATGGTGCAGGCGCGCTGGCTGGAGGGATCGGGAGCATAGAAATATCCGAAGGGCTGAACGGCGAGCGAGATATCGAGATTCACTACGCCGGGCTGAACGAGGGCGCGCTCGTTCTCGATATCGATTTCGAGAATGCGATTCATTCGCGCGAACGAGATGATCATGCCGCCCGCGCGGGCAATTGCGCCGCCACTGAGACCGGTGCCAGCGCCGCGGCCGACGATAGCCAGATTGTGCCGCTGAGCAAGTTTCACCAGAGCGACAACGTCTTCGGTGGTGCGCGGAAACACGACCACCTCCGGCAGGGATTTGTCCACGCCGCCGTCGTATTCGTAGAGCTTCAGATCGCCGGGCTGCGACAGCACTCGCGTTCTTGCCGATTTGCGACTCGATCTCAGCTAAGAACTTGGGACTGGATCGCCATAGCGGGTCAGAGCAGGCTTTGGACGTAGCGCGTCATATCGTCACTGACCCAGTCCTCGGCATTGGGAAACTTCCTCAGCACGCGCCCATCCTTGATGATGTAGCTTTCCGGATATTGGAACGTGCCGTATTTTCCGCTGATATCCGCATTGGGATCGCGTCCGGTGTCGAAGGAGACATGAATTCGATCGAGGAAATCACGATACTTCCGCGCGTTCTTGTCGATGCTGATTGCCACCACCACGACGCCGGACTTTGGCAAACTGCTTCTGAAACTGATCGAGAGACGGAATCTCCTGGATGCAAGGCGCGCACCAGGTCGCCCAGAAGTTCAGGACCAGCACCTTGCCTCCGAAAGAGGTGGGGCTTACGCGCCTACCTTCGTCGGTGGTGATGGAAAAATCGGGCGCCTGGCCGCCTTCTTTGGCCGATGTATCCCGCAAACTGAAGCCGATAAGCCCAATAAAGAGCAGGGTCAAGGTGGCGAGAAGCGCACGCAGCGCGTTGTTGGTGTTCACGATGCCGGATAATTACAGTATCCAACGGCGGCGTTAAGACATCCAATAAACGGCCATGTTCGTTACCCGTAAAGCGGAGTTTTCAGCGTCTCACGTTTGCCGCATCCCTGAATTGAGCGATGCGGAGAACCGCGAGCTTATTTGGGGAAGGCGCTAATCCGAACGGCCATGGGCATAATTACGTTCTAGAGGTCACGATTGAAGGCGATCCCGATCCGATCACGGGCATGGTGATCGACCTGAAGGAACTGAAGGAACTGCTCGAGCAAGAAGTGGTCGCGCCCATGGATCACCGCTTTTTGAACTTCGAAGTTTCACCGTTTGGCGAGGTAATTCCGACCACCGAGAATGTGGCTGGTGAGATCTGGCGCCGTTTAGACTGGCGCTTGAAAAATTCGCATGCTCGTCTGGCCAAAGTACGGCTGTACGAAACCGCCGATCTGTATGTTGACGTGACTCGCGAGGTTCGCGCTGCATGATTAGCGTGACGCGCCGCTATCGATTTTCCGCCTCACACCGCTTGCACTCGTCCGATCTAAGCGCGGCGGAGAACGCACGCCTTTACGGCAAGTGCAACAACCCTTTTGGCCACGGACATGACTATATTTTGGAAGTTAGCGCCGGCGGGCGAAGTGGATCCCACAACGGGCCTGATTTTGCCGGCTGACGAAGCTGGACCGGCTGGTGGAAGAGCAAGTTCTGCGGCTGTTTGCATTTCGCAACATCAACCTGGATGTGCCCCGTTTTTCGAACCTTGTTCCGACAACTGAAAACATTGCACTGGTGATTGCGGATCTGCTTCAGGAGCATTGGGATGCTTACCTGGGCAACGGTTCCGCGCGTTTGCACCGGGTGCACATTCAAGAAACTGACCGCAACGGGTTCGAAGTGGTGTTGGGCACGGCTAATCGGAACGGTCCGCGTAGTGAAGAAATGGTGACAGCTCATGCATAAAGTGAAAAAGAAGAGCTCCGTGATCGAGTTTCAGGCCAAAGCGCCACAGATCGCTATCGCTCCGCACATTGAAGAAGTGCTGCGCGCGCTAGGTGAAGATCCGGAACGCGAAGGGCTTGCGCGCACACCCGAGCGGACCGAAAAAGCGCTGCGTTATCTCACCAGCGGTTATTCCGCGGATCTGCGCAAAATCGTCAATGGCGCGCTTGTTCGATGTGAAGTACGACGAAGTGGTGATCGTTCGGGATATCGAATTTTTCAGCATGTGCGAACACCACATGCTGCCGTTCTTCGGGAAAATGCACGTGGCTTATTTGCCGGATGCAAAAGTGATCGGCCTCAGCAAGATCCCGCGAATCGTGGATGTCTTCGCCCGGCGCCTGCAGATTCAGGAGCGGTTGACACAACAAGTAGCCGAAACGCTGCAGGAATTGCTAAATCCCAGAGGCGTCGCGGTCATCTGCGAAGCGCGGCATTTCTGCATGATGATGCGGGGGGTGGAGAAGCAGCATTCGGGCGCGATCACCAGCGCCATGCTAGGCGCCTTTCGCGAGAATCAAGAAACTCGCAATGAACTGCTGTCGCTGGTGGGCCAGCGCTCGACAGCGCTTTAAGCTTTTTGCGCATGCTAGCATCGGGTCATGAGTGACGCGAGCCGCCTGTTTGAGGCGGGTCCGGACCCGTTTGGACACATGTGGAAAGTGCAGTTTCGATGGCTTCAGACCGGCATTTCCATACGGCACGCGGACACGGTGGACGTCAAATTTTTCGTCACCCCGGATAATGGCGCTACGGAAGAAAAGGTTATCGCGCTACCGCATCCTGAACTACTTCGCCTGACCGTTCAACGCGGCCGTAAGCTGACGGATCCGCTATGCATGCGCCTGGCCGCGGCGCATCTAAAGCACATGATCGAAACCTCCGAAGATATGGACAAAACTCTAGTGACCGTATCGGGGGAGGAATTGGCTGCATACGACCAGCAATTGCGCGATGTAACAGTTCCGCAGCACGGATGATCCATTCGGGCGTGTAGGCCCAAAAGAAAAGGGAGATTTATGGTCAGTTGCCCCAAATGTGACGCCGCCATTGACGTCGAAGAAGAAGAACTAGACGAAGGCGACATCCTCTCCTGCGACGAGTGCGGAGCTGCATTAACTGTCGCCAGCGTGAACCCCGTTGAACTCGAGCCGGAAGGCGCGGCCAAAGATGACGATGAAGCATTCGACTTTGACGAGGACGATGAGGACGACGAGGACGACGAAGAAGAGGAGAAGGAGGAGGAAGAAGACTGGCATTGAGCCGGTGCTATGAGGATCCGGCGTGAGCTTCCCGTTGTGAAATGCCTGGCCGCTCTGGTTTTGGTGGTTGCCTTCGCGCCGAGCGCCCGTCCGCAGGCGCAAGCCCCGGTAATCGGTCCCCCTGGCACTCCCACCACGCGCTCCATTGAGGGCGCTGTTTTGGATGCGAAGGGCGCACCGGTTCCCGGCGCTATCGTTCTGTTGAAAGACACCAAAACGCTTCAGATCCGCTCCTATATCGGGCAAAATGACGGGCAGTACCACTTCTTCGGCCTGAGTACCGATGTCAATTACGAATTGCGCGCCGAGGCGAACGGCATGACCAGTCCGCGCAAGACTGTCAGCGTTTTCGATAGCCACAAGACTAGTGAAGCTCAATCTGAAATTGAAGAAAAAGATCAAAACCACGACAAATTCATGACCGGCGCGCAAATTCTGGCTTGGATTAAAGAGACTCGCATAGTTCCGATCGTTCGCACTCCCGATGCCGAGACGGCGATTGCGGCGGTGGAAGCGCTGCGCGAGGGCGGCATCGACTGCGTCGAGATCACCATGACGGTGCAAAACGCTCTTAAAGCGTTAGCGAGCGTGGCGGAGCGCTATGGCGATCAAGTATTGCTGGGAGCCGGCACGGTGCTCGATCCGGAAACAGCTCGGGCCTGCATTCTCGCCGGAGCGAACTTCATCGTGACACCGGCACTGAACATCAAGACCATTGAGATGGCGCGCCGCTATGCGAAACCGGTCTTTCCCGGGGGCTTGACGCCCACCGAAGTCTTGAATGCATGGGAAGCGGGAGCGGACGCGGTAAAGGTCTTCCCCTGCAATGCTCTGGGCGGGCCGAAATACATCAAATCCCTGAAGGCACCCTTGCCACAAATCGAGCTATTCCCCACGGGCGGAGTCAACCTGGATACGGTTGCCGAGTTTTTCGCGGCGGGTTCCATGGCAGTGGGGATGGGAAGCGAACTGGTGGATAGTAAGTCGATTACGGAACGCAATTATTCGGCTATTACCGAACGGGCGCGAAAGTTCCGCGAATTGGGCCGCTCCGGTCAAACGCGGCGGGAAATGACCCCGGTAACGGCGCTGTAGTTTCAAATCGGCTGTTCAATAGCGGGGGACATTGGAATCGATTTCGCGGCTCCAGCGGTCGATGCCGCCAGCGACGCTGTAGCAGTTCTCGATCCCATGCTCACGCAGCCAGGAAACCACCTGCAAGCTGCGCACGCCGTGATGGCAGAAAACGAGCAGCGTTGCTTCATCGGCCCAGCCCTCGAGCTTTTGCAGCTCCGCCGGTACCGCCTGCATGGGGATCAGCCGGGCACCGTCAATGCGGGCAGTTGCAAACTCCTCCGGCTCACGGATATCGATTAGCAGCGCCTGATCTCCATTCATCAGGCGCGAGGCCTCCTGGGGGGTCACTTCCAAAGCATCAGGCATGCTAATACCTCTATCACCAACCACTTCCGAGTGGAAAGTACTGGGAACATTTCGGGTTCCATTTCTTAGAAAATTGCGCTCTCCATGCCATACTGAGGTTCAAGAAAGCAAAGAGAATGGCGCAGCTTGGCGAGGCAATAGCCCGCTATCACAAGCTCTTCGAGCAAACAGGTTACCACGACCTGGCTTGGGCCGAGGAACTTCAGGAGCAGATGCGCCAGCGCGGCTTGATCGACTCCGGGCGGCTGGTTTCGCCTGTTCTGCGCCCTCAGTTTATTACCCGGCGGCAACTCGAGATGCTCACCCGCGCAGCCGAGCATCTGGCCGCAATACTGGACCAAGTGGAAGCTTTGGCGCTGGGATCGCCAGCGCTGTTGAACCGGCTCCAAATGCTGCCGGCCGAGAAGATGCTAGCGGCCATGCCTTCCGGCTACGCGCGTTTCAGCGTCACGTCTCGGATGGATGCGCACCTTCAGAACGGATCGCTAAGCCTGCGCGGTTTCGAGAGCTGTAAACCGACAGGCTTCGCCTATTCCGAACCGCTTGCCGACCTGTTCCTCGAACTGCCGCTAGTTAAAGCCTTTAAGCGCGGCCGGTACAAGCTTTCGAAGGTGGGGGGCGCAAAGCGTTTGCTGACGGCCATTCTGCAGGCGTGGAAGGAATTCGGAGGACGGCGGCAGCCAAACATCGCGATCGTCGAATTCGGAGACCAGTTCGGCTCAAGTTCCAACGAAGGCCACCTGCTTGCCGAGCTGTTTACGCAAAGCGGCTCGATTACCCGGGTGGTTTCACCGGAGCAACTGGAATACACGCACGGTAGACTTCATGCCGGCGATTTCCAAATCGATATAGTTTTTCGGCGTTTGCTGACACGCGAGCTGCTGGCGCACTTCGACCTATCGCATCCGCTGCTGGCCGCCTATCGCGAGGGCGCGGTGTGCGTGGTGAATAATTTCCGCTCTGAGATTGCGCAACGGCGGGCGCTGTTCGATCTAGTAACGGACGAGACCGTAACCGCAAACCTTCCCGTTCCCGACCGCAAATTAATTCGCAATTTCGTTCCGTGGACGCGGGTAGTCGCGCACAAGAAAACTAAATATAAGGACCGCGACGTCGATCTGCCGGAATTCATCCGCGACACTCGCGAACAGCTTGTACTAAGACCGAACGAAGACACCGGGGACCAGCGGGTTTTCGTCGGCGCTGAAATGAAGCAGTCCGCTTGGGAGGGCGCCCTACGGGTCGCGCTACGCACGCCTTATGTAGTTCAGGAGCGCTTCTGTTCTGGCCGCCAAATTTTTCCGGTCTTTCAATATGGCGAGCTGCAGATGAAAGAAGCCGAAGTCTCGATCCACCCGCACGTCTTCAATGGCAGAATGCAGGGCGCCTCGGCCGCGCTGGAGACCTCATCGGCAGGCTGCACGACGCCGCTGGCACTGGCTCCGCTCTTGCTGCTGGAAGACAGTTAGCGCGCGCCGAGCACCCCGTTTGGCACACGGCTGGAAGGAGCCGTACACCACAGGATCCACCAGATCAAAAGAGCTTGCAAAGGCAGTCTCGCCCAGAGCAACCATTGCGGCATAGGCCGAGCGTTGATCTGGACACCGTGATTCGCCATGTAAACGTTGGCGGGAAAGACCGCAATGAGCAGCAGGACCAAACCCCAGGCGGCGAGACGGCGCCAGGACGGGATCAGCAGGCCGAGAGCACCGGCAATTTCGGCCGCACCACTCACGTAGACGAGAAATCGATGCCAGGGGAGATAGGGCGGAACGATCTGCGCGTAGGCGCCGGTCCAGAGCAAAATGGAGCACTCCCGCAGTTATGTAGAAGGCTACAGCGAGGGCAAGGAAAACTCGCTTCGGAACTGAAAGTTGAGTCAGCTACGCTTCGCCTTCCCGATCACTTGCCGGTTTGCAGCGGATGGAACCAATACAAAACGATGCCGTATCCTACTCCGGCGGGATCTGTGTTTTTGGCGGACTGGAAGGCCATGAAGCGGCCATCGGTGGAGACCACGGGGTTCGAGGCTTTGCCGCCTTCGTAATCGTTGAAGTGAGTGAGGCGAACGAAATCTTTTCCAGAGCCGTCCAACTTCAGTTTCCAAATATCGATATTCCCTGAGCCGCGCTTGCCGCCGAGCGACTCCACCTGCCGGTCCGCTTCGACGCAGGTGTATTGCCCATCGGGAAAGATGCCCTCAGGCTCGTTGTAGGTGCCCGGCGCTTTGGAGAAATTCGTTACCTGTCCAGTGGCAAGATCGATTCCCATCACGGACGCCATGCCTTTGGGCTCATAGCAGGTGAAAGTCATTTTGGAATCGTTGTCATAGAAATCCTGAGCTTCAAGGACACAACTGTGGTCCTTGCTCTCATACACAGTTTTTTTGTTGAGGAGCTTCGGAGTCTCTCCGGAAAGATCAACGTCCGCGACGATGAGCCGCGAGGCTTCGGGGTCGAGATCGGCGGCTTGGGCGTGAGTCTGCGAGAAGGCAATTTTGAGGCTCTTTTTCGAAATCGCCGCCCCTTCACTCATTTTCTGGTCCAGCTTGACGGGCTTTGCGCCACGTTCCTTGCTTAAAAACCAAAGCTCGTTATCACGGGTGCGGCTGGTGTGAAGGTCTTCAAAATGCTCGGGGCCGATCAGAATGTAGTCGCCAGTCACCAGATGCATGACGCGCAGAAACGCCGCGGCCGGCACATTGCAGGTTAGGCAGCGAATGATGCGCGTTTTGAGATCGATGACCATAGCGTCGCCAAAGCTCTTGGCCATGAACGCGACGCGGCTGTTATCCGGAGAGATGTCGGCGCGCTCACCGAAGTAGGTGAGGATCTCCATATTCGGAGGCAGGTGGTCCAGTTGCGTTCCCGGTTTGCGTTGAGCGCTTAAGGCAAACGCGAACGCCAGCAGCATCACCACAGATTTCATATGGGGATCGTATCAGTGCCTTGGCCAGGTTAGTCGAATTGCACCAGCAAGCTCGAGGGGAACGGCCCATCGAACTGTAAATCGCCGGCACGGCGCAATCCTGGGCGCTGCAAAACGGGTTTCAATATTCCCGGTATCTGCACGCGATTGATGTATTGGCCGAAGCAGGTGTGGAGACCGTAGCCAAAGTGCATGTCTAAATAGGACGGGCGGTCGATGCGAAACTCATTTGGCTGGTCGACGATGCGTTCGTCGAACATGGCGGACTGAGTAGCAGGCAGCACCACTGTTCCTTTCGGAATCAGCGTGGCATGAAGCGAGCCCTTTGCGAGGGTGTAATCTTCCGCGGTATTGCGAAACACGCCGGGGTTATTCGGATTGAAGCGCAGCGCCTCGAACACATACTTAGCCAGAAGCGCGTCGTTGTTGGCGAGCGCGGCATCCTGAGCGCCCTTCAACTGTTCGGGGCGGTCGAGCAACTGATCCAAAGCCTGCGCGCAGCATTTGGAAGTTGTGGGAATGGCGCCGGTCAGCAAACCAAGCAAGTTATTCCGGATTCCAATGTCATCCATGCCCGGTACTTGAATGCTTTGCAGGGCCAGACAACGTCCGAGCACATCGTCTGTTGAAACCGGATTTGCTTTTCGCTGGGCAATTGTCCGGTCCAGCCATTGGCGGGCTCCGGCCGCTGCGTCTTTGGCCTTCTGCCCCACCGCCGGATCGTTGTTGAGATCGGTGAAAAGAAACGCAAAGATGGCGCTTCCCCATTCAGCCAGTTCCTGTTCCGAAGTTGGGGGACAACCGAAATAATCCCCGACCCAGCGGGCCGGGACGGCTTTACTCAACTGCTTGACAATATCCAGCTCGCGACCGGCGGCAGCGACTAAAGCGCTCGCTTCTTTTTGGACGAAGGGAACAATCCGTTCAGGAACGTCCTCGCGGCGAATAACGGTCCGCATATGCGCAACGTCGCGGGCGTATTCGGGTGAGTCCTGCATGCCGAGGAAGAAGTCGTTCCCGCCGGTAATCACCCTCATCTTGGGGCCGTAGACGACCTGGAACACGTTGTCGCGTGAAAGCACTTCCTGCACGTCTTCAAAGCGCGTGACGAGCGCGGAACCTTTGACGAGAAGAATCGGCTTGATGCGGCGCAGCACGGCGAAGATTGGCTCCGGGTTGCGGATAGCATCGGCTTTCAGACCGTCCAGGAAAGACATCGCCTCGCCCTGCACCTTGGCAAGTTCGCTGTCAATAGAGTCCTGCGCCTGATGAGCCAACTCGCCACACTGAGCGTCGAGGCGCGAAAGGGTATTGCTGAAATTTTCGAAAAAGGCCATTTGAGTTGATCCGTTCGGTTATCGAGGGTCGACGGTCCCGGCGGCCATCATTTGCAAGGCTGTCAGGCTGGGCATGAAGAAGTAATCTCCACCGCGAAGCTCGACAAAATTGGGCAGGTTCGCGCAGATAAATGGCGGATTGCCGGGATCGGCTGTGCCCTGCACAACGAACTTGCCGTCTCCGGAATGATTTCCCGTGATGAAATCTTTGTCGTTCCCCTGATGCGCATCGTTCCCGTATTCGATCCATTGCTGCTGAACGAATTCAAATTGACGGAAGAGACTGGCGTTGAGGGCCATAAAGATGATGCCGTGCTCGTCTTCATCGCGAACCGGTTCTCCGTCCGGGACATACTTCCCGTAAGTAATGCCGCGGCGCATGATGCGCCTGCGATCGACGAGTTTGCCATTGAATCCGAAGGCATCACGCGGGTGGACGCGGCGGATGTGAGCTCCTAAAGGACAACGGGAGCCGGTGAGATCCTGGCCATACGTGAAAGCGGTGTTGCGGTTCGGATCAGCCACAAGAGCAGGATCGGGAGCGTCAGGCGACAGCTCGACGGGCGTTCCATCGGGCCAGCGGCCCAAAAATTTAGAGGCGAGCCTTTCCCTGGCACCCCCATATTGCCGCGCCTTCTCATCGAGGTAATTCCGGAAGGTCGCGACATTTTGATGCAGCTTCCGGTAGACCATGAAGGTGCCGTTGCGAGCGAGCAGGTGCGGGATGGGGGCGACGGGCAGCTCGCCCGCTTCATCCGCGTACCCCAGCAGGAACTCGCCGGTTGCGAGCGCTTCCCAGGTTCCTTCTTTGGTCAGTTTGCCTTGTCCCGGCACGCACTGACGCTCGGCGCCTTTGAAATCCGGGTTGCCGAATCCGTCGGTGTAGCCGAAGTGCTCCTTGGGGGTCTGCTTGCCGTCGATGAAAATGGCACACGCATCCTGGGCATGAATCAATTTCGCTCCGCCAGTCTCGTCCATGAGTTTTTGAAGGACGCCGCAACGGTCATCGAGCGCTTGCGGAGAACGCGCGTTTACGGCCAGCCAGACATGCACGCGATCTTCTTTCCAGACGGGTTCCCAATGCTCCGGCGCGTTCTTGCCGGTGTCATAAAGAATATTTCCGCGGGCCTTCATGCCTTGCTGGAATTCGACCGGAAAGCTGAGCAGTGCCGGCGCGGGCAACTGGAGCTGAGCGAGACCCTTATGCGTGAAGGCGATGTTCACGGTACTCATGGGCTTGCCATCGTTCCAGCGCTCTCCCGTAGTGATGTGCGGCAGAACCTGGAGAAGAAAATTTTCGGCGGCCTTGTGATGCAGCAGCTCCAGCAAAAGATAACGCGCGTGCGGGAAGTTATAACCTTTGAGCGCGAAGCCCTGGATATCGGAGACGTCGATGATCATACGAGCGATCCTCCGGCGGCGTGCGTCCGTTCCGGTTCTTCACCGCCGCCGGGCCGTGGCGGATGAGCGCGGCCGATCGAATCTAAAAAGGCGCCGAATTCCCGCTGGACCTCGGCCGGGGGCTTGCCTTGATGCTTCTCAATGAAGTGCGCGAGCGTTGCCTGTACCTGCAGAGCTTTCAAAGTTTGCTGTACGGTTCTGTTGTTGACGTCCGCGAAGAAAAAGGTGGTGTTGATCTGGCATTTCTTCATGTAGGCGATGAAGGCGCTTATGTCGGCCAAGCCGGGATAGCCAACGCAATGTTTCCAGACGCCGTCGACGAACTGTGGAACTTCGCGGGCCAGACGCGTCAGGTAGGTGTCGAGATCGCCGTCGAAGTTCGTTTCAAAGACCAGGTAACGGGATTTCAAGTGTTCCTCGCAGGCGGGCGTGCCCACATAGACGACGTCATCCATCACGACCAACCGCGCGAGATAGGTGCTGGAAATTTGCGCGAACGGACTTGTGCGATCGCGGGGCAGACTGGCGAGATACCAGCGCAGCTCCGTCGCGTGACAGATATCAATACGCTCGTCTTCGATGATGGGCGAGAGCATCGTCAGCCCGTAAACTTGTCCGCTCTGATTGGGCATAGTGTTATGTCCCGACGGGAGCGACACCGGTTGAACCAAGGTCGGGCTGCACGCGAACGAGGAAATCGAACCACGCCTTTTCGAACTGGGCAGGTGAAAGAGATTGACTGGTTTGACCGAAATCGCTGAGCGCGTCGTGAACGCGGAGCGCCGCTTTGACATCATTCGTCGCAGCCTGCGGGTAGACGTTGTAGTAATAATCGGTGTCGAACTGAACCAGCGCGATGTAGCGTTTGAAGCTGGTAACGGGGTTAGCTCCCGGATATTTTTCACTCCATCGCCAAATCAGGTTGAGACCGAGCGCCAGAACCGCAGAAAAAGCATCGATGTACTGGTTCCAGGTTCCGTTGAAATTGCTGAAGAAAAGCAGGTAATCGTAGCGTAGTTGTTCGGCAGGCTGCCTTTCGGAAAGCCGGGGAAATTGATGGCGCGTGACGATGACCCAGCGAGCGAAGTGAATGAAAGACAGGTCGATGAGGGGCTGGCGCAGAGCCTGGATTTTTCCCATAAGGAAAAAGAAGAGCCTGAGTAGTGGTGTTTTAAATGGCTTCATGGGCGTGATCGCGTTCATCGCGTACGCCTTGCCGTTTATGTTCGTCACGATTTCTATAGATTATGTACTAGACGCGGGGCGGACGCAAGCGAGGACGAATATTGTGATATCGTCAGAGCCGTTTACCATGAAATCCGTCGCTCTCGGAGTCAAAGCAATGCATAGCTTGCAATCGACACGGCGAAGTTTTTTGGGCGCTGCCGCTGGAATAGCGTGTACCCATAGCATCGCGTTCGGACGAACGATACCCCTGCGCATCGGAGTGACGGATTGGAATCTGAAATTGGGCGCGAAGCCCGAATCCGTGAAGAAGGCGGCCGAGCTTGGTTTTCAAGGAGTGCAGATTTCTTTCGGACGGGAGCTTGTGGACGACAAGATGCCCGCCGATCGGCCGGAAGTGATTGCCCGGTATCTGAGCTTGTCACAGCAACTGGGAGTGACGATTGATGGTACCTGCGTCGACCGATTGCACGACAATGGCCTGAAGAGCGATCCTCTAGCGCTGAGATGGGTATCCGATGCGATCCGGCTTACCCGAGATTTGAAGGTGAATGTTCTTCTGCTGCCATTCTTCGGACGTTGGGCTATCCAGAGCGAAGCCGAGATAGGGCGCGTGGGCGATGCTTTGCGCGAACTTGCGCCGGAGGCCGAAAAAGCCGGCGTGATTTTAGGGCTTGAGGATACGATTTCGGCGGAGGACAATGCCCGCATTATGGAGGCGTCCCGCTCCAAGAACGTTCTTGTCTACTATGACGTCGGCAATTCGACCCAAGCCGGATTCGATGTGGTGAAAGAGATTAGCTGGTTGGGCAAGGATCGCATTTGCCAGTTCCATTTCAAAGACAATCCGCATTTTCTGGGCGAAGGCTCGATTCAGTTTGCACCGATAGTTCAGGCGATCCGGGATATCGGATGGTCCGGTTGGGCGAATCTTGAAACAGATGCGCGACCTGATAGTCTGGACGCCGATATGCGACGGAATCTCAGTTATATTCGACGCGTTGTTGAAGGAGTTTACAGCTAGTATCCGGGCGCCTGGCCCGCTAGTTGAGTCTGCCGCCGACCACGTCCGTTTGCAATGTAGGATCAGCCGCTGGGACTCTCGTCTCGGGAAGGCCCAACTCCCGTTGAACGATGCGGCAGCCCTGCGCGATAGCGCTCGCTTTATAAAAGGCAATCTCGCGGTTACAACCTTGCCGCCCGAAACCGCAATCGCTTGAGGCAATCAAACGGTCGGCTGGAATATACTGGAGCGCGTTTCGAATCTGCTGGGCCACTTCCTCAGGGCGGTCGGCCTGGAGGACGCGATGGCTTACGACTCCGATCGCGATCTTCTTTTTGAGATCGTTCCGGAATGGAGCAAACAACTCGAGATCTTTCTGCCCCCGATCCTTCATCTCGAGTGTCCAGACATCGCCACGGCAGCGCTCCAAATAAATCTCAATGGAGTTGGCATAGCTGGTGTCCTCCATCACGCGCTGCATATTCGGATTGCCCCAGCAGGTGTGAATCCAGAGCTCGACGTCATCCAGCCCTTGCACCTCTCGATTGAAGGCGTCGATCATAAATTTCACTTCGGAATGATCTTTCCCGAAAGTATTCGCCATGAAATGAAATGTCGGCTCTTCAATCTGAATGCAGCGGCAACCCGCGTCGCGCAGCGCCAATAGCTCCTTATTCATGGCCTCAGCCATATCCCAAACCACCTGCCGCTTGTCTTTATAGTGATCCGTGTGGATGTCGAGGAACAGCGCCATTACCTGCGAACAACAAGTGCCGAACTTGATTGGCTTTCCGGTTCGCACCTGCGCCATGCGCCAGATTTTCGGATAATCCAGTGGACGGCTCTCAATTTTGCCGACCACGCGCGGCCAACGCCACCCTGTGTAGATTTCGTTGAGAAGAGTACCCGGCGGGTAATGCAACCATGGCGCGGTCGATTCCTCCGGCTGCAGGAAATCCCCTTCGAATCCAGCCCAGCGTTGCAGCGGATAGTGGTGCCAGGCCCGTCCACCCAGATCCTCATCAAGGTGGAAGTCGCCGTGAGTGAGAATATCAAGGCCCGCGCGTTCCTGATCGCTGATCACTGTCGCCAACGCGTCTTGAAACTTCTCTCGAAAGCGGATATCGAGCATGCAGGTATCGAGCGGTTTCCCCCACATGCTGAGGTCGAACCATCTGGGCCGAGGAAAGGACCCCGTGGTGGTGCTGGGAAGAACCAGGTCTTTGGTTGCAGTGAACATAGCTCAGCAGGCATTGTATGCCTTGGCATTGAAGGATGACTCATCCCGGAGAGTGGCGGTATTCTAATCTCTATCGGTTAACCAACCTAAAGGAATACTATGCCCTTTTGTACGACCTGTGGCGCAGATGTGACCGGCAAACGATTCTGCGTTGGATGTGGAACGTCGACAGCGGGCGCGCAACCCGTTGCAGCGGGCGCTCAAACCCCGGCTTCAGTCCCGCCAAAAAAGTTGAGTCCAATCGTCTGGATCCTCGGCGGCATTGTGGCATTCGTCATATTAGTGGGGATCGTGCTAGCTTCGGCCGGCGCATTCCTGGCGCACAAAATCAAACAGAATCCGGCCTTGGCCACGGCGCAGATTTTGACTGCCGCAAATCCCGACATCGAAGTACTTTCGTCGGACCCAGGCAGCGACACGGTCACGTTCAAGAACAAGAAGACGGGTGAAACGGTGACCATGAACTTCGACGATATAAAGAAGGGGAAAATCGTCTTCAAAGGGAGTGGAGGGGAAGCGACCCTGCAAGCGCATGGCGACGGCCAGAATGGAGCTGTCGAAATCAATTCTCCGCAAGGGACGGTTAAATTTGGCGCCGGGAGCGCCGCCAAGATACCTAAATGGGTGCCGGTCTATCCAGGCGTCAACCCGGATGTAACCTTTTCGATGCAAGGAACCGATGCGGACGGCGGCACATTCCAATTCCAAACGAAGGACTCGGCCAAGAACGTACTGGATTTTTATGAAAGCGGCCTGAAGGCGGCGGGCTTCAAAATTACCGCCAACATCTCGGGCAATATAGCCGCTTCCTCCGGAGCGATGCTGGCCGCGGAGGATTCCGCCAAACGTACCGTGATGGTGACCGTGGGTACGGACAACGGCACCAATGTAAATGTGGTGTTCGGGACCAAGAAGTAGGAGACACAGATATGGCCCGGGAAGCTCAATCGTTAGGTGACGCGCAGCAAATACTGGCTGACCTTTATCCTCGAGCAGGTGACAGACTGGGGGACATTCGTAAGGAATGCGAGCAAGTCCTTGCATTTATTTCCGACAAAGGGGAGTTTGAACGGGCGATCAACACCGTCTCAAAAGACCTCTGGTACCGGTACAGCGCTAAGCCGATCGATGAAAAGAACAAGTTCTCAACGGTTCTCCTTGAGCACGCCGTTACCCTTGGTTTCCCGCCTCAGCCTCTCACCATTCTCAATGCCGGTGACGAGAACTATGGTTCTTACCTGAAACAAGGCTGGCTGATCAAAGACGACATGGATCTGCTGCATGGCGAGTACAGCCACACGCTTCAATGGTTTGCGGTAGCTGCAGGGCTAGGGCCGACAGTGTCCGTGGGTAACTTATACATGAAATTCGGGACCAGTCCCTACAAGACCGCCCTGAAGGTCTATCACTACAACAAGGCCGAGAAAACCGCGATGGAAGGCCCAGTGTCGTTGTGGGCCTATCTGGTAGATGCGTTCCCCATGTACATGTGCAAGGACGCCGCAAAGCACAACGGCGGGTACTCCTTGTTCACGGACACGTACCGGTGCCCTCAGAACCTTATGAAGTATCTGTTGAACTCAGACCTTCCAAAAAATTTCCTGGCGCGTTATCTTCAATGGCGGTATTTGAAACGGTCGTTCATGCAGAAGTCCGGCGAGATTTCCGCGGGAGGAACCATCAAGAACTGGGCTGATCGAGCTTACAAAAACAATCCCGAATATACGAAGATGGAGGGCGGCTATCAGAGTAACCGCGTCATCGGCGGCGCAGCACAGCCACCGCGGCAGTACACTGCCGTGGAGCTGCAAAAGAAGGGCAAGGAAACCGAGGTCACGTTTCACGGCAAAACCGCCATCGTTGCCGGTGACTGGGACCATATCTGAGCGCTATCGCGCACAACAGCGGCGGTGGCGCAGAGCGGCAAGGGTCGAGAAGACAGATAGTTTGGCGGAGGAAGAGGGATTCGAACCCCCGAACGAGTTTCCCCGTTAACGGTTTTCAAGACCGCCGCCTTCAACCACTCGGCCATTCCTCCACATCCAAAGTAGCTGATTTGCTAACGATTTATCAATACTGTCACTACTCACGAAGCGCGGTTTTTCACGAGTGTCACTAGTTTGTCCGCCCCATGCTGCACGAGACGGGAAGCGAACCTATGCCGGAAGATATGCCGCGTGATTCCCTTTAGCCGCGCCGCATGGCTGGCGTACGCAATCTGCGTATACTGAAGAAGTGAGGCGCTCTCTGATGACGGTCGTGGAAACCAACCGGTTCCTCAGGGACGCAAGCCAGCTCATGCCGGAAGCGGAACGAATGGACCTGGTTGCCTTTATTGCGGCGAATCCGGAATCAGGCGATTTGATTCCCGAGACCGGTGGCGTCAGAAAGCTACGATGGGCGCTGCCAGGCAGAGGCAAACGAGGAGGCGCACGAGTGATCTACTATTTTCACAGCGAACAATTACCCGTGTTCCTGCTGGCAGCCTATGGCAAGAACGAAAAAGAAAATTTGACAAAGGCCGAGCGGAATGCGATGGCCAAACTCGTTCCGATTCTCGTCACGGGTTATTCGAGCAGATCTGGGAGGAAATGATGAAAAAGAGCAAAAGGGCGGGAGACCGAAGGGCAAAGCAAACGCGGAAACAGGCGGTTACGGTCGGTCAACGCGTCATCGAGGGACTGGAAGAAGCGATCGCGTGGTCGCGCGGCGAGAACGGGCAAGTCCGCGTTACCCGAGTGGGGGTCCCGAAGGTCGACGTTCGCAAGGTGCGCCGCCAAATGGGCCTAAGCCAGACTCAGTTCGCGACGAAGTTCGGGTTCCCGGCCGCTACACTTCGCAATTGGGAACAAGGGCGAGCCGCGCCTGACGCACCTACGCGAGTGCTTTTAGCCGTGATTGCCAAACATCCCGAAGCTGTCGAGGATGTGCTCGGTAAAGCGAGCTAGTTCGAAGGGTCGCCAATTCTCGCACCACTGGTGAGAGAATTTCCTCTCGTTTGTACAGACTTTCGCACGTTCATAGTGATAGTCGCCTGCGAGGGAGTTCAAACCTGACTGTCACTAATTTCTCCCGAGAGATACCTTGCACTTCTATGGGTGATCTTAATAATATGTAGAAGTAAAAGGGCTATGTACGGTGACGAAATCGGATCTTCCTCAAGGTAGTCTGGAGCTGCAATTCAAACCGAAGCCGCAAGCTGGCAGCATTTGAGCGAAGCCGTTGGTCTAATCCTCAGGATGGCCGAAGAAGGTGGGCGATGACCTGGTGGCATCGACTGTGGCGCCGAAGGGAGATGGAAGAGCAACTCGAAAAGGAACTGCGCTTCCATCTAGACCAACAAGCGGCCGATCTGATCGCGCAGGGCCATCCTCCTGGGGAAGCACAACGACAAGCCGCGCTTGCTTTGGGCGGCGCTGAGCAGGTGAAGGAGAGCTGCCGGGATGCGCGCGGCACACGCTGGTTAGAAGATCTGTGGCAGGACTTCCGCTATGCGGTTCGCACCTTGCGTCAGAAGCCCGGATTTGCGGTAGTCGCCCTGTGCACTCTTGCGCTGGGCTCTGGGGCAACGACGGTCATGTTCACCGTCATCAACGGTGTTTTGCTAAAGCCGCTTCCGTATCCGGGGCCCGACAGGCTGGTCGCCCTCCACGGACATACAGCCATGTGGAATGCGGCGGCGTTTGGCGAACAAAATTTTGCTTACCTCGACTTTCTCGATTGCAAGCGCGCGAGCCGCGCTCTGGAGATAGCGGGTTTTCTGTACAACGGAGCGACCCTAAGCGCGCCCGGCGAGGCCGAATACGTCGATCGCCGCGAGATCTCGTCCAATCTGTTTTCCGTGCTGGAAGTATCTCTTTTGCGAGGCCGAGCCTTCCTGCCCGAAGAAGACCGGCCTGGCGCCGCGCCCGTGATCATTCTGGGCTACAGTTTGTGGCAGCGCCGCTTCGCCGGAGATCCGCATGCAATCGGTATGCGCGTTGTTCTCGATGAAAAGCCTTACACGGTTATAGGTATCGCGCGGCCGGGATTCCGGCTGGACGGAGACGAACCGGACGCCTATACGCCGTTGGGTCAAGACACTGCAAAATACATGCAGAACCGCCGCCCACATCCGGTCGGTGTTTTAGCGCGTCTCCGGCCCGGCGTGTCCCTGGCCCAGGCACAGACGGAGCTGGCACTGATCGGGCGCCATCTGGCGGAGCAGTACCCAGACACCAATGAGGGCCGCGCCTTCCTCGTGCAGCCGCTTCGCCCGGATGTCGGAGAGGTACGGTCCACGCTGTGGCTGCTGCTGGGCGCGGTGAGCCTGGTATTGCTGATTGCGTGCGTAAATATAGCGAGTTTGCTGCTGGCGCGGGCGGTTTCTCGCGAGCGTGAACTCGCCATGCGCCTGGCGCTCGGGGCGAGCCGGAGCCGGTTGGCGCGCCAATGCCTGACCGAGAGCGCAGTATTAGGGCTTTCCGGAGGCACGCTGGGTATTCTGCTTGCAGCCGTTGGCATCCATCCTTTCTTGACCTTCTGGCCAGGTAGTTTGCCGCGCGCCGAGGAGGTCCAACTCGATTGGCATGTGCTTCTGTTTGCGCTCGCCGCCTCGCTTTTGTGCGGGCTACTTTTCGGGCTGGCGCCGGCCCTGCATGCCCCAGCGCGCGAATTGGAACAGACACTCCGCGCCGGAGCGCCGCACCGTTGCTGGAGGCTCGCGCCGGCTACACAGCGGCTTTGTCATAGCGGAAATCGCCTTGGCGGCCGTGCTGTTGATTTCTGCCGGGATGCTCGGGCGGACGCTCCTCCGCCTCTCCTCTCTCGATCCAGGCATTGACGTCCGGAACGTGCTGGTCACTCGCATGGCGCTTTCGCCCAACACGCTCACAAATCCCGCCCGGATACGCGCGGCTTGGCAGGAAATTCTCGACCGCGCGCGGCGCGTCCCGGGAGTAGAGAGTATTGCGATGGTTGATACCGTTCCGATGCGCCAAGGCAACAATCAATTGGGCTACTGGACCAGCGCGGATGTGCCGCCGGAAAATAAGCAGCCCTTGGCTTTGGCGACGAGCGTGACGCCGGAATATTTGAAGGTGATGGGAATTCCGCTGCGGCAAGGCCGATTCTTCGATGACCACGACCGCATGGGCAATGAGCTCGTGATTGTGATTGACGACGTTCTGGCCCGGAGCGCGTTCGCTGGCCGTGACCCTGTCGGGAAACGCCTTTGGGTTCCAAATATGAGTAGCGACCCCGTACGGGTGGTGGGGGTTGTGGGCCATGTCCGCCATTGGGGGCTGGCCGGCGATGACGAGGCGCCAGTGCGCGCGCAGCTCTACTATCCCTTCGCGCAGGTCCCGGATCCGTTGTTGCGCCGTTGGTCCGAGCTCATGTCGATTGCGGTTCGGACCAGCGTCGCGCCATTGAGCTTGGTCGAAGCATTGCGGCGGGAAGTACGCGGCGCCACCGGCGATCAGGTTCTGTATGAGGTTCGCACCATGGAGCAACTGGCGAGCAATTCGCTCGCGCGGCAACGCTTCCTTCTGCTGTTGTTTGGCATCTTCGCCGGCTTGGCTCTGACGCTCGCCTGCGTGGGCCTTTATGGCGTGCTCGCATATTTGATCGGCCAACGCGTGCCGGAGATTGGTGTACGCATGGCGCTGGGGGCTACCGCGCGCCAAGTGATGTGGCTTGTGCTTCGGCAGAGCCTCGGAATGATTTTGATCGGCTTGGGCGTAGGCGTACCTGCTGCCTTGGGGGCGGGACGCGTACTGGAGCGCCTGGTGCAAGGAATGCAGCCCGGCGAGCCATTGACCTTCGCCATCACGATCAGCGTGCTCATCGTAGCTGCTCTCCTCGCGAGTTTCCTACCGGCCCGCCGCGCCAGCCGAGTAGATCCCATGAAAGCTCTGCGGCAAGAGTAAGGAAGCATCCCGGATCGCGGACATAAGTGCGTACTCATGCAGCCGCGGTCGCCGCATAAGTAGTTTCGGGGCCAGCAAATCAACGGAGCTTTGGAGAGAATCGGGCTTCGGCAATCATACTAAGATATGACCGCTCCTACTGAAACCGAAGTAACACCCGCGCGCATTATGCAGTTGGCCTGGGGATATGTTCCTCCCCTCGTTCTGGAGGCCGCGATCCGCCACCGTGTTTTCGACGTGCTGGACAGCGGTCCGAAAACCATCCACCAGGTCCGTGCGGCGACTGGCGCCTCACAGCGTGGACTGAGGGCGATTATGAATGCCCTTGTAGGCCTCGAATTCCTCGTGAAAGATACCCAGGATCATTATTCGCTTGACCCGGAAAGCGCCGCATTTCTCGTCAGCGCCAAGCCCGGCTTCCAAGGCGGCCTGATTCGTCACTGCAGCGAGCACTTGATTCCCAAATGGCTTCGCCTGAACGAAATTGTAGCCACTGGCAAACCCGTTGAGGCCGTTAACCAGGAGGCGCCCGGCAGCGAGTTCTTTCAGAAGTTCGTCAATGACATTTTCCCTATGAGCTTTCCCGCCGCGCAGGTACTTGCCCAACATCTTGCTATCGACGGCTCCCGTTCATCGGCTCGTGTCCTTGACCTTGCGGCGGGTTCCGGAGTCTGGGGCATTGCCTTGGCGCAGAGCTCTGAGCACGTGCGTGTCACGGCCGTCGACTGGCCCGATGTCATCCCCATCACCCGAAAGACCGTCGCCCGCTTTGGACTCTCCGATCGCTTCTCGTTCGTTGAAGGCGATCTGCTCCAAGTCGATTTCGGCACTGGCAGTAATGTGGCTACGCTCGGCCACATCCTTCACAGCGAAGGCGGAGAGCGCAGCCGGGCGCTTCTTTCGAAAACATACGGTGCACTGGAGCCCGGTGGAACCATCGCCATCGCGGAGTTCTTGGTGAATCCGGATAGAACTGCGCCTTTGAACGGGCTGTTCTTCGCTGTCAACATGCTGGTGAATACGGAGAACGGAGACACATACTCGTTCGAGGAAATAAGTAGCTGGCTAACGGAAGCGGGATTCATCAATGCCCGCACCCTCGATTCACCGGGACCATCGCCGCTGATCCTGGCCAACAAACCATAGGTGCTAGTGAGACCCGTGCTCACGTGCCAGCGCCGCGATCCATACGTCATTACTGGGGCTGTTTCAGCTCCGACCGTCCCCGCAGATGGCAGCATGCCTGAGAGTGCCGGATTATCCTTACGCTACCTGCCCTCACGGCATGTGGCGCAGCGCATCCCGAGCGAGAATCTTGGCCTTCTCCAGCCGCTCGTCCGCGCTCTGCTTGCCGCCAATACTAATTCGCAGGAACCGATCGCCCTTTCGAACGTAGAGATTGCCGACGAAACTTCGCACCCAGAAAGCTTCGTCGCCCAGGCCCGCCACCGGCTCCGGCTTCGCGGTAGCTTCTTCCTCTTCCGCTCCACCCCGCGTGGCCCTCTTTCCGTCGCCGTCGTTATCATCGTCTTTGTCGCCTGCGCCGTGGTGGAACCATTGGTCCCACAAGTGCCGCGCCGCGTCGTGATGAAGATCCGCCGGTCCCGGAGCTGTCACCGCCACGCTAATCGAATTGGTGAACGTCGGCAGCGCATAGAAGCACTGCGCGAACAGCACCTCGCCTTGCACCTGCGTGGTTGGTTTAGTGCTCTGGACCGTTTCTCCGAAAGCACTCTGGATCGCCTCGCGCGAGATCAGCCGGCAGGCATTCACCGCCGGTTTCGCCGGCCCGGCAATCAGCAGGCCCAGCCACAGACTCGTTACTGTGCGCTGCTGTGCCGTCATCGAATGCCTCAGTCAGCCGCTATTTCTTACTCGCCGAGGTCCCTGCCGCGCAGGCTCCATTGCCAATCACAATGTACCGCCCTGCCGAAGTGCTGTCGATTGTCTCCAGCAGACCCGTTCCCGCCGCTCCTACTTCCAGCTGCGTCTTCCCGTTGACGTTCACCACCTGATCGCCCGCTTTGACTCCGCCTACCAGGCTGTCGTCGATCACAATCGTAATCGTCCCGTCCGCTGTGTAATTGCTGGAGGCGTCCGCCGCCCCGTCCGTGTTCTGCTGCGTCGTGCCTGTCGCTAGTGTCGTCGTGTGGCCGTACTCGAATACCGGCGTAGCGGATGTCCCGTCCGTATTCATGTCGACGAAGTACTGCGTGCCGTTAGGCGCCGTAAAGAATATCGTCCACGACGAGTTCGGTTGCACCACGGTCGCCAGATTGGCTACTTTCATAGTGAACGTCAGAGCATTTGGCGTGCTTGCGCTCACGTACGGCTCGGCTATCGAAATCGACTGAATGTCAAGCTCCGAATTCGCGGGCGCGCCGGTCTGATCTCCCGCCGGATCGGTCACCACCGTGATTCCGGAGCCGTGCATGCGCTCTGTGGCGGAGGAGCCGGTATGCTCGCCACTTCGCCGCACATCGGACTCGTCCCGTATTTATTTTTCGCGGCAACTCGGTAGTAATAAGTCCCCGACTTCGCTGCCGATCCAGATACGAAATCTTTGTTGCGTTCACCGTCGCAATCAGTTTCTCCGCTCCGCTGGCCGTTCCCCGATAGATAAGATACGACGTCAACGCCGCGCCCCCGTTATCCGGCGCCTGCCAGGTGAGCAGCACGCCATTAGCGCTTTGCAGTGCCGTCTCGATTTGCGGAGCTGCCGGCGCCGCCGGTTCTTTCGGATCGAATTCCGCGAACATCCGCTTTCCTCCGGATTGCCGCACAATCGTGCCCAGTGCACTCCGTGAAGCCGTGTTCGGCGAAGTCGCGTCACAGCTCCCGCCACGCAGCCATCCGCGAACGCGCCCACCACCCGCCCTTGCGCGTCAATCGTCAGGTCGTTGAAGTCCAGCAGATTGCGGTCCGCGCCGCACGTTGTCCCCGCGATACAAATCGAGCCCACTTGCACCGGGTCCGTCGGCGTCGCATCGACCAGGAAGTAATTCGCGCCGCCGTCATAAGTCGTAGCGATATAGGCGTGCCATATGCCCGTGTAATTCGCTGTGTCCTGCAGATTGCCCGCCGTCGGCGAGCCTATAAAGAAAAATGCCGCCCGATCCGAATCGCCCGCCACCACCGCCGGGAACACCGTGTTCTGAATCCCTAGCTGCGCGCCAACGTTGACCGATTCGCTCCAGTTCTTTCCCTGGTCGTGCGAGACCGCAATCTTCGCCAGCCCCGCTCCGTCCTGATAACCGAAGTAAACCGTTCCATCCGTCGCCACGCCTACCGACGGATCGTTACCAATCGCCGGCGTGCTGTCCGGAATGGCGCGAACCGCCCACGTCAGCCCGTTGTCGTTCGACACCGCCACTGCCTGGTTCGCCCCGCAGCCGCGATTCGGAACATAAACCGTTCCGTCCGGCGCAACCTTCACGTGGCCGTGAATGCCGGAGCACTGCGTCAGGTTATAAATCGGCACGCCCGGGCCAAACGTAAGCCCGCCGTCGTCGCTGCGCGCGCAAAACGCCGTCGCGATGTCCTGCGAACAGTAATAAACCGCGTTATTGTATGCCGGATGCGGCGGCGGAGGTGGTGTAGCGCTCACGTTATAAGGCCCGCCCCCTACCGTCTGGTGATCCACGCCCGCCGGCTGTCCCGATCCCTGCGATTGCAGCCACGTCGTTCCGTCATCGTCGGAGAACGCCATCACGCTTGTGGCTCCCGCAAGCTGCGACTGAAACACGCTGCCCGGATGGCTCCCGCCGAAGTGATCGCAGACACCGATCGGGTCAAGCGTCTTTACCGTTTCCACCGGACTCGAAACATCTTGCCACGCCGCCGCTGCTGGCGATGAGCAATCGTTGAAGCTGACCCGAAACTCATTCAGGTTCGCGGTGAAGAAAGCCACTCCGCCCTGGTTCACGCTGCCCTGCTTCAACGCCGCGACGTTCGGGTTCCAGTCAATCGAGATCGATGGCTCGCCAGACGCGCTGGCGCCGCCCGCGCTTGTCGGAGCCGGATAGACCTGATACCGTGGCGCAATTCCCGTTGCTGGAGGCGGATTCGCCGGCATCGGTTCGAGCGAAACCGCTCCCGCGAAGCTTTGTCCCAACGGATTCCATGGATCAACCACCACGGTGTAAGTTCCCGTTGCCGCCGGATCTTCGCCACCGACGGTTCGCCGCCCGCCGTATCCGACCCGAGCAAATTCCCCTTCGAATCGAACACGAACAAATCGAATTCTCCGGCCGCTATCGGGAAGCTGATTGATACCGTAATCTGTTTCGTACTGACATCGCCGGGCGAGACCACCACGTTCAATGTGTAGCTATCGCACTGCTCCGCCGGAATCGTTGCGCTGCAAGTCGGCGTCCCGCTCACATTGTCCGTGACGTTCGGAACCAGAAATGGCCCGGCGGTGTAGCTCAGCTTCGGGTTTGCATCCGTGAGCGTCCCGCTCGACGGAGAGCTGGCGAAAGCAACCCAAGCTGTCATCCCTATCAGCGATGCCACAAATCAACAGCCGCTTTGCCGCGCCAAACCGTTCTTTACCGAACATTCTCCGCCTCCTCGAGATAAGTAGGCGAATCGTCACCAGGACAAAGGAGGCGGCGCTTTCGCCTATACCTCTATAAGAAACTGCTATACGGATTTTGTTACTTGCTCCAAAGGCGCTCTGTGGAGGCGCGGACTAGTGGGTCGCGCGGACCATGTGTGCCGCGTTACGCGAAACACAAATCGCTGTACCGGATCTTCAGGCGCATGCACGATAGCGCGTAATTTTTTCGCTATACTCGATTCGACGATGCCCGCCTACGACCGTTTTTGGGATCTTGCAGTCACTACCGGCGTCCACTATGACTTCACTGACGAAATCGTTGAAGCCTGCATCTATCAGCGCGAGACCAAGCAAAAGAACAACGTAAAGGGAAAAGCGCTCATCACGCTCCCGCTATTGAAGAACTGGCACAAAGCCGCGGCTCAATGTCTAAACAAGATAGTTGCCTCGGAGGTCTTATTCAGCGTCTCCATCAACGAAATGATGGAGGCAATGAACGGCGACCTGGGTTCTATGTTAAAGCGCAAGTCACTCCTCCACTCAGGTGTATCCGCCACTCTTATAAAGCGTCTTCGAGGGTTCACCGTGGGCGAATTGCCCCCTAATGACAAATTACCCGCCAATTTTGCCGGAATTTTCATGTCCATGGTTGGCAGCTCTTATTCGCTTGCGAACGCCCCGCTTTCCACGGAGCGTCTCGTGATGATTGTCCAGTCTACCGGTCGTCCTTCCCTCGACCGGTTGTCCCAGGAGAACGCGAACTTCGGTTATCTGAGTACCGCGGTGGATATGGCCGACATTGCCGCCACGAACAAAGATGATTTCACCAGAAGCGCCGTCAACTGGATTCTCGGTGGCGGAGCGTCCAAGATTCGGATTACCTGCCACGGTGATGGGGAAGGCAATCTCGAGATGCTCGCCAAAACCGCACAAGGCGAAGTACTGAACGCCATGTCTGCTGATTGCCTTGCGAAGTGGTTACATGCGAACGGCTTGACTGAAAAGAAAAACCTTCAGGTGATTAGCATGAACCTCTGCATGGCTGCCAAACACAATCTCACGCCGGCTGTAATCAACAACGGGCAGTATAGTCCCGCGCAAGGTTCAGCCGTAGAGTTGGTCGCCAGGACGCTAGGTGAATTCAGGGTCCACGGCGTGAAAGTGACTGGAAGCAATGAAGTGGTTTCAAGTATCGATGAATCCGCTGTCGACCCCAACAATGACAACCGTCTGGCCCAAGTGGGAGACGCAAACCTGCGGCCTGGACAGAACGTGCGCCGGATACAGATACCGGACGGGGGCGGTTTCACCTTTACCGCGTCGACTCTGACCTTAACTCTTCCAACCGGTTGGACCGTCGAGCCGCGCCAGAAAGCGGGTTCGCAACTCTATGGTTTGAAGCCGCCCGACGGTTGGACGGTTGAAAGAATCGTCCCTGCCATAAAAAGGCCTGAAAACTTTGCTAATACCGACTTCCGCTTCAAGGGTCCTGGTGGCAAGCTCTGCAACATTCCTTCACAAGGTTGGATCGTCGATAAAAGCGAGGTTTTAACCGCCGAGGGATGGACCTTAGCCGGCCCCAACACCATCAAGTTCAAGGGAACCGGGGGCGCCATCGCCGTCGAGGGAAAACCGGGTCCCGGCGAGATCGTCAGAATTTTCGAACGCATCGCCAAGTCAGGCGCCAAGGCCGTCGCCGTTTCTTAAGTCACTTCATCGGCTCGCGAGAGGGTACCCCTGCCACACATACTCGAGAGCCTCGGCTAGAGTTTGTTGTTTCGCGGTGCGGTCCGTGTGCCCGGCGTTACGCGCAAATACAAACTGATAGTGATAGCCTTTGGCCGCCAGGACCTTGGCCATGTTCTCATTCGCAACCACCCAGTCGTGCATGTTGTCGCGCATGACATTCGGATTCAGAAGATCTCTGTCGCCCACTTCCATCCAGATGCGTAGCGGCTTCCTCGGGGCGTTTGGAATGAGATGTTCATGGAAATCCCAGGCGCCGTGCGGAGTCTGCGCGTTCGGCGGCCACTGCTGGTTGACGTAAGTGCCCGAGTAAGTGAGAACGCGGTGATATAACTCGGGATGATACCACGCCATGATCAATGCGCATGAACCGCCGGAACTGCCGCCCATAGTCGCCCGGCCCTCCGGATCTTTGGTCAGTTTCCCATTGCATTGCTTCTCCACCATCGGCAGCACTTCTTTCTCGACGAACTCCGCGTAGGCGCCTGACATCGTGTCGTATTCCAGGCCCCCTTCACTTCGCTGCGCGTCGCCCCCGCCGTTGCCTATCGAGATCGCAATCATCACCGGTACCCGATGCTCGGCGATCAAATTATCCAGCGCCGTGAACAACGCCCGGTCAGGTCCATCCGCCCCCACGATGAACGGCGCAGCCGTGCCGGCGACATATTGTTTGGGCACATACACAGCCACTCGGCGAGTATAGGGAGCTGGGTGGCTAGTCGTGATCACCATCTTGGCCGGGTCGCTGGGATCCGCCGTCCCAAAGGTATTGGCGTCGCGC
>CAWCHX010000011.1:0-26754 GCA_963795445.1 uncultured Acidobacteriaceae bacterium | reverse complement strand
CCGCAGGGTGGCGTCAGCTTGGCGGTCTCGGCAACAACGGCAATACGTTTCAAGCTGCCCGCACCTTCTGAAAGCGCCTTGAAAACAGCCACTCGCTCGGCGCAGATCGTTAAACCATAGGATGCGCTCTCAATATTGCAGCCCGTAAAGACGCGTCCCGTTTCGTCTCGAATCGCCACTCCGACCTTGAAACCGGAGTAGGGCACATGAGCTCTTTCACGGGCTTCACGGGCAGCTTTAACGAGCGGGTCATCCATTCGTCTAATGTAACGAGTCCTTGGCTGGACGCTCTTTCGATACAATTTTTCGAAGGCGGTTCGCACGGAAAGGATGATCGAATGACAACTTCCCCACGAAATGAATTTTGCACGTCTCCGGCTCGAATTTCACTACGGCCAGAGCTTTTGACGTTGCTCCTGCGCATATCCGTGAGCGCGATCGTTCTTTTCGCGTTGACGCAAGCGGCGCTCTGCCAGGTGGATACCGGCGCAATTCTTGGCACGGTGAAGGACACCAGCGGGGCGGTCATCCCGAATGCCACCGTGACGCTCACCAATGACGACACCGGCGTCGTCGTAACCACGACCTCTGGTTCGGGCGGCGAATATACTTTCTCGCCCGTGAAGATCGGTCACTACTCCATCGCTGCGGAATTCAAAGGGTTTCAGCGCGTTGAACACACCCATGTGTCGGTCGATGTGCAGCAGAGAGTGTTGGTCGATCTGGTGCTTCCTCCCGGTCAGATGACGCAGACGGTTGTGGTGACTGGTGAGCCGCCGGCGCTCCAAACGCAAGATGCTTCGGTCGGGCAGGTCATCGGCCAGCGCTCGATTAATGACTTGCCTCTGAATGGCCGGAACTTCACATTCCTCGCTCAACTTGCCGCCGGAGTGACTCAGGATCAGGAGGACACACGCGGGCTGGGCTCCAGCGGCAGTTTTGCCGCTAACGGTGAGCGGCCGGCGCAGAACAACTATTTGTTGGACGGAATCGATAACAACGCCAACTTGGTAGATTTTTTGAACGGCACGGCATACGTCGTTCGGCCGCCCGTTGACGCTATCGCGGAATTCAAAATTCAGACGAATGACTACAGCGCTGAATTCGGACGCTCCGCCGGGGCCATCCTGAACGCAACCATCAAATCCGGAACCAATCAGCTCCATGGGAACGCCTGGGAGTTCCTCCGAAACGATAAGTTGGATGCCGCTAATTTCTTTGAAAATTCGGGGGGCATTCCTAAGGGAGAGTATCGCCAGAACCAGTTCGGCTTCACGGTCGGTGGCCCCATCCGCAAGGACAAGACCTTCTTCTTTGGCGATTATGAAGGAACACGCATTCGCCAGGCGCTCCCCTCGGTAAACACCGTTCCGACTGCACTAGAGCGCAGCAGTGGTTACACCGATCTTTCGGAATTGCTGACCCAAGGCGGGACGCGCACGGATGTGCTTGGGCGAACATTCGCACTCGGACAAGTATTTGACCCGGCCACAACGCGCACGGTGACTTGCGGGGTGGCCGACCCGGTGACCGGAATATCCGTGCCTTGCGCTGGCATGTCCGCTGGAAGTCAGGTCGGATTCGTGCGGGATCCGTTCCCGGGCAATATCATTCCCGCTAACCGGCTCGATCCGAACGCTATCAAACTACTGAATCTTTATCCTGCTCCGAACAGCCCGGGCCTCTTCAACAACTACGCGGCGAATCCAGCCTTGCGCAATGACGTGAATCAGTTCGACATTCGAATTGATCAGAACTTCAGTGATAAAGACAGCATATTTGGACGCGTAAGTTATTCCCGCAACCCCGAAGTCATCCCGGGTCCGTTCCCAGGCATCGCAGATGGGGGATCGTTCGCTGACGGGGACCAGACAGCGAATTCGAGTAACTCGGTTGTCAGCGAAACTCACCTCTTCTCACCGACCCTGGTGAATGAAGTCCGTGCAGGTTTCAACCGCATTGCATCGACCCGGTTGCAGCCCAACGCCAATACTCCCGGCATTCCCGCGCAGTTCGGCATCCAAGGCGTGCCGCAGGTCACTTCGAACGGCGGCTTGGGCTCCATCTTTATTGGCGGCCTGACAACGTTGGGAAGCAATCAGTATCTACCCTCTATTGAGTACAGCAACACCCTGCAGTTCACCGATAACCTAAGTAAGCACCTTGGAAAGCAATCTCTGAAAGTGGGGTTTGAGTTTCAGCAGTTAAGGTTTTCCATTCTGCAGCCGCCCTCGGGCCGCGGGACCTGGACATTCGGCGGCGGCTATACCGAGGTGCCTGAAGCAGGCGGCGGCAACACTGGGTTGGCTCAGATGCTGCTCACACCGATCCCAGCCACGGTGCCGGGAGGCACTGACTTTATGGGCGGCGCCGATAACGTCTCGGCATCGAACATTGCCAATACCGATCAGAAGCGCGCCTACGACGGTGCTTATTTTCAGGACGATATACAAGTCACTTCGAAATTGACCGTGAATCTGGGCCTGCGCTGGGAATATTTTGGCCAACTCATCGAACGGTACGGGGCGCAGTCGAATTTCCTGCCATCCGGCTCGAGTAGCCCGTCGGAATTCCTGTTGACTAAGAAACGCTGCAACACTCCGTTATCACCCGATTTCATCGCGGCGGCGCAAACGGACAATATCGATATAGTTTGCTCCAGCGTTCCAGGGTTAGGCCATTCGCCGCTGACCGATTTCTCTCCGCGTGTCGGATTCGCGTATCAGCTCACTCCTAAGCTCGTCGTACGCGGCGGCTATGGGTTGTTCTATGGCGGGTTTGAAAACTCGACCATCGAAACCTATGTCGACTTTCCCTTCCAGTTTCAACTTTCGTATCCAAACTTAGTGCCCAACGCTCCGGTCACGTTCCCTAATGGCACGATCGCCACTCTGGAGACAGGTCTCTCGTCCATCCCGCTTACTTCGGGCGTAGTGGAGCCTGGAGGCGTTTCGTTTACCGGCGAAGACTACCACATGAAAATGCCCTATACCCAGGGTTACAATCTCACTCTGCAATATCAGCTCTCAACGAATGACACCGTGCAGGCCGGCTACGTTGGAAACACGGTTCGCCACCTGGGTGTCTACATCAATCCCAATTCGCCCGGCGAGATACTTCCTCCCGGGCTCAACTCATACGACTACTCGCCTTATCCGGATTTCCCAAACAGTTTCACTTACAGCAGCTTTGCCGGTGACAGCTTCTATAATTCGCTGCAATTGAATTATGAGCGGAGATTTAGCAGCGGGCTGAGCATGCTTGCGAATTTCACCTGGTCGAAATGCCGAACCGATGCAGTGGATGTTCTCAATGGAACTGCGCTCACCGGGTACCGTGCGCCGCTGCTGCCCGGCTTCGGAATACATGGAGATTACGGCCTCTGCGATTTCGACGTTCCCAAAGTATTCCATCTAAGTGGCGTATATGAACTGCCCGTCGGCCACGGCAGGCAGTTCCTGAGTAACGGCGGGAAAGTAATAGATGCCGTGCTCGGAGGCTGGAGTACCAACTGGATTCTGACTCTTCAGGACGGCCAGCCCGGAACCGTTCCCTGCGCCATTTCGACCACCTCCGGGTTTGGTTGCAATGCGTTCCTGGTTCCCGGCCAGAGCGTCACGGCGGGTCCGCATAATGTGAATCAATGGCTAAACCCAGCGGCATTTACGAGCCCTCCCGTGGCGACCACGATCGGGCAGTCCGATTACAGTCCGCTCGGCGGCGCTCCCACGCAGTTTTTTGGCCCGGGTTACCATCGGCTGGATTTCTCGCTGTTTAAGAGTTTCCAATTTACGGAGCGGACTCGCCTGGAGTTCCGGTCGGAATTCTTCAATCTGACGAACACCCCGAACTTCTCTCCACCCGGTTTCGGCGGGAATGGGGTTGTAGCCGCCCCGGGCTCGCTCGACTACACGTCTAATTCATTCGGGACGATTAACTCGACCCGCGACGGCCAGAACGATCAGCGCGAGGTCCAATTTGCGCTAAAGTTCTACTGGTAGGGATTTATTCAAATGAGCGACGTTGCGGTTCCAATCAGCCCGAAGTCTGAGATCGATATCATCGCCCCAGCGCGCCAGCAAGCAGTCGTCCGAAACGTCGCGGTAGATGCTTATCGCGGGCTCGTGATGGTGCTGATGATGGCCGAAGTGCTGCATCTTGCGCAGGTTGCGAGAGCCTATCCGGGCAACTGGTTCTGGGCTATTCTTGGCTACAATCAAAGCCATGTGCAATGGGCGGGCTGCTCGCTGCACGACACGATTCAACCCGGGTTCTCCTTTCTGGTGGGCGTAGCGCTTCCGTATTCCATCGCCAGCCGAATGCGGAAAGGAGCAACGTTCAAAGCGCTGTTTGCACATGCCCTCTGGCGATCGTTTCTGCTGATTGCGCTTGGCATCTTCTTACGGTCTATCGACAAACCCCAGACCTACTTCACGTTTGAAGACACGCTGACACAAATTGGCCTGGGTTATCCCATTCTGTTTCTGTTAGGCTTCCGTTCGCCGCGCTGGTGCTGGACCGCGCTCGCAGTGATCCTTACAGGCTATTGGCTTGCCTGGGCCTTATATCCGGCGCCCGGTGCAAATTTCAATTACGCTGCCGTAGGCGTTCCCGCGCACTGGAGTCACAACTTCACCGGATTCGCAGCTCATTGGAATAAGAACAGCAATCTAGGAAATGCGTTCGACCAGTGGTTCCTGAATCTGTTTCCGAGAGAGCATCCGTTCGTAGCGAATGAGGGCGGCTATCTGACCCTCAGCTTCATTCCCACTCTCGGCACGATGATGCTCGGATTAGTCGCTGGTCGCTGGTATCGCGCTGCTGCTCCCGCCATCCCGATCAAGCGTTTCGTAATCGGCCGGTTTCGCCGGAATCGGCCTGGGTCTCCTTTTGCACTTCACCGGCATCTGCCCGGTCGTGAAACGAATCTGGACACCGAGCTGGACCCTCTTCAGCGGCGGCATCTGCTTCCTTTTTCTCGCGGCGTTTAGCTGGATCATCGATGTGAAAGGCTACCGGAAATGGGCCTTCCCGCTGGTTGTGGTTGGCATGAATTCCATCGCAGCTTACCTCATCGCGCATCTATTCGAAGAATTCGTTTACAGCAGCTTCCGCATCCACTTGGGCGAACGGCCGTTTCAGATCCTGGGCCAGGGACTCGAACCGCTACTGCTGGGGGGCGCCGTTCTGCTTACTTATTGGGCAATGCTTTTCTGGATGTACCGGCGCAAGCTTTTCCTGAAAATCTGAGCGCTCGAACCTCCGCGGATGCCACTGTGGAACCGATTATCTCGAAGCGATAAGTGGCTATTGGCCGCTGCATTGATGCCCATTGGTGGTGCGGTTATATGTGCCGTTTTATACTTTGTGATTCTCGCTATATTCTGGTGGGGCGGTTTAGAAGGAACTGTCAGATACAACCTGGCCTACGCCGCCAAAGACGAGCAGTCGCTTATTAACTTAGAACAGGCGATCAAAGGCTCGGGAAATCTTGCGGCAATCGCTCAAGCGAGCCACGGTCGTATCGTAGCGCTCCAGCCCTCGACTCCTGTCCGCTATAAGGACGAACTTTTCTATGATGGCCAGACCCTGCGCTCTTCCCAAGATCATGACCACATGACCAAAGTCCTCAAAATCAAAGTTGAAGAGGGGCCTTCCAAAGGTTCTGTTGTACTGGTGAACGCACAAGATATTGGCTTCTACAGTTTTCCGTAGATTCCAGTCAAAGTTGTGCGGATATCAGCCGGCTCAGCGCGGCGGAGGTGTCATAGACCTGCTGGTCCGGCGCGAAGCGGTATCTCTCTTCCATTTCCGCGATCAGCCATCCGTCATACCCGACATTCGTCATCGCGGTGCGAATCGCCCGCCAATCATTGTCGCCCAGGAAAATATTGGTATACACGCTCTGCTCTCCACACCGGCCGCGGTGCTTATGAACATCCTTCATGTGCATGCGCGTGATGCGAGTCCCGTGCATCTGAATCCACTGCTCGGCGAAACCGGTATCGTGTATATTGCCAACGTCCAGGTGGATGCCGACCCACGGACTGTTGACGTCGTTCAGGAATACATAGAATTCACGGGGACTCAATAGAAACTTCTGTTCCGAGTTGCAGTTTTCCACTCCAATCTTCACTCTGGCTCGCTCCGCTACCTGGCCCAGTTTTTGCAATGAATCCACGGTGCGGCTGTAAACTTCGTTGTACGGTGCCTCGCTGGTTACCAGCCCGGCGACAACCAGGATGGCGTCGCATTTGAAGATCTGTGCGGCCTCGATCTGCCGCTGAATGTGCCGGAACGCCGCATCGCGTTTGGCCGCATCGCGCGCTGAAACGTTTTCCTCCCAATCCAGCGAGTTCGCGACATCGGAGACCTCGAGCCCCGCGTCTTGAATCCTGGCAAAGAGTTGCCGCAGTTGAGCATCGGTTGTGCTCATCTGAAACCACTGCCTCTCTCCCAGCCACAGTTCTATGCCTTGATACCCAGCCTTTTTCAGCAAGCCGAGGCCCGCTTCGAAACTCATGTCCTTCGGAAAAATGTTGTCGCCGATTGATTTCTTCATGTTTAACCGTGAACCGCCTTCTCGCCCCGTTCAATGGCGGCCTTTAGCGCCGCAGGGGAAGTTTCAAGTGCAGGGCCATGTCCCGCCAGGACGCGCTTTGGCTCGAATGTTGCCATTTTTCGCGCACTCGCAAGGGTAGTCGGATAATGCCACGTTCCCATTTTGACGAAAGGAAAATACCAGGGGGGCTCAAACGGCAGACGGACGCCTCCGAAGGTCATCAATCCATCGCCAGCATAAAGCGTGCCATCGCGCTCGTCGAGAAACGCGATATGGCCAGGTGTGTGACCGGGAGTGTCGATTACCTTCAGCGAACCTACCGTGTCTCCCTCACGGAGCTTAATATCGGGCTGGGTATTCAGTTTTTGGAAACTGCCGCGAAGAGGGTTCCGCGGCTCGCCCTCAAGCAGCGTCATTTGTTTGCGTTTCATTCCGCGGCTTGCCTCCTCAATGATCAGCGCTTCGCGTGCTCCGGCGAGAAGATGAAGTTCCTGCTGAATAAGCCGTTTTCTCAAGGCATTCACCGATCCCGTGTGGTCCCCGTGCGCATGCGTTAGCGCAATGCGGCGAATCGGCTTTTGCAATTGCCGCGCTGCTTCGATGATGATGCGAGCGGCCCCGAGTGCCGTATCCACCAGAGTCAATCCGTCATCTTCGCTGACCAGATAGCAGTTAACCATGCCGAAGCGCCGAATCTGTAGAGAATGCGGAGAGACGCGATGAACAGGCATGGACAAAACCTCTTAAAGGATGATATTAACTGGCTCGGTCGAACATCTTTAATCGACAAGCACCATGACCCGTAGCCGCGCTTGCGCGAAAAGGGGTCATCCTCAATCTGAAATAAAACATCGACTTTTTGCCCGGTTTGGAAAAAGTCCGCGCGAGAGCCAAAATTCCAGGCATTGCAGAAGAGCAGCCGGCCGTCGTGGCGGATCGGGACCTTAAAGTGCTTGCCCTCTTTGAGTATCTTCGGAGGTCCCGCGATCTCCGCTCCCCCAGACAGAAAGATGGGCGCCGGGTTGCCGAATCCAAATGGTCCCAGCGCCAGTACCTGCTCGACACAAACCTCACTCAGTTCGGAGAAGGAAGCAAGCGCGTCCACTGCGTGCCGCGGGCGCAAGTCGTCCAGAGTCAATCGCGTCGTTGCGTATTCATTGAAGCGGTGCCGGAACTCCTCTGCGCAGTGCGCGGACAGAGTTAGACCCGCTGCCTGGCGGTGGCCGCCAAATTTGTGAAACAGGCTGGGCATGCTCTCGAGCGCTTCGAGAAGATGAAAGGCCGCAATACTTCGCCCCGACCCTGATAGACAGCGCTCGCCATCAATCTGCTGCGATGCATCGCTTAGCACAAAAACAGGCCGGCTGAATCGCTCGACTAACCGGCTGGCGACGATACCAAGAACGCCAAGATGCCAGTTTTCACCAGTGAAGACGAGTGCGGCGAAATCGTCCGGCATGAAAGCGGATTCGCATTGCTGGAGTATTTCGTCGACGATTTCTGTCTCAGTCTGCTGGCGCTCGCGATTGAGCCCATCAAGCTGCTCCGCTAACAACCGGGCTCGATCGCCATCTTCGGTCAGAAACAGTTCGATAACATCATAGGCCGTTGCCATGCGGCCCGCGGCATTGATGCGAGGCGCCAGACGGAACGCGACCTGATGGGCGGACGGGCATTCGCCTTCGTCAAATCCGGCGACAGCCAGCAGCGCGCGCATGCCATGATTTCGTACCTGGCGAAGTCCGGAGAGACCACGCTGAACGATCACGCGATTCTCACCCGTCAGGGGAACGACGTCGGCAACGGTTGCGATCGCAACTGGCTTGAGAAAGGAATCGAGCAGCGCATTCTGACGCGCCGTGGACATTCCCGAGCCGGCTAGCAGGGCGTGCACAACTTTGAACGCCACGCCCGCGCCGCACAGATGTTTATTGGGGTATGCGCAATCGGGCCGATTCGGGTTAAGCACGGCGATTGCGGGAGGCAGTTCGGCTTCCGGCAAATGATGATCGGTGACGATAACATCGATGTTGAGGTCGTTCGCATAGCGCACTACCTCGTTCGCGCGAATCCCCGTGTCCACGCTGACAATGAGCCGAACGCCCGTCTGGGCGGCCTGCTGAATGACTTCGCTCCGCATCCCATAGCCGTCCTTCAGCCGGTGCGGAATGTGAAAATCAGCCTGACCGCCGAGAAGTTCAATGGCCTTCTTTAAGATGACAATCGACGACGTACCATCCACGTCGTAATCGCCGTACAACAGAATACGCTCACGCGTTTTGAGCGCCAGACCAATCCGGGACACGGCGAGATTCATATCGCGCATCAGCATTGGATCGTGCAGCGAATCGAGTTTCGGAAATAGAAAATCCCGGGCGGCTCCGGGATCGCGGTAGCCGCGATTTACCAGCACAGCCGCAGCCAGGCGATGAATGCGGAGTTGCTTTGAAAGTGCGTCAGCGGCTATGGAATCGATGGCGGGCTCGACCCAACAGGCGGCGGGACGGACCCAAGATCGCGTAGCTCCCGGGGATGTCATCAATTATTCGAGAAATATCTCCCGAGCGAGTCGTCTTCAACATCTTCCTCCTGCTCATCGACGGCCGCTTCTAACTCCTGCACGGTATCCGTAAAAGTTTCATACCACTCCGTGTGTGATTCGAATGAATAAAGAGTTCCATCGAGAGTGAACGCCAGCTCCACCGAACACGTGAAGCCCTCATAAGCCTGTAGCTGCTTGAGACGCCGTTCGTAATTCCGTTTTTCTTCCGTGAGTGAAGTCCGCGTCTTCCAACTGGTCGAGCGCCGCATCGATATGATCCAGCGAGAATGCGTGGTGATTGAAGACAATCAGGTGGGCTCCGGCCTGAATAGCCGTTTCCACAAATTCGCGAAAATCCGGATGCTTTTCCGTATCCCAAGACACGTGAGCCTCCGGCTGCAATCTGCGGTGATAGCCATGAAAAACAGCCACGCCTGACTGCTTCAGGTGAGCATCCATCTCCGTCCTGAGCGTTTCGAGGTCTTGCGCCATTCGATTCACCGTATCAAATTCGGGAAAGCCTTACTGAGGCGAGATCCCTTCTCGTTGTTGCCGAGGGCCAGGGCCTGCGATTCAATTCGTACCGGACGGCTCAGCCTCTTCGAGTGCTTTGTCTAACAGATCGCGAACTCCCACTTTGGCTGCACCTTCTTCCAGATATCCCCGATCAAGTGTGTTCGCGCATCCGCGGACGATGCCTTGAACGTCGCGCCACTGCACCTCGGACAACTCGCCGCCCAACCTGTACCAATGAAGCTTGGCCAGCAGGATATCTTCCGGTGTGACAAAAGGTGCAGGTGCGCTGGAGAGCCCGGTGCCACTGAGATAAATAGCGCGGTCCAGTTCTTCCATGCCAAGCGTGAACGCAGCCGCAGGGAAGAAATCGAACTTAAACGCCATCGGCATGTAGATCACGTTGAACGGTCTGCCGCGGCGAATCGCACCCAGGGCCTCTACTGCATCCACGTAAAAGGTGTCCGGCAGGTTGCCGAGAAACGATTCGAGGTTCTGCTCCGTGGATTCAATCAGGATATCGACATCGTTTGTAAAGCGAGGCTCGCCAAACGCCGTACTGGCCCAGGAGCCTCCTATCGCGTAGCGAATTCCTGCTCGTTCGAGTGCGGAGCGCAAGGGCTCAAACGCGTCCGCGGGGAACATTATGTTCTTCGGTATGCCTTTCGCGCGAGTTCTGATCCAAACCTGGTCACAGCAAGTCGAAACGTGATCTCGGTTTCGTCAGCATCGGGATAGGTGCGCAGGACCGCGGCGCGTTGAACAGAATTTCCTGCATTCCAGAGTGCGGCCCCCAAGCCGAGCCGCTCGGAGGGCGTCATTGCTTTCAGCCGTTGAAAATAAACCGCGCGCGCCTTCGGAGATGTGTCGCTGAACGCCACAGTACTTCGAGTATCTCTCATGGTCTTGAAGTACACGGCGGGCGCCCTTGCTCGAGAACTATACGGCGTACAGCGAGCAAAGGCTGGGTAGACGTACGGTTCCAGCCCTCACCAGAACTCCGGGGCCGCATTCTAGCTTTTGTGCCATTCATACCGGCATTGCTCTCAGTATTTTCTTAAAAGATTCAAGTACTTATCAGGATCACTCTGGCGGATCGTCTAGCCCGCCCCAGCAAAATAGAACCGATAGAAGCCGTCACGCCTGCTCTCAATCGCCCACAGCAATTGGCTTCGTTTTTTCAAAACGCGAAATCGAGCCGATTGGGTTCGTTTCGCAAACACATCAAGGGAGGAAAATTTCGATTGGCCCCGTTTTACAACGTGTTCCGCAAAACGCTCGCAGCCGCTCAGATTGGCTTTGTTCCGCAAAAATCCGCCACATCGGCCAGTGGCAAACCGAGTTCGTTTGGTAATTGGCGGCCCCGGCTGTCCGGAATTGGCTTTGTCTCGCAAAAACCAATCTCGACCGATCCTGCGACCCAGTTCGCCTCCCACAGTTCGTTGTGCAAATCCGCGGCCCGACCCGCCGGAATTGGCTTTGTTTCGCAAAACAGCCCAACCGGGCCGGTCGCCCAGTTCGTTTGGTAAATTCGCATCCTCAGCCGCCGTTCCTGCGATGGACCGGAAAATGGACGGCTCCGGCTGTTCGAAAGAAGTGTTCGAAAGAAGTGCCGGGTAACCTGCTACTTATCAAGAACATCGTCTCTCTTAAGCCTTCTGCAGTGTAGGCGGTATTTTGCTTCGTTTCATCGTCTTTTTCATTCTTCTCTTATGCGCCGGCGCTGACCGGCTTCTTGCTCAAAGCGGTTTCGTTCGTTCCGGCGGTCAGCCGATTCCCGGGGCGACGGTGACCATTAAGCAAGGCGGTCAGACGCTCTCTACCGTCACCGATAATGACGGGCATTACGCGTTTCCGCCGATCGCCGCTGGAACTTGGACGGCTACGGTTGAAATCTTCGGATTCGAACCGTTGCTGAAGAACATTGATTATGCCAGCTGAAAAAGGTCCCGTCAATTTCGATCTGCGGTTGAAACCATCACCTTTCGTGGAACGCTTGCAACAGTTCGCGGCGCGCCGGAATGAATCGGGAGCGGGTGCCCTGGGAACCGGGCCGCCAAATGGACGATATGCAGCCGGAGGCGCTGGAAATCGCGGCCTGGCACGGCATCCCAGCCCGCAGACAGCCGATCAGCAAGTCGATCAAGCCTTGCAGAATGAGCTCAATTCACAGCAGCAGCAGAATCTCACTACCCCCGCTAACGGGAGCAGCAACGAATCCTTTCTTGTCTCCGGAAGCTTAAGTCCGGGAATGGCTCAAGGCAGTCAAGCCGATTCGGGACCGGACATGCGGTTCATGGGAGCGGGCGGTCCCGGTGGAATCGGCGAGATGGACGGAAACCAGAGTGCGCCGGGTTTTGGAGCGTCTGGGACGAGTGGTGGATCCGGGGCGGAGGCTTTGGCGGTCGAGGTGGTTTCGGCGGCCGCGGCGGTGGATTTGGTGGCCCGGGCCGTCGCAGACCTGGGCAAGTCGCCGGCGCGCAGTTCGGAAACCGGCGTCGTCGCAATCAGCAAATTCATGGACAGCTTTCTTTCACCTTGCGAAATTCGGCTGTTGACGCCAAGCCTTTCTCGCTGAACGGCCTGAATATCCCGCAAGCCGCTTACGCGCAAAGCCGCTTCAGCATGATCGTTGGCGGACCGCTCGTGTTGCCTAAGCTGGTCAAAGATCCCAGTACTCAGTTCTTCATCACCTATTTCGGAACGCGCGCAAAAAATCCCGATCTGTTCACGGAAACCGTGCCGACCCCGGCCGAGCGTCTCGGTGATTTTTCCCAGACCACGCAATCGCTCGGTTCCAACGTCACCAACGCGCCTGTCACAATCTTCAATCCGGCTACTCATCAACCATTCCCGGGAAATGTCATACCAGGCAAATTGCTGAATCCCATTTCTCTCGGCTTGCTGAAGTTCTATCCGCTGCCGAACCAGCCCGGCAACATCAATAACTATGAATTCGAGACGGCCAACGCGGCCAATACGGACAACGTCGGCGTGCGCCTGCAGCGTAACGTCACGCAGAAAGACCGCCTTTCTCTCAACTTCCAATACCAGGATCGGAGCGGCACGACCGCGAATGCCTTCGGATGGGCGGACACCAGCAGCGGATACGGAACCAACGTCACCTTGGGATGGAATCGCAATGTCGGCTCCAACGCCATTAACAACGCGCAAGTACGGTTCAATCGGAACGTTCTGCAGTCGACTCCCTATTTCTCACTGCTCCCCGGACATCGCTTCGCAACTGGGCATACCGGGCGTCTCTTCGAACCCGCTCGATTTTGGGCCGCCGACTCTGAACTTTACGAATTTCGGTTCTCTGACCGACTCCCATAGCTTCGTTAACACGCAATCAAACCCTTGGCGCTCACGGAGAGCGTTAACTGGCTCAAGGGACTGCACAGCATTACTATTTGGCGGCAGATACACCCGCGCTGATCTCAGTACGGTTACCGATCCGAACGGGCGGGGCACATTCAGCTTCACCGGCGTCGCCACCAGCGAGTTGACGGGCGCCAATTGCCAACCCGATGGAGCAGGCTGCACGACCGTTGCGGGAACCGGCTACGATCTCGCCGATTTTCTTCTGGGCTACCCGCAATCGAGTTCGATCCGATATGGCGACTCGGCCAATTATTTTTATCGAGAATCAGTGGGCAGGATACGCGCAAGATGAATGGAAGGCGAGACCCAATCTGACGCTGATGCTTGGCGTCCGCTACGAATATTTCAGTCCCTGGGCGGAGAAGTACGGGCACATGGCGAATCTTGATATCGCGCCCGGTTTCACCAACGTGGCCGTTGTTACGCCAGGCGAGCCTGGGACGTATTCGGGTTCGTTTCCTAGCGGCTTGATTAATCCGGACCGGAACAACTGGTCCCCTCGCGTGGCGCTTGCCTGGAAACTCCCCTGGACGAAGAAATCGACCGTTGTTCGAGCCGGCTACGGAATCTACTACAACGAACAGGCCTACATATCGCTTGCGGAGCAGCTCGCTCAGCAGCCGCCCTTCGCGGTCTCGAACGCGGTCAACACGACCATTCGAGGACCCGCTCACATTGCAGCAAGGCTTTCTGACGACTACATCCCGGGACATCACGAATACTTTGGCGATCGATCGCTACTATCGGACGCCGTACGCTGGGACATGGAATGCTTCCATCCAGCACGATTTCGGTGGTGGATTTTTCGTTGAGGCCGCCTATCTCGGAACTAAGGGAACGCGTCTCGACGTTCGGATTTTGCCGAACCAATTGCCTCCCGGAAGCACGCTGGCGCTTACCCAACGTACGCAGCTCGGCAACGCGCTCGGGTTCACGTACGATGAACCGGTCGGCAACTCGATCTTTAATGCACTTCAACTGCGCGGCATCCGCCGCTTCCACCACGGATTATCATTCAACGCGTATTATCAATTCGCAAAATCCATCGACGACTCTTCAACTTTCGGCGGCGCGGGCAACACCGTAGCGCAGAATTGGCTGGACATTGCCGCCGAGCGTGGGCTCTCGAGCTTCGACGTGCGGCACGAGTTCACCGCCAGCTTCGTTTACACCTCGCCGATCGGCGCGCCCGGATCGCGCATTGCCCCGGAAAGCAAGTTGGGCGAGTTCCTCAAAGACTGGCAGCTCAGCGGAGCAATTACCGCCCAGACCGGGAATCCGTTAACGGCGCGGGTTCTGGGTAATACCGCCCAATTGGCTCAGACGGGCGGCATCGGCAGTGAGCGCGCACAAGCGACGGGTCTGCCGATCGAACTGAGCACCGGCTTTTTCAACGTGAATGCATTCACAGTTCCGCCGCCGGGTAGCTATGGCGAACGCTGGACGAAACACCATCCCGGGCCCTGGCCTATTCAATTTGAATCTTGGCGTTTGCGCGCTCTTTCACTTTTGCTGAGCGCCGCCGTTTAGAGTTCCGGGTGGAATCGAATAACGTGCTGAACCACGTGAACTACACGAATCTGTATACAGTGGTCAACGCGGTGAATTATGGTTTACCCAGCGCAGCGGGATCAATGCGGACGCTGGATGCAGTACTGAGGTTCCGGTTTTGAAGCTGATCGCTCTTCTATTCGTCTCGATGCTGGCGGTAGTGCCTGCGTTGCCGCAGCAGCGGCGCGCCACTTTCACCATCAACACCAACGTTGTGATTGTCAACGTCACCGTTTTGGACCGCAATGGTAAACCGATCGAAAACCTAACCAAGAATGACTTTCAGATTTATGAGGACGGGAAGCTCCAGAAACTGCAGGCGGTAGACTTCCAACATTTGAACAACCAGGTGTTGCCGCCAGCGGACAAGGAGCAACCTCCGCCCGAGCCGAAAGGCTACAACCCGGAAACGGAAAAGGCGGCGGCGAAATCGGCTCTGCTTTCGAAATATCAGGACCGCAGGCTGATGGTCATGCTGTTCGATTTCTCGTCAATGCAGCCGTTCGAGCAGATACGGGCCAGGGAAGCGGCGATTAAGTTTCTGACCAGTCAAATGACGGCCAGCGACATGGTCTCGATCATGACCTTCGGCACGGAGTTGAAGACGATTCAGGACTTCACCGCCGACCGCGATCTGCTGATCAACACCATCAACCGGTTCCGTACCGGCGAATCGAGCGAGAACGCGACGTTTGCCGATGAAGGCGCGGATACTCAGGATCAGAGCGGGCAGTTCGTTGCCGACGAGACGGAATTCAACATCTTTAATGCGGACCTCAAGCTGGCGGCGCTCGAGGATGCGGCGCGGCAACTTGGTCAATATCCGGAAAAGAAGGCCCTCATCTACATCTCGGGCGGCATTCAGAAAAACGGCGTCGACAACCAATCGCAACTTCGAGCGACGGTCAACACGGCAGTTCGCGCCAACGTGGCGTTTTACCCGATCGATGCCCGCGGACTCTCCGCGCTGGTGCCGGGCGGCGATGCCAGCCAGCAGGGCGCGGCGGGAAATAACTTATATAACGGCGCCGGCCAGAACTCGGTCAGGAACAATTTTGTGAATCAGCAGGAGACGCTGGCAAGCCTCGCCCTGGATACCGGTGGCAAGGCTTTGCTCGATTCCAACGACCTCACGGATGGCATGCGCCAGGTACAGACGGATTTCTCCAGCTATTACGTGCTGTCCTATGTGTCTTCCAACACCGCTCAGGACGGCCGTTACCGCCGCATTCAAGTGAAGCTGGCGCCGCAATTGGCCGGCCTGCGGGCGAAGTTGAGCTATCGGGAGGGCTACTATGGACCTACTACTTTCGCGCATATGCGCGATACCGATAAAGAAGCGCAGCTTTCTCAGGCGCTGCTCTCTGACAATCCCGTAACCGATCTCCCGATCGCTGTTGAGGTGGACTACTTTCGTTTGGATAAAGACAAATACTTTGCGCCTATTTCGGTGAAAATTCCCGGTTCGGCGCTGGTATTCCAAAGTAAGGGATCGAAACAGGCAACAGAGCTGGACTTTATTGCCGAAATTTTCGACGCTCGTAATCGGTCCGCCGCGACTGTCCGCGATACGATTCCGCTAAAGGTCACTCAGGATGTTGCCGGTCAAGTGACGCAAAAAAGCATTCAATACGATACCGGCGTCACGCTGACACCCGGCGCTTACAAGCTGCGTTTCGTAGCGCGCGAGAACGGGGAAGGGAAGGTGGGCACGTTCGAGACGCCGTTTACCATCCCCGATCTGGACGCCGGCAAGACTCTCCGGGTTAGCTCAGTGGTTGTGAGCAACCAGCGTGAGCCGGTCACCGAGCAAGTGGGCGGCGTTAAGAACAGCAAAAAGCTGGTCGCGCAGAATCCCTTGATCGCCGACGGGCAGAAACTCGTACCCAACGTGACTAAGGTGTTCCGGCCGGGCCAGAATATGCTCGTGTACGTGGAGGTCTACGACCCGGTACTCCCCGACAGCCTGCCGGAGAACTTTCGGCGACCGGACGTAGAGGCGAGCGTTGCCCTTTACCGAGCCGACAAGAAGGTGCTTCGAGACCCCTTCAGTCAGGGCTTCGCGACTCGCGGCCCAGCGCTCCGGAACCTTACCCGTTTGGCTGAAGTTGCAAGTGAGCGATCTGAAACCGGGTCGATACCAGTGTCAGGTCAATCTGATCGACGAATTCGGCCACAAGTTCGCGTTTCCCAGAACAAACCTCGCAGTGGTCGATACGGGTCCTAAGCCGACGCGCCCTAGTACTGAATGACGCGATTTGGCTTATGTCATAAATCTGCTAATATAGATCTATGCAAATTGGTTATAGCTGCCTTCTCAAAAGGTTGTCGGTTCTTTCCAAGCAGCTCCTGATGGTCGCCGGTTTAATAGCTCTGCCAATCACCCTGCGGCCGGAGAAAGTAGCCAACGCAAAACCAATTCCCGCTAAGCCCCCTCAACAGCCGATTTCCCCAAACCCTGACCTCCGAACGGTCCGCCTGCAACGGTTCCTTTCGAAGCTCCATTGCCCGGTTGCCCCTTTGGCCGAGGATTTTGTCCACGCGGCGGATGACAACCAGCTTGACTGGCGACTGCTGCCCAGCATCTCCGTAATCGAATCCGGCGGTGGCAAAGCTTACCGCAATAATAATTTATTTGGGTGGGACCAGGGAGACGGCGTGTTTCCAACCCTGCGCGCCGGTTTGAACGAGGTTGCGTTTAAGCTGGGGAGGAGTTCTCTCTACCGGAATCGCACCAACTTGGAGAAGCTGAGGGCCTACAACCCGGATGCGACATACGCGGACAAGGTGCTTTCGGTAATGAACCGGATCAGCCCAGTCGTAAATCTACGACCGGTCGAGCGGGTGTTCCGAACTCACAACCAATACGTATACGCAACGGAGTAAGAGGTGACGGCTCAAGCGGCCGCGCAGGTAGCCGCTTCGTGCAAGGACTGCGACGCCGATACGATTGCAGAAATCACCCAACGCCTCACCAGGATTCCGAGTGGCCGCATAGTATTCGATTACCGGGCGGAGTCGACCCGCAATTTCGTGCCGTTTCACGTTTTGGGCGAATAGCTTTCCCAAGCGAGTGCCGAGCGGGGACGCCCCCAAATAAATGCTATACATGTTCACGCTGGCACCGACGATGCCGATCTCGGCCGTGTAGGGACGTGAGCAGCCGTTCGGGCATCCACTGGTTCGCAGATGGACGATTTCGTTCCGTAGGCCGACGGCATTCAACTCCGCTTGGATCTCTGCCACAACTTCGGGCATGATGCGCTCGGATTCTGTTATGGCCTGACCGCAAGTCGGAAGGGCAGGGCACGCGATCGCGTGGCGCAAAACCGGCGGGAGGCTTTCCGGCTCCGCTATCCCGTGGTCGCGCAGGAGGGCCGTGATAGAGGCGCGGTCGGCATCGCAAATACCGCTCAAATAGAGATTCTGCTGGCAAGTGAGCCGAACTTCCGGCCGAAATTGTTCGACGATCGTTTTGAGACCGGTCCGGATGCGGCGCTGGCTGTCGAAATCGTTGATGCGCCCGCTGACGATCCGAATGCCGGCAAACCAGATAGGGCGTCCCTCCGCATCGACTCCCTGCCGGTGCCAGCCCAGGTAGTCGTTGGAGCGGGTCCAGGTGAGCGTTCGAGGTGGCGCGAGTTGCCGGCCAACCCGAGTCTCCAGTTCCTGTTTAAACCGAGCGACTCCCCACTCATCCATAACGTACTTCAGACGCGCAAGTTTACGATTCGAGCGATTTCCAAAGTCCCGATGAATGGTCACAATCGCCGTGGCGACTTCCAGCAGTTCCTCCGGATCGGGCCCCACCGAGCAAATCGGATCAGCCAGTCGCGGGTGCGAAGTCTTTACTCCAGCGCTCTGTCCCATGCCCCCGCCCGCGAGGATAGTGAAGGCTTTCAGCTCACCGGCTTCGTAATGCGGCACTATACCGACGTCATTCGCGTAAACGTCGGTAGTATTGTCGCCGGGGAACGCGAATCCAATTTTAAATTTGCGCGGCAGGTAGGTAGCGCCGTAAAGCGGCTCGACCTCAGCTTCGCCTTCGGCACTGGCCGCCCGTTCGCCGTTAACCCAAACCTCGTAATATGAGGTCGTCTTCGGCTTGAGGCTGCGGGATATGAACTTGACGATGGGAAAAAGCTCATGACGTTGTTCGCTTTCGAACGGCGCGGGGCAGGAGATCACGTTGCGAACAACATCGCCACAAGCGGCTAGAGTGGTCAGATAACTATCGTTTATTCCACCGATCAGCTCTCGAAGCCGCGATTTCGGAACGTAGTGGAACTGAATATCCTGGCGGGTCGTGACCCGAAGTGTCCCATCACCCAAATTTGCCAGACGAACTAAGGTCAGAAACTGATCGGGCGTGAGCAGGCCACCCGGCACGCCGACGCGCACCATTGCTGAATATTCTTTGCCGCCTCCGGATTTGCGGACGTCGCGGTCGTCCTGCTGATAAATGCCGTGGAACTTAAGAACGCCGGTAGCGGGCTGCGAAAAGAGCGTCTCGGAATTTCCGAGCTCCTCGATAACCGTACCGCGTAGATAGCAGCTAGCGCGTTTCGCCGTTTCGGCAGGCGAGAGTGCTTTGTCCATCTGGATACTAGAGTATCGCAAGTGGATCCAAAATGGAATATCCCGATCGGCTTCGAGGACATTCAGATCTTAGCGACCGAAACTGGCGGTGCGGCGGACTGGACCGGGAGGAGGCGGGGGAGGCTCTTCGATGACAACTTTCTTCGGCCGAGCGTCTAGGCGCGCCGCAATGATCTGCTGCTGGAGCTTAGCGAACTTTGGCGTGCCCGGCTGACCACCACGCTCGATCACATCCTTTTCCGTCACTTCCTGCGCCATTGGCAGGTATTTTTGAAGGTAATTCTTGGTGCGGTCCAAAACAATACGCTGGGCGGAGCGCATGAGCAGAAACAGCAGAAGTTCACCTGATACCTTCGAGAGCCTCGCGTAAAGCGCAGAAGGCCTTGAGATTTTTACGGCAGCGAGCTCCCGCTCGACCTTCTTGGCTCGACCTTCGAGCCGGGTTGCGGCATCCACTTCCTCTTTGGGGATGCCAACGGCTTTAATGAGTTGGTTTCGCTCTTTAGCGCTCAGCTTCTCAAGCAGGAGGAATAGGAACAGAGGATAAGAATCCGCTCCGATGTCGATTCCGAACGGCAGCGATTGACGTGCCTTCTGGAGCTTCTGGAATCCTGCCAAATTCAGCTTTGGCCCGGCCAGAGCGGCCGAAAAAACATAAACCAGATTTTCCTCTTCCAGGGCCTTGAGGATATCTCCGGCTAACGGGTCTGCCCCGATTTGCCGAAGTTCGTGCTCGAGCGCGGCGGCGGCGATCTTTGTTTCCAGTTTGGCTTCGCGAACGTTCTGGTACTGAGATTGGGTACGCTCCTCAATGGTGAAGGCCAACCTGGTTCGCAAACGGATCATGCGGAGAATGCGAGACGGATCGTCGTAAAGCGTATAGTTCGTTATTGCCCGAAGTTCCTTACGACTTAAATCACCCAAACCGTTGGTAGGGTCTAGGATGAGACCGCGAGACGCTTTGCCCAACGACAAAGCGATGGCGTCTACAGTAAAATCACGTCCGCGCAGATCTTCGTAAATGGTGGCTGGCTGGACCTGCGGCTTGGAACCGGGTTTCGGATAGCGCTCCGTTCGCGCCATACCGACGCTCACGCTAATATTGCCGCCAAAGCGGAATTCCGCGGACCTCCGCAGGTCATCGGTGGAGAGGATTCCGGCGCCGGTCTTTTGCGATAGAAATTTCAGGAATTTAACTGTTCCACCTTCAACCGTAAAATCAAGATCCCGAATAGGAAAGCCGCCCATCATATCGCGCATCGCGCCGCCGGTCAGGAACAAATTAAGGTTGGCTTGTTCGGCGGCATCCCGCACTTCGTTCACCGCCTTCGACTGGCCGGCACCCAGATGGCTTTCCAGCATGAACATGTAATCGCTCATAGCGACTTGGCTCCTCGGACCTTCGTGTGGGCAGCCGCGGACTGCGATTTTCCGGCGGCGCGCGGATGATGCTGATCGACGGTCTGTTTCAGACGCGAACGCATAACGTGGGTATAGATTTGAGTGGTTCCGATATCAGCATGGCCAAGCATCGCTTGTACGCTGCGGAGATCGGCGCCGCCCTCAAGCAGATGGGTGGCGAAGGTGTGCCGAACAACGTGCGGGCTTACGTTCCTAAATAGACCCGCTGTCCTGGCGTGGGCTCGAATCAGTTTCCAAAACCCTTGGCGCGTCATGGCTCCGCCCCGTGCCGTAACGAAAAGGAAAGGCGAGACGCGGCCTTTCAGCAGTTGCGGCCGGATTGAAGTCCTGTATTTCTCGACCGAAGCCAACGCCTGCTTGCCGACCGGGATCAGCCGCTGTTTGTTGCCTTTTCCGATGACCCGAAGAACACCTTGCAATTCGTCGAGATCCGAAACGCGAAGATTGATCAGTTCGCTGACGCGCAAGCCGGCAGCGTAGAGCAGATCGAGCATGGCGCGATCACGAATGCCATTTAACGAGTCCTGATTTGGAAATTCGAGCAGACGATCGAGGGCAGCGGCCGTCCAGGTACTTTGGAAGGTGGGCCGCAGCCTTGGGCGCTTTGAGCAATTCGGCGGGATCTGTGGAAATATCGCCCTCTTCGGAGAGAAACCCGAAAAAGCCTCGTAAGGTAGTCACTTTCCGTGCAATGGAGCGATTGGCGACCCGGGCGCGGCGAAGCTGGTCCAGAAAGCCCCGAAGCGTATCCAAAGTGATGCCAGTTAGCGGCGTATCCTTAACAAATGCAGCGAGTTGGGTGAGATCGCGGCGGTAGGCATCCAGGCTATTTTGGGATAAACCTTTCTCCGTGCGACAGAAGTGCAGGTACGACCGCATTCTCATTTCGAATGTCGCCAACCCGTTCATTCTGCCAATGATACAATATTCGCGAAATTGTTTGAAACAAAGTGATACATTATCTTCACCTTGCCTTCTAGTACTGCGAAACGAGTGGTCCTGTACCGGTTTGATCGCCAGCCGCTGGAAGGGATTGTTAACCCCGGAGCGTTTCTGCTGGCCGACGGGTTGGAACTCATCACGCTTGGCGGGCAATCTGCAGACTCTGAACTATTCAGAATTCAAAGCTTTGTGCTTCGTCTCTGAAAGCATCAAAGCCGATCTTTTTACCGAGCACAATCTCTTTGAGCGTCGTCCGAAAGTGCCAGGGCTATGGACGCGATTCGCCTTCCGCGACGGGGACAGGTTGGACGGGATACTTTCCCATAATCTGCTGGACTGGCCCGAGACCGGATTCTTCATCACGCCTCCTCGCGCGGGAGCAAACAGGCAAAGAGTTTTTATCCCGAGATCGGCGCTGGTGGGTACGGAACTGAGAGGGGTTGTCGGAAGCGGAGCGGGTTCGGCGAGTTCGATCAGGAGACTGAAAGCTGCCCGGGACGAAGGGCAACTCAGTATGTTTGATTCGTAGTGCTCGCTCCCGCAGCCCTCTGGTAGGAGCTTCCGAGCCCTAATCTTTGAGACCAAAGGGGTTTCCAGTCGCTCCAGGGTTCCGCAGGGCGGGACCAAAGGCAAACCACTTCGGAAATGGTAAACCGGGGAGAGCAGCGGCTGGATCGCCAGATGGCTTCGGTTTGATCTTGCGAGTGTACAAGCGATTTCTCCGGTACAGGCCCGCCAAGAGTAAGGTGAGGGCGAAAATCGAACTTTTCAACGTGCGCAAGATGCCCCGTATTCAAGGCCGAGTGCAGCCGGTGTAGAACAGATTCCCGATCCATCACTTCAAGATAGAGAAAATTCGTCCCCGAGAAATAGCCCACGTCGGAAAGCTCCACGTCAAAAACAGGAAACTGTTGAAGAACAACGCGAGCTTCCACCGATGCCGTTTCCACAGGAACATGGAGCGGGCGCGGCGGAAGTATTGTCACGTGAGGCTGGGAATTGCCATGCCCCGGGAGAATGCGTCGCAATTCGTTTACGAACGCGCTCAGCGGATCGGGAATATAGCTCACTAGCGTCAGATAGCCGCAGTCGGGCGATTCCGAGCCGTTTGTCACTGTCGGGCGTTTAGGAATCAAGGTACTAGATGTTCGATTCCTGGCCGCCAATAGACTCCAGGGCCACAGAAAGGCCGGACGTGTCAGGCTTTGGCTCAGGAATCCACCAGGAGGCGGGTTCGAAACCGATATATTTGGCGATCTTCATTTCCGCGGGAGTGCCTTCGGCTGTCACAGCCTCGAGCACATCACCTGGCCTGAGCGGTCTATCCTCCGTTATTAGCATCTTCCAAGCAGCATATGGTGTCGCCGCTTCAATCTCTTCGTTAGAATCGTAGTCTTTGGGCTTCACGATTGCCGGACCTCCGGTGTGAGCGGTCCAGCGGAAGTGTTCGGCTGGCGTATCCTTGATCCGGTGAATACGGTAGAACGCCATTAGGCTTCAGTCTATCGCGTGAGATCTACCAGGCAAAGCTGAAAAAGGGTGAAAATTGTGTCTCTGTCAAAATGTGGACGGGAGTTTCTTTAAAAAGCGCGCGGAATGAAGAAATACTGGTTTTTCATCCTCGTGCCCGTGTTGCTGCTGATCTGGTGGGGCTTAGATCATGGCGAATCGGCGCCTAAGATGCACTTCTCGACCGTTCGAAGGCAGCGCATTGAAAGTACGGTTTCGACGAACGGAAAGGTCGAGCCGGCTCAGTGGGCGGCGGCCAGAGCGGAAACCGCGGGAGTGGTAAAAACCATTTCGGTTCAGCGTGGACAACGCGTGCAGGCGGGCCAGATACTAGTCATGCTGGATACCTCAACGGCGCAAGCAGCCTTGGCCGCCTCTTTGGCCCAGGAAGAAGAGGCTCAAGCCCAACGGACCTCAGTGGGACAAGGTGGTAAGGCGGCCCAGCTTGCGAACCTGAACGATTCTATAGCAACGACTCGAGCCGCGATCGAGGTTGCCCAGCGAAACTACGAATCCCTGCAGAGGCTCCAGCAACAGCAGGCAGCCACCAAGCAGCAAGTACAGGATGCAAAGGATACGCTGGATCGAGCCAAGCTGCAGCTTTCGGCTTTTCAGGATCAGAAGCGCACTTTGGTTACGGTGAGCGACCGCAGCATTGCCCAAGCCAAAGTTCATGACGCCCAGGCGGCAGTGGCGCTGGCCCAGCACCAGATCGGGCTCGGGCAAATTCGCGCTCCGATCGGCGGAACGGTTTACCAGTTCGATTTGAAAGTTGGGTCTTATCTGCAGCCTGGGGATGTGGTCGCCCTGGTCGGCAATTTGGACCAAGTCAAAGTGACCGTTTACGTTGACGAACCCGATTTGGGGCGCGTGGGTCTTGGCATGCCTGTGAGCATCACCTGGGACGGACGTCCCGGGCAGAAATGGTGGGGACACGTTGACAAATTGCCGACTGAGGTGGTGGCGCTAAACGCACGCACGGTCGGGGAGGTGACAACGGTGGTGAACAACCCCAATCATGATCTCCTGCCGGGCGTTTCAGTGAACGTGACTATCGTTTCACGAGAGGCCGACGATGCTGTCAGCGTTCCAAAAGCGGCTTTGCGGAACATGCGTGGACAAAATGGGGTATACAAGCTGCAAGACAACTCGATCGTTTGGACGCCAGTGAAGACCGGTATCAGCGACATCAACAATGTGCAGATCCTTTCGGGCTTGCAGCTCGGAGATCGCGTACTGGATCGTGTGATCCAACCAAGCGATGCGGAAATTAGAAATGACATGCGCGTAAAGCCTGTCTTCGACTGAGAGCTGAGCGTGGCAGACGGCAGGCTCTCCATCGTCGTTCCGGCATACAACGAAGAAGCGACGATCGTGTCGATCGTCCAACGGCTGCTTGCTGTTCCGAACCTACTGGAGATCGTTATCGTTGATGACGGGTCACGGGACCGGACATTCGAGCTCGCGGCCCGCTTGGCGGATCAGCACAATCAGGTCCGCGTCCTGAAACAGCCGCGGAATTCGGGGAAGACGGCTGCGCTGAAAGCTGGATTTGCCGCGACGCGCGGAGACATCGTGATCGTTCAGGATGCGGATCTCGAATATGATCCCGCCGATATTCCCGAGCTGATCCGGCCCATTCTAGACGGTTTGGCGGATGTCGTTTACGGCTCCCGGTTCCTGATTCGCAGGGCGGCTCGCGTGTTGTACTTCTATCATTATCTGGCGAACAAAGGGTTGACTTTTTTTTCCAATCTTTTGACGAATGTCAATCTTTCGGACGTTGAGACCGGCTATAAAGCGTTCCGCGGCGAGATCATCCGGAATATGATCATCAGCTCCACTGGTTTTGGCTTTGAGATAGAAGTTACAGCAAAGGTGACGAAACTGGGATGTGCATTGTTTGAGGTGCCCATCAGCTATTACGGCCGAACTTATGAGCAGGGAAAAAAGATTGGGCCTCTGGACGGCGTGGCGGCGGTGTGGTTCATTTTGAAGTACAACCTGTTTTGCAGCTTGCGAAGTTCGTTCCGGGAGATTCCGGTTCTAACTGCACTTCGCGGCGCTGCGCCGCATGCGGGCTAAAGCAACCCCGCGGTCGATCGTGCTTGCCTTGGCACTGGCAAACATGGCTGCTTATGCCTGCGTGTTGCCGTTATGGGAGGGTTTCGATGAACCATTTCACTACGGCTATGTGCAAGCGATCTCGGTAGACCACCAGTTTCCTATCGTGAATCGAACTTGGATCTCTTCCGAAATTCGAGAATCTTTCCACTTCGTCCCGCTGAGCGGATTATTGAGCGGAGCTATACCGGGGAGCACCTCGTTCGAGCAGTGGCCGAAGCTGAGTGACGCCGATAAAGAGCAGCGAAAGCGGGAACTGGATCAAATCAACCCACGATCGCGGCTGAAGCCATCGAGCGTTCTAAACTACGAAGCTCAACAGGCGCCGCTGGCATATCTGATACTGGCGCCCTTCGACCTACTCTTGCGTCAGATTCACATTCAGTGGCGGATTCTCTGGCTGCGGCTGCTCGGAGGCATCGCAGCCACGCTGGCGATCTTCTTCGGACTCGAGAAGCTGATCGAGTTGCTGGGGGTAAGCCCCGGATTCGCTCCTGCGGCGCTCGCGTGCGGATTTGAACTGCAGATGCTGTGGGCATCCGTGGGGCACGTCGGAAACGACCTGCTGGCGATTCCGCTGACGGTATGGTTTCTGGCTTGGCTGCTTCTGACCGCTGCTACCCCGACGAATCGAAACGTGCTTCTGCTGGCCGGAATCTTCGCGGCGGGCTTGCTCGCGAAAGCCTACTTTCTGGCATTTGTGCCGGTGCTGATCCTGCTGATGGCGCGCCTGTTAATCAAGCGGAAAATCTCACCACGTGTGTTTCTGGGCTCTTTACTTGTGATCGTGCTGGTGGCTGGACCATGGTACGCGCGCAATCTCTTGCTGTATAGAAGTTTGAGTGGTACGCAACAGTCCATCGCAGGAATCGGACTGGTGCAAGCCCTGCAGGCCGTGACGCGAATTAGCTGGCCTGCAAGTGCGATGAACTTCGCGCGCTGGTCGCTATGGACAGGTAACTGGTCCTTCCTCTCATTTTCAAAGGCGACGCTGAATCTCGAACTTGTGCTGCTTGCAATCGGATCGCTGTTTTATCTCGCACGGCGGCATTGGGCGCGCTCGCCTCAAGCCTGGCTGCTTTTCGCCTGCGCCTGTTTCGTGGCGAGCCTGGCATACCAGACCGCAGTCACTTGGGTGCATACGAACGGTCTATCGACCAATCCCGAACCGTGGTACGCGCAAGGGCTGATTGTGTGCGCTATCGTTCTGTGCTTTTCCGGGTTGGAGAGAGCTGGCGTGACAGGGAAAATCGTGGCGAGCGCAATGGCAGTGTTGTTCGCATGGGTTGCCGTTGCGACATACTCCGTTAAGCTATTGCCTTACTACGGCTCAGCGATTACACGCGGCAATGTGGCTGGTGTTTGGCACTGGTGGCATGCCGATCCGGCCAAGCAGCTTTCGACTGTGCTAATCGTGCCCCCGGACGCAGCGTTCGTGCTTGTTGCGGTATTCACAGTGGTGGTCGTGATCGCGAATGTAGCGGTGATTCGGGGAATCTGGGTGGGATCTCAGCTTACTCATCGCCCGGCAGACGTCCAACGAGCGCTAACTGAGGCGGATACTTGAAACGTAGGTGCGCGGATCGTGTTTTATTTGGTCGGCGCG
>CAWCHX010000010.1:0-46425 GCA_963795445.1 uncultured Acidobacteriaceae bacterium | reverse complement strand
GAACCCCCGGTAGACTTTAAAGGCCTACGACGGTTTAGCAAACCGCTGCTTTCGACCACTCAGCCACCTCTCCGTCACTTTATGTTACCCGATTCGTTCTACTTGCATCGCTTTTCGGGCTCTCCGCTAAAATCCGCGCTCCATCGGCATCGCGAATGGTGCTTCCACCAGGAAATCGGCGTCGCGAATTTCCAGAATGGCCGCGCGTATGGACTCCTCCTTCGCGGGCTCAGTCGTCACCACGAAAGGCAAGTCGCGCCAGTCCTCCCTTGGGAGTTGTAAGACCGCATCGATACCGATAGTGTGCTTCGCCAGAATCGTTGCCAGCGTGGCGATAATGCCGGCTTTGTCCTCAACCCGAAAGCGCAGGTAATAAGGCAGCTCTTGAGCCGGGAACGGAAGCGGTTTGTATTCGCCCAAGCGCTCATGCGCGAATGGACTGACGCGTTCCGGGCTGCCGAAGCGAATTTCTCGAGCTACCCGCATCAGATCGCTGACCACAGCCACGCCGGTGGGCTTAGAACCTGCCCCACGACCGTAGTAGAACGTGTCTTCGCCGTAAGTTCCGCGGATCCAAATGGCATTGTACGCGCCTTTGACGTGCGCCAGGATTGCAGTTTGTGGAATCAGGCTGGGGCGAACGGAAAGCAGCAGGCCTTGGCCGGTTTGCCGCGCTAAGCACAGCAGACGAATGGTGTGCTGCAGCTGGTGGGCGTATTGGAAATCGATGGGCATGATGCGGCGGATCCCTTCGGAATAGATGTCCGCCGGCGTCAGCTTCTCTCCGAATGCAAGCGCAGCGAGGATGGCTAGCTTCGAACGGGCGTCGAGGCCATCCACGTCCGCCGACGGATCGGCTTCGGCGTATCCCAGTTTCTGTGCTTCAGCCAGGACGGCATCGAAGGCGGCGTTGCTTTTTTCTATCTCCGTGAGAATGAAATTGCTGGTGCCGTTCAAAATGCCGTAGAGCTCCACGATTCGGTCGCCTGCGATTCCTTCACGCAGAACCGTGTGGATGGGAATTCCGCCCGCGACACTCGCCTCCATCGCGAGGTTGACGCCATGCTGATTAGCCAGCGTCCATAAATCCGCGCCCCGCAGCGCCATCAATTCCTTGTTCGCTGTGACGACGGATTTACCCTGGCGCAGCGCTTCCTCGATAATGTGACCGGCGGTCGCCGTGCCGCCGACCAGTTCGACCACTATGTCAATCTCCGGGTCACAGACGACGTCGCGCCAGTTTGTCGTCCGAACCAGAGTGCTGTCATCCGCAGGCAAGGTCTTTTGCTGTACGTTACGGCTGCACACGGCCTTGACGCGGAGCGAAAACCCAAGCTTCTCCGTGATCGACTTCGCGTTCTCAGTTAGGATTTGCAAAGTGCCGAGCCCTACATTGCCCAGCCCCACGATGCCGACACCTACCTCCACGTCGCGCAGCTCCTTTGTGCATTCAGGCCCATCATAAGTGGCTTATCATAGCAACCGTATGGGTCGTACCCGCCGTACCGCGTTGTTTACTTTCGCATCTGCGTTTCTGAGCGCCCAGGAGCAAGATCAACAGAACCCGAATCAGCAGCTACCGATTCCACCAAATCCGGGCGAGGACAGAAAGCTTCCCAATGGCAAGTCGCAAAAAGATGCGATTGCCAAGCAAGAGCATGAACAGATGCTCAAGGACGCGAACGATCTCATCACTGTGGCGCAGCAATTAAAGGAAGAGTTGCAGAAAGCCGGAGATTACGTCGTGCCGGTGGCGTCCGTGAAGAAAACGGAAGAGATCGAGCGCCTCGCTAGACGCATCCGCGGGCGGCTGAAGGATTGAGCCTCGCAGCGCGTGCTAATCTGGCGTGACAGCACCGCCATATTGAACCGAATGCCGATCGTCCGCGAAAAAAAGCAGCTGATGAGTGCGTCCGAAATTGACCGGACACTGGTCCGTCTTGCCCATGAAATTCTGGAAAAGACGAACGACTTAGACCGGCTGGCATTCGTCGGGATTAAGCGGCGCGGTGCGCCTCTCGCGCGGCGGCTGGCAGCCAAAATCGAGAGCCTCGAAAAACTCAAAATCCCGGTTGGCATTTTGGATATTAATTTGTATCGCGACGATCTCTCGACCGTTTCGGAGCGGCCCATCGTCCATGCAAGACAGATCGATTTTTCCGTCGTGGGAAAGGATATCGTTCTAATGGACGATGTCCTCTATACCGGGCGCACAATCCGTTCGGCGCTTGATGCCTTGTTCGATCATGGACGTCCGGCACGCGTCCAACTGCTGGTCCTGATAGACCGCGGACATCGTGAGCTTCCCATCGAAGCTCGCTATATCGGCCGCATGGTTCAGACCAGCGACAACGAAATCATCGAAGTGAAGTTTGAAGAGATCGATGGTCAGGAGAAGGTGCTGCTGGTCGAGAGAGTGGACGAACCCGCTTCGCCCGGCGCAAATACAGCCGTACAATGAGCCGCGGCCTGCTCGATATCGAATCCCTGACGCGCCAGGATATTGAAATTATTCTAGACCGCTCGAAGAATTTCCAACCTGCTCCAGGGCAAACATTCAAGCGTTTCGAGATTTTACGCGGCCGGACGGTGGTGAACCTGTTTTTTGAGGCGTCTACCAGGACCCGAACAAGCTTCGAAATTGCCGCGAAGCGCTTGGGAGCTGACATCATCTCCATCACCGCATCGGGATCCAGTGTCTCAAAAGGCGAGTCCCTCGTGGACACGTTGAACACGTTAGCAGCGATGCGGCCGGACGCAATTGTCATGCGGCATTCCGCCTCCGGAGCCCCGCATTTCCTTTCCCGTTATTTACCCATCCCTATCGTGAATGCTGGCGACGGCACGCACGAACACCCGACACAGGCGCTGCTGGATGCGCTGACGATCATAGACCGGCGTGGCAGTTTGGAAGGACTGCGCGTTGCAATCATCGGCGACATTGCTCATAGCCGCGTCGCTCGTTCGAATATTTTCCTGCTCTCCAAATTCGGTGTTCAGGTCGTGCTTTGCGGGCCGGCTTCTCTCCTGCCGCAAGAGATGGGACAGATCGCGCCCGGTGTTGAGCTCACTTCCGATATGGAGGACGCGATTCGCGATGTCGACGTGATCATGATGCTGCGAGTCCAATTGGAGCGGCAAGATGAGGCGGCTTTCCCGGCGAATGAATATTTTCAGTTTTTCGGCCTCCGGCCCGAACACATGGAGCGCGCCAAGCCCAACGCCATCGTTATGCACCCGGGACCCATCAATCGCGGACGCGAGATTTCATCCGAGGTCGCAGACTCTCAGCGTTCGGCCATATTGAATCAGGTTGAGAATGGGATTGCGGTTCGCATGGCGGTACTCGAGAGGGTTCTCGCCGCATGAGCGGGCTCGTTATTAGGAACGGCCGCGTCGTTGATCCGGCGCAGAACCTTGATCGCGTGTGCGACATGGCTATCGAAAGCGGCACGGTTAGGGAAATCGGCAGCGCTCTCTCTAGTCCAAACGCTCAAGAATTCGACGCGTCCGGCCTGATCGTTGCGCCTGGCTTCATTGATATGCACGTGCATTTGCGGGAGCCCGGCTTCGAACACGCGGAAACCATCGAGACCGGTTCCCGCGCGGCTGCCGCGGGTGGCTTTACGTCCATTTGCTGCATGCCCAATACCCAGCCGGTGAATGATAATGCGACCGTTACCAGCTACATTCGCGACCGTGCGCGGCGTTTCGCCATAGTAAACGTTTTTCCCATCGGCGCGATTACGAAGGATAGCGCCGGCGAAGAGCTTGCGGCATTTGCGTCCATGAAGCAAGCGGGCATTGTCGCGATTTCGGATGACGGGAAGCCTGTCATGAATGCGCGCGTGGCCCGGCGCGCCATGGAGTTCGCCCGTGCTCTCGATCTGCCCTTCATCGAACACTGCGAAGATCTTCATCTCAGTGCAGGGGGCGATATGCACGAGGGCTTCGAATCCACGCGTCTCGGTTTGCGCGGCATTCCGCGAAGTTCCGAAGACGTGATGGTGGCCCGCGATCTCATACTCGCTCAGCTCACCGGATGTAGGTACCACGTCGCGCACATCTCTTCCCAGTACTCCGTGGAAATGGTGGCGTTTGCAAAACAGCGTGGGTTGAGCGTGACGGCTGAGGCCACTCCGCATCACTTCGTGCTCGCCGATCGTGAGATGCGCCCGTACGACAGCAACTACAAAATGAAGCCTCCCTTGCGCGGCCGCTGTGATGTCGAAGCGGTGACCGAAGGCCTGGCGAACGGCGCAATTGACGCTATCGCAACGGATCATGCTCCTCATCCGGGCGCCGAAAAGATGCAGGAATTCGAGCGTTGTCCCTTCGGCATCATCGGGCTCGAGACCGCCCTTGGTCTGGCGCTTGAGCGTCTTTATCATCCGGGTAAAGTGACTTTGCCGCATCTGATTCGCCTCTTTGCCGGGAATCCAGCGCGCATTCTTTCCATCGATCGAGGGACCTTGCGACCCGGCGCCGCCGCTGACGTGACAATCTTCAGCCTGGATCGCGAGTGGACTTACGACGTAAACCGCTCGCCTTCGAAGAGCCGCAACACGCCCTTCCAGGGACACAAATTCCGCGGCGGACCAGTGGCGGCAATTGTTGCCGGTGAGATCGTCTGGAAATTGGACAGCTAACTCGCAGCCGCGCCGAGGAGTGCCGAAACCAGCGGCTGTTCTTCTTCGTCCGCAACAGTGCGCATGTCCAGTATGATCTTGTCGCGCTCTATTCTTGCGATCACCGGCACTGAAGCCTGTCGCAATTGACGTTCAAAAACCGTGGCATTCGGGACTGCCAGCTCGATTACGTATGTGGGCAGTACCTGGTCCGGCGTCGAACCGCCGCCGATGGTTGATTCGCTTTGCCGGATCTCCGCGCGCATTCCGTCGAGCTTCGCCGCAACACGCTCGGCGCGGCAACGGATCTCGTCCGGGCCGGCGAAGATCATCCGCAGAGTTGGCATCGCCTGCCAGTCTTCTCGCACGAGATGTCGTAGCGTCACCTCGAGCGACTCGATGATCAGCTTGTCCACTCGTAGCGCTCTATATAAAGGATTGCGGCGCGCGCGGCTTACCAATTCCGCGTCACCGGCAATAATTCCGCTCTGCGGACCACCCAGCAGCTTGTCGCAGCTAAACGAGACAATATTTACCCCCGCGGCAATGCTCTCGGAGACGACCGGCTCATCCATTCCCTTCCCCCGCAAGTCCACCAGGCATCCGCTGCCCAGGTCTTCATAAACCGGAACTTTGCATTCACGCCCGAGTTCCGCGAGTTCTGATAGTTCCGGGCGAGCAGTGAAACCGGAGATGCGGAAATTCGAAGGATGCACGCGTAGGATCAGGCGCGTTCGTTCGTTAATGGCTTGACGGTAATCGTCGATTCGAGTTCGGTTTGTCGTTCCCACCTCATGAAGCACGGCGCCGGAGCGGCCCATAATCTCCGGAATGCGAAACCCATCGCCGATTTCAATCAGCTCCCCACGAGAGACGATCACTTCATGACCAGCAGCTAATTCGTTCAGGACCAAGAAAACGGCTGCGGCATTGTTGTTCACGACAATGGCCGGTTTGCCAAGCAGCCGTTCGAGCAGCGCTGCCGTATGCGCATCGCGCTTACCGCGTTTGCCCGCTGTGAGATCGTACTCGAGATTCGAATAGCGTGAAATCGGTCGAAAGTCAGCCAGCGGCGCGCGCCCCAGGTTGGTGTGGAGAATCACTCCGGTGGCGTTGATGACCGGCCGCAAAGAGGGTTCCAGCAAAGCCTTCAGGCGTTCTTCGACTTCCTGCTCGACCGGGACATCCGGAATCTCTGCGCCTGCTGCGAGCGCCTGTCGGCGTCCGGCCAGAATAGCGCGGATTTCGTTCGCGATGAAACGCGGCGGCAAGCCATCCAGGTGTTTCAATTTGCGCAGCACCTGATCCACCGACGGCAAACTACGCAGCGAATTCATCACGCGATGGCGCGTTGAGTCAGCGCTTGCTGAAGATACTTGCCAGTGTAGGACTCGGGATTGGCCGCCACAATCTCCGGCGTCCCCTGCGCGACAATACGTCCGCCCGCCTCTCCGCCTCCCGGTCCAAGATCGATAATCCAATCCGCCGCCTGGATCAGATCCAGGTTGTGTTCAATAACCAGAACGCTTCCGCCGCTGTGAATCAGGCGCTCGAAGGATTGCAAGAGCTTGGCGATGTCGTCGAAGTGTAGCCCGGTCGTGGGTTCGTCGAACAAGAATAGCGTTCCTTCACAGCTCGATTGCGCCAGGTGCGCTGCCAGTTTCACCCGTTGCGCTTCGCCGCCGCTCAGGGTGGTGGCAGATTGTCCTAATCTCAGATAGCCGAGCCCAACATCCTGCAGCACTTTCAATCGCGCGGCGAGTCGGGGCGTCTCCGCGAAAAAGGTCAGCGCTTCACGCACGGTGAGCTGCAGCGTTTCATGGATGTTTAATCCCTTGTACCGGATCTCCAGAATGCTGGGCTTATAGCGGGTGCCCTTGCATTCTTCGCACACGAGCTCGACATCCGCTAGAAACTGCATCTCCACCGTGACTGTGCCGTCCCCTTGGCATGTCTCGCAACGGCCTCCGGGAATATTGAATGAGAAATGTCCAGCCGCATAACCGCGCCGCTGCGCTTCCGGCGTACACGAAAATATATCCCGAATCACATCGAACGCTTTGACATATGTCACTGGGTTCGAGCGTGGCGTGCGCCCGATCGGCGACTGATCCACCATCACGACACTGGTCAATAAATCCGCCCGTTCCACTCGCTTCAGCGGCAATTTCCGCGCCGCGCCTTCCATCTCCGTATTCTCTTTCGGGTTCTGGCGTTCTTTGTTGACCTGCAAGTCCAGTGCGCGATAGATCACCTCGTGCACAAGACTCGACTTTCCAGAACCCGAGACGCCAGTCACCACCACCATCATGCCGAGCGGAATTTCCACATCGATGTTTTTCAAGTTGTTGGCGCGAGCGCCGAAAAACCGAACCGTTCTCCTGCCATTCACCTTACGGCGATCTCGTCGACGGGAGACCACTAGCTCGCCACGAAGATAGCGGCCGGTCAAAGATTGTGTGTTGTCGCGATCTTTGGAAGACGGCGGAAGCAATAGTTGCTGATAGCTTCCGGCAAAGATCACGCGCCCTCCGTTTTCCCCTGCGCCTGGCCCAAGGTCCAGGATGTGATCGGCTTCCGCCATGATCTCGGGGTCGTGCTCGACCACGATGATCGTATTCCCAAGCTCACGAAGATTCTTGAGTATGTGAATCAGGCGCGCGGTGTCGCGGCTGTGAAGGCCAATCGACGGCTCATCGAGCACGTAAACCGCGCCGACCAGGCACGAGCCGAGGCACGTCGCAAGCTGAATACGCTGCGATTCGCCGCCCGAAAGCGTAGCCGAGAGACGATCGAGCGTGAGATATTCCAGACCAACGTCATTTAGGAACTTGCAGCGTTGCCGTATTTCTTCGAGAATGCGGTCCGCGATCTGCGACTCCTCTGGGCTTAGCTGGAGAGTGTCGAAGAATTGTTGCGCGCGCGCGATGTTCATGCGCGAGACCTGCGCGATATTGCATTCATCCAGACGTACCCACAGAGCTTCTGCCCGTAATCGCGCGCCACGGCACGAGGGGCATTCGGTGTACGCCCGATAGCGGCTCATGAAAACACGCACGTGTACTTTGTATTTCTTTCGCTCGACCTCGCCAAAGAATCGGTAAATGTGCTTGCGCAGGAACTCTTTTTCATGCGCTGTTAAATCCGCGTAGGCGACGTTCAACCGCACCTTGCCACGAGATTTCGGCTTGAATTCTTCGTCGTAATACCAGCTATATTGCGGCTTCGTCCATGGATCGACCGCGCCCTCCTGAATCGAACACGTCGGGTCCGGAATAATAAGATCCAAATCGTAATCGATCGTGTTACCGAAGCCTTGGCAAACAGGACAGGCGCCGATGGGGTTGTTGAAACTGAACAGCGTAGGCTCCGGAAGCGCCGCCTCCAATCCGCACTTCTTACAGGCGAACTTTTCACTGAAGTGCTGCGTCTGCGGATCGGCGACGGAGGCCTGCTCGAAAAACACTTCGCTCGTTTCGCGGTAGCAGATTTCCACGGTATCGACCAGGCGCTGATGCGAATCGGGTTGAATCACAATGCGATCGGCGAGCACATAAAGCGGTTGCGCGAAGTCGATCTCCAGCAGCGATTCGGGCGTGGAGAACTCAAAGATTTTCCCAGCTTGGAACAGCCGGCTGAAGCCTTTCTTGCGCAAATCGAAAAGACGATCGCGCAGAGCCGCGGCCTCAGTTCCTTGCGCCTTCACCGGAAACAACGCATACCAGCGCGAGCCCTCCGGCTGCGCCAGCATGGCCTCGGCAACTTGATCCACGCTGTCGCGCTGAATACGCGTGCCGTCATTCGGACAATAAATGCGGCCCGCGCGCGCCCACAGCAGGCGCATAAAATCGTAAAGCTCGGTTGCCGTTGCAACCGTCGATCGCGGGTTTCTGGTCTGATTTTTTTGCCGTATGGCAATCGGCGGCGCAATCCCGAGAATCTCATCCACGTCTGGCTTCTCCATACGCTCGAGAAACTGCCGCGCATAAGCCGAAAGCGATTCGACATAACGTCTCTGGCCTTCCGCGTAGATCGTGTCGAAAACCAGCGAAGACTTGCCGGAACCTGATACGCCCGTGACCACCGTTAGCTGATCATGCGGCATGTCGACGTCGATGTTCTTGAGATTATGGACGCGCGCTCCGCGAATGGCAAGAACCGGTTTGGCTGCTGCGGCCACATCTTCCGCAACCACATATTCACAAGACGATAAGCTAGAGTCTTCCGGCATCTTTGACAGAACGGGCAGGGTGGGAAAAGCCTGGAAAGGGATTTCTTTCTCAAGTATAGGATGCTGCTTCCGCTTGATACACTGCTCGATGCGAATGCTGTCCAGCTCTGAAATCACACAGCTTCGCCGGGATCTCCTCTCCTGGTTCGCCGAGCACCGGCGCGACCTGCCGTGGCGCCGCACAAGCGACCCTTACGCCATCTGGATTTCGGAAATCATGCTGCAGCAGACGCGCGTTGCCGCGGTGATTCCCTATTACGAGCGCTTTCTGGCGCGATTCTCCAATTTCGAGGCGCTGGCGGCGGCTCCCGAGTCAGAACTGCTGGCGCATTGGGCGGGCCTCGGCTACTACCACCGCGCTCGCAATTTGCAAAAGGCCGCGCAGCGCATGCTCGAGGCGGGCTCATTTCCAAAAACTGTCGACGAACTGCGCCGCTTACCGGGGATTGGCGACTACACGGCAGCGGCGGTCGCAAGCATCAGTTTCAACGTTCCTCAAGCCGTGCTCGATGGAAACGTCTTTCGCGTGCTGAGCCGGATATTTCACGACCACGCAGATATCGCGTCAAGCGTCGGCCGTAAGCATTTCTCTGCTATCGCCAGCGAAATTCTGGATCGTGATCAGCCGGGGACCTTCAATCAAGCCATGATGGAACTGGGCGCGACCGTCTGTTTACCAAAGAATCCGCAGTGCCTGGTATGCCCGCTTTCCATGCTCTGCCGAGCACGCGCCAGCGGCACGCAATGCGATCTTCCGGTGAAAATCGTAGCGCGTAAAAGCGTGCGAGAAGAGCGTATCCTGTTCTGGATCGAGCGCGACGGGAAGCTATTGGTCTGGCAACGTCCATCCGATTCCAGCCTCATGCCGGGCTTCTGGGAACTGCCTGAAAGAACCCAACTACCGGACGTAGCGGTGGGACGCGCGCTGGGCTCTTTCCGGCATGGGATCACTTTCCATAATTATCGCTTCGAGGTGAGAGAATGCGCTCTACCCTCCAATCCTGTCTCCTGCCGATGGATCGATATAACAGAACTGGCAACGCTCCCGGTAAGCACGATTCTCAAGAAGGCAAGGCGCGCCGTCGAAGCAACATGCCGAAAGGATTCCCTGGCGCGCAGCGCATCGGCGTCGCTAAAAAGCTAGACTAGAAGTCAAGAGACACTTTCTATGTTTAGACGACTCGCGCTTCTCTCTCTGGCATGCGGCGCGCTCACAATGGCATTCGGCCAGAGTGTACCTGCCCCACAAACCACTCCAACTTCTCCACTTGCTCCCGCGCCTCCAACGGCAAATGCGTCTGTTCAGACTCGACCAGCCCCGGCTGCACCCGAACCGCCGCAGAACGGGCTTAAGCAGCGCCAGGAGGGACCCATCGCCAGCGGATCGCTGAGTGTTGCGTCCGGCACGCACGTTTTGCTGAGCATGATCAACAGCGTGAGCACAAAGCAAGCTCAGGTCGGTGATCGGATCTACCTGGAGACTGCCTTTCCTGTGCTCTCGGGCAACCGTATTGTGATTCCCCAAGGCAGTTGGGTAACCGGAACTATCACTGAGGTCAAACGCCCGGGACGAGTGAAGGGGCGCGGCGAATTACAGGTACGCTTTGACTCCCTCACGCTCCCCAACGGAATCTCCCGCGATTTTCGCTCCGATCTTGGCGCCGTGGATGCGCGTGACGATGAAACCCTCAAGCGCGAACAAAGTAAGATCAGCGGCCCGGGCGACAAGAAGGGCGATGTCGGGACCGTGATCGGCGCAACTACCGCTGGAACTGTGATCGGTTCCGGAGTAGGCGCGGCTGCGGGCAATGTGGCGCGAGGCGCTGGAATCGGAGCGGGAGCCGGGGCCGCCGCTGGACTGCTCGGCGTCCTTCTGACGCGCGGACCCGATGCCACGCTAAGCAAGGGATCAACTGTGGAGATGGTTCTCGATCGCTCCTTAGTCTTCCAAGGCGACGAACTGGATTTCAGCAATTCACCTCCGCGGGCAGCCATGAGCGACGGCGGCTCCCGTCCTGCTCAGCAACAGCGTGGCTGGACACCGCGCTTTCCATACTGATTAAGGCTAGCTAGCCGGCACAGGGCGGGACGCCCACCATGCAGGTGAGAAACTGGCGTCCCGCTCCGTTGTGCCGGCTGTTACTTAGGAGATCAATGACCGGTGAAGATCCGGTAGAAATTCCGATAACCGGCGTCTTCGATCTGCACACCTTCGCTCCACGCGATGTCCGAAACGCGGTGGAAGCTTACGTTGAAGAAGCTCACCGGCTGGGACTAACCGCGCTGAGAATCATTCACGGACGCGGAATCGGAGTGCAACGCGAAATCGTGCGCTCGGTTCTGACCAGCCTTCCCTACGTGCTGCATTTTTCCGATGCGCCCGCGGAAGCCGGTGGCTGGGGTGCGACGATCGTTACTTTGGCGCCGCGTTAAAGCTGCAGCGGCTCATTCCAGTTTGCGCCATAGACGATCTCGTTCAGCGGCTTCCGCTGTCGTTGGGCCAGTTCACTCTTTCGCAACGCCTCGGACAACTGGTTTGGCGGGCCAAGATAGCCTAAAGCGACCGCAGCTCCGAGATCGTAATCGTCGGGAATACCCAATTCCTGGCGCGCCCGGTCCCGATCGAATCCCGCCATTCCATGTGCGTGCAGCCCTAGCGCCGTCGCTTGCAGAAACAGATGCGCCAAGGCCTGGCCAGCGTCGTGAAGCGCATACAGATTGGGCGAGCCGTTGTGCGAAAACGTGCGCTTGGCGGCCATGATGATCAGCACCGGCGCTGCCTTCGCCCACGCCTGGTTTGCAGGCACTAACAAGCTGAGTAGTTTATCGAAAGCCGCGCCATCGGATTTCCTGGCCACCAGAAAGCGCCACGGCTGCTCGTTATAAGAGGATGCGGCCCACCGCGCAGCGTCTAAGATTATTTTCAAATCTTCGCTTGAGACTTCGCGCGATGAAAAGGAACGGGGACTCCAGCGGGCCCGAATCAATGCGTGCACGCCCGGCAGCGTGTCAGCGGGTTTCTCGAGCGGATCGTCCGCAATCGGAGTCGAAACGGAAGTTGTGGTCAAGACTACCTCGTACTTCTCGCCAGCGGCCGAATTGCTTCTGCAGCTGTCAGGTATCTGGATGCAACTCGCCGCGGCCGGGATGCGGCCCCCGACTCCTATTCTTTGGCTGGAGCGCCGACTTCCTCGGGCTCGAGTTCTTCGGAAGAATCGGCGCCTTCCACTGCCTCGCCCTCAGGCGCATAGTAGTAATCGTGATAGTAACTGTATTTGCTATAAAGTTCGCCGCGTCGCGCGCCGTTCACAACTACTCCGAGCACGTTGTTTTCGCATAGCGACTGCATGGCCCGAGTTACGGAATCGAAGGTTGTGGTCCCGATCCGAACTACCAGAATTGTGCCGTCACACATAGTGGACAACAAATTACCATCGGCGGCGAACAACAGCGGCGGGCTGTCGAGGATCACCCAGTCGAAATGATTGCGCAGCCCCTGAATCAAGCTCTTGCATTCCTTCAGGTTCAGCAATTCTAATGGGTTGGGTACGGAATCACCCGCCGTCATCACGTACAGATTTGTCCCCGTAACGTGGCGTAGAATTTCGGTGAGACGGGCTTTGCCGAGCAAATAGTCAGTCAAGCCCGGAGAACAAGGGATCTGAAACGTCTTGTCGACAGTGGGCCGGCGAAAATCGAAGTCGGCGAGCAGCACCCGCTTGTCGGCAAGCTGCGACTGCGTCACAGCCAGATTCGTGGCGGTAAACGATTTTCCTTCCGCCGGCGACGCACTCGTTACCACCAGAGTGTGAAGCGGCTGAAGCGTTTGCAGATGGTTAAGACGAGTTCGAAGGGTTCGAAACTCCTCGGCGGGAGCCTCGCGGGGCATCAGCGGATTTACCAGCAGGGCATCCTTCAACGGATTGTACGGGAATTCGAGAGCGCTGCGAATGATCTCATCCAGGGTTTCCAAATCGACCGCGATGTCGGCGAAACCGTCCACTGAAGCTCGCCCATTTTCCAGCGGCGGCTCCAGGGCTTCCGCGCGGAAAGAGGCTACCTCGTGAGGAGCGGCAACCACTTCCGTGCGTGGCGCCGGCGGCTTGGTTGGCGGAGTCTCTTGCGCAGCCCTGCGAAGCGCGTCGTGGACACGGCTCATTTGATCATCTCCCCACGTAATAATGGGCCACGGAACCAGCCATGACCGCCAATCCGGCTATCGTGGCAGTCGCCCACCCTACCCACATCACCTGCTTGCGGCGCTGCACCACGATATCGTTTTCCAGCAGCGGAATGCTTCCCAGAATAGAAAGCTGCGTATAGAGCCTGGCGTCCTTCAGATTTTTCAGCGAAGTATCTTTCACTTCACGAACAGCCACGGCCACTACGCCTAGCAGAAATCCGACCGCCGCTCCTATGGGAAGTATTTTGCTACGCTTTGGCGCAACTGGAGAATTCGGCAGGGAAGCTGCGTCCAGCAGTTCCAGGGTCTCACCCTGCTTGCGGCGCTCCAAATCGATTGAGACACCGGACTTCTGTCGCTTCATCTGCAGGTCGATGTAGCGCTGTCTCGCGATATCCCGGTCGCGCAACAGATCGGTATATTCCTTCTCGCCTCCCGGTACGCCCCCCAGACGGGCTTGATAGATCTTCAGCCCTGAATTCACGCCCTGGGTATCCCGGTTAATCTCTTGAGCATCCATTGCGTTGGCCTTCAGTTGTGTTTGGAGATTATCGATTGAAGCCTGGGCGTCTACGCGCTCACGAGCGATGCGCGGGCGGATCAGCCGAGTTGTCGATTCTGGACGGCTTCTCTTTCGCTGCATTATCGCGGGCGCGTTGCAGGAAGGCAAGCTGATCTTTCGCGCCCTGCACTTCGGGATAATCTTCGGTATAACGCTCTCTCAGATTGGCCAGTACACCCTGCTGCTGGTCAATGGCCTGATCTAAAGCGGCAACCTTCTGATTTAATTGCGATTGCGGTGAATGGATGAGAGCCAAGCGGTCCTTGGCCGCATTGAGCTCCGTTTGAAGCATCATTCGCTGCTCGTTGTTTCTTGTTGCAGCTTCGGTCAAAGACTCAAGCCGGCCATCCAAGGCGTTCATCTCCTGCATATTCATCTGCATTTCCTCAGGCAATCGGCCGGCATTCTTGTTCCTGAAATCATTCAATTTTCGCTCTAGTTCGTCGAGATCGTGTTTAGCCTGATCGAATTCATCGCTCAGAAACTGGTTCGCGGACTGTTGGCTATCGACTACATCCTGACTACTCAAGCTCATGAAGCGGGAGACCAAATCCTGGCAGACCCTCTGGGCCACGTACTTGTCCTGATAAAAGAATCCAACCTGCATCGCGGGAAGGAATTTTGCGCCCATCGCGCTTCCCCCAGCGGGTGAGATCGCGATCGCATGCTTCATCCCCTCGATGACGTCTTCCAGCGGGTTGCTCTTGAGTTCCTTCTTGTAAAGACCATAGTTGTTAATCAGGCTGGTGAGCGTGGTACGGCTCAGGATCGTTTGCGCCATGCTGCTGATGCGGTCAGCCACATCCTGGCTAGTGACGCTCTGCACCAGCTCCGGAGAAATCTGTTGTGGAGTGACTCGAATCAACGCGGCCGAGAAGAACACATCCGGCATCATGAATGCCACCACCGTTGAGACCACGAGTCCCGCGAAAGTCGGCGCAATGATCCAGAGAACGTTACGCCTGACGATATCGATGTAATCTTCGAAATCAAACGGCCGGCGAGGTACGGTAAGGCTGTCGAGCATACGAATTCCTAGATACTTGATCCTTGGTTATGGGAAAAAAACATAATCGCCAGATTGGAGCTGAATGTTCTGCTCCATATGTTTCCCGTGTATCACGTCTTTGTAGTTGAAATAGATACGCTTGTCTCCGCGCAAGACGTAGATGTGCTTCAGGTTCGCAAAGTCCTGCGGACCGCCGGCCTTGCTAATGGCTTCCAGGATGGTCGTCGGAACCACCAGGGGGTACTCGCCAGGACGATTGATCAACCCGTTCATGTAATACTTCTTGCTCCCGACTTCCGCCACCGTAACCGTCACCAGCGGCTTGTTCACGAACTTGGTCAGGGATTTCGTAAGCAATTCCTGGATTTCCATGGGCGTTTGGCCGCCCACTTCCACATCGCCCAGCAACTGCAATGTGATTCTGCCATTCTGTTGAACCGCCACTCCGCCAGTGAAGGCAGGCTCGTTCCAGACACGAATTAACAAAACGTCGCCCGGCCCTACCTTATAAGACCTGCCGTCAACCGGAGCTCCTCCGGAACTCGGCAGGGGAGCCGACGCCACCTTGGGTTGGCCCGGGGTAACCTGGTCCGGCCGTGCATTCTGATTAGGCGGCGTAGTGGGCTCAGCTTGAGCGGGAGGATTGGCAGGAGGCGGATTTTGGTTCTCCTGCGCCATACCCGCCAGAGAGACACACAACAGCAAGCAACTTGCCGCAGTGGTTGAATTTTTCCAAAAATAGCTTCGATGCATCGATTTCGATAGCGCGGTGGTCGAACACTCCGCACCCTTGATTTTACACACTTTTTCGCCGATCTGAATTAACAGTCGTTCACTTGGTTTCAGCCCGGCGTCCATATTGATCGTTCCACGCTTCGCTTCAAGAGATTCTTCGGCTGTTTGACCTGAATACTTTAAGACCGCAACGCCTCCGCCTCCTACTCCCGTAGCATTACGGCCACTGCCGCCGTGGAAACGTTTTTAAATGGCCATATACCAACGAAACGGGCAACCCGACCACGTTCTGAAAGCAGCCCTCGATCGACCGGACGAACTTCGAAGCACGCCCCTGAATAGCGTAGGCGCCGGCCTTATCTTGCCACTCCCCGCTCCGGTTGTACTCCTGGATTTCATCTTCCGTCAGCTCAACGAAGGAAACTTTTGTACTGGCGAGGTCGGCGATCTGCCGCGTGGCAGAACGAAAATAGACGCCGGTGTGAACCCAGTGATCTCGACCCGACAACAGGCGCAGGATCCGGGCGGCGTCTTCCTCGCCGGCAGGTTTTCCGAAGACCTTTCCGTCCAGGCACACAATCGTATCGGCCGCCAGCACGATGTCTTCGGGGCCGCATTCGGCCGCTCGCGCCTTCTCCTCGGCCATTCGCCGCGCAAAGCTAAGTGCTGGCTCCCCGGCATAACGGTCCTCGCGAATGTGCGTCGGCCGAACCACGTGATCGATACCGGCGGACAGCAGAAGCTCGTGGCGGCGAGGAGAGGCGGAGGCGAGAATGAGCATCAACTCAACAACATACTCTGGCCTTATCTGACGAACTCCTGCGTTTGGGCCCCTTTCCTATGGACGAAAAGGCTGTTTTCCTTTATACTTAGAATGTCTGAGCGCTTCTGCTCATTCTTCAGACTCTCTGAGCTAAGTCAGACTCTCTGAATACTACCCCCTTAGTCAACAGCAACTTCACTGTTCAGCTAAGTTGCCGAACGGCTCGCAAAGAAAGTAGCCAGATGCACTTTGCCTATCAGGGTTTCACGCACAACGGTGAGAAAAGATGCTTTATGTTCCAGGGTATTGAAGAACGCAACCCTGTAAGTGTCTTCCGTATTGAAGTCGAATTACCTCTCTTCCTGAAAAACCGTGTTCCCGTACAGGATGGACCCATGTTTTGTCTGCAGCTGCTGACCACGGCTTTCCTCGCCGGGCGAGATTCTCTCGACAAGCTTCAGGCTTACCAGGTCGTTGGCGAGGACTTTCGGCCGCTTTTAGTGGAACGTGAGCGGCGGGCCGCGGAGATCGCACTGAAGAAGCCTCATCGCAAGCCCTTTCGGAAACCGTCCTTCTCGTCGAATGTGCAATTGGGAATCTCCTCGCGGCAGAACTAACTTATGGCATTTGCTGAATCCGCTTCCCGTTCTTTCACCTTCGCCTCAGTTCAAAAGAATGCCCCCGATGTTTCGGGAGTGTACGGGCTTTCCAACGGCCGTGAGTGGGTGTTTATTGGCGAGGCCAGCAACATACGAGCCCGGCTCTTGGAACATCTGAAGGAAGTGGGCACGCCTCTCGACAGGCGAAAACCGACCGGCTTCACCTTTGAAATGTGCTCGTCCGCCGATCGCTCCTCCCGCCAAAGCGCGCTGATTCGCGAGTTGGCGCCCTGTTGCAACGGCCGCGCCACGGGGGCAGCTTTCTCCGACGATAATTCGCGCGACAATTCCCGTTTCGATCGCGATCCCGCCTACGCCCGCCGCTAATTAATTGCTATTGTTTGGGGCGTGAGATTCTTAGCGGTACTGACGCGGCTCACCGCGCTAGGCATGCTCTGTGTTTATGCGCCCGCCGGATCAATTGCTTCCTGGACTCTCGTGCGAAGCTCGCATTTCGAGGTCTATTCTCAGGCGGGAGAAAATAGCGCGCGTTCGGCGCTGATATGGTTTGAGCAACTGCGCGCCTTCTTTACGCAAGCGGGCGTGAACCTGGACGAGCGGCCGGCGGTTCGAGTGATCGGCTTCCGCTCGATGGGCGAGTATAACTCGTACCGCCTGCGTCCAGTAGCCGACGCCTACTACATCGGCACGGAAGACCGCGACTACATCGTGATGCCGAGCCTCGGCGCGAATGAGTTCGGTGTCGCCGCGCACGAGTACGCGCACCTGGTTCTGTACGCCGCCGGAGTGCATTTTCCTCCGTGGTTCAACGAGGGGCTGGCGGAATTCTTTTCTACCCTCCGTATCAGCGGGCGGCAATGCGCGGTCGGAGCAGAGCTGCCCGCGCATTCGCAAATGCTTAGACATCGATCCTGGATACCCATGCCAGAGTTGCTGGTTCAGGCGCCCGGAGTCCCCATCGAACCAGAACCGCGATCGCGCGGCCATGTATTACGCCCAGAGTTGGGCGCTCACGGAAATGCTCGTCTTCTCACCCGGCTACAGCTCCCGTTTCGCTGACCTGATAAAAGAACTCAGCATCGGAGAGGCAAGCCCGCAAGTCTTCCTAAACGTATATGGAAAGCCGCTGGACGCAATCACGGCGGACTTGCGCGCCTGGGTGGACAACCGCAAGGCAATGCCGATCACGCTGCCCGGCGTCAACGTTGAAACGTCCGGGATAAATGCTGCTATCCTGTCTCCTTTTTCTTCGCGCTTACTGCTGGCTGACCTTTCCATGGCCGCTGGCGAACTGGACCGCGCTGAAGAGCTTTATCGGAATCTGGACCGCGAGTCGCCCGGGAACCCGAATATTTCTATCGCGCTGGGTACGATTGCGCTCCGCAAAGGCGATCGGGCAGGCGCGCGGAATGAGTGGAAGCACGCTATCGCCGAGGGCGCGGCAGATGCGAGCTTGTGCTATCGCTATGCTTCGCTGGCCGACGATGCGGGACTGCCCGCGAGTGAGATCCGCGCCGCCTTGCAGCGCGCTGTCACATTGAAACCGGATTTCGACGATGCCCGTTACAAGTTAGCGCTTCTCGAGAGCAACGCGGGCGATTACGAAGCGGCGGTGGTTCAGTTGCGGAGCATGCGGAACATCGCTCCGGCGCGTGCCTATAGCTACTGGGCGGCGCTGGCTTACGCGCTTGGCGAGTTGGGCAGACGCGAGCAAGCAAAAACAGCAGCCGAGCAAGCAATGCAATGTGCCACCACAGCGGCCGAGCGCGCCAACGCCTCGCAACTCGCCTATGTGGCGCAGACCGATCTGGCTGTTCGCTTTACGCGTGACGCAAGTGGCGCGCTCCAGCTCGTTACCACGCGCGTGCCGCACGGTACGAAAGACTTCAATCCGTTTATTGAACCCGGCGATCGCATACGGCGAGCGGAAGGACAGCTTCAGGAAGTTACCTGCGGCGGCAACCAAATCACAGGCATGACAATTCAGACTGCTGAAGCCTCGCTTAGGCTGGCAGTGGCCGATCCTTTGCACGTCCTCATCCGCAACGGACCCACGGAATTCATGTGCGGCCCGCAGGCTGCAAAAACCGTCACGGTCGACTACGCCGTTTCGGAAAACGGCCCTAGCTCGAACGGCGTCTTGCGGGGAATGGAATTTCGCTGAGAGCGTCGCGCGTTAAGACCAGCCGTCCACGACGTACAACCGTGAAAGATCGAGATTGCTCGAGTAAGCATAGGCTCCGGCATCGGGAGCCGCCACGGCCGCCGCTAATCCCTCAAATCCCGCAGTTCCGCTGGGCGTCAAGGTCTTCCAAGGCTCGGAGCTGCCGGTCAGAGCATCGGTCTTCACGATCCGATACTTCGAATCCTTGGGAGTCAAGACGAACAGGTCGCCGCCGTCGCGGCTCCAGCCAACCGGGAACGCCATGAAGCCAAGCGGCATGCGATGAACGCTCTTCTTCGCGATATCGAAAACCAACAGCTGATTCGAGGCCATCCCTGCGATTTTCGAGCCGTCCGGCGACACTTGGACGTAATCCAGATATGGGGAGCCATCCAGGGGAGCAGGCCTACCCCCGTGAATGTTTTGCGTGCAGATCGTCAGAGGCCCTTCCGGATACGCGCCTCCCAAAATGAGGCGATCACCACCGGAGAGGAATTTGGCCCATTGATACTCGAATCCATAGCCGTCTATCTTTTGCGATACGCCCGTCGCAACCGAGGTTAAGCTCAGCGTGCCGCGATCCCGCGGATCCACCGTCAGCGCCCAATTCCCATCAGGCGATAGCGCCAAACCGCGTCCGGAAGCCACGCGGAAAGTGCTGTGCGACTCGGCATCGTGTACGTAAGCGGTGTAGTGTTGCCCTCCAGCTTCCCCTCCCTCGGTGAACAGTACGCGTTTTCCGTTCCGCGAAATATCGTCAACATGCGAGAGATCGAATTTCGTAAAATCGCTTTCTACGCCATCTCCGGCCAGAGCGCCTCTCAGCAGCATGCGCGCATCGTCCACCGCTAGCAGGACCCTTCCCGCGCTCGAAATATCGAGAAGTCTCAGAGAGGATGGACCGTTCGACACCAGGCGCAACTTCCCGTCTCGGGAGACCGCGTACAGAATCCGGCGTGTTCCGGCCTTGCTTGCGGTAAACCATACTTCATTCCCTGAGGGAGACCATGCCAACCCGTCAGCGCTGTTCCATTCGCCGGTCAAAGCGACGCTATTGCCCTTTTTATCTACGATCCGCACATATCCCGCATCGTCGTCTCTAACCGGGTGTTCCAGAAAAGCGACTCGATCTCCCTGCGGAGAAACGCGCAAGCAACTAATCCAACCATGCGAACTGTAGACATTGTGGCCGCTGGGGAATTCCACCAAAGATTCCGTTCCGTGTTCCTGCACGGTCGCCAGCTCGCGCCCGTCCGGAAACCAATCGGCTGCCGGGGCCGATTCCGACACGACACGAATTCCATCGCCGCTCAGCGGCGATCGGGAAAGCCGCGTCTCGCCATCTGTTCGAGAAGGATCACGGGCGATCAGCGCCAGCTCGCTTTGCCGCGAAATAGAGGCAAGCACTCCTTGCGCGAAATCGATGCTTCGAGAGTTAGACCCGTCCGTCCCGACCACGCTGGTCTGTGGATCGCTGCCTTGCCATTTAGCGGTGTAGACGACCTGCTCCGATCCGGGAATAAATCGCGCGGCTCTGATCGCGCCTGTGCGGAATGTCAGTTGGCGGAAGGTTGGCTGCGGGCGGGCGGCGCTCGCCTTCGATTCAAAATAGGCGGCGCCAAACACGGCCGCGAGTGCCAAAAGAGTAGCGGAACCGGCTTGGTAAACTCGCCTTGCCTTGTTTGAGCTCTTGTCCGGCTGCGCGCACGGCGTAAGATCCTTCAACGTGGGCATTGAGCTGATGTTCGATGCAATACCGGACTGCCGCGCAACCACAGACCACGGTTGAGCTCGCTCGGCTTGTAATATCTCCGTAACGGGGCAAATGAATCGATAGCCCAGCCGCGGAAGAGTTTCGATATAGCGAGGCGCTTCGGCCGAATCGCCCAGCGCTGACCGAAGACGGTTGGTCGCGGTATTCAAGCCGCTTTCGAAATCGACAAACGTTCCCGTACGCCACAGCCTTTTGCAAAGCTCCTCGCGCGTTACCATTTCCCCTGGTTTCTCGAGGAGCGCCTGCAGGACTTGCAAAGGCTTGATCTGCAGTTTTACCCGTATGCCGTGTTTCCACAGTTCGCCCGTCTCCATTCTGAGCTCGAATGCCCCGAATCGAAAGATCTTGCCGGAATTCTTCGAGTGAGTTCGCTTCAGGAGTTCGTTCAGGTATGATTTCGCCCGGATTTGAAACAAGGTCCATTGCTCTCCAATTTTGGGTCTATCCGCTGAGTAGCAAGGCAAATGCCAACCTGTCGCCGATCTACAGAACGGCACGGGCAATGGAGTGTGCAGTGTCTCGAGTCGTGTATAGCTGCGAACTGCTGTTTGCTTTTGGAATTAAAGTGTCGCGAAACGCGACCGTTTACCGCTTGCCCGGCTTTAGTGGGATCTCTTTATAACTTCCTGTAGTCGCTACATCGACAGCTGCCACAATTTCCTCAACCTGGCGCTCGACCAGAGGCCATCGACCCGACGGCAGAACTACAATGGCGATTTTGCGCCCGGCGAGGTTTTGCTGATACCTGATACTACGGTCACCCGTCACCAGGACCTCGAACCCAGCCGCTTCAGCAGCCTTTAAAAGCTCGCCATTTTTCAGGCGATCCCATCCAGCATCCATGGCTTCTATTACGACGTGCTTTTTCAGGAAGCGGATAAGCGGTCGCGGAGCGTTCTGATCGAAAAGGATCTTCAGGGCTGCACGCCAGCAGGCTGATGGGTGTCCCGGTAGGCTTTTAGGTTCAGCACGTCCTGTAGCTTGAGACGGTAGTTGGAGGCGATTTCCTGGGGCGTTTCACCGCCATCGAGGCACTCCACGACCAGATCGGCAGGCACGCGAGTATTCTTCAGCAGCGGTTTGCCGCCCACCTTGCCTTCGATGCGTTCGACGCCCGCGTAATCCGACCAGTCCATAGCTGTTCTCGACTCTTTGATTCTAGCGGAAAAGAGGCCTACCTAGCTTTTGCGTTCAGGCTTCGTAGGCGCGACGGAGTTGGCGCCGTTGTCCAGCCTCGCTGTCCTGAGGGCATTCCGCACCTCGATGCCCAGCGCCCGAACCTCCGCTTCCTCTGCTTCATGGAAGTGTTCCTCGCTTCTCAGCACTTGCGCATACTCGCGCAGCCACGACGGAAGCTCGGCTGACTGTGCATCCGCCGATGACGTTTCAATCGAGTGAATCGCTTCACCGTAAGCATGGGCGGCCTGCCCCAGCTGTTTAGTCGCACGATACACCACTCCGAGGTTGTGCCAGGTGTGAGCCAGTCGCACGTTTCTTGATCCGAAGGACTTTTCTTCGATCGATTCCGCGCGCTCATAAAGAACGATAGCGTCATCGTATTTCTTTTCGTGAAAGAGCTGCGCCGCAAGATTTGTCAGGTCGGATGCCACTTGAGGATGCGACTTTCCCAATCGGGCCTCATCGGTCTCGAGCACTCGCTGGTACATCGCCTCAGCGGCTTTGTGGTGTCCTTCCCTTCCCTCCAGCGCCGCGATATTCGACAGCGTAGCCGTATACCTTGGATCGTCCGCCGCAACGCTCTTCAGCCAGATGTTAGCGGCCTTCCGGTACAGTTCTCTCGCTTGAGAGTAATCTTTCTGAACCGCCGCGATCAGTCCCAGGTTGTTCCAGATAGTGGCGAACAACGGGTCACCCTTAATCAAACCAAGCTCCGCCATCTTCAAAGCTTCCAATTGATGCTGCCGTGCAGCGTTCAACCGGCCTTCGTTATTCTCAAGAACCCCGAGATTGGTCAAAGTCTCTACCGCCGCTCTATTCGGGCCCGCGCCACTGCTCCTGTGAAGTTCAGTGGCCCTTATTAGCAACGGCTCAGCCTCGGGCAGGTTTCCCAGCCGCATCAAAATGATTGCCAGGTTGTTCAATGCCACGATTCGATCGGCGTTGTTCACCGATGGTAATAATTCTTCAATGTCATTTGCCCTACGCGCTTTCGCTAATGCTTCCGGATATCGGCCTGTTTCGTATTCGAGTAAACCAAAATTCGTGAGGAGCCTTGCAAATTCGATGCTGTTCTCGCCAGTCGTTTGCCGGATAACCGCGGAAGCGCGCTCGTACACCGGCTCGGCTTCCCCATAGCGGCGCTGCTTTTGAAGGCTAAACGCCAGATTGCTCAAAACCGGACCGGCGCTCGAACCATCCAGTAAATTGCCTTCCTCCAGGAGCGCGTAGGCTTGCCGGAATTGCCTTTCAGAAGCTTGGAAGTCACCACGGGCTTGCGAAGCTGCGCCCATATTGTTGAGCTCGATGGCCTTCTCCGCCACATTCGAAGCCGCCGCGCTCGGCGCCTGGCGCGGAAACGCGAGCCCTGCCAGCGCCGTGCCCGTCAGGATGCAGAAATTCAGTACACGATACACAAATCCGTACCCCCGCTCACTCGAATCTAGCCGGGGTAATCACGGGCATCAATCGACCGGAGCTAAACTCTATCTCACTTAGTAAGTCCTTGCAGGCGCGAAGCTAAGCGGAGCAGGTTTCGGAATTGACGGGCGCTTTGAAGCGCGGAATCCCTGCTTGCGCCTAACTTTCATAGAACGAAATCATTTTGCGTTCGTCTCACCCGAAAGGCCCATCCGATCAAGCATGGACAACGCCACGCAGGGAAGTGAGTCTTCAATGAACGGCCACGCCGCCGCGTTCGGCCCGTTTGAACTTCGCCTGGATACAGGCGAGTTGCGCAAGCATGGCGTTCGAGTGAGGCTTCAAGGTAAACCGTTCCAGATCTTGCGCGCGCTGATCCAACGCACCGGCCATGTCGTTACGCGAGAAGAGCTGCGCGCGCAGCTCTGGTCCTCCGATACATTTGTCGATTTTGAAAGCGGGTTGAATACGGCGGTGAATCGCTTGCGAATCGCTTTGGGAGACTCGGCGGAAAACCCGATTTACGTCGAGACGCTTGCGCGAATGGGTTACCGGTTCATTGCCCCGGTGCGGCTGGAAGCGCCGGCAGCGGAAGCGGCGCAAAATCGCGCCATCGCCGCTGAACCAATTCAACCGTCGCAGGAAATCGCGGAAGTCTCGGGTCATTTCCCTGGAAAGCGCGCGCTTACGCTAGCCGGGCTGGCTGTCCTGGTTGTGCTGGGTACAACCGCAGTCGTTCTGAAGATCGACGCCTCTCGCTCTGTCCCTTCCTTCCGTCAGATCACCTTCTTACGGGGATCGGTAGAGAATGCCAGGTTTACACGAGACGAAAAACAAATTCTATACAGCGCCGAGTGGAATGGCGAGCCGAGCCGCCTGTTCCGCGCCTATACGGATACTCCCGAATCGAAGAATCTCGGGTTCGAAGGCTCCTCTCTGGCGAGTGTCTCACCGAAAGGCGAGGTGGCCCTGTTCGAAACTGTAGCCGCGACGGGCAAATATGTGCTGGAATCAGTGGCTCCCGGCGGCGGAACCCGCCACGTTATTTCAGATAGCGCCAAGGACGCCGATTGGGGTCCTGACGGATCGCTGTGCCTGGTCACCGTGAAAGATTCTGTTTATTCGCTGGAGTATCCGGCCGGTCATAAGCTGTACACCTCCAATGGCTGGATCAGCGATGCGCGCGTCTCCCCGTCCGGCACCAAGATTGGTTTTCTCGAACACCCAATCAGTGATGACGACTCGGGCCAAGTTGTCATCGTGGATTCGTCTGGGCCGATCCCGCATTCTCAGTTCTTCGTGGGGTTCGATTGCCGGCTTGGCTTGGCATCCGTCCAGCGATGAAATTTGGTTTACCGCGGCGCGTTCCGGCGTGGACCGAGCTCTCATGGCGGTCACGTTAAATGGCCGGACCAGACAGATCGCGCAGATACCTGGCGGAATGGAACTCATGGATATCGCTCGCTCTGGGGAAGTATTGATCGCCCGCACTACTCCCCACATGTCCATGCTCCTCGGTAACCTGAAGAAGAATTCGGCTCGCGACATTTCCTTGCTGGACTGGTCCCATGCGGCAGGCATCGCCCAGGACGGCAAACGTATCCTCTTTGATGAAAGCGGCGAAGGCGGTGGAAAACGCTACAGCGTCTACTTATACGACGACCAAACGCGATCGTCTAAACGAATCGGTGAGGGACGAGCCATGGCTCTATCGCCCGACGGGCGCTGGGCATTGTCCCAGGCAGCCGATGATCCCACCAAGCTTTTCCTGCTGGACATCGCGCGCTCGGTAACAACGGCTTTGCCAAACTCGGGATTTGAATACCGCTGGGTGACATTTCTACATACTTTTCCGTGCGCTGAAATTTTGTTCGAGGGCAATCGGCCCGGCGCGAAAGCCCAGCTCTATAGGCAGGAACTTCCCGATGGAAGCCCGGAGTTGGCGCAGGCAGGCTTGCAGCTCGATTCCGCCGTGGTCGATCAGACGGGGATGTTTGTAGTTGGCTCGAGCAGCAGTCTACACGGGATCGCGGTTCTGGATTTGTCCAAGGGTACGACGCGCACCGTTCAGACGGCGAAACCAGTGTCGCCCGCCGCTTTTGTAAACGCGCATGAAATCCTCACCGGCAGGCGTGACAAGGGAGCGATCGTCATAGAGCTTCTCGATCTGAGAACCGGCCAGCTAAATCCATATGAGCGCTTGGATTTTGCGGACCTCCCCGGAACCTCCCGGATGTTTCACATCTACCTTGCCAAAGATCTCCAGACGTTCGTTTATTCCCGCCTGAACCGCCTGTCCGATCTGTATGCCGTTAAAGGCTGGAACTGAATCCTATAACCCGCCTGGACCGCGCAGAACCTTTCCAGGCAGCGCGTTCGTCATTTTGCCTTCTTCAATGACCGGCACGCCATTGACCAGCACATATTTCATGCCGACGGACAATTGGTTCGGGTTCTCGAAGGTGGCGACATCGCGGATTGTGCTGGGATCGAAGACAACCACGTCGGCCCAGAGGCCCTGCTTCAGGACACCGCGATCCGTGAGGCGCAAACGTTGCGCGGGAAGCGCGCTGAATTTTCGGATTGCTTCTTGTAAGGTCAGGAGCTTTTCTTCGCGCACGTATTTCCGCAGGATCCGCGGGAAGGTACCGTAAGCGCGCGGATGCGGATGCTCCTGGCCCAGGATGCCGTCAGGCGCGGTGCCTTGCGAATCGTTATCGATGGAGACCCAAGGCTGCTTCAGAGCGTAGCGAATGTCATCTTCCGACATGGCAAACACGGCCACGGACATTTCCGGATCTTCGATCAACAGATCGAAAATCGTATCGATCGGATTCTTATTCTGCATTTGGGCGATCTGCGCAATCGTTTTTCCCTGGAGCGGCAGAAGCTTGGGATTCTGAACCACGCTCACCAGAATCGCGTCGGGGCCGGGCACTTCGAGCCATTCGTTATCCCAGCCCGTTGCCTGCGTCTCCATTTCTTTGCGGATGCGCGACCGCATGCCGGGATTCTTCAGGCGCTCGACCATTTTTAGATCGCCGCCCTCGTGGGCCCAAGGCGGGATGAATGCCGAGAACGTGTTGAACCAGGCCGGATAGGCATAGGTATCCGCTTCCACGTCGATACCGGAGTTCCGGGCGCGGTCAATACGCTCGACAATCTCGGGCATGCGGCCCCAATTGCGTTTGCCCGCCGCTTTGAGATGCCAGATCTCGACGGGGATATTCGCCTCCCGGCCGATGCGAAATGCTTCGTCAAGCGCTGCATCAATGGCATCGCCCTCGCTACGCATGTGAGTGGCGTAAATGCCGCCGAACTTGGCCGCCTCGCTTGCCAGCGCGATCAGTTCTTCCGTCTTGGCGTATGGGGCAGGGGCGTATTGCAAGGCGGTCGAGAGACCCACCGCGCCCTGCTGCATGGCTTCGCGCACCAAGCTTCTCATACGCTCCAAGCTCGGCTGGGCTGGGAGCGCGAGCCTCATCGCCCAGAACCATGCGGCGGACCTGCGTGGCGCCGACATAGCTGGCCAGGTTGATCCCGAGCCCCTGCTTCTCGAGCCGCGCGAAGTATTGGGTGAAGGTCTTCCAATCGGGATTGATCTTGTAGTGTTCGAACCCGGAGCGGTCGGCCGCCAGCAAGCGGTCATTCTGCGGCGCGATGGAATTGCCCTCGCCGGTAATTTCAGTAGTGATGCCTTGAAAAATCTTGGAGGGAACATGCGGATTGACCAGCATGGACAGCTCGGATTGGCCGAGCATGTCGATGAACCCGGGCGCGACCACCAGGCCACGAGCGTCGATTACTCGGCGGGCGTGGACATTGGCGGACGAGCCTATCCAGGCTATCCGCCCGTTGAGGATTCCAATATCGCCGGCATACCAGGGGGAGCCGGTGCCGTCGACAATGTGGCCGTTGCGGACGAGCAGATCAAACTGCTGTGCTGGCGCGGAGAACGGAAGGGCTAATAGAAAGCCAAGGGATATGAATGAAACAAAATCAGGGCGCAGCTTGTCCACTTGGAGACATTACCACCGAAGAGAAGGGGAGATACGGGTCGAATCCAGTGGCCTGGCTAACGCTTTCGCTCAGTTCATGGCTTTACGACCGATTTGGGTAGAAATACCTGGCCTGTTGCGGCACTTAACCTACTGAAAAAACAAGGGCATCGCTCTTCGAGTACTACCGGGGGACCCCCTAGTACTATATGCTGGCTATTACCTATTGCTACGTAGCGGGGCAATACATATAATCGTGGAGAACCCAGCGGAATAAGTGTTCCAGGTATCAGCTTCTCGGAGGATAATTAATGACAAAAAGATTTTTAACAACTCTAGCTTTCGGATTGGCGTTTACGCTTCCATCCGCATTCGCAACTACGTTCACAGGGTCTGCCCTGGGCTGCCTCTCAACTGCCGCTTCCTGCACACCGGTTGCATCGAGCACAATCAGCAGTTCAACAGGAGCAACTCACAGCACACTGAACTTCACGGGCAATGCCGCTTTCAGCACTGCGGGGCCAACCGTGAGTTTGGGTACTTTCACTTTAACGAATATCCTGGCTCCATACGGCGACTACAATAACGGTGGCGCGGGAGATACATTTGACTTGTCTATTACTTTCACAGCCCCTCCCGGCGCGAACAATTTTACTGCGAATGCAAGCGGTACGATTTTCACTTCCGGTTCGGCCGTGATTCTTAATGTGGCCTCGCCGTTGGTGGAAAGCATCGGTACGTCAGGCGACACGATTACATTGGCACCGAGCTACACGCTCAGCCCGGGTGGCACGCAGTTGACTGCATCACTGGGCGTTCCGGAACCGGTAACGATGGGTCTACTGGGTGGTGGACTCGCGCTTCTCGGGCTCGCGCGGTGGCGCAGATCGGCAACGAAAGTCTAACAACACTTAGCTGGGTTCGAAGTCTTACCCCCTCAGCAGCTCTCGCCTGCTGAGGGGGTTTCTGTTTTTAGTTCTGTGCCTCGGCGATGGGGCTGCCCTGGACGCCCGCGAATTCCTTGTAGTCGACGCCGAGCAGTTGGAGGGCAGTGGGGGCGATGTCCTTTTGATAATGAGGCGGGGTATTGGTCAGCTCACCCCGGGCGGGCGTATCCGGGCCAAAGACGGCTAGCCAGATTTGTTCGTCACCGGGAACGCCGCCATGCGTGTTCCAATCATTTTTCGTGCTTCCGCGGCCGTGATCGCAAGTGACGATCAAAGTTGTGACGCCGCGGTATTGCGGAGAATTCTGAATCCAGCTCCAAAGTTCCCGGAGCGCGGTATCGAAGAACTGGATGGATTCGAGCACGCGATCATAGCGCTTGATGTGAGCCCAGTCGTCAGTCTCATCAAAGGCGATGAAGAACAGGCGCGGATGGATACTGTTCAGATATTCCATAGCGAGCGCGAAAGTAAACGCATCATGGCGGGCGCTGTCTTCGGTGTAGAGCGCCTGTTTCTGGAGCCGATTTAAAGCCGCTACGCGGGACGAGCCGGTGGGCAGCGGGGAGTCTTGGTAACCGGCGTTGACGAAAAGCTCGCCGGGCTTGTTCTGGACGATGTCAGGGAACAGATCCCAGGAGGCGAAGACAGCGGCTTGCTCGGGGGGAAGTCCCCAACGATTTTTCAAAAACTGGAAGAAGCTTGGAGTGGGATTCTGAATGCGATCGTTGCCGCGGATGACGTCGTCCTGCGAGCGGCCAGTGAGAAGCTCCGAATAGCCGGGATACGAATTGTGATAGCGGTTGGTCACTTGCATAGAGCTGCCCTTGGTGAGATTGCCGAGAACGACACCTTGCGGCGCAAGCGTTCCCCAGAAGAAGGGCAGCAACGCGGCTCGCCGCTGCTCCGGGGTGGGACGCCACAAACGATCTTGCAAGGCCTGGGCGTTATCCATAGCGGCATCTTTGTCGTTCATGAGCTGAGCATCGATGCCGGTGAAAAAATCCTGCCAACGCAGACCATCGGCGGTTACGAGAATCAGGAACTTTGTACGCTGCGCTGACGATTGAGCGGAAGCGGACGAATTGAATGCGCCGATGGCGCAGGCGGCGAGGAAATCACGACGGTTCATCGTGAGAATGGTATCGCGTCAGCTCAATGAGATCTTGAACAGCTTTCACGACGATGCCGGGCTGTTCGAGTTGGAGCCAATGGGTGGACTCGGCGACGCGGATGTGCTGGCCGTGATGGCTTTGACGGACCCAGGAATCACGCTCGGAGAGCTCGCTTTCGCTAGCATTCGCCGCAGACAGAACGATGAACGGAATTTGCGGCGGGATGGGCATAGCGAGCGCGGCTTGCGCGTTGGGAGGCAGCGATTCGAGATGCGCGGCCATGGAGGCGAAGCATTTGGGGCGGCTCCAATGGGCGCGCACGATGGGCCAAACCTCGGGCGGCAGCTTTTGAACTTCACCGGTTAAACCTTCCATTACTCTTCTTCCCTGCCCCGAAGCCGCTTGCGCTATGAGCTTGGGAAAGAGTTGCGCTCCCGAGGCTAAGGCCGCGAGTGCAACTCTGACGAGACCTATGCGGGCGAGCCAAGCGCCGCGACGGGATAGCGCGGCGCCTTTCTGAAGACGGTTGCGTTCTTTCAGCTCGCAATCGGACCAGAAGTTGATGGAGACGGGATCGACAAAAACAAGACCGCCCACAGCTTGCGGATTGAGATGGGCAAAGGCGCGAATCAGGAGACCGCCGAAGGAGTGTCCGACGAGGATGTAGGGCGGAGGAAGGTTGGCGCGTGAAAGAAGAGTGCTGAGCTCGGAGACCATTTGTTCAGGAGTGCGGGGAGTGGAGCAGGCATCGCTCCAACCCAGGCCGGCGCGGTCATAGCTGCAGACGCGGGCGAATTCGGCGATCCGGGGCTGGACGAGAGCCCAACTGAGGGAGCTGCCGGCAATGCCGGATTCGAGCACCACGACCGGGCTTCCGGAACCCTGCTCGTTCAGGTGGAGGCGCGAGCAGCCCGTATCGAGCAAGCGGCCGGGAGCGGGATAACGCCGAGCGTCGCGGTAAGAGCCGGCGAGTTGGTAGAGGGCACCTGCGGCGAGCAAAGCGATAGGAATGATGAGGAAGATCAAAACGGGATTTTATCAGCGCAAGTTGCTGTAACGCAGTCATTTGCCAAACGAACTGTCTGAGAAATACCGGTGTCGGGTCGCACGCTAAGATTAGCCGCCGATGAATGCGGATAGACCCCGATTTTTCGACTCGTTGAGCTGGTAATCGAGCTCAAATGCGTGGAACAGCTCGCCAACGAACACATTGCGCAATGCCTTAATTATCTGCGAGCCTCCGGCCGATGCGTCTCGCTGCTGATCAATTTCCAAAGGCCCAAAGTCGAGTGGAAGCGCATCGTGCATGGGTTTCCGAACTATTCCGGTGGAGGATGTCCGTTTTTCCGTTGAAAAGGAGACGACTCGAATGGACGATCAGGCGGCTGAGTGAGCAGCCACGGTGACCGGACTTAGATTACAACGCGTCTGATAGGCGCGCTGAAGATTGTGAATCAGCAGCGGCAGTTGTCGATAACCGTGCAGCCGATTCCAGCGGGTTTCGGCATAGAGAAGCGCCGAAGCCACCCAGCGCAAACGGTGATCGCTGCCCTGCCAGCGTTTGACGCGGCGACAGATGGTCTCCACCATCGAGAAACTGGATTCAATGCCATTGGTACTGCTGAGGGAACGACGTAAACGAGCGTGCACTTGGAGTTCGTGCAGGGTCAGGGTTTCCTCGAGCCCCTCCATTAAGCTCGCCGCTGCACTCGGGTTCAGTTCGTTCAGCTCATCATGCAGCCGGTAGAGCGCCTGCCGTGCGTCGACGACGTCGGCCTGTGCATAGGCCAGCCGCAGCTTGTATTTGAACCAGTGTTGATGGGTATCGGGTAAGTATGCCAGCACGTTGCGGATTTTGTGCACCTGGCAACGCTGAAAGAAAGCGGCCTCTCCGGCATGTTGTACGATGGCAGCCCGTAAGGCCCGGCTTCCGTCCAGCAGGTACAGCCGGGGCTGGCTGAAGTCGAGCCCACGTTCGGCCAGATGATCCAGGAGTCCGCTGACCACTCGGGCATTTTCAGTCGCCCCTTGTACCAGGCCCAGAACCACTTTCTTGCCAAACGTATCGATACCGATGGCAACCACCAGATGCTGGCCCTTGAAGATGGTTCCGTCCAGTAGCAGCGCGCAGATCTGCAGATGGGCCAGTGAGCGGCTCATCAGTTCTTCTAACTTCTTGCGGCTGGCTTCGATGAACCGTTCGCTGATGGTGCTCTTCTCCAGCCCGTAGGCATCCATAAACTGCTGCAGCACCAGCTTGTAGTCCCGCATGCTGAGTCCGCGCATGAGATTGCTCCACACGGTTTCCTCGGCCGGCGACACCCGCTGGAACAACTGGTAGGTGCCCAGCGGCAGTTCCTTGCCGCCGCCGCATTGACGCACCCGCGGGCGCACGATCGGAACCCGCTGGCCATCGATCAGGCAGGAGCCTTGCTCCACTCCCCATCGATACGCCTGCCTGCTTTGCAGCCGGCGCGAGCGTACTCCTGCGATCTGCTCTACCTCCGCCTCCAGCACCGATTCAATAAACAGCCGGCCCACCTTGCGGACCAGTTCTCCCAGCCCTTCCTCAATACTCGTCAAGATCTCTGCCATGGGCAGCGCGATTTGGACAGCACGTTCTTCCGCCTGCCCCACCTTTGGACTTGCTTGCTTCTGATACTCTCTTTTCAAAACGACTCTCCTTTTTTCCTGCTAAGAAAAATTTCCCGGAGCCTATCATAGGCTCCGGTTGAGTCGTTCCTTTTTCTACGGTCTTCCGGACATCCTCGCCATCCGTTGGCAGAAGTCGAAAAAAAAGTTTTTTACGACTGCTCAATGAGTTAGCGCGCGCGACGGGTCTCAGAGCGAACGCGGGCGTGCGATCTCTCAAACGTGCCAGAACTCGACGCGGAAGACCCAGCCAAAACCCCGTGGCACAGTACGGGACCTCGCTCGGTCGATGGAAAAGCGATATCGAGCGGAAATGCAATTAAACACGGGTGCCGATCGAAGCGGGTGATCGTCGGAGATGAGCGGCAGGAGGACTACGACGGGCTCGAGGCAGGATGGCGAGCCGAATTTGAGCCGGACTGCCAATCGGCGGAATCGCTGCTGAGACGGGTGATTTTGAATGACTGGCAATTGCAGCGCGCAGAGCGCCGGCAGATGGACGCCGAGGAAGATCTGGCACAGACCGATCCGCTGGAGTGGACTGAGCAACAGCACCAGAAGGCGCAATTGTTTTTGCGCTATAAGACCACGGCCGAGCGGTCATTTTACAGGGCCTATAACGCGCTGAAGGCGCTACGAAAGGACAGAATGCTAGTCGAAAAACAGCTTGAGACGATGCGGACGGAGATGGGCGGGTTGAAAGAGGAAATGAAAAATCTCAGCAAAGCGACGGAACAGAAATTTCCGAAGAGCCGGGCGCGGGAGATTTTCCAGGGACAGAACAGTCCCAAGAAGATGCGCAAGATACCGATTCTGGATCAGTGGGTGGAGATTCGAATCCGAGATGGCCAGACGGTGACGGAGTTGTATCCTTCCAACCGGCTACTGATAGAGCGGGGCAAGAGGATGGCGGCGCCGCCGGAGCTGGTGTATCGCCGGTTGAATTTTCCGCAGGGTGTTCCGAAGGAGTATCACTGGGTGACGCTGGATCCTCTGAAACGGAAATACGGCGGGTTGGCTATTCAGCGCATGACGACCGACACGTGGCTGGATACGATCGACCGCGAAAAAGAAGATGCAAGCGGGCATATCGGGAAGACGGGGCTACCAAACGTGCCGAGACCGAAAGAGCGCGGCGTGTGCAATTGCGAAGTGTGCACCAGGAACCGGGACGCTTTGGAGAAGAGCGCGGAAGAGTAGGGGAAAGGAACCCCAGCGCAACTCCCCGGCATCCCGTCTTACCGGTGGTCCTCAAATTCTTCGCAACGACGGCCTTGGGCCAAATCGTAGCTTCGCAAAAACTAGAAAGCCGACCGCTAGGAGACAAAGCGATGAGGGTTCGGGAGCGGTCGCGAAAGCTTGCACTTCGCTGATGCGATCGCCTTCGCTATTGGCGTTGCCGATATCGAGGAGCAAACTCTGGGTGCCAACGGGTGCGTTCACAAAGAAATCCATGTAGGCTGCGGTAGAGCCGGCAACGGGCGTGAACGTTACGCCATTCAGCGCTGTGGTCGCGAGCAGAACTCCCGTGTAGTTGCTCGAGATCAGCGAGGTTGCGGTTGTGGAATTAACTGAATAGTAAATGGTCAGACTGGAGGGGAAACGGCCTGCGTCAGTAGGGCTGGTAAAGAAACGAATATCCAGGATCTTGCTGTCGAATCCGGTGATCGCCGCTCGTTGGTCTGTATCGCTATTCGCGAAGATCAGGCCATTGTCCGTAGTGGCGGTGTTTACGAAGTTATCGTCTATTTGAGAGAGTCCTGCGCCGAAGCTGGTGTTGCTGGAAGAACTAGCCAAGTCAGACGTAGGTAAGAGAGCAAGCAGATTGCCGGGCGCAGCCACGCTCACAAGAGTGGCGGATATGCTGGGATTTGACCGATTGTCATCGCGGCCACGGCAACCAAGAAACAAGGTTTAAGAAAGTTCAATGGATCTCCTTCACTCGCGAATAAGGCAGTTATCTGCCTCGGGAAATTTTAACAACCCGTTCAGACTAACATAGTTGCTATTCCGGTCACACACCCGCGGCTTTCAGCGCAGCAAGCACGCGGTCTTCCCGGAATGGAACCCTTCGCATACGAACGCCTGTAGCGTCGTAGATCGCATTGGCGATGACCGCAAGCATCGGTTTAAGCGAGGCCTCACCGGCTCCGTAGGGCGGCAGGTCGGGACGGTTCGGGTTTGGATCGCCGTTCACCAGGACGATATCAATGCGCTCAGGAATATCGGCGTGGCGGAGAGTCGGATGCGAGAACCAGTCGCGGCTGGTCACCTTCCCGGTATCGAATCGGACTTCTTCGTGCAGGGCGCGACTCAGGCCGTGGAGCGTACAGCATTCTACCGTGTGCCGCAGGCTCTGAGGGTTGACTACAAGACCGCAGTCATGCGCGCACACGAGGCGCTTCGCCCACACGTGACCCGTTTGGCGATTCACTTCCACCTCCGCGATCTGCGCCACAACGGTCTGGCCCCGGAACGAGTACGCTATACCGCGTCCGGTGAGGATGTTCCCCTTGCCTATCGATTTCGGCGAAGGCCGCGCTTCCCAGCCATAAGCTTCCGCAGCGGCTTTGAGAACCGCAATGGAACGGGCGCGGCGGAATCCACTGTCATCGTTCGTGCCGGCCTGGAGCATCTTCATTCGGAATTCGAGCGGATCAGTCTTGGCGCTGGCGGCTGCTTCGTCGATGAAGGATTCGGCGGCAAATGTAGGTTGCGGGCCGTTCGGATCGCGCAGGTTGCCGGTGCGAAGCGGCGTTTCCCACACGCTCGGCAGAGCAACCACGTCGCCAACCATTTTGCGATTAGGAATGGCGTACATATCAGAAGGCATGGCAGCACTGCCGGCGGCAGGTGTGGGCCGCCTGGATCCCATCAGTTGCGCGATCAGCACAGTATCCGGCTCGTTGTATCCGACGTGGTTGTAGTCGCACGAACGGGCGTGAAAGTCATAGGCGACCAGACTGCCACCGCTATCCAGAGCACCGCGCATCTTGACGAGGAATGCCGGGCCTTTGGTATCCCACGCCGTCTCCTCGTCTCGCATCCACTGCATGCGCACAGGCCGGCCGATCTCGCGAGCGATCCAGGCCGCCTCGAAAGCGGCGTCCTCGGCCGCTGAACGACCGAAGCCCTGCGGACCCATCATCCAGACCACCCGCACGCTGTCGTGCGGCATGCCAAGAAAGGTGGCCAAACCCCTCCGCATGCTATACGACTTCATGTCATTCGTATAGACGGTCATCTGACCGTTCGAAGGGTCGGCCAGGGCATGGGCACCCGCAAATGCCGTGTGTCCCTGAAACGGTATCTGGTATTCCGCCTCGATGATCTTCGCCGCGACCGGAAAGGCCGCATCGGGATCTCCCACCACCACGGGTCCGGCTCCTGAGCCGGACATTGCGACGGGCGCCGCGCCGCGCATGTAGTTGAAAAGGTCTTCGGATGCGGGAAACGGAGAGGTCGACGGTTTCTCCCAGGCGGTCTTCAACTGGCGGGCTGCCTGGATCGCCTGCTCTTCGCGCTCGCATACCACGGCTACGTAGTTGCCTTTGCTCACCACCTTAATAAAGCCCGGCAGGCCCTTCAGCGAAGATTCATCGATGCCCGTCAGCTTTGCGCACGCGAACGGAGGCTTCACGTTGCGCGCGTGAACCATGCCTGGCAACTTGACGTCGACTGCCCATTCCAGAGATCCATCCACTTTGGGCGGAATGTCATCACGCTGGATTGACTGGCCGGTATATTTGAGCTCGGGATTCGATTTGGTTTTGGCTTTGCCGGTGACCGAGGAGACATTGTTCCCGGTCAACGTGACATTGAACTTCTTTCCTGCGACCAACTCGCCATAGGTGACACGTTTCGAATTATCGGCTTTGAGTGTAATGACTGCGTCGTTGACGGCTAGTTCGATCCACGGGCACGCCGAGGCGCTCCGAACCCATTTCCAGCAACACACGGCGCGCTTCAGCCGCCACGCGGCGCATCGGCCACGAATCTCGTTCTATAGCGGTCGAGCCGCCCGATCCCACCTGGTCGACAGTGATATCCGTGCTTCCCATAATGCAGGTGGTTTTGTCGAAGGCGATGTCCAGTTCATCCGACATCAACTGGCGGAAGCACGTGCCCGTACCCTGCCCCGGGTCCGTCTTGCCAACGTAAAATGTGGCCGTGTTGTTCTCATGAATGACGATCCACGAATCGACCTGATGGAAGTCGGGATCGTGATAGGGACCGGGCCCTCCCAACGGGCTGCTGCTCTGCGCATCTGCGTCCTCGACGGCGTTTGCGCCGAACACACCGAAGCTCACCGCAAGAAGTCCCGCAGTTTTGAGAAAACTCCGGCGATGTGTCACCGCATCATGGTGAACCAGGACGTCTTCAATCTGTTTCGGAATTCTGTCAGACGAGTTCATGCCAGCGCCTTGTTCCCGGCGGCAGGCGCAGCCTCGGCCCTAATCTCGATGGCGCGTTTGATGGCGCTCTGAATTCGGAAGTAACTCATGCATCGGCACAACGTTCCATTCATCGCTTCGCGGATCTGCGCATCTGACGGATGCGGATTCTTGTCCAGCATTGCCTTGGCGGTGATGATCTGTCCGTTTTGACAGAATCCGCACTGCGGTACCTGCTCATCAATCCAGGCCTGCTGCACGGGGTCGAACCTGCCGTTCGAAGAAAGTCCTTCGAGTGTGGTGATTTCACCTTTGACTGAAGAGACAGGCGTGATGCAGGAAAAAACCGCCGCGCCGCCGATGATTACTTTGCATGCACCGCATTGTCCGAGTCCGCACCCAAACCGGGGGCCGCGCAGGTCGAGGTCATTGCGAAGGATATACAGAAGAGGGGTGGACGGCTCCACGTCCAGCGTGTGTGAACGGCCGTTCACCTTAAGTTCGACCTTGCTCACGATCCGTACTCCTTGGTCAGCCTGAACTGAGCTCGATTGCAACCATCTTATCCATCGCCTCGGTTGGAATCTGAAGTCGAACGGATCAGAAGCGCGGCGGTCTCATCTCCAGCGACCCCTCCGCCACTCTCAGAGGCTTTGGCGAGAATCTGGCAAAGTCCGCAGCCAAAGCGCGCGTGCGTCTCCTAGGTTTCCGCGTATCAACACTTACCAGGGTTGAAAACCGTGCGTAAATGAAAAGTGGCGCAAGATCCCGGCTCACCGCAATTTCCGAGGCATTTTGACGGTAAGCGCTTCTTCAATCCGGAGCGCCGCAAGCGCGTGGCTTTCTCGATTTACTGCGATGGAAGTTCACCAGCCGACCGGAACCAGGCGCCCGCTTTGTGGCGGATGTTGAGCCATCGAAACCGCCGCCGCGCGTAGAAGGCAATGAGCTGCGAGTGACGCTGATCAACCATTCCACGCTGCTGCTGCAGCAAAGCGGCATGCACATCCTGACCGATCCGATCTGGTCGGCGCGAGCGAGTCCCTTTCAGCTGGATAGGGCCGAGGCGGCGACGTGACCCAGGCGTACGGTGGGAGGATCTTCCCCATATAGATACCGTGCTTCTCAGCCACAATCACTACGATCATCTGGATCTTGCCACCTTGCGCAGATTGACTGATCGTGGACAATCGCCAATTCATTGTGCCGGCCGGAGTCGCGCGATTATTGCGGTCGCGGGGCATCGGTCCTGTGCATGAACTGGATTGGGGCGAATCGCTGCCATTCGCCGGAAGCACCCTTCATGGCGTACCGGCGTTGCATTTCTCGGCGCGGGGATTGTTCGATCGCAATCGGACGCTTTGGTGCGGATATGTCGTCGACGGTCCGGACCGCGTCGTGTATTTCGCGGGAGACACAGGTTTTGGCAATCATTTCGCTTGGATCCGCGAACACTGGTGGCTACTCAAGGGACGATGGGTCCAATACAGAGTTGCTTGCCGAAGTAGAGGGCACCTGGAACGAGGTTGTCCCAGTAAGGCGGGATGGGCTCAAAGCCGAGTGCGCGATAGAGGGCAATGGCGGAAGCCATGGATGGCAGGGTGTCGAGCATTACTTGGCGATAACCTCGCAGGGAGGCAAGTTCGAGCGCGGACATAGCTAATGCCCGGCCGATACCCAAGCCACGCGCAGCGGGGCGGACGTAAAGCCGTTTCAGCTCACAGGCTCCCGGTATAGTCAGCGGGCGCAGACCCACGCAGCCCAAAGCCTCACCGGCCGGGCTGGAGGCCAGCAGCAAATCGCCAAGCGGAGGCGCGTATTTACCGGGGAGTTGCGCCAACTCTTCCGCAAAGCCCTGGAAAGCCAGATCGATACCGAGCCAATCTACGTACTCACGAAATAAGTTTCGGACGGTCTCAAGGTCCTGAGTATCCCGCACTGGCCTAACATGATGGCTCATATGGTTACTGAGTATCATCCGATCTTCGCTCGACCTGATTCAGGCATGTAATTCGATAGAAGCCAAGACGCTGGAAGCGTGTCTATGCTGATGGAGAGACCAGATGAAGGCAGTGCGGCTACATGCATACGGCGGGGTTGAGCAATTGCGATACGAAGATGTTGCGACGCCGGAGCCAGGACCCGAGGAAGTGCTGGTGAAGGTGGCCGCGACGAGCGTGAATCCTATCGACTGGAAGATCCGGAGCGGCGCAGCGAAGGACCGAATGCCGGTGACGTTTCCGGCAATTTTGGGACGCGACGTTGCTGGAACGGTAGTAAAAGCGGGGGTAAACGTCAGGACTTTGAACCCGGGGCAAAAGGTGATGGGCCTGGTGAACGGTAGCTATGCAGAGTACCTGACGGCGCGAGCGGACCACCTGACGGTGATTCCCGATGGCGTTGAAGTAGAGCAAGCGGCTGCTCTGCCGCTGGTGGTAACGACGGGCGCGCAGTTGATACAGCGCATGCGTCCGAAACGAGGAGACCTGGTGCTGGTGACGGGAGCATTGGGAAGCGTCGGCCGGGCGGCGGTGTATCTAGCCAAAAGCCAAGGCGCGCGGGTGATCGCCGGGGTCAAGACAGAGCAGAAAGAAGAAGCGAATTCATTGGGTGTAGATCAGGTGGTTGGGATCGACGATTCCAGAGAAATAGCCGAACTGCCGGAACTGGATGCAATCGCGGATACAGTGGATCACGATGTCATCGGCAAGCTGATTCCGAAATTAAAACCGGGGGGCGTGCTTGGGTCCGTGTTGGGCAAGCCCAAAGAAGCGGAAGGAAAAGATATCCGCGTGGAAGCGTTCATGGCGACTCCGGACGCATCGCTTCTCAGGCAAATGGCGGACGCGGTTCGGGATGGGAAACTGGCGATTCCCGTTGTCAGGAAGATGAGACTTAGCGAAGCAGGCGAAGCTCAGGCACTGGCCGAGAAAGGTTCGCTAGGCGGAAAAATTCTGCTCATCCCTTGATGGCTGAAGGGCAGCTACTTCGGCAGCTTCGCAGCCAGTCGCGGCGAATCCAGGGGGATATATTCCTTCACACCTGGGCGTCCACTCACTGACAGCCAAACGGTCGCGTCGGCAGCATGAAAGTCGATCTTGAATTCATAAAACGGGCAGCAGCGACGCCACAGATCGAGCCATTGCGCCACCTCGATCAGAGACGCCTTAGCGGGGTCGATGCGGAATGCGTATCCATCGTTCAATGCCCGCGAGGTAGCGATCGCCGCAATTACATGTGCCCCGATCTGGTCCAGTTGCTTACGCTGTTGGGACGTGAGGGCCTTCAGATTGCAGGCGATGGGTGGCAGGGACTCGGCCTGTAAGAGCCCGATAGACGCCACAAGGATCGCGCTCAGCCGAAAGAGTTTAATCTTCATGGAACAATCATCCTTGTTAAAGTCAACTTTAAGTCAAGTAAAATCGTAAGAATGACAATTGGGCAGGTGGCGAAGGAATCGGGTTTGGCAGCGTCGGCGATTCGCTTCTACGAGCAAGCCGGCGTGCTGCCGAAGCCTATCCGCATCAGCGGGCGAAGGCGGTACGATGCCACCATCCTAGAAAGGCTGGCTGTCCTGGATCGCGCCAAAGCGTGCGGCTTCAGCTTAGCCGAAGCACGGCAGCTGGTGTACGGATTCCGCGAAGGGGTCTCGCCCTCCGAGCGATGGCAGACGCTGGCGCGCCGAAAGATCATCGAGTTGGACGATATGGCGCGCAAGATCGCGGCCATGAAAGAACTGCTGCAACGCTCTTGCGCGTGCAAGGATCTGGGAGAATGCGGACGGCGAATCCTGGCGAAAAAGCGAGCGAAGGCGTGAATTGAACATGACTAAGAGAAAGGGAGTCCGGATGCTGCGGGTTCTCAGCATCGCGATCTTGATCAGCCTGATTGCTGGCATGGCCCCGGCAGTGGCGCAAGCTCCGGCCGCTGCCACACGCCCGGCTCGGCCGACGCCGCCCACGCGCGACGCCAACACGCCTGGTTTCGTTACGGCTAAGGAGCTACCCGACGGCGCGGTTCCTCCGGCGAATGCGGACGGAAACTTTATCATTGGCCCTACGCACACTCCGGCGCCGGAGATGACCGCGCAGGAAGGCGCGCCACAGGGAACGGTGTTCACGTTCACGATGGACTCGACGGACAGCAGAATCTATCCGGGAATCGCGCGCGACGCCAATACCTTTGGGACGGCGGATCCCAGCGACCCGGCCAAGATGGTAATCACGACTAGCCACCCAGCTCCCTACACTCGCCGAGTGGCTGTGTATGTGCCCAAACAATATGTCGCCGGCACGGCTGCGCCGTTCATCGTGGGAGCGGACGGACCTGACCGGGCGTTGTTCACGGCGCTGGATAATTTGATCGCCGAGCATCGGGTACCGGTGATGATTGCGATCTCGATAGGCAACGGCGGGGGCGACGCGCAGGGAAGTGAACGCGGCCTGGAATACGACACCATGTCAGGCGCGTACGCGGAGTTCGTCGAGAAAGAAGTGCTGCCGATGGTGGAGAAGCAATGCAATGTGAAACTGACCAAAGATCCGGAGGGCCGGGCGACTATGGGCGGCAGTTCCGGCGGTTCATGCGCATTGATCATGGCGTGGTATCACCCCGAGTTATATCACCGCGTTCTCACTTACTCGGGCACTTACGTAAACCAGCAGTGGCCCCCGAACGCGCAGACTCCGCACGGCGCCTGGGAGTTCCATGAACATCTTATTCCAAACGCCCCGAGGAAGCCGCTACGGATCTGGATGGAAGTGGGCGACAGAGATCTTCTGAATCCGAATGTCATGCGCGACAACATGCACGACTGGGTGGTTGCCAATGAGAACATGGCCAGGGTGCTGGCGGCCAAAGGCTATCACTATCAGTTTGTATTTGCGCGTAACGCCGGGCACACGGACCGCAGCGTGAAACAACAAACCCTGGCGGAGGCTCTAGAGTATGTGTGGCAGGGGTACCCTCTCGAGGGTCCGATGAAGTGAGTTAAGAAACGGCGACGGCCTTGGCGCCTGACTTGGAGATGCGCTCGAAGATTCTGACGATCTCACCGGGCCCCGTTTTTCCCTCGACGGCGATAGCGCCACCGGTTCCTTTGAACTTGATGGTATTGGGGCCGGCTAAGGTCCATCCCTCGGCGGTTAAAACCTCGCTTTTATCGACGATCCAACCTTGTGAAGAAATGTTGCAGAGTTTGCCACCAGGACCCTTGAAGCGGAAGTCGGTATTGGCGAAGTTCTCAGGCCTTTTTATGACAGGGGCGATTCTTTCAACCGTCCAGCCGTCGGGCGGCTTCAAACCATAGAGTTGCGAACCCGCTTTCTGGCGCGGCTCGACGGTCCAGCCGGTTGGAAGAGTTAAGGTCAGAGTCGACGCGGTGAAGGTGAAACCGCCGCCGTCCGGTATCTGTATGCGGCGCACGTTCTGTCCGGGCCGCAGGTTTGCGTTTCCCACTTGGGCCAGACGGTTGTCATCGTTGGGGTCGACAGCGGCTTCATCGATAGCCGAAATCACTTCATTGCTTCCAGTCACTTTCACGCCGTGGACCCGGAATTCACCTAGCGTCCTGGCGACCAATTCTACGGCTGAACCTTGCGCGGGACTATACTGCCCGTTGTTGATTACAGCCGGCGTGAGATTGTGTTTGGCAGCCATGCAGAGGTTCATGCTAATCACCTGAAGATTTTTCTTTTCAGTCAGGCCGTTCGCATGTAACCACTTCGCAAGGCAATCAGCGGACATGGCGTTCAGTACTTCGCCTTGCGCGCTTTTGGCGAGCATCTCGAGATTGCCTTCCCCATCACCGTGGCAGGTAATCCGAATCTTGGACGCTCCGCCACCGAGAATCCAGTTGACGGCGCTTCTGGTGAAATCATCTTTGTTCGCGGCGGCAATGTCGGCCATATCCGCCGCGGTACTCAGATAACCGAAGTTCGCGTTCTCCTGGGACAGCCGGTCGAGGGAAGGACGACCGCTAGACTGGACGATCATCACGAGACGCTCCGTGGAAAGCGGAGCGTTCGCAAGCGAAAAAGAGCCGCCCACCATGGACATGAAAATTCCGCCAAAATTGGCGGGCAATTTGTCATTAGGCGGCAATTCGCTCAGGGTGAACCCCCGAAGACGCTTAATAAGAGTGGCGGACACGCCTGAGTGGAGGATTGACTTACGCTTTAACGTAGAACCCAGGTCTCCGTTCATGGCCTCCATCATTTCGGTCATGGAGACGCTGACTAAGACCTCCGAGGCAACTATCTTGTTTAGACACTGAGCCGCGGCTTTGTGCCAATTCTTCAATAGCGGGAGCGTGATGAGCGCTTTTCCCTTCACGTTGTTCTTTTGCTTGGTCTCGCGCTGATAAATACAGGCTCCCACGATTTCGTCAGTGAAGTCGTAGTGGACGCCGGTAGTGACTGCAAGATCCCAAAAACGGTCGTAGGCGGGCATGGTCGAATCGAGTATAGCGAAAGAATTACGCGGTATCGTGCATGCGCGTGAAGATTCGGCATAGCGATTTCTGTTTCGCGTGACGCGGCACACATGGTCCGCGCGACCCACTAGTCCGCGCCTCCACGGAGCGTTTTCGCGGCAAGTAACAAAATCCGTATAGCAGTTTCTTACAGAGGTATAGGCGAAAGCGCCGCCTCCTTTGTCCTGGTGACGATGTTCGCTTACTTATCTCGAAGGAGGCGGAGAATGTTCGGTAAAGAACGGTTTGGCGCGGCAAAGCGGCTGTTGATTTGTGGCACCGCGATAGGGATGACAGCTTGGGTTGCTTTCGCCAGCTCTCCGTCAAGCGGCACACTAACGGATGCAAGCCCGAAGCTGAGCTACACCGCCGGGCCATTTCTGGTTCCGAACGTCACTGACAATGTGAGCGGGACGCCGACTTGCAGCGCAACGGTTCCGGCAGAACAGTGCGATAGCTATACATTGAACGTGGTGGTCTCGCCCAGCGATGTGGGTACGAAACAGATTACGATATCAATCAGCTTCCCGATCGCGACCGGAGAATTCGATTTGTTCGTGTTCGATTCGCAGGGGAACTTGATCGCGTCCGATACGGCGGGCGGCGAACCGTCGGTGGCGAAGATACCAGCGGCAACGGGAACTTACAGCGTGGTGGTTGATCCCTGGAATCCGTTGGGACAAAGCTTCGCGGGAGCGATTTCGCTCGATTCGATGCCGGCGAATCCGCCGCCAGCAACGGGAATAGCGCCAAGGTACCAGGTGTATCCGGCTCCGACAAGCGCGGGCGGCGCCAGCGCGTCTGGCGAGCCATCGATCTCGATCGACTGGAATCCGAACGTGGCAGCGTTGAAGCAGGGCAGCGTGAACCAGGGCGGCGTGGCTTTCTTCACCGCGAACCTGAATGAGTATCGGGTGAGCTTCAACGATTGTTCATCGCCAGCGGCGGCGGCGTGGCAAGATGTTTCGAGTCCGGTGGAAACGGTAACGACGCTTGACCCGATCGGTTTCTGCGATCACTTCGGCGGGAGCCATCCGGGCAGAGTGTTTCAGTCGCAGCTTGCGGGACCCACAAGCGTGATGGCGTTCTCCGACGATGACGGAACGACGTGGCTGCAATCGCAGGGATCGGGACAACCGGCGGGCGTGGATCACGAGACGGTAGGGGGCGGGCCTTATAACGTGAGCGCTACACCACCTCCGCCGCCGCATCCGGCATACAACAACGCGATTTATTACTGTTCGCAGGACATCGCGACGGCGTTTTGCGCGCGCAGCGACGACGGCGGACTTACGTTTGGCCCGGGCGTGCCGATTTATAACCTGACGCAGTGCTCCGGCATTCACGGACACGTGAAGGTTGCGCCGGACGGAACGGTTTATGTTCCGAATCGCGGCTGCGGGGCAAACCAGGCGGTGGCGGTGTCGAACGACAATGGGCTGACGTGGGCGGTTCGCGCCATTCCGGACAGCACGCCGGCGATTGGAAACGATCCATCGGTAGGCGTGGCGACGGATGGAACGATCTACTTCGGCTACCAAGACGGAACGGGGCTAGCGAAGATTGCGGTTTCGCACGATCAGGGAAAGAACTGGGGCGCGTCGGTCAACGTTGGCGCGCAGCTAGGGATTCAGAACTCCGTATTCCCGGCGGTGGTGGCGGGCGATTCGGATCGGGCGGCATTTTTCTTTATCGGCTCGCCGACGGGGGGCAATCTGCAGGACACAGCGAATTACACGGGCATATGGCACGCCTATATCGCTTCGACTTATGACGGCGGCGCGAATTACTTCCTGGTGGATACGACGCCGACGGACCCGGTGCAAGTGGGCTCGATTTGTATTGCGGGAACAACGTGCGGCGCGGACCGCAATCTGCTGGACTTCAACGACCTGACGATTGACGCGCAAGGGCGAGTGGTGGGCGCGTTCGCGGATGGCTGCGTAGCGGGAAGCTGTGACGCGACTTCGCCGAACACGGCTTCACGCAGTGCTTTGGGCACGATTGTGCGGCAATCCGGAGGCAAGCGGATGTTCGCAGAATTCGACCCGGCAGAACCGGCGGCACCGCCAGCTCCGCAAATCGGGACGGCTTTGCAAAGCGCTAATGGCGTGCTGCTCACCTGGCAGGCTCCGGATAACGGGGGCGCGGCGCTGACGTCCTATCTTATCTATCGGGGAACGGCCAGCGGAGCGGAGAAACTGATTGCGACGGTGAACGCAACGAAGGTTTCGTATCTGGATCGAGCAGCGAAATCGGGGACTTACTACTACAGAGTTGCCGCGAAAAATAAATACGGGACGAGTCCGATGTGCGGCGAAGTGGCGAGCATACCGGCTCCTCCACCACAGAGCGCATGCACGGCTCCAGGAATCACGGTGGTGACGGATGCGACGGGAGATCAGACGGGCGCGCCCGCGAATTCGGAGCTTGACATTCAATCGATTTCGATAGCCGAGCCGTACGTGAGCGCAAGCACGCCAAATGCTCTGACGTTCACTTTGAAAGTAGCCAATCTGGCGACCGTGGCGCAACCGAACTCGTCGTGGACGATCTTCTTCACGGCGCCTAACGGCACGCAGTACTTCGTAGACATGAATACGGACGGCACATCCGCTACGCCGGTATTCGAGTACGGCCACACGACGACATTAGCGACAGGCACGACGCAGCAGAACACGGACGGGGCGGCGGACGCCTCCAGCAATTACACAGCGGACGGGACGATTACGATTGTGATCGCCGATAGCCTGGTGGGCGGAGTTAAGGCAGGCGATCAAGTGGTGAACGTCAACGGGAAGACGCAGCTGGAAGTGGGAGCGGCAGGAACGGGTCTGCTGGAGACAATCGACAGCACTTCGGCAGGGCGGTACATTGCGATTGGCAATGGAGCCTGCGCGGCAGGGACCTCGGCAAGTAAGAAATAGCGGGTGACTGAGGCATTCGATGACGGCACAGCAGCGCACAGTAACGAGTCTGTGGCTGGGCCTGCTGATTGCCGGGCCGGCGAAACCGGCGGCGGTGAATGCCTGCGGACTGATCTCGCGCGAGGCGATCCACATACAGCGCTTTCGGAGAAACGGTCCAGAGCACGAAACCAACCACGCAGGTGCAAGGCGAGGTGCTGTTCGCGCAGTGCTTCTATGCGCTGCCGACGTTCACCAATTCGATTAGCGTGGCGGTGACAGCTCCGGGACCGGCGGATCTTCATCACGACGCGGCGCGGCACTTGTGGGAACGATGGTTCCACCACGGCGCCGGCGACAAAGACGATGATAAGGACCGCGACGGAAAGACGGCCATACGGGGTGAAGCGGAAGAGGAAGAAGCTGCCGCGAAGCCGGAGCCGGTGGCGGGCCTGGCCGACGAAGCTTTCTGGGTGCGAAGTTTCGTCGGCAATCTCTACGTTCGAAAGGGCGATCAGTTCCTGCGAATTAGTATTGGCGGCAAGCAGAGCGCGGACGAGCGGCTGGAAGAAGGCCAAGATTCTGGCTCGGGATGCGCTGCGCCACATGCCGTGAGGGGTTCGCTAGCGTTAGGATAATCCGGCACTCTCAGGCATGCTGGCACCTGCGGGGACGGT
>CAWCHX010000009.1:0-11585 GCA_963795445.1 uncultured Acidobacteriaceae bacterium | reverse complement strand
TCGGCAATCTTGAGACTCTTTCGCGGTTGGCGCATTGCCCACGCAAGAAACACCTATAGAACCCTCAGACGGTCCTCCTTTGAGTGGAGGACCGGTTTAACGACGTGAGTTGGAGGGCCGGGACTATCCGAAGCTTACCCCGCTTGTGCGTCCTGCAAACGGGGAAGCCTCTTGCGAAGCAACAGAGCTCCACCCAATCCAATGCAGGCCAGCAGCAGCGAGGCCGGTTCCGGAGCGGCATTCGAGACGGTGGGCTTAAAGAATTCCAAGGCGGGACAATCCAGGCTGGCGCAGGTTTCCTTCCCGGCGGCGCGAACGAGTTCGCAAATTGAAGCGAGTAATTGAGTTTTGGTCTTGAGAGCCGGCGGCACAGTAACGCCGCAAGGATCGCTGGCTGAGGCAGGTATTAATTCCCAGGCTCGCGACATTCTGGAAGCCCACAAAGTACTGGGTGCCACCGGTCAAAGAGATCGGCGTTGAGAAGTCCGCTCCGCCAAACTGGCCGAGGGCGTTGTCTGAATTAAACGAGGTTTGGCCCAGGACCGTGCCGCCGTTGACGCCGCGGTCGGTCATCACCACAATGTTGACGGTCCGGCTTAGGTTGTCGCCTGCCGAGACGTTTGTGGAAAAGTAGGTGTCGACGCCGCTGAGGTCGAAGGAGGCAGTCGGGGTGAAATACCAACCCACTTCGGTTTGCGTATAGAGATTACAGCCGTTGCAAGTCCATACGGCGAAGTAATTGGGGCCGGGCGAGGTGTTGTTTACGCCATAAGCCAGAGTGTCGGCTGAGGCCGAACCTGGAAGTGCGAGTAGGGCGAAGAAAAAGGCAAAAAAGCAGGCAGGCAATGAGAGCCCGACGAGAAATTCTTTTGATAGTCATTAAGTGGAAGCTCCACTTAGGCTGGCGAGAAACGGCGATGTATCACAAATTTTTGTGAAACTTTTCTTGAGCGGCTGTTAGCGCCGTAAGCTCGGGAGAGCTAAAGCCGCTCGAAGCGAAGGGGGTAGACGCCCGCCAAGCGCCGGTCCGCCCCAGCAAACACGTCCAGCTCCGCCGCCCCGGAGGGTGCCCGATCCGCCGGAATCAGAAATACCGGCGAGTTGCCTTCCCACGATTGTGGTGTGCCCTGCCACAGGAGATTTCCCGTCGCTGTGCGAAGCTCCGCGTGCAGCGCAGTATCGGGTGTGACGGCTGGCACGCGCAACGGTAACCCTCAATTCTTCCGTTCGCTTGGGCAAGCGTTATCGATCGGACCGCATTTCTCTCCCGCGTCACCGTGGACGTCAAGAAGATCGAGAGTACGTTTCTATGCGATTCCGGAGTGGCGCTTTGAGCCGTCGGAGCGGCATGCTTGTTTTGCCTTTATAGAGCCAAGCGGCGACTGAAACCGACACCAAGGCCGCCGCTACTGCCAGAGCTTGTTGCAGGCGGATGTTGCGATACGGATTGCGGCCGCCACGTCCTGGCCGCTTGCTCTCTGGCGAACAGCGCCTTGGCGACAGCGATCCGGTTACGCGGCCCTGTAAAAGGGTCGCTTCCGGTGGCAAACTTGTCGGCAAATCGCGGCGGCATCGGGCGGAGACAGTTCCCCGGCGGCATAATCGTCGGCCAAGTCATTTTCCGCATCCAACATCCGATCGAAGAACTCGTCATCGGCGAACATCCGTTCCTCGAGACGAGAACGCTCTTCAGGCGTCAACTTGTCCAGAAGATATGCCCTTAATTCGTCGCTCATGGCCGCGAGTGTCTCCGCGCGACCGCCCGCTCTGCCTCTACTGGGCAATACCTGCGAATACATCACGATTTTTCCTCGCGTTGAAGGCAGCGCTGAATGCATTCTTCCACTTTCAATCGCAACCGGAGAGCCCGATTGCGGAGAGTATTTATTTGCAGTCCAAGCGAAGCGGCAAGCCGCTTGCGATTTTCAATTCGCTGCCCCTGATCGCCCGTGTAGTAGCGGAGCAGTAATTCGCGATCGGAAGATTTCAAAGCCTCCAAGCAGCGCTCGAGACAATCGAACGCTCCCTCCGCCGACCCGGGAATTTGTACCGCCGCCCGCGGGATCCGCAACCGTCATTCGCGACTGCTCTTCAATAGCTTCCAGGCGAATCCTTCTGGCGATCCCCAACAAGTAACTGCCAGGTTCGGAGAACGATTGCCCTTCAGCCAACTTACGCGCCAGCACATCCAAACAGCGGTCGGCCAACTCCTCGGCATGTGCTAGTCCTTGCCATTCAAAAAAGCGAGTGAGACGGAGATGATTCTTCTCGTAAAGCTCGGCAGCCGTTGCTGGATCGGCGCTGAAGGCCTGCAACAGCCGGGCGAATGCCTGCGAACTCGAGGCGCCAACGGTTTTCCGGCGGATTCACCGCAAATCGCCAACCAACTGGAACGCCGCCCAGTAGTAGGGCGCCCGCCACGCAGGTTCCCTGCGCATCGATTCCTGAGCTGCGCGCAGCGACTTCGACGCTGGCATCCTCTTTTTCAGCAGGTCCTCATAGAAGCGGGTCATAAACTCCGCAGTGGCCTGGTCTTCAACCGGCCACAAGCTCGCGAGTACCTGATCCGCCCCGGCGGAAAGAAATCCTTGCGTAAGCCCAACCAGTCCTTCGCCGCGCTAATTCTTTTCCGAGTGCGGTACGGCAACCGCTCAAGACTACCAGATCCGCTCGCAGACGCAAATGGTAGATATCGAACAGGCGCAAAAATCCGTCTTGCGTATTACCGTTGCGATCGATCAGCGACAACACGATTCCGGAGAGTTCCGGGTGCTCGTTATTCAACAGCGTGTGGGCGGCAAAGTGAACCACCCGGTATTGCTCTAAGCTGCCGCTGGAGGCAGCCTCTCTGGAGGCGTCAAAATCGAGCGCCAACAATAATTGCCCGCGATTTACAAATCGTGAGATGGCCAGTGCTTCTTCTCGCGAGAATCGAAGACGCCCGAAGCCCTGCGAGACCCGCGTCCGTCCGCAGCCGCCCGGAGAGCAACCGGCAAATTGAGCGGGGCGCTTTGCCAATCTTTCCCAGCCAAACGGGGATCCGCCGGACTATATACCGGGTCAGCAAACACGGCCAACTGCTTGGATGGAGGCGCATGCCTGGCAGCCTTGATCCGCACGACTGCGGTTGCCGATGGCACAACCACAATCTCCGCTGACCCGACGGAGGATAGCATGCGCCCAAGGGGTGTACCACAGCGCGCCATCCGGCGCGATAGCGAGGCGGGAATTGTGCAGGAAAGGCGATACTCTGGCGAGAGTCAAAGCATTCAGATCCGCCGCCGCCGAGGTGGTCTTCTTCACCGCTTCTTCCCTGTACTTGCTGCAGTTGCTGCGGGCGACTGCTCCGGCCGCTGCTGCTTCAAATGCAGCGATACTCGCTTGCAAGCGGTTTGCGGCGCTCTCTATTTCACTGCGCCCAGGAAGAGTAATCATGGCGCAGGCCGGAACCGTTCAGCGTCCACGCGTAGCTATGTGGTTCAGAAAGGAAAAATTCCAGCAGAACGGTCTTGTGTTCAAGCAGGACCCGCTGAATAGCGGCAATTGGCAGCGGCTCGTCCAGCGCCAGCGAGACCGCCCGGTTCGGGTTCGCGCGCGTCCTCTCCGCCAGCCGGTCCAGTTGCTCCAACAGCTCATCCACGCGGCGCTTGACCGGCGCTTGCTCCTTCGGCTGTAAGGCGATCAGGGTAGCCGATTCCTGACGCAGTTTTCGGCGCAACGACTTCATCTTCAGCCGCCCATTCAGGATCGGCGGCAGACATAATCGCGCGCCTGCCGCTTTCGTCCGAGCGAATCGATGAAGTTGCGGCCCCGGAAACGCTCCGCGGCCACAAACGCGTCGTTTACCCGGCCGCAGGCTACCAGGATTTGAATATAAAATTCCGCGAACGAAGCACGCGTGACGAAATAAGCGGTCTGAAGCGCGGGACGCTTCAATTCTGCCCGGCCGCTTTCCATAAGCTCCATGGCTTCGGTCATGGACTCCGCAGCTTCAGCATTTCGTCCGCAGCGAAAACTCGGCTCGCGCCAACGCTTCACAGGCCAGTAATTCGCTGTTCCGATCGGATAATTCGCGGAAGAGGCGAAGCGCTTCGCCGGCATCCGCAGCGGCCTCCTCAAAGCGCGCGAGGCTTCGTCTTGCGCGGCTGCGCAGCAACAGAGCTCTGCCGCGCTCCTGGAGAGTACCTCCTTTATTGAGCGCCTGAATGGCATGCTCGAAGCACTCCAGCGCCTGATGCGGCTGACCGCTCGCCACATAGGTTTCGCCCAGTTCCGTATAGTTAACGCCTTCGGCTTCGGTGGCCCCCAACTCCTGGAACCTGGAGGTGAGAGCTGAGAAATTCGCGGCGCGCTCGCTCCAGTCTTTCCTTGCGCGGCAAACACGCGAGCCCTGATTATGGAGGGCGAAGCCTTCCTGGATGCGATTACCTTCCTTGGCCCACAAAGCAATGGATTCGTTTAACGCTTTTAGAGCGCCATCCCAATCGCCGATTTCCATGAAAGAGTTGCCGGCGTTATCCAGCGCATTGGCAATGCCGAATCGATAACCTGCGCTGCGATATAGGGACAACGCCTCCTCGTAGCTATCCAGCGACCTTCGAAAATCCTCACGATAAGTAAACGAGTTGCCTTCAGCTAGCAGAACGTCGGCCCGCAATTGTGCGCTCCCGGCGCGCGCCGCATCTTCTTTCGCCTCTTCGAGGAGTTTCCGCGCGCGATCGATTTCAGCGGGCATATACATCGCCGCTGTCGCGTTCAGCACGATAGCGCGCCAGGCGGGATTATCAATTTGCCGAGCCGCCGCGAGCGATTGTTCGAACAGATGCAGCGCATGTTGACGATCGCGGTCAACATACATTGCCCCCCAAAGATAGAAGGCGTGAGTTTCCGGAGACGCGGTCGCGGTCTGTCCGGGCGGAAGTGATCTCGCGCTGGAAATAAGCGTCGGCCGCGTTGTAATCGCCCGAGTCACGGGCCAGCGTGGCCATCGAACGCCAATGTTTCGCGCTGGCCGAGTCCATCGCCTAAAGACTGATAGGCCGCCAGAGCCTCTTCGAAGCTCTTCTGGGCAGCCTCCCTGGAATGAGCCCTTTCCAACAGCCCCCGCTGCCGAAGTTCCGCGGCCCGGGTGAGATCGCGCTCCGCCGCGTCGGGACTCGCGATTCACAGCTACCTCGAGCAGGTACGATCCACCTGCCATAGCGTTCGGAGCGCAGCTCACATCCAGCCGGTACCGTCCGGCAGTTGGGACAATGGCCAGCAGGCGCGTTGGGGCGCCCACGATCTGCCGGCTCTCAGAATCGAATAAGCGCAGTTCCAGAGTCGTTGAGGAAGTCTTCACAAGCGTCTGGAAGAAGGCTCCCGCCGGCAGATCGAAGAAGAATTGCTGCGTCTTCTTCAGCTCAATCCGGTGCTCGATCCGAACAGGGGGATGAAGAAGTTCCGGCGTAGCGCCGGCGACAGCCCAAATGCATAAGCCGGCGCAAAGCCCCAGCAGTCTTAAACAGACCAACATCGTGAATACTAATGCGCCGCGATCATGGCCTCCACATCCTTGATGAATAGCGACTGGCTACCTGCCCGCGTATAGAACATGTGGCCACCTGGGTACTCATGCACGGCCACGCGCTTCGCATCGCCCATCACCGGCATTTCATCCACCGTCAACACGGAGCCCATGAATGGACAGCTCAGGTCGTCCCATCCATGCGCAATCAGCACCCGCAGCTTTGGGTCCGCCGCCACCGCCTCGCGCAAGTCGGAAGTCGAGCCGCGCTCCAGCACCCGGTCCCGGTTCCATTGCTCGCCCACTTCATAGGAGAGCGCGTTGTAGCGTGCCGTCGTTTTCCAGCCCACCACGCGTGTCACCCAGTCCACCATTGCCGTCGTGGTAGGCGCAATCATTTCTTCGAGGATAGGATCGTTCGATCTCGGATAAGGCGAAAAGGGAAATGGGTCGAACGCGGTCACATTGGAGTCGTACACGGACCCGATTTCGCCCTTTTCGCGATGTACCTCGCGCAAATACGCCCCGGTCTCGATCCGTCCTCCTGAATACTTCACGAACGCGGCATCAAGACCGGTCAGCTCCGTCACTTTCTTGATGATTCGCGGCGTCGCCTCCGGGTCCGAGCGGCCCGCCAGCAGGTCCGTGACATATTGCCCGCGCGTGTACGCGATCACCTCCGCCATCCGCTCGGCGGTAAGCTGGTTTTCCCGCTCCAGATGCGCCGCCGCAATAGAAGGCAGCGTCATCATCCACGGAAGCGGCGAGATCTCGCCATTTCCTTCAATCCACGGGTTCAGATAGGGCGAGACCAGGACCAGCCCATTTATCCCGATACCCAGCCTGGATTGCAGAAAATGCGTGACCCGTGGCCCGCGATATCCGCCGTAGCTCTCGCCGATCAAATATTTACGCGACTGCAGCCGCCCGTTCTTCACCAGCCAGTCGTAAATCACGCGCGAAAGGTATTCGATGTCCGGCGTCGTCGAGTAGAAGAATTTTTTCGCGTCCGCCACCGAGACAAGCGGGCGCGAAAAGCCCGTTCCGATTGGATCGATGAAGACCAGATCCGAAAATGGCAGCCAGGTCCCCGGATTGTCCGTCAACCGCGCCGGATCCGAAGGGCTGTTCCCTTGGTCGGCAAACTGCACATGCTTCGGACCGATCGCGCCGAAATTCAGATAAACCGAAGCAGCGCCAGGACCGCCGTTCATCGCAAATGTCACCGGACGGTCCGCCTTATCGGTCACGCCGTCCAGCGCGTACGAAGTGACCACCACTTCCCCGGTCTTCGTCTCCTGCTTGTTCGGGTCCGTGAGGTTGTACACCGGAATCACCCCGACTGTTGCCGTGTAGTGCAGCGTCTTGCCATTCACCGTCACCGTCTGTTCAACCGACGCATCGTGAGGTAGCGGCGGCAAAGGCTCAGGCTTCGCATCCGCATTAGCAGGAGATGCTTTCGGCGCTGAGGCGGGTTGCGATGGTCCGGCTTCCTGATGCTCCTCCGGGGAGCGCTCCTGCCCTGAGGCACAACGCGTTGCCAGACAATACCAGCACACAGGCAGCACCACGACGGCGGCCCACCGGCGGATCAGATACGAAGAGCTCATGCGCTGAAGATAGCAAGACTCGTCCGGAACCGGAGTTGTACGTTTGACGTCACTCATCAACAATGAGCGTAAGTCCGGATGATAAGCAGCTATCGTGACAAGGACACGAAGCGTCTCGCAGCGGGCGAAAAGGTATATTGAACGTCGAAATTGTTGACTATCACTAAAACCAAGGAGAAGACGATGGCGCGCACGCCCATTCACCCCGGAGAAATTCTCGCCGACGAGCTTGAGGAGATCGGGCTGTCGGCCAAAAAGCTGGCCGACGTTATCAAAGTTCCTCCTAACCGCCTCTATCAACTTCTGGCGGGAAAGAGGAATATAACAGCGGACACAGCCTTGCGCCTCAGCCAATACTTCGGCATGTCGGCTGATTTCTGGATGAACCTCCAGAGCGCTTACGAACTCGATCTGGCCCGCCAGCAAGTGGGCAAGGAAATACAGCGAATCCCGAAGCGCAGCGAGACGGTCGTCGCAAACCCGCAGCCTTCTGCACTGGAACTCTAGACAGGCTGATAGCGCGCCGCCAGCAGGCCTGTGGCTGCAGCAATGTCGATGTCAGCGATGAGCAATCCTTCTTGACCGTATGGCTGATAGGTGAGCAGCGTGCCGTCGGGCCGCGCCACCGCGGAAGTGCTCGGCGAACCGGCGCTTGCGCAGTTTACCGTTGCGAAATAACAGGTGTTCTCGGCGGCGCGGCACAAGACCGCTTTCTCGTGGAATGAGTTCGCGGGATCGGCGAAACTCGATGGCCTGTAACCGCCGGGCTCCGCTTCGTGGAAATGCGGGTGGAACACGATCTGCGCTCCGTGCCGGACCGGCCAGCGGACCGTTTCCGGGTAGCGCCAACCCTCATGGCAAATCGCCACACCGAAGGTCAGCGCGCCGGTTTGGAAAATCCGCCTCCCGGAACCGGGTGAATAGATACCCTCCTCGGACGGGTCGAGTTGAACTTTGTCTTGGAAACCGGCCATCGTTCCGTCTCGATTGATCACCAGTGCCGTGATGAACAGGGCGTCCTCGACGACGCGTTCAGTCCCCAGAACAACCGCGAGTTTCGCCTTCGCCGCCGCTGCCGCAATAGCGGCCCAGGCGCGTTCCAGAAACGCAGCGTCAGGCGGCGGCGCCGGCCTTCCCGCTCCTCGATAGCCGGGAACAAAGCATTCCGGAAAACAGATCAGTCCGGCGCCCTCGCTGCATGCTTGCCCGATGGCTTCTTCGGCCAACGTCACCGACTCCTCGGGACTCGCCGGAAACCGGATATTGGCGAGTGCGATCCGAAACTCGTTCATTTCAGCGGCAGCAAGTGGAGAAGCACATTCAAGAACCAAAATCAGGCTCGATGTGTTCGCAAATTAAGTGTAGAAGAAGAAGAGGATTAAGAACCGGAAAGGGCACATGGAGCTGTTCTGACGAGCCGAAGTCCGATCAGGTGACTATCCATACTAAGAAGATTGAAGCAGATTATGAACTTCACCGGCGAGACATCCTTTCGCGGTCGAATCGCCTCGGTTCACCAGCGTCTGCTGAATATTTCAGAGCAGGGTTCGCAGCTTCCCTTCAGGGAAGGAGGCTGGTCACGAAGGGAAATCCTCGGACATTTGATCGATTCAGCGCTCAATAACCATCAGAGATTCGTTCGCGCAGCACTCGAGGGCGCCTATGAGGGGCCATCCTACCAGCAGGACGGCTGGGTTGGGATGCACGGGTACCACTCCATGACATGGCGCGTGCTGTTGGAGCATTGGCGCTGGCAGAATGAACTTCTGTGCGAGGTGGTCGGGCGAATTCCGGAGACCCGCTTAGAGGCTCCTTGTCGAGTCGGAGATGACGGGGCAGTGACTCTTCGTTTCCTCATTGAAGACTATCTGAATCATTTGGATCATCATCTGCGCCAGATTGTCGCCTGATGAGACTCGCGGCGAATTACTCAGCTCCTTCGACGATGCGGAAGTCCCGCTCCGCTGCAGATCCCAAGGTCTTCAAAGCTGTCTGATAGGCCGCGCTATTGTAAGCCGCTACCGCCTTTTCAAAACTTTCGAATTCCGTCACTACGACGCGCTGCTTCAAGCCCGACTCGCGGGGCTCGATTGCGTCGGCGGTCCGGATCAAAGCTTTGCCGCCGCCCGCCTCTATCGCTGGAATCGCGAGCTTGCCGTACTCTTTGAGGGCAGACTCGTCCGAAACCGAACGGTACGCCACAACCCAATAACCTTTCTTCATTTGCTCTCCTTTCTCTGAGTACGGATTCGCCGATCAGGCGATTCTACGTCGCCTCCTCACCTCTTGGCCACGAGCGCTTAATCGATAGTAGCGGCCGAGAAATCACCCCCATCACAAAACGAGTCCACCGGTAAGCGCGCTACGGCCCATTGTGATGCCGGTAACCGGCGGCTCAACCTAGTTGGTGGTTTGGCGACTACCGCGGAGTAATCGCCTGGCAGCGTTGTTGACGCGCGCTGCCCAGATCCGCGATCATTTCTCGCTGCCGCTATATTTGCCGGTCGAGTACCCAAGAGCAGGTAAGCATCAAAGTACCGCCCGTATGGAGAACACACGTCGCTCTTGGGCCGCGCTGGTACCAGGCAGGAAACTGGCCTGTCAATGGATTCCGAGGAAAATGCCATCTGCCTCGGAGTTCGAGAAGCAGTTGGTCACCTTTACGAAAGCGCGTCGCGTGAGGATAGAGGGCGATGTCCACAGGCACGATTTCACCGGGACGCAACGGCTCAGCGTGTAGATGCGTGTGCACGGGTTGCCAAGGAGACGACAGCCGCTTGTCCAGAGCACGGTGAGCCGCGCGTTGCCACCCCTTCGAAACCATATCACCGGAAAACCCGTATGAGCCTTCGAAGTTGACCTCGACTCCCGCGCGGATTTTGTGCACCCCGGCGAAAAGAAAGACATCGTCTCCGTTACGCATCTCAACGTGCAAACGCAACGCCATCTGCCCGATGATGTCGAGGTCGTCGGGTATGGTCCAGAGGAATTGCACTTTTCCGACGCGCGTGTTGAACGACTGAGATGCTGCCCGCTTCGGGACGCCTGCCTCGCGTCAACACTCCAGTTTCCGCATCAAGCCAAAGCTTTGCCAGTTGAGGTCTTTCGGAGGCCAACTATCCACGCCCACGACCGCCGCCGGCTCTGGGCCATTCTCATGGATGGCCAGCCGGACGGCAGGTTGGTTGTCCCAACCGTTCTGAAGGCCCTTCAACGCGCAATCGAAGAACCGCGCGCGAGTATCAGTAGCTTCTTTGCTGTAGTAAGCGCACCACTTACCATCGCGGTGCGTATAAAGCCACTTGCGAGAAGAACCAACGCGGCGAAAGACTTCGAACGATCCGCGCGTATGCAGCGAGTGATCGGAGAAACTGCCGCAGGCCAGCACAGGAACTTCAATACGCTCCAGGTTTGGTGTGAGCGACTGATACCACTCATCCCGCTCAGCGCGAGTGAGGACTTCTTTGCGTACCGACGTCTTTATACGGGCTACTTTGCTTGTTCCCTTGCTCCATACGATGCTGAAGCCATCCTCGCGAATACCGCCCGGACGAGCGAAATCACGATAAAAATCGCTGAATCCCTCCCAAGGGCAAATCGCTGCCAAGTGTGGCGGACGAAGCGCCGCGACTTTGTACTGGCTAAGCGCCAAGTAAGAGACGCCGTCTAATCCCACCCGCCCGTACACCAACTCTGAGTTCCGGCCCATTCGATCAGATCGTAATAATCCTCAGCTTCCTGGTCCGAAAAAAGTTCGCCAATTCCTTCTGAGGTTCCTCCGCCGCGCAAATCGGCATTCACTACCGCATAGCCTTTGGGTACCCACACGGCTGGATCGGGCGCCTCCCAACTCGTCCACTCGGAAATCTCAATGAGATGGGGTTGCGGGAACAAGCGGTATTGCGCATTAAGACCGCGACCGCTCTTTGTACGTGCGGGTATTTTGTCCTTCCCGTATGGGTGAGCGGACATGATTACCGGAACGGGCGTGTCGCCGATCGGCCGGAAAACATTGACGCGAAGAGTAGTGCCATCGCGCACCTTTACGGGAATATCCCAATCCACATGGATGCCTTCAGGCGCCTTCGTCACCCTCACGCCGGGACGCAGAGCGTTGCTCAGACGTCGCAGTGCTAGATTGATCGGTCCGACACCTGGTCGCACACGTTTGCGGGCCATCGTTTCTTCCTGCCTAATTTTTTCATCTAGATTTGTAGCTCCGAAGCGATTTGCCGCGCTGAGGCTTAGAAACATGCGCGAGCACGCGAAAAAGCAAATCTGATGCGGTAAACCAAGGCACTAGATAGACTACTACGGCACGATCGCCGGCGAGCTCGTTTACGCCACGCGACTCTACCTCAGCAGGGTCGAGGCGCGAGCGAAAGGATCATGACCCCGCAGACTACGGGTCACACCGACCCAGATAACAAAATTATGAAGTGCTGAGGTGTGCAGATCACACCTAACGG
>CAWCHX010000008.1:0-284702 GCA_963795445.1 uncultured Acidobacteriaceae bacterium | reverse complement strand
ATGGGATTGTCCGCATGCCAGCGATACAGGCAATAGCGGCCGCCAGCGTGCTCCGCCGACGCGATGTAAGGCGCGCCATTATAAAGATTCGAGAAGGGTACCGCGCCATCGCGGCCACCGAAGTCCCATGCACCGCAAAAGTAATCTTCGGTGCCCGTGCCATTAATGACCGGTTTGGAATCCTCGTCCACAAAAACCATCTCGTCGCCTTCGCCGAACCAAGCGTCTGTGTTCTGCAACACGCCAAGCGTCACGCCCATCACGTGCCCTTTTCCTCGTGCCTCCAGAAAGACATAATTTTGCCGGCCATCCAGATTGATCTCATGCTGTCCGGGCGCAAATGGTACCGCCTCGTTCGGCGTCGCCTGCCGGTATTGCGCGTGAAAATAGCAAGCGTCTGGGGGAAGGGCCGGAACCAACTGATAATCGATATTCGAATAGAATGACCCCACTGGCCTTTCGCCTTCGTTGGTCACGCTGATCCTGGCCGACCGCCGGAACGGCATCGTGAAATAGCAGTTCAGAGCTTTAATAGAGGAGCAATTCAGAAAAGCAGATTGGTATAGAAAGTACTCTCCCAGGTTCAGTCCGAAAAAGTCGCCGATCGGTGTCTCGACGCTCGGCTTCGCATTGCCGTCCCAGTACATCCGCAGCACCAGCTCTTTCAGATGGCGAGCGCTGGGCGCGCTGATCGTGAACCAGACGTGCGTAATCACGCCAGGTCCAGGAGATTCGAACACGTCCATCGTCTGGCCCGGCGCGATTCGCCAACTGTCCTGATTCCCTCCACTGCGGTCGTAGCTCGATTGCTTGAGCGTCTTATAGTTCTGCGCGCGGGCGTAGGACGGAATCGTCACGCCGCGTCCGGTCTCTGATGAGCCAGGCTGGCCGCTACTCTCGCCGCTGGAAGCAAACAGGGCCGCGACTCCGCCAAGCGACGTCAAAAATCGCCGTCTCCGGGTGATTTCAGGTACTAGCATGGCGCTCCGCGCAGCATATCACGCTTCACCAGCGCTGGTGCACGAGGGGCGCGATCTTTTCCATATAGATGCGTTCAACGGCTTTCATAGTCTCAGGCGAAAGCGCGGGCACGCCGGAGGCGCGGCAGTTGTCTTGTACCTGCCGCGGTTTCCTGCCCCCGGGAATCGCACATGTGACAGCATCGAACATGAGTATCCAGCGCAACGCGAACTGCGCCATGCTGACACCTTCCGGAAGAAGGTGACGAATCTCCTCAACCGCTTCCAGCGCGACATCGAAATCGACTCCAGAGAACGTTTCACCTACGTCGAAGGCTTCTCCGTGGCGATTGAAGTTGCGATGATCCTTAGCGTCAAAGTGCGAATTGTGGTTGAACTTGCCGGTCAGTAAACCGCTCGCCAGCGGCACTCGCGCCAAAACGCCCACTTGTCGCTGCTTGGTTTCGTGGAACAGCAGCTCCGATGGCCGCAGCCGGAAACAGTTAAAGATGATCTGCACCGTTTGGACATTCGGATATTCGACAGCTTTCAGAGCTTCGTCCACCCGCTCGACGCTCACTCCGTAGTAACGAATTTTCCCGGCCTCGACTAACCCATCCAGCACCTCAAAGACTTCGGGGCGATAATAAAGGTCCGTCGGCGGGCAATGAAGCTGCAACAGATCCAGGCAATCCGTCGAAAGATTGCGCAAGCTGTCTTCCACCCAGGCCGTGAGATTCTCGCGCGTGTATCCTTCCACCTTTTGCTCGGGAAGACGGCGGCCGGCTTTGGTTGCAACGATGATCTCCTGCCGCCGCTCGCGCTTTAATTGCGCAATCAGCCGTTCACTGTGACCCATGCCATACACGTCTGCCGTATCGATGAAATTGACTCCGAAGTCAATGGCGGTATGCAATGCCGCCATAGAGTCGCGATCGTCGAGCCGCCCCCAATCGGCTCCGATGGCCCACGCGCCGAAGCTGATCTCCGAAATCTTCCAACCCGTTCTTCCCAACAATCGATAGCGCATACCATATATTTTCATGGGCTGCCGCATCCGCTGGAAAGTTCAATGATTGGCTGCGAGGCAAGTTGACGGAAAAGAACCAGCGCTTGGACGCGATCCTCGAGCGGGAAAAAGGGCTTCATCGTGCGCTGTCCACCGGCCAGCTATCGATGATCGCGATTGGCGGCGCTATCGGTACTGGGCTATTTCTCGGTAGCGCGGTCGCAATCGGCTTTGCAGGGCCCAGCGTCTTGCTCAGCTATCTCATAGGCGCGCTGATCGCGCTGCTTCTAATGGGCTGCCTTGCGGAGATGACGGTGGCTCACCCGATTTCCGGCTCATTCGGAGCCTACGCCGAGTATTACCTCAGCCCCTTGGCTGGTTTTCTGGTGCGTTATGCGTATTGGTCGGGCGTGGTACTGGCCGTCGGCGCCGAAGTCACCGCCATTGCAGTGTACATGAGGTATTGGTATCCGGACGTGCCTGGTTGGTTATGGATTGCTGGGTTTTCCGCCGCGCTGATCGCGATCAACGCCGGTGACGTGAAGGTATTCGGGCAGGTCGAGTACAGCTTCTCGATGGTGAAGATCTTGGCAATCGTCGCCTTTATCGGGCTCGGCGCATACGTAGTACTGTTTGCGCCCTCAACCTCTGGAATCGGCTTTGCCAACTACATCTCCCATGGCGGATTTTTTCCTAAGGGCGCATGGGGCATGTGGGTTGCGGTAATCGTCGCGCTCTTCAGCTATTTCAGCATCGAGATGATTGCCGTCGCGGCAGGTGAGGCGCGCGACCCGCAACGCGCAATTACGGGCGCCTTCCGCGCGACCATGTTCCGGCTGGTGTTCTTTTACCTGCTGACACTCGCCCTGATGCTAGCAATCGTCCCGTGGAATGCCGCCGGCGCCACCGAAAGTCCTTTCGTCAAGGTGATGACTGCCACCCGCGTGCCCGGCGCGGCCGGAGTGATTAACTTCGTGATTCTGATTGCTGCGCTGTCGGCTATGAACAGCCAGCTCTACATCACTACCCGCATGATGTTCAGTCTGTCCCGCGCCGGTTACGCGCCCCGCCGCTTCGGCGAGCTAAGCGCGAGGGGAGTTCCGGTGCCTGCATTGTTACTCTCGACTATCGGCATTGCGGTCGCGACCGTGCTGAATGCCATCTACCGGGATGCTTCGTTCGTTTTGATGATGTCAATCTCAATGTTCGGCGCGATGTTCACCTGGCTGATGATATTCATCACGCATCTCTCTTTTCGACACCGCCACTCGGGCGCGCCGCTCGCGTTTCGCATGTGGGGCTATCCCTACTCGAGCCTGGCTGGTGCCGCTCTCATGGCCGGCATTATGGTGACGACGCTATTCACCCGTGAATTTAAGATGACGCTGATCTGCGGCATGCCTTTCCTGCTCGCGCTCTCGGTCATCTATTTCCTCCGGCTACGATCAGGAAGTGGACCCGCTTCTCGCCTGGCGTAAAGAATTTCCCATCCTGGAACGTACGACCTACATGATCAGCCATTCGCTGGGCGCGATGCCTCGCCAGACGGCCGATGCTTTGCAGCAGTTCGCCGAAACATGGGCTTCGCGCGGAATCCGCGCCTGGGAGGAAGGCTGGTGGGAAATGCCCATCACCATTGGCGATCTCATTGGTTCAATCATCGGCGCGGGTAAAGGCGAGATCGTCATGCAGCAGAACGTCTCCATTTGCCAGTGGATTGTGACTTCCTGTTTCGATTGGAGCAGCCCCCGTAACAAGCTGGTCACAGACGGCCTGAACTTCCCTTCCAACGACTACATCTACTACGGACTTCAGCGCCAAGGAGCACGCGTCTGCCCCGTGCCATCACCGGACGGAATGACTCTGCCTCTTCAACTGATCCTCGACGCGATCGATGAGGAGACGCAATTGGTCTCGGTCTCGCATGTTGCTTTCCGTAGTTCATTCGTGCAGGATCTTGCTGCGATTACCAAGCGCGCGCACGCCGTAGGTGCGCTCGTCATTGCCGATGTTTACCAATCAGCCGGAATACTGCCGCTGAACCTGCGCGCTCTGGATCTGGATTTCGCCACGGGCGGTTCGGTGAAATGGCTGTGCGGTGGCCCTGGTGCGGGATATCTGTACGTACGTCCTGATTTATGGCCCCGCCTGGAACCTGCCGCCACAGGATGGATGGCGCACCGCAATCCGTTCGAGTTCGAAGGCGGACCCATCGATTTCGCGCCGGGAGCCTTCCGCTTCTTAAACGGAACACCGAATGTTCCTGCGATGTACTCTGCGCGTTCGGGCTACGAGATTATCAATGAGATCGGAGTAGATCGCATACGCGAAAAATCCGTGCGTCAGACCCAACGCTTGATCGATCTTGCGGATGAAGCTGGAATTGCAGTGCGTACCTGCCGCGATCCTGGCCTTCGCGGTGGAGTCGTCATCCTGGACGTGCCGAATGGAAAGGAAGTCACGCGCGAGCTTGCCCGGCGCGAAGTGCTGGTAGATTATCGGCCGCAAGCGGGAATCCGCATTGCACCGCATTTCTATACAACGGATGAGGAAGTCGATCGCACAGTAAAGGAGATTCGCTCCATCGTGGCGGCATCATCCTAATAATTCATTGCGGCCGCTTTTTGGCGTCTTCCCGGAAGAAAGTATTGAGCTCGTCAAATGAAGCGGCATCATCGAACGCGGCGAAGCTGCCGTCGTCCGCTATCGCTCTTGCCGCCCGAATGAAACCTCCCCACGCGGCACGCGCCAGAGAAGAGCCGACGCTGATACGTCGTACACCCATCTCCGCCAGATCCGTAACCCGCAAACCAGTATTCGAACTCATGAGGACATTCACGGGCTTAGGGCTGACCGCCGCCACGATGGCTTGAATCTCCTCGCGTTCTCGCACTCCGGGTGCGTACAGTACGTCTGCACCTGCTTCCGCATACGCGCACAGGCGGCGGATCGACTCTCTCAATGGCTCGAGTTCGCCAACGAGGTAGCACTCCGCACGTGCAGTGAGAAGCACGCCAGTGCCCGATTCATCAATGGCGCTCCGCGCCGCCTTGATACGATCCACCGCCAGCGGAAGATCGTAAAGCGGATTGCGGCGGTCGCCAGTCGCATCCTCGATCGAGAGGCCCGCGACCCCGGTTTCTACGCAAAGCCGCACATTTTCCGCGACATCTGCCGGCTGGTGCGCATACCCGGATTCATAATCGGCGTTGACCGGCAGTTCCGCCGCCGCCACGATCTCGGCTATGTGCTCAAGCATCCGATCACGGGGTACGGCCCAATCGGCGTCCGGCAGTCCGTGCGAAAACGCGAAACCGGAACTGGTGGTGGCCAGCGCCTGGAATCCAAGGTGGCGCAGATATCGCGCCGTACCGATGTCCCAGGGGTTCGGAATGACGAAGCAGCCGCTCTCGTGCAACATGCGAAATGCCGCGCGGCGCATCTTGAAATCAGACACCAGGCCAGTCTATCGCGGGACTCTGGCCCCTATAGTCAACCCTTTACTTGCGAATATGGCTAAGACACAATAAATGACTCAAGCTCTTTCGGACGTGCACTGGCGCTCCGCCATCGTTTGGCTGGTTTCACTAACGTCGATTGCCTTGGTTCTCATTCGACCCAAAGGGCTACCGGAAGCTTGGTGGGCGATGCTTGGCGCCTGCTTGCTCGTAGTGTTCCGTCTTATTTCTCCCTTCGCCGCCATTCATGCGGTCGAGAAAGGAATAGATGTTTACCTCTTTCTCGTCGGCATGATGGTCATGTCAGAGCTCGCGCGCCGGGAAGGAGTATTCGATTGGGTCGCGGGACATGCCGTGCAGGCGTCCAAGGGTTCACGCCACCGTCTGTTCGTGCTCGTCTACTGCATCGGAGTGCTAGTCACGATCTTCCTTTCCAACGATGCGACGGCAGTTGTCTTGACGCCGGCTGTTCTAGCGGCTGTCAGGGCGGCAGAAGCAGAACCGCTCCCTTATCTCCTCATTTGCGCATTTATTGCGAACGCTGCAAGCTTCGTACTCCCCATTTCGAATCCCGCGAATCTCGTGGTTTACAACCAGGGCATGCCTCCGCTGGGCCGCTGGCTTTCAATATTCGCTTTGCCATCGCTCGTTTCTATTCTCGTTACCTTTATTCTTCTTCGATGGTTAGCAAGCAAGCACCTGCGGGGAAATGTAAAGACCAGCGTAGACGCGCCGCCACTATCCCAGACCGGCAAGCTGACGCTGTACGGAATCGCTTTCCTCGCTATCACGCTGATGACTGCCTCTGCGTTCAACCTTGATCTTGGCGCCCCTGCATGCCTTGCTGGCCTCCTGGTCGCTACTGCCGTTTTCGTTCGCGATCGTCGCGCTGCTAAAGATATCGCCAAAGAAATCTCGTGGAGCGTGATTCCACTCGTTGCTGGACTGTTTGTGATTGTTGAAGGCTTGAACGGCGCAGGCGCGCTCCATGCCGCGGTCAAGGCTTTGCAAGAAATGAAGACCTGGCCGCCACTGAGTGCCGCGTTCAGCTCCGCGTTTGGCGTCGCATTCATCTCAAATGCGATGAATAATCTACCCAGCGGATTGATCGTCGGCGCCGCTGTGAAAGCAGCCGGGGCAACCGGCCCGCTTCGTCACGCAGTGTTGATTGGAGTGGACCTTGGGCCGAACCTCTCGATAACGGGTTCCTTGGCGACCATTATGTGGCTGATTGCAATTCGTCGAGAAGGCGAAGAAATCGGGTTCTGGAAATTCCTGCGATGGGGCGCGTTGATCATGCCCCCGGCGCTGGCATTAGCGGTGTTTGCTACCCTCCTCATCCCACAACGATGACGTACTCGCGAAGTTTTTTGTAGAGCAGTTTTCCCGCAAACGTAGAGCACTTTTATGCAGCGGCACGATCTTACGGCAGTGGCAGTCTAGCGGCGCTTGAGAGCTTCGAGTTCGTCCAGAGTGCGCGGCCAATCAGAACCTAAAAGCCGGGACAGACTCCGATCCGCAAGCACTTTTCCACCTGTCTGGCAGCGGGCGCAGTAGTTGGTTTCGTTGCCGGCGTAGCGAATGCGCTGGACCTTTTCTCCACATCTGGGGCAAGGTTGTCCGTAGCGTCCGTGAACAGCCATATCCTTCCGAAAGGCGGTCACCTTCTCGGGGAAGTTGGCCTTCGCGCTGGCGGTCAGGCGGTCGATCCAGAGCGCGAGCGTACCACGCGTGGCGGTGAACAACCTTTCCCATTCGTGTTCTTCCAGTTTGTGAGTGAGAGTGATGGGAGACAGTTGCGCGGCGTGCAGAATCTCATCGGAATAGGCGTTGCCGATGCCACTCACGAGACGCGGATCGGTTAACGCTCTCTTCAGGGTTCGATTTTCAAGCGTGAGCGTAGCGCGAAAGGAGTTGAGATCGCTGGTGAGAACGTCGAGGCCGCCGGGATCGACCGAGCGCAGACCTTCCTGACCGCTGAGAATGTGCAAGGATGCGCGACGTTTTGCGCCAGCTTCGGTGAGCACGAGAGAACCGTTGGGAAAGTCGAAGGCTGCCAAGTTGTTACGGGCGGCCAACTTTGCTTCGGGTGGGCGCCAGTGCAGCCGGCCTGCCAGCATCAGGTGAAGCACGAGCCAGAGATCGTTATCAATTCCAATTGCGATGCGTTTGCCGATGCGCCGCAGTTCGCGCACGGTAGAGCCTTCGACACTGGTGAGCGGCGGTTGCGCGGTTCGCAGCAGAAAGGCGCTCGCCAGGCGAACGCGCTGGAGCGGCTGACCGAGGATGCGTGGCTCGAGGGCAGTAATGTAGGCGGCGATATCCGGCAGCTCCGGCATGCGCTCAATCGAAGAAGGAGAGTTCTTTCATGGGGTATAGCATACATCGCGTATTGGGGTTCGGATACAAATCTAGATACCGACGGCTTCGTCGAGCGGAATGGGCGCGCCTCGAGAGATCACCCCATCGCAGTACTTCCGTATAGAATCCAAATACTGCGTCACTAACGACTCGTGCGCAAATTTGACCGCTACTTCATCAATCAAAGGCCGCGCTTCATCAACCCGGTTTAACGAGGCGAGATACGAGGCCTTGCCCAGCGCTACTGCGCCCTGACCCCATCCTTCTAAGAGAGCAATGAATCTGTCATAAATTTTCAATGCTGTTTGTAACGGAATATTTCTGGGGTCTTCGATATCGCGTTCCCGGATCTTTCGGGACACGTCAAATACCACGGAAGACCAGGGCACGGTGTAAGCGAAGCTGAAGAAATCCACAAGCTGTCCCATGCTCAGGATGACCCAAGGATAGAACGGGTAAACGAAATCCTGATGGATCAGAAGCGAGCGGCCACTGTCGACAATCAGCGCGTCACGCGGCGCGCCATCGTCCCAGATATTTTTTGCGAAGCAAGCAAGCGCATGCCGCTCTTCATACGTGATCATCCCATCGACATAGGGCACGTTTAGAGGTTGATGCCGGTGCGGATGAAGAGCCGCGGAAAGGAGCTCTTTGCGGCGGCGTTGGAGCATAGGCATATCAGTGCGAAGTCACCACGCGCCAGTTAAATGGGCGCGGCGGCGAAATAATTTGCGGCCAGCTCCGCCACGCGGCCGATGGCGTCTTCGAGATAAACGCCGGCTCCATAGTGATGCGCGGTGAATATGCTGATTACGACATGGCGCGAGGGGCTCTCGAGGATACCCACATCGTTGCCGATGTACGGCAGGAAATCGCCGGTCTTGTGCGGAATGCGGAAGCCCGTGACGTAGCGGGGAATGCGGGTGGTATAGAGCTGGCCGCGCATGATCTGGAGCATCTGATCGCTGGCGCTCTTGCTGACGGCTTCGCCCTTTTCGATCTTCTCCAGCAGCTTGCCCATGTCGCGCGGCGAACTGAGGCCGAAAGGAGTTTTGCCTTCGCGATGGAATTTCTCGGCGCTGCCGGCGGCGCGCAGAGCTTTGAACCAGACGTCGGCCGTGCCCGTGGCGCGAATGGAATTGAGGCCCCAAGTGTTCATTAATTGATTGACGGGCTCCGTACCGCCGACTTTGTCGAACATCAGATCCGTGGCGGTGTTGTCACTCACGATGATCATGAGGGTGAGCAGGTCTTTGATGGTGAGCTGCGCGCCGGCATCGAGGGAGCGAATGACGCCGGTACCGGGACGCTTGGCGGCATCGGTGATGGTGATGCGGTCGGTGAGCGCGAACTTGCCCGCTTCGATCTGGCGGAAGGCTTCGGCCATGAGCGGGATCTTGATAACGGACATGGTGTCCATCTGGCGGTCGGCGTCAAGCGCGATCTCTTCGCCCGTTTCGAGGCACTTGATGTAGATACCCCAATCGGCGTTCACTGAGCGAGTGATCTGCTGGATGTTGGATTCGAGGCGTTTGAGGGGAGCAGGTTGCGCGGCGGGCTGAGCGGCCGCGAGAGTGGCGAGACAGAAGAGAGCAAAGGACCTCATCTTGGGAAGGTATCACCTGAGCGGTCGCGGCGGCCCCGCACAAAGAGAAAACTCCTCAGTAGCTTGCGCCACTGAGGAGTGTAACGGCGGCGTTAGCCCGCCGGAGGATGGGTGGTTCACCGCCGAAGTCGCACCAGTTGGCGCTCGGCGAATTACTTAAGCGCTTTTCTTGGCCGCACGGCGGCGGATCAAAGCGAAACCGAGAAGACCGCTACCAAGTAGGGCGAGCGATGCAGGCTCGGGGACCGCGCTGGTCATTAGGATGCTGGAATCAAGGCTGTCTGAGCCAGCGGTCGGGCCGAATACTGCCACAATGACTTCTGTTTCGGAAAAGAGACTGCCCGTCGGCGCGCTGACGGTTTGATTATAAGAGTTGGCCACGATGGGGGTCGTAAAAGTAGTCGTAGCTACCGGGTTCATCATTCCAAAGGCGGCGTTGGACGAATCGGTGTAGGTGCTAAGCGTCTCGCTGGTCACGCCATTCAGAACTCCTGTGAAGCCGTTGGCGAAGGACAAGGGATTTGCGAGGCCAGATAGCCCCGTTTCCGTCAGTTCGATGGTCAATGTATGAGAACCGGTAAGACCCATAGTAGAAACATTCAGCGTCTGCAGGTTCAGACTAGGGGCAGTAAAGATCGGCGAGCCAGTGCCACTGACATTGTTGATAACGAAATCGCCGTACGCTCCACCGGGGGCGGAAACGAAACCTGTGCCGGAAGAGGCGCTTATGCCGCCGACTACTCCGGTTTCCTGAAGAGAAAGCGACACAGTGGTCGCAAAGGCGCAGGGCAGCGTGATTGCTAAGCCGAGCGCGAGAATTGATAGTTGTTTAATCATTTAATCGAGACCCTCCGATAGTCTCTAGTCGGCGCCGTTTAAGCAGCGACAAGCCAAGTGTAGGGGCTTTGAGCCGTTATGGGAAGCATCGGAGAAGCTTGTATGTACTGGAGAACATTTGGCTTCCCCTACGTACTGGAGTGGGCTATTCCCGTTGATTCAGACTAGGCAAGAGCGCCAAAAAGCTGAAAAAATGGGCGGGAATGCCAGCGGCGTACTAATCCGAAGGTAAATTCGACCGGTTTAGCGCTTAATGCTCCATTACTGGATCTGCAAGTACCATTCCCACCGGACTAAGGGAGTATATCCGGGTCTTTTGTAGAAAGAACTGGCCTCTGTAGTTCGGAGACACGGCGGACGGATCAACTGAATTGCGTCATCCGTGCTCCGGTTCTTGCGCTGTCGACGCGATTCTCTACGGAAGACAGGCTGCCGAGTTGGCGGGTTGGACAAATCCGGCTTCACTTCGCTCGCTTGCGGGTAGCATTCCGTGATCAGCCCCGCGGGAAATCCACATGAACAGATGGTGTCAGTTCACGCGGCGAGTAGAAATACTAAACCGGCTTTCCATGCGCACCAGCCCGGGAGCCCAATTTCAAATTTTGAGCTGGAATCCTTCTACCCTTCGCCAAGCCAGCGTTCAAGCCCCTGAAAAAGAGAGTTTACGGCGTACCCGTAAGCGCCGACCACCACCACGCAAGCATAAAACAGGGGCGTGCGGAAGCTTATCTCCGCATCGCGGGCGAGTGAGCCTAACGCGTTCCCAGAGCGCGGCGTGAAAACCATTTCACAGACTACCGCAATAACCAGAGAAATCGAGAAGATCAAGCGCATACCTAAGAAGACGCTTGGCAGAATTTCCATGGTGGTCGCAAACGCTTTCACGTACGGGGCGACGTTGAAGATTTCGAGAATCTCAAGGCGCTCTCGAGACACTTGCAACGTCCCTTTCGCGACGGTCAGAATCATAATGGGCACGCCGCCGAAGACTATCGTCCAGACATAGGAAGGAGTTCCATAGTTAAAGATCACCAAGAGAACGGGAAAAGCGAGGATAGGCGGGATGGAACGGAAGAACTCGAGTACCGGTTCCAGGATCTCGTAGGCCAACGCTATTCGGCCCAGGATCAAACCCAAGGGTATGCCGAGCACCAGACTGACCGCCCAGCCTTCGGTCGCGCGCAGAATAGTTCCCATGGCCGCTGCCCGGAAGTCCGTATCTCCGCTAGGTGGAGAAAGGAGCGAAGCCGCGAGCGTGTGCCACACCTCAGCCGGAGAAGCAATCAGGGTCGCTCCCAGCAGTCCGAAGTGCGATACCACGAACCACGTCAGCAGAAGAAGGGCTGCGCCGATCAGTCCCGGCCGCCGAACCCCGGTCTTCAGACGCAGCCGCTGGCTGGCCCTAGACCGCAAGAAGGCGCTCCGCGATATCCAGGAAGGATTGAGAGTCGACGGTGTGCGTCTCGAGGCGCTCCCGCTGCCTGTTATCAAGCATTCTCGCCTTCACTCCCTCGCCGGAGCCGGTATAGAAAGGCCGACCGGGTATCACCAGGACGTGATCGCACATTTCGACGATTTCTTCCAGCTCGTGAAGCACCAGTATGCAGATAACGCCCTTGTCCTTGATGAAGCGCCGGAACGAGCGGCGTAGCCTTCTCGACACATTGACATCCAGCGCTGAAAAGGGTTCATCGGCAAGAAGAACTTGCGCATCGTGCGCAAACGCCCGAACGATGGCTGCCGCTTGTTTCATGCCGCCGCTGCATTCGCGGGGCTTGCGCTTCAGGTCCGTCGTGACGTCCAGGGCTGTGGCTATATTTTGAATCAGCCCTGCATTCCGGCTCCAATTTGCAAAGGGCTCAGGAAGCGTAATCCGGATATTATCCAGAAGGCTTGCCCACGGGAAAAACGAACTGTCATATTGCTGCGGCACGACACCGAGCGTTACTGAAAGTTGCTGGCCCGCATCATCGACCAGCTCAACGTTTCCCGAGCTCCGCCTGCAATGCTCCCCAATGGTTCGAATAAGCGTTGATTTGCCACAGCCGTTCGGCCCAAAGAAGCCCAGTATGGTACCGGCCTCAACCTCAAAACCAACGTTGGTGAAAACCGGATAGGCAAGGCCATTCTGCAGGTACGAGTGAGACAGCGATCTGACGCGGAGCAGGCTTGGCATTCAGGAGCTTACTGGCCGCCAGTAACAATCAGCCCTTTCAGGTCCAAAGAGTGCGGAATAATGCCGAGACGTGTTTCGAGCGCCGCTTCGTTGGTAAACCATCCCTCGCCCGCATCCTTTGACGACAGATATTTAGCGTCGGGATAGAGGCTTACTTGATCTTTGAACTGATCGCCGATGTAGGGCGCCATCATCTGTTTTGCCTGGTCCGGATGACTATTGATGAAAGCGATCGCATCGTCGAGAGACGCCACGATCTTTTGCAAAGTCTCGCGATTACCGTCGGCCCAAGCCTTTCGGACATTGAAGCTGCCAAAGGGGAGCGGGTTCTCAATGTATTTCGGACAGGCTACGTCGTTTGAAATCAACTCCGCAACTCCCGTGGCGAGAGCTGCCGTCGCCATGGGATCGTTGGTGAACAACGCGTCCACTCCGCCGCCCTTCAAAGCGGATGCTTCCAATTCCGGAGCAACTGGCTGGATGATAACGTCTCTTTCCGGGTCGATGCCGTTCGCCTTTAGAATCAGGTTAAGCCATGATTTATAGGCAATAGTCGGAAGTATCCCGATCTTCTTCCCGCGCAAATCTGCTATCGTGCCGATCGTAGGCTTTGCATGGGGCGCCGTTTTGCGCCTGAGTAAATAGCTAATGCGATGTTGCGGATCTTCCAGCATCAGGGTAGTGAAGACAAGCGGGTTATTGCTCCGCTCGATTGCGTTAAATGTGATGGGTAGCGCGGTATAGCCGGCCACATTCAACTTGCCTTCCGCTAAAGCTTGCATCATCGGCTGCGCCGTCACATAGCCCTGCAACTGGACCTGCAAGCCATGCGCGGCAAACAACCCCTTCTCCTGGGCGACAAAGATGGGCAGGCTGATGCGTAACCGGCTGTAGGCAATTGTCAATGAACCCGAGGCGAGGTTCTCTTTTGTTGCCGGCCTCTGGTTACATCCCGCAGCGGCCAGGAGCAATACGGCCAATACTGTTCGTGTATGCAATTTATAGGTCATTCGTGTATGTCAATAGAAACTGGCGGATCTCGATCGGTGAATGTTCAGAACACGCTTTCTATTCTGCCGGTGATGCGCATCGACAGCAGATGCCCAAGTACCACAAACATCACCAGGCCGAGACCGGCCTCAAACAGTGCCGCGGCCCGCGCGATCCGGTTGACGCCTTGGACCCGATCGGAACTGAATCCGACAAAACTTGTAGCGCTGAATTCCAGACACTCGACGATGCCAGGCGCGCCCTGGCCCGGAGCATTCGCGCGGTAAGCAATAGCAGGCCGGACGAAATTAGCGAACCGGAGATAAGGATCAATTGCGGCGGGCGTTGGGGTGAGGTAAAGCCCAAACAGCAGGATCAGGCCAACCACCGAAAGCAGCCAGCGGATAGAGCTCTGGCCATATCCACTCATCTCGCCCCAAAAGAAGTAAGCCGGCCACCTGAGAATAAGACGCTTGTTTCTGCTTCTCAGATAAGACATGCAGAGATACCGGTGCGCTTCCCGGTAAGCAACCCGGGACAGTGAATAGAACCCCGCATCTTCGCTCTTCTTTTTTACTTCCTCGTAGGTGTGGCAAATGACCGCGCAGTGGTTTTCGCGCAGTCCGGGTCCTCTGTACTTGCGCAAGAAAAGCACTGGGATCATGGTTCGCGGCCCGGTGGCGCCATACTGGGTCCGTAAATCCCTGATTCGCCGGCGAAAGTCCCCGGCTATCCGCAAAGGCACGGTTTCACGGTCCAGTCGCCGTTCAGGGATAGGCGCCCGACCGACATATTTATCCACTGCGGCCAGAAATTCCTGCCGCCACGTGTTCAAATCCAGCAGCAGACCCGGGTGCTGCTTCAGTTCGCCCGCCGTCATGCGGGTTATTCCGTTATTTCCTTGAGGACCGGAATCAGTCGGTCGATCCAATTCGGCTTGACCATGATGGTCTTGATTTCGCGGCGAGTCTGCACCTGGTTCTCATAGGCGGTGATCATAATCACTTTATCTGGCGGGAAAACGCGCGACCCCAGCCGTTCAATCAGCTCTATCGAGTTAAATGGCGGAACAGAATAGTCGAAAACAAAAGCGTCGAAGCGCGCGCCGCCGTCCAAAACTCTTTGGGCCTCATCGGAAGCCTCAAAATGCTGAACTTCGTAGCCTTGCACTTCCAGTAAGTCAATCATGCCTCTGGCTTGATCGAGATCGTCTTCTAACACCAGAATACGTTTTGGCACTTGGGATCGGTCCTTTCAGAGCAATTTCGGTTATTACCTATACCGCTACCTACCGCGTGGCCGCCTGCGTCAGATCACTGCTCTTAGCTGGAATGACAATTGCTGGAATAGCTAAGGTCGTCTCGATGAAATCGTCTTCGAGACCGCAATAAGTTAATCGCCCGCCTAGATCTCGCGCTACGTTATGAGCCAGCGCAGTTCCCGAAATCTCGTTACCAGAGCGGTTCCGCGATAGTTCCTTCAAAAATTCCAGCCTGTCCTTGGAGCCGGAGGTTTTGTTTCGAATCGAAAGTTCCACCACGCCTTCCCCGGTCTTGCATGCGATCGTGAGGCTAGTCCCGCTAGGCGTCGAGTTCATACCGTTTCGAATCAGGCAATGAATCGCTTCGGCGAGCGGGTAGCCCGCGCTCCAGACGAGCCAGGAATTCCCCGGATTTTCGGGCTCGAATTTCAATGTAATACCGTGCGTCGCGGCAATCCTTTGCTCCTGTTCAATAATTGAATCCAGCAAAACCAGGAAGTCGATGGCTGCTGTTTCAAGATCCGCAATGCCGGGGAGATTCTCACGAATGACAGTGAAACTCGTTCTTACACGCCTGAGCGTGTCGCTGAGCTGTTCCAGCCGATCGGCTAAATCCCCAGTCATGCGCGTAATGTCCGGAGCGAAACGGGCAATTCTGGTCTGCATGGCAATTAAACTTGCTTCCACGCTGGCGATTGCATTCAGAGGCTGTCCGAAACTGTGCGTGAGCCCCAGTTTTGTCTGCGCCCAAATGCGTTTCCTGGGTCCCTTCTGAACCAAGCCGGATGCGGGAGCTATGAAGCCATAGATGCCGCCCTCGGCGACGGGAACGAGCAGCGAGAAGTAAAAGAACTGCTCCGTCGCTTCACGCGCCTGGTGGCGCAAGCGGACCAAGTGAATGCCCGAAGGCATCAATCGATCCTGCGGGGGTCTGGCTAAAGTTGGCAGCACAACACTATCGATGAAGTGGATTGATGAGAGCGGCTTATCGTCCACTGGGCACCAGGGAAGCATGTCCGGGTAGCCGCGGAAGTAGTCTGTAAAACGAACGCCTGGCGCCGGCTGATCGAAGAACTGCGTTAGCACGGGCGACCATTGCAGTATTCTGAAGCGCGCATCGGACACGAACGCAGGCAGCGGAAGATTGTTCAGCAGCGCCCGCTTCCTCTCGCCGTGGAAAACTGCCTTTTCTCTGAAGAGGCGGCCCAGCAATCTTTGCTGCGCCACGACCTCATCTGACCCTTGTTCCCCACCGACATCGGCGTGTCCACGGACGTGCATCCCGTAGACGTAGACCGAACCTACTCTGCGCCGCGTGATTTGTCGCCCATCCGTCAAGGTCTTAAGAGCTCGCAGCATCGCCGGACGCGTGGTACCCAGTATCAACGTCAGGTCCCACAACGCGTACCAAACTCCCCCGGCGAGGAGATCCAGAACCCTCTCGTGAAGCTCCATTGCTGCTCTGTTTCCATACGACAGAAAGTGGAGGAATTGTATCATCCCCGAGAGAGAAGAGCCCCACTCTGAAGAGCAGTTACCGGCGTATAAGATTCCGCGGTTGCGGGTGCTGACGCGGTGTTGTTCGATCAACTGGCTGATGCTTCGTCCTGCCCAGGCAAAATCATCGAACTGGCGATTTTAGCCCGAAAGGTCACGATCGTCTCATTCTTGTCCCCCGGCACCTCAAAAGTGACCGAGCCGTTGGCGCGCTTAGCTGTCTTTAACGCCAGGACGCAGCCCGATACTCTGCCGAAATCCGCGGCCCCGGCCGGCGCCTCAGACTCGCCGCGCCGATTGAAATACTCCACTCGATCGGACTCCATGGCGCCGGTGTTTGCGATCCGGATTTCGACCATGTTCCTGGCCGGACACGAAGCAGTTATTTCAATGCGTTTCACCTCGGAATCAGGCGCGTATTTGCAGGCGTTGAAAGCGTTCCGCAACAGCGCCCGTAAAGCTTCACTCAGAATGTAAGGGACGCCGGTTATGCGCGCTTTCGCGAAATCGACGGGAATGGGTTGCGTGAAATCCAGATGCGCATTGCCCATCTCGGAATCGTTTTGTATGCGTTCGCGGAGGCTCTTTACCTCGCGCTGCAGGATCTCCAGCAAAGGAACCTCCTGATCTGGCGAATCCTGCGGCATAGGTAAACTGTCCGCGATCCTGGAAAAAGTTTCTTTGACTTTTGACAATGAGCTTGCGACCGTGAATAACTTGAGACGCCAGTTGCTGAGTTCGTTTTCCGACTCTTTGATGGCGCTGTCGAGGATCTGGCCCGCGGCTCCTCCGGAACCGGACTGATCTAATTGCTGAAGGGCGTTTCGCGCATCTCTTAACTGCCGGAAACCCGTGCTGTTTTCCATGCGTCGCGCCAAACTCTCCAGGCTGACCTGGGCGCTCGCGATCACGTTTAATGGCTGGCGGATCTCAGGGCGCAAGCCGTACATCTTCTCAAGTTCTTCGTTGACACGCCAAACGTCCCGCACCTCCCGAGTCACATCGTTGGCGATGCACTGAATGCCGGGATACACGCGTTGAGCGACGAAGGAGAAGAACAGAAATTTATCCTCTTGCCGAGATCGACGGAATCGTACCAGCTGGTATTTGAGATTGGGTGGGCGGCCTTCCGGCGTGTTCGCAAGCTCCGGAAGCACCAGGCTGTCAATAAAGTGCTGTTGGCTAACGGCGCAGTTCTTGCTCAGGTCCCAGTGGAGCATGCTCGGAAATGACCGAAGATACTTTGTGAATTCTTCTTTTCGAGGTTCCCTGCCAAATACCTCAAACAGCGCGTCCGACCAGCTTGTGATCCGCAGGTCGGAATCCGCGCTGAAAGCCGGATGAATGATGTTTCTGATGTCGAAGTATGTATCCGGCCGCGAGCGCTCCTTTTCCAGGGAAGATTTCACCATCCGGACCCACGGATCGCTTTGCGATTCCAAGGCATGCTTCAAAATGAGGCGCTTTACCGTCTGCTCCGGAGATGCGCCGGGAAAGATAACCGCCGCAGCCGAAGCTCCACCGAGGCAGTAGGTGGTATTCGCCTTCGAACCTTCGATTGCGAGTATTCCAGCTTCCACCAGCCGAGCCAACCGCGAATGCACGGCTTGACGGCTTAAGTCGAGTTTCTCGCTGATATCAGTCGAGCTAAGCGGCTGGCAGCGCGAGCTTTCGTAGATCAACCGTACGATCTTGGTATTCACCTCGTCTAAGCTGACGCCGGCCGGGGTTGCGGATTGATTGAGGACAGTATTTGTCAAAACAACTGTATTATGTAGCGGGGCGGGCCGCTCTGTCAAGCTCTATCTTTACATTCAGAGCTGATTAGTCAACCAGAGGCATTACCATGATTGGCTCATGGTAAATAAGATCCAGCTATCCTATTGAAGGAAAAGGTTTCAGAACCTGCCTACTTCAATCCGAACCCACGTCGGCTGCTGCCGGAAGTTCAGCCCCCGGTCCGTCTCATCCCCGTTCCACAACCGCAGCGGTTTCCAAATACTGTGGTCGCTTCCGGCATCCTCAAATTGCCCTTCTTCGGCGCGCAGGATCTGCATCCGGAGCCCCGGCAATCGGCCCGGAACATGAAACGCAACGCTGGCGTCGAAACCAGTGACCAGGAACTCATTGGCGCCGAGTTGCGCCACCATCGCGCGTCCATGCGCGTCTTTCGTTCCGGGCGGAGCCACGCCATCCCTTTGCGGAAAACCGAACGAGACCTGCGCCTGCCAAGCTCCGAAGTCGATCTCCTGGCGCGCTTGTCCTAGCTGCTCCACGGCGGTTTTCACCTTGCCGCCGGCAATCAGTTGGGCTATCTCCCGTACAGCCGGCGCGAACAGTTTATAGTTCTGCGCATGCATCGTCGGCCCTTCGTTCTCCCCGGTCACCCAGCCGGCGCGGTCCACTCCGAAAGGCGAGAAACCAATGGCGCCGTTTCCAATGGCTGCGAAGAAGTATTTCGCAAAGCTATCGCCGAAGCCAATCTCCGGAATCCACAATGGATTGTCCGGCCGATGATAGGTGCGGATCGTATCCAGAACGAAATCGGGATTATCGCTGTAAATGTCCGGCCCGATCATGTCGATCGCCGGCGCATTCATTTTCCAGAACGAAACCATCTTCTGGATAGGCCCTCCGCTCGGGTAACCTTGCCCGGGGATGGCGTAGCGGCGCTCCGGCAACTCTGCGACCGGATACGCCAACCAGACATTGACATACATCGGCAGCGGAAATTCGGCCTTACCGGCCTCGACGACAGCATTCACGTAACGCGCTTGATAATAAGCCTGGAAATATTCATCCGCCTCTCCACCAAAAACCTGCCGCCACGTTCCTGAAGCGGATTTCCCGGCCGTCTTCACGCCAGCGGGTACCGCGCTCTCGAACTGCCGCTCTGCCATCGGCGAGAAATCCCTCACCGTCCCAATGGCGCCCGACTCGTTCTCCACCTGCATCATTAACACGGTGTGGATCTCGCCATCGAGTTCTTTCAGGTGCCGCATCAAATGCGCGAAGGCATTCTTATCCGCATCCAGGTTTGCGGGCGAATTGGCGGAGAGCACATCCAGCGGCTCGCCATTGGCATTCACCATGCGCGGAAAACGTGCCGTGTCCGTTTTCATCCAAACCGGGACATAATGCATGTTCCCGTTCTTCCACGTACCGAACCACAGCAGCACCAGGCGCATGTTGTGCTCGCGGGCTTGCTTCACCAGAATGTCGACGTTTCCAAAATCGAACTTGCCCGGCTCGGGTTCAATCTGCTCCCAGTAAACCGGCGCTGCCGCGGTATTTGCGTGCATGGCTTCCAAAGCAGGCCAGACCTTGGGCAAAACGCTCGGCCAGGCGCTGGAATTGTGAATCTGCGCGCCTAAAATCAAGTAAGGACGGCCATCCACATCGAAGTGGAAACGGCCGTCCTGCTTGACTAGCTTGGGCATCTCCGCGCCGGAAAGAGCCACAGCGCTAGAGACGAAGAGCCGCAGAAGCAGCTTGCTAAGAACTAGAGTGATTCGCACGAACGGTTATTGTACAGAACCGTTGGCGTGCCGATGCAATTAAGCGGTTTGCTTCGCTCGACGACGCCGGGCGATGAGAGTCATGCCCGCCAAGCCTGCGCCCATGAGCGCATAAGTCGTCGGTTCCGGAACGCCTGATGTGGCAGGGGTTTCGCTGAGTGTGCCCGTGAGAGCAACCAGCGCTCCGGGAGCGCCCGACACGTTGTTCACGGTGAGATACAGACTGGCCGTGTTGGCGGGATGTGAAGGATCGGGACTGTACAGGATGGTGTCCGTCGGAGAAGCGAACGTGATCGTTTCGATGCCGCCCGTTTCCGTAATTGCGCCGGTGAAGAAGTACGACATGGACGTAGTCGGATAAGTGTTCGGATTGTTATCCACTACCTTCAAAGTTAATGTGTCTGCCCCAGTTGGCAGAAGCAACGATCCCAGATTGTTACCGTTACTGTTGTAGTACTGTTGCGCCGCGCCGTTGAGGGTGTATGAACCGGTGTCCGTACCTTGAGGTTCAGAGCCATAACAGTTTGTCGTCCCGGTGCTCGCCAGAGAACACGTGTCGGTGAAATTGAAAAAGACAGAGGCGCCTTGCGCCAAAAATGGTGAAAATAGGCCGCCCGCGAGGGCAAGCCGAATGAAGAGCTTCCGGTTATTAGATCGCATTTTGTTGGTCACTAGGTATGAGTTGCCTTTGAGAGGATACATTGAGCTGCCGAGGCCGGACAACTGTTAACAGTCCTGGTAAGTACTTGACAAGTAATAGTTTTGGTACTTTGTGTAGTTCTGAAACCACTGACTGGCGTACAAGGGTCCGGTTATGCTACGCTATAGCGTAATATCTGGGATGAAATCGCCTCACCTGACCGATACTGCGATTGCCTTGAGGCGAGCATTGACACGCTTGACGCGGCGGCTCAGGACAGAGGCCCGTGAGCCAGGATTGAGTTTGGCAAAGCACAGCATCCTCGGACATCTTTATCGCGAAGGTCCGGCAACGCCAGGAGCGCTGGCGGCCGCTGAGGGCGTTCAGCCGCAATCTGTCACCCGCGTACTGGCCGATCTCGAGGAATCGGGGCATGCTTTCAGGCGGCAAGATGAATTCGATAGGCGCCAGTTCAAACTAGAGATTACGCCGCAAAGGCCGGGAGATGCTTGATCGCGACGCCAGTAAAAGGGCGATCTGGCTGACGGCTGCAATGCGGTCATGCTTGTCTCCCACGGAACAGGAACTGATGCGCCTGGCAGCGCAACTTATGGACCGGCTAGCCGATTTGCCTGCTGCCCAGAATTCCGAAACGAAGCACGCCGCAAGAAGAATTACAGATGCTAGGACAGGAATGATATTTGCAATGAGCATACGTGACGCGCTGGCGCTGTTATTTGTGGCCGGCGTATTGTCGCCGCGCCGGGCGCGATGCCCGAATTCTCTTTCCCCGATACCGGCGGCCAGATGCACACGCGCGCGGAATGGAATGGCAAGCGCGCCGTGGTGTTGCTGTTTGTGACCACCGATTGCCCGCTCAGCAACGCCTACGTTCCGGAGCTGAATCGCATTGAGGACGCTTACGCCTCGCGCGGAGTTGCCTTTTATGCGGTGCAAGGCGACGCCACCATTTCGCTCGATCAAGTCCGCAAGCACGTGAAAGAATTCGCTTATAAATTTCCTTATCTGCTCGATCCCAAAGAATCTCTGGCCGCCTTCACCGGCGCCACCACCACACCCGAAGCCGCGGTACTTTCTCCACGCGGCGAACTGCTCTATCTAGGCCGCATTGACAATCGTCTCGAAGACTTCGGCAAGCAGCGCGTGCAGATCACCGAATTCGATCTCAGGGATACGCTCGATGCCATCCTGGCCGGCAAGCCCGTTCCGCGCGCCCGTACCAAGGCGATCGGTTGCTCCATTACCCCAAGTCAACTGAAAGGAACCACGCCGTGAGTTGTGTATTTCGCTGTGCCCTGCTGGCCGCCATGGCAAGCGCGCTCGCCGCCGCTACCCCGCCGGCTTACAACGCCCTGCAGGGCCCACTTACAACAAGGACATTGCGCCCATTCTTTACCAGAACTGCGCCACCTGCCATCGTCCCGGCGAAGTCGCTCCATTTTCGTTGCTTACTTATCAGGACACTGCCAAGCGCGCCGCGTTGATCGCTGCGCTTACTAAGTCGCGCGTGATGCCGCCGTGGAAACCAGAACCCGGCTACGGTGACTTCAGAGACGCCCGCCGGCTGAGTACCCAGCAAATCGCTCTCATCCAGCAATGGGCCAGCAACGGCGCTCCGGAAGGCGATCCCGCCTCCAAGCCCACGCCCCCCACGTTTACCGACGGCTGGCAACTCGGTCAGCCCGATAAGGTCATTACCATCCCATCGAAGTTCTCGGTACCGCCGGACGGGCCAGACCAGTTCCGCTGCTTTGTCATTCCGCTGAACCTCGAGCAGGATACCTACATTGGCGCGATGGAGTTCCGTCCCGGTGACCGCCGCACTGTGCATCACGCGCTCGTCTTCACCGATCCTAGGCAACAGGGGCGCAAGCTGGCCGCGGGTTCGCCCGATGGAGGCTATACCTGCTTCGGCGGACCCGGCTTTACCGCCGGAATCCTCGGCGGCTGGGCGCCTGGCTTCGTCGCTACCAAGCCGGTGGAGGGCTACTCGACTCCGCTTCCGAAAGGCACCGATCTGGTCATCCAGATTCACTACCATCCATCTGGAAAGCCGGCGCTGGATCAGTCTTCATTAGGACTGTTCTACGCTCCACCCCCGACCCGCGGACGAGTCGCGTTGATCGTCGCCACTAAGCGCATCGATATTCCGCCGGGTGATTCGAATTATACGGTCAAAGCGGAGCTGACCGTTCCGTCCGATGCCGAATTGCTTCGCGTCACCCCTCATGCGCACTATCTCTGCCGGGACATGAAGCTGACCGCGTATCTACCTGACGGTTCGGTCACGCCTTTGCTTTGGATCAAGGACTGGGATTTCAATTGGCAGAGCGGTTATACCTACACGAGTCCTATCAAGCTTCCAAAAGACACCCGCATCGAAATGGATTACACCTACGACAACTCGGACGGGAACCCGCGAAACCCGTCCCATCCACCCGTGCGCATCACCTACGGCGAGCAGACGACCAACGAAATGGGTCTCGCCTTCCTCACCTTTGCGCTTCCCACGCCTGCCGATGCAGCCGCGTTTCGAAGAGCCGCTTACCGTTCAGACGCTGATAAATAGTAAGAAGCCGGAGGCCTTGGATGACAATCGAGATACGGCATGCAGAACGTCTCCTTATACCTGTCGCTTTCCATCGCGCTCTCGGTTCAATCTGTCACTGCGCAAAATGCGGCGGCGCAAATGGTCCGGACTGTGCCTACATTTGCCGGCTCCTTTGTTACCGGCGGCAAACAGTATTCCTATAGGCTTGCTGGCGCGAAGCCGGAGTCCGGCGGAACGACAACTATCCCCACCGTTCTTGTTCCGCTCTCCCTTTCCTTCGATGCGAGTGGCGGATTAAGTAAGCACAGCGTGGTGATGAGCGCGGCAGGCGATATGCGCGATATCTTCCGTTCCCCGCTCTTCAGAGCATTTGCATTTACCACCGGAAACACACAGTATGGCGACGCCGTGCAGCGCGCCCAATTCCCTAAAGCAGCTATGAACGGATGGCACACTTTGCTGGGCGAGCCACAGCTAGCGCCGGCCATTCAGATTGAGATTCCGGCCGCGAACGGATACGTATTGCATTCGCGCAGGACTGGAAAATCACTGGCCGTGGTCGATCTCGACTTCATTCAGAAATCCCTCTTTCAGCATTTAGCGAGTACGGGCGCCGGACCGGACAAACTGCTTATCGCAGTTACTAAGAATGTCGCGTTCTATTCACTCGGTGACGCCACCGTTTGCTGCTCGCTGGGTACGCACGGCGCGCAACTGGATCCTCCGGGAACATCGGCGCAAGCCTTCGTGATCGCTTCTTATTTGGACGCAGGCGTAATGCCGCACTACACGGACATTCAAGGACTCAGCCAGCAAATTGCCGAGTGGATGAACGATCCGCTGCGCGGCTATCGGAACAACGAGTTTCCCGGTTGGCGCAAGCCGCCGTCAAACATCGGCTGTGGAGGCAGAGGAGAAAGCAGTTCCTATCTTTTGGAACAACCAACAGATTATCTGCCCTCAAACTCGACACAAATCTCAGCGAACGGCAGGACCTACCATTTAGAGGACATGGCGCTTCTGCCGTGGTTTGCGCAAAGCCCTGCTGGTGAGACTTTTGAGGGGCCCTACAGCTTTCCCGACGTGAAGGCTCTGACTGCGGCTGCCCAGCCTTGCTCGGCCAATCGAGCTCGAGACACACAACCGTCAGTTTCCCCGTTACCTCGATCAGGTCCGCCGAACGGGCACGCGCTCGTCGGCTACTGGGAAGGTTATGCTTCGGCCCGAACCAAAACTCCGCTGCGAGACGTGTCTCCCCAATGGGACATCGTGATCGCGACGTTCGCAGCTCCCGTGAAGGGTTCGACAAGCTTGCTGCACTTCGAGCCGCCTGCCTCGTTGGGCGAAGAACAATTTAAGAGCGACGTTGCCTACCTGCAGAGCGCAGGTAAAAAAGTGCTGATCTCGCTCGGTGGCGGCGGCCAGGTGGTCACGCTGAATACCGCCGAGGATCTCCGCAATTTCGTCAGTTCAGTTTCCGCCATTGTTGAGAAGTACGGATTCGATGGCGTCGATCTCGACATTGAAACGCCATCGCTGCTTATCAATCCGGGTGACACCGATTTCCGCAAGCCCACTACGCCTGCGATCGTGAACTTAATCGCCGCCATGCACGAATTGCACGATCATTTCGGCGCGAAATTTATGATCGGCGAAGTGCCGGAAGCGGCGCAGGCGCAGGCCGGTATGCAGGCTTACGGCGGCCAGTTCGGATCCTTCTTGCCGGTGATCTACGGCACGCGCAACATTCTATCCTTTGTGGACGCGCAAGATTACAACACGCCTCCGCTAGAGGGCCTTGACGGGAATTACTATTTCCCTGGCCATGCCGATTATCACGTCGCCTTATCGGAGATGCTGGTGCACGGCTTCCCGGTAGGTGGTGACGCGAATGTGTTGTTTCCCCCCATTCCACCGGAACAGGTAGCCATCGGCCTTCCCGCCACGCCAACCTCCGCCCGCAACTATACCGAGATACCGGATATTGAGAACGCATTGCGCTATCTCATCGAAGGCAAGCCCTACCCCGGAGCCCAGTACAAACTGCGCAGACCATCCGGCTATCCCGCTTTCAAAGGAGCGATGTTCTGGGCCATCAATGCGGACCGTAGCAACAATTATCAGATGTCGAATGCCGTTGGACAGCTCCTGCACAGCTTCGGGCGGAATTAAGAAACGGATCTTTATATGAACCGGCGAAATTTTCTTTCAGGCGCGCTGACAAGTCTGGGCGCTCTGCCATCCCTAGCGAAAGCGGCCGCTACATTCGCTCCTCAACCAGCCGTAAAAGAAGTTCTGGTGATGTTCAAGTGCCATCTCGACGTCGGCTTCGTCGACACGCAAGCGGCCATCATTCACAAATATTTCGCTCAGTACTTCCCCCGCGCGATCGAGACGGCGCAAACCCTGCGCCAGGCCGGTGGAGACGGCTACGTCTGGACGACGGGTTCCTGGCTGCTGTATGAATACCTCCAGCAAGCGAGTGCCGCTGACGCAAGCAAGATGGAACAGGCCATCCGCCGCGGCGATATTGCCTGGCATGCGCTACCGTTCACCTGGCAGAGCGAGCTTCTGGACCGCTCCGCAATTCAAGGCGCCATCGGGTTTTCGAAAGCTCTCGACCGGCGCTTCGGCAGGCAAACCACCGGCGCAAAAATGACCGATGTTCCCGGTCATACGCGCGGGCTGGTGGGTCCGCTGCATCAGGCGGGAGTGACCTTTCTGGATATCGGGGTAAATGCCGCGAGCACGCCGCCGGATGTGCCTGACCTATTTGTGTGGCGCGACCAGCAAGCGGCTTCGATCATCGTGATGTACCATCGCACCGCATACGGCGGCGTGGTGCGCGTGCCCGGTTCGGATCTGGCGATTGCAGTCGAGGTTCGGAACGACAACAGCGGTCCGCACACCATCGACGAAATCCACCGGATTTTCGCGAAACTCCGCCGGCAGTTTCCCGGCGCGGCTGTGCGCGCCAGCAATCTCACCGAAATTGCCAACGCCGTTCAGAAATATCAAGACAACTTACCCGCCTTCACACAGGAGATTGGCGACACCTGGATCTACGGCGTTGCCAGCGACCCTACCAAGATTGCGCGCTATCGTGAGTTGCTGAGGCTCAGAGCCGAGTGGGTGCGGCAGGGCAAGATTGTGCCGGCCGACGCGATCGATCTTGCGTTTCTATCGAAATTTGCGCTGGCAGTCGAGCATACCTGGGGAACAGACACCAAGACCTGGCTCGATTTCGACCACTACACGCCGCAAGCTCTAAGTTCGATGCTGCCGGCCCCGAACTACCGGACAGTTACCGGAAGCTGGGTCGAGAAGCGGCGGGATATCGACGACGGCGTGGACGCTCTACCCGGCCCGTTGCGTGCGGAAGCGAAGACGCGGCTGATCGCGCTGACGCCAGCGATGCCGGACATGGCAAACATGCAGGAACTAAAACCGGGCAGTCTCATCGAGACGCAGCACTTTCGAGTGCGCCTTCACCCGAAGACTGGAGCGATCACACTGCTCGAAAACAAGAGCACTGGCGTGCGATTCGCCAGCGATCAAAACCCACTGGCGCTCTTCACCTATCAGACTCTGTCGCAGGATGACTATGACCGCTTCCTGAAGTCCTATATCACGGTGCAAACCGACTGGGCTCCCAAGGATTTCGGCAAACCGAATGTAGGCCGCTTCGGCGCGCAAAGCAGAAGATGGAACGCGACAAAGGCTACAGTCTGGCACGCGCAAGCAGAGGAAGCGGAACGCGTGTTCGTGCAACTCGACCTGGGTGACCAGGCGGCAGACGCCGTGACCGCGTGGCCCGAGAAAGTTTTTCTGCGGATTGATCTTCCGCATGACACGCCCGCTCTCAACGTGGATCTGAGTTGGTTCGGAAAACGCGCCAACCGAATGCCCGAAGCTCTCTGGCTGACGTTTCAGCCCGAAGCAGGCGAACAGAAGCGCTGGCAACTTTCGAAGCTCGAGCAGACGGTTTCGCCATTCGATGTGGTGAGCGGCGGCAATCGTCACATGCACGCGGTCATAGGTCCCGTCACTTATCGGGATGAGAAACGAAGCATGAGTATCGAGTCGCTGGACGCCGCCGTAATCTCGCTGGGCGAAATGTCCCCGATCTACTTTTCGCGGGATCAGCCGGACTTATCGAAAGGGTTTCACTACAGCCTTTTCAACAATGGCTGGGGAACCAATTACGTGCAGTGGTTCGGCGAAGACGCGCGCTTCCGCTTTCGCCTGAAGTTCGCATAGCACCTAAGGCACTGATCGAGTTTCGACAATCCCAACGACGCAACAGTCCGTCCCAAAAGTGCACGCTCGATAGCGATGGGGTCTTCCCTGCCCCCAAGATTTCCGTATGTAGACAATGTTTAACTTGGAAGGGAAAATGCTGCCGAAGGGGCCAAGGGGGATTTCCATTGATACAGCGCCGCCGGGAATTAATAACGGGACAGCTTACGCTCGATTACTTCATGCGAAAAGCCGCGGAAGGCTGGAATTTATCGGCTATCGAGTGGGTTCGTGAAACAGCAGACACGACGCATACGGAGCCCTTTCAAGTGTCTGTCGACGCGGAAGAAATACCGTATGGGCTCCGTCTCTCCGAAGACGGTCTGCATCTCGAACCGAATCCCGTGGAACGGACGGTCTTGCTGCTTATCCTAGATAAAATCGTCCGCGAAAAACGGATCACGGAAATCGCCAACGAGCTCAATGCCGACGGCTTGCGAACCCGCCGGGACTCTGCCTGGAGCCCTTCGGCCGTGTTCGATCTCTTGCCGCGCCTGATCGACGCCGGTCCGGCTATCTTGAAAAGCCCGGATTGGCAGGAACTCCGCGATAACAGATCGGCGCCAAACTAGTCACTTTGCCGAGTTCACCGGCAGCGGTTTTCGAGGCATCTCTTCGTCCTGGTTCGCAATGTCGTACACGAGTGTTGCGATAACAGCAGACGCTTGCATTAAATCTTCCGGGACCGCATGGCTATAAGTATCCATGTCCGAATGGTGGGTCACCGTCGAGTAATCGAGCGGGTCCTGAATGAACTGAAAACCTGGCAGACCGGCATCGTCGAATGAGAGGTGATCCGTACCGCCAGTGTGTTTCAGCGTCGTGGTTGTCACTCCCAGGTCGTGAAAAGGCTGCATGAAGCGTTCAAAGAGCGGCCGCGCTGAATCGTTTCCCTCCAGGTAAACGCCCCGTATTTTGCCGCTTCCGTTGTCGAGATTCAGATACGCATCAAGCTTGGCATGCTCTGGCTTCAGTTGCATCGTCGCAGGATCAGCAAAATGGGCCTTCACATAGGCCTTCGATCCGTACAGCCCCTCCTCTTCACCGCTCCACAGTCCAATGCGCACGGTACGATCCATTCGTAGATTGAGAGCTTTCAAGATCCGCATCACCTCGATCATTACGGCGCTTCCTGCGCCATTGTCGGTTGCGCCTGTGCCCGAATGCCAGGAATCGAAATGCGCGCCGATCATTACGACCTGATCGCGCTTTTTCTGACCGGGAATCTCGCCGATGATATTCAATCCGTCAACATCGCTGTCGGACACCTTGGCTTCCAGATTCATCCGCATGGAAACTGTTTGCTTCTTCTCAATGAGCCTGGTCATCCGTGAATATTGTTCTTGCGTGACAACAAAGGTTGGCGGCGCAAGCGGGTCACTGCTCTTATGCGAGCCAGCCTGTTCAGCAAATATCAATCCGTTGTGAGCGCGATCATCGGCGCGAACGACCCCGACGACGCCCTCGTCATGAAAGAAGCGTCCTTCCTCCTCTGTAAGAGCGAGGAGACGATCGAAGAATTCGTCAACGGTTGAATTGGGGAGGCTGCTGAAATATTTCCGTGCCTCGTCCAGGTCGGATGGAATCTTGAGTTCGGATATCGGAATGTTGCGCCGGATAGCAGGTTCAGGAGCCTGTGCGATAGCCGCCAGTTCCGCATCCGTATAACGGCGGAATAGCGGCTGTAGCGTGGGCTTGGGCTGTCTTGTCTCGGAAACCAGCACTATCTTGCCTTTCAGCTTGCCTTGCCATTCCGTTTTGTATTGTTCGAACGCTTTTCTGCTTTCGCTCAAATCGTATCGGTTCTCTACGTGAATAGGAGCATACAGAACTTCACCGGTCTGCGATCCGTTGGTTGGAGCACTCCACGCCAGCGGGGCCGCAACCAGATGTGAGTATCGGGGAGTGGTCATCTCCAGCGTGTAGGTTTGAAGCGACCAACTCCTGCCAAATGGACCCCACTTTTCCGCGTGGACATTTGTGACGCCATACTCTTTTAAGCGGGACATCGCCCAGTCCGCCGCCTGCTCGAACTCCGGCGAACCGGTCAGACGCGGGCCGTAAACATCCGAGAGATAGAACAGCTGGTCCATCACCTTCGAGTTGTCGAAGGCTTCGGTCTTGATTTTATGGATGACGTCGAGCGTCTTGTCTTCGGCCAGCGCCGGCGAAAGGCATAGCACCAGGGACAAGAGAATGAGAGAGAGCCGGAGCATATTAGATCTGGGAATAGGACGCGGGATTCAGGATCAGGTTCGAGACATTTGAAACAATCGGCTCGAAGCTATACTTCTCAGAGGTTCTCAGTTTTTTCCAGTCCGGCACTGCGTTGAACGCCTCCCACTTGGCATTCAGCTCCGCTAAATTGGGAAAGCTCAGCATATAAGTGAGATTGGGCAATCGCGCGCCAATCAAGGTGTCGCCAAAGAAGACGTTCCAGAATCCGGCTTTTTCGAAGAAATCGAACTCGCCATGATGGAACATCTCCACCTTGAGGCGGTGATCCTGGTTACTGGGACTCTCGTACGTTCGGAGCTGAAACACGCGCGCGCCGTGTTCCGCAGTTACTGGAGGAACTTTCAGCGCCGGCCAGCCCTCGAACGCGATCATCAACTTACTCTCTACACGAACATAAGCCGGCTCTTTCGCCGAAGCGTTCAGGAAGGCCGCGCCCGCTTTGAGATATTCGTCGTCTGCAGCCAGGCGCAGCTCCGCGTTAACCAAGCCTTCCAAAGACGTGCTTGGAATCAGCACATAGAGCGACGGCGTCTCCGGACCCAAATACAAATTGAAAGCTCCGATGGGTTTCATTCCCATGCGGTTTAGAGCGGGTATAAGCGCCCCTGCAACGAACCCGTCGGTAAGCTTTGTTTGTGGACCGGATTGCATGCGGTAACAACGCAATTCGTAGTACTCTCGTGATTTCGTCCCGGTGTAGTTTTGCGCCGCCAAGGTGGACGCAGCAAGCGACCCTAAAAACGTTCGTCTCTGCACGCTCTCGTTTCCTTTCGAACCACTCGAATTCTATCCCGCTGCGCGCGCGCGGCTTTGCGCCGAGGCGCGAAGCCCCCGTAAATCGTAGAACTGAAGACGGCAATGTCTGCAATGGTAGAGCCGGGCGCCCAGCAAGTGTTGCAGTAAGCGAAAAGGGCTCCGGTTCATGCGATCGACCTTATCCCGCCTGGCGAGCACCGTCAAGTCGCGCTCCCCGCAGTTCGGACAAGAGACATACTTTTTCGCGCACCAGTGCTGCCAGTGAGATACGCAAACGCGATCTTTGCAAATCTCGCAGCGATAGGCGGCCGCATAGCGCAAGCGTTCAAAGCCCACCCGGCGCGAGCGCCGCATAGCTCCTCCGCATTTTGGGCAAAAGAACGGATCCATAGAAAATGCTTCATGGCATCTTATCTAGCTTTGGTAAAGGATGTAAAGCTTTCGAGCCAAGCCACGCTTCCCGAAAGGCGGTTATTTCAGGCGTGACGGGCCGCCCTGCCTGTTCAAAGGTGACTACTTCCAGCATTGGGTTCTCCTGGAGAACGACTTCAAGCTCTTTATCGCCCGCTCGAGTATTCACTTTCAGACGCACATGCTCGCCCGGCTTGCGCGCCGCAACCAAGGGTTCTAAATCGGCTGGAGGATTTGATCGCCTTACCATCCCACTGCAAGATCTTATCGCCGCTGTCCAGCCCGGCGTCATAGAGCGGCGAATCGCGAAGAGTGTTTCCAAGAGCAGATTCACCGGTGGAGGCGTTGCGCGTTCTCTGGGAACGGCCGGTCCCAATCCAGGCTTGGCCGGGATGCGCCTTTCGCAGGACTAGACCTGCTGGAGCGAGCACGGCGGCGTAGTCCATGGGCTCGAGTCCGTAGATGTGTTTTTGAAAAATCTCTTTCGCGAACTCTGGGCTGCCAGTGGCCTCGCCCAGTGTCTTCTCCAGATCCTCCAGCGTATACGGCTTTTGAATATCGGGGTGTTCGCGCCACATCGCGCGCATCCAATCGTCCAGCGACTTGCCGGGAAAGCGCTCCCGAATCGAAAGATCGATGCCGAGCGCCAGCGCCTCTCCGTAGGTGTAGTACGAAATAAACGTGTTGGCGAAATTGGTGGGATCGATCGATGTCGCGGCATCCACGAACGGCGCCATGCGGCTCATATCGATGACGTCAAAAACCTTTCGTCCCGGCGCGGTAAGCACCGTATTAACGGCGAAGCCCAATCCACGCGCGAACTGATCCAAGGTCGAAAGGCCGGCGCGCTTTAACACCAGCGGCCCGTAGTAGTTGGTGAAGCCTTCAGCAAACCAGAGCTCGCCTGACATATTTGCCCGCTCGAAATCGAAGGGCTCCAGGGAGCGCGGACGAATCCGCTTCACATTCCAGGAGTGAAAGAACTCATGCGAGACCGTTCCGATCATGCGCGAGGCGGAGTCTTTCAGATCGCCCGTGCCCGTAATGACAGTCGAATCGCGATGTTCCATGCCATCGCCTGAAACGTAGGGCAGATAATCGACCAGGAAGGTATACGTTCCGCCATCGTACTTGGGCAGCGCGCCGAAGACGCCTTCTTCTTCCAGCACCACGGCTTCGCACATGCGCGCATACACTGCCGCCTCTTCATCGGTGCCCTGATGATGCAGCGAAAGCCGGAAAGTGGCGTCTTCAATCTTCCATTCCGGCATGGCATGGGCGCTGATCTCGACTGAACTGTCCATCAACCATTCGAGATTCGGCGCCGACCAACTCCCGTCTTCGCGTGGGATTAGTTGTGTTGCGATCTTCCAGTTCGATCCGGGCGGGATTTCAAATTTCAAGGAGACCGGAGTGGCTTCAAATCCATGCGCCCAAGCGAGCGTAGCGGGCAGGTTCAGATGTGCGTGTGTTTCATCGATGCCGTCGTAGGTGCCGTCGGCGCGGTCGCCATAGAGTGTGTATTCGACCACTACGGTTCCCTTGTGCCCGGAAATATTCCATCCGTAGGGATTCGGTCGAGTGACACGAAGAGCATTGCCTTGGCCGTCGGTAGCGCGGACATTGTAAACATTTTTCGCGAACTCATGCAGCGCGTAGCGCCCCGGCGAGGACCGGCTCATCACCACTTCCAGAACGGGTTGCCGCACATCCGAAAAAGTCACCCGCACTTCGGCTTCATGATGCACGGCATTGGGGAATCGGAGCTCATAGCGGATCGGCTCTTGCGAGTACAGAGGAAGCGCGAGAAGAAGGAAGAATAGCCAGTTTTTCGGCACTAGCTTGCACGCGCAGCAACGGAGCCGCTGATGGAGCGCGACCTGGTCGCTTCCTGGCCGTCTCTTCCTTCGCTGTCCGGCTGTTCCTGCCAGGCGTCCCACAGTTTCGAGAGAGTTCGGGTAAGCTGGCGCGGCTTCTCCTCATAGATGCGTCTCCCCAGCGATAGCGCATTATCCCGAAGTTCTTTCTGGTGTTGCGCGGCGAGACCGAGGAATAGCTGGACATCGTTGTCATTACCGAACTGTTCCGGCGTCTCCTGAATCTTTCCGCAAAGGACGACTAAGTTGTGATCGTCGCCCAGCCAGCTCTCGAGGTCTTTTAAACTGCCTTCATGCGCCTGCATTATCCCCGTCCAGAGGTTTTCGAGAAGACGCACGTGATACCAGTGGTCCTTCACTCGTTTGCGCCATTCGTGGTAGTTCTCGGGCGTGGGATCTTTCCGAGCTCGAGCCATGGCTTTGCGGCCGCGACGATAGCGGTCCTCCAGTCCTGGGGCGATGGCCTGAAAGCCATCTTTCTTAAGCGGCCATTGCTTCGCGCGCGTGCCCGTGGCGCGCAGAATCGATGAGGCACGCTGGACCAGCTTGCCCATATTGGCGGCCTGCTCGGTTGCGCGTTTACTCTTCTCCAGAGCACGTCGAATGGCCGCCAGCGCATTGTTTTGCAGGTTGTCTTTGTACTTCTCGACCAAACTGTTAAACACTTCAATGATCGCGGCTGCGTCACGGATCTCGGAGAGCTTGCGTCCCAGATCTCCCAAGCGCTTGTTCTCGGCACGATAGACGGGGCCGAGCTCCGGTTGAATCAGGCGTAACGCACCGCGAATTTTTTTGAGGCTCTTGCGCGCTTCGTGAATGGATTCGTCCCGCTTTTTGCCGTTAGCGTGGCCCAGTTGTTCGGTGGCGGACTGTATCTCTTCCTGAACAATCCGCCTGATTCCATCCGGAATCGTTTCGCTTCGCTTCAGACGATAGGCCATAAAGGAATCTTACGAATGGCCTTCCTGCGGAGAGGTGGGGGCGACATTGGTTGCTTCGCCGCCGTATTCCTTGTCGGCCTCCTCATTGCGGCCGAGCAGGCGAAGCGCAGCAGCGGTGACATGTTCGGCTGTGAAACCGAAATTCTTCATGATCTCGGCGCCGGGAGCGGAAGCTCCGTAATGATCGATGGCAATGATCGTACCCTCGTCGCCGGCCCAACGCTCCCAACCATAACTAGCGCCCGCTTCCACCGCCACGCGCTGCTTGATCGCCTGGGGCAGAATGCTTTCACGATACTCGGCGGGTTGGGCCTCAAACAGGTACCAACTGGGCATGCTGACGACGCGCGCTTTCACTCCATACGTTGTGAGCTTTTCCCGCGCGCTCATGCACAGCGCGACTTCGGAACCTGAACCGATGAGAAGCACCTGCGGCGATCCGCCTTCGGCTTCGGCCAGGATGTAAGCGCCTTTCGACACGTCGATATTCGTTGCCTTACTGCGATCGAGATGCGGCACGTTCTGACGTGTCAGGGCGAACAACGTGGGGCCATCATGCTGAACGGCCACAGCCCACGCTTCGGAGGTTTCGGTGGCATCGGCGGGACGCATCACGTTTAGACCCGGGATAGCGCGCAGACCGGCGATTTGTTCGACAGGCTCGTGCGTGGGACCGTCCTCGCCCACGCCCACGCTGTCGTGCGTGAACACGTAGAAAACTTTCAGCTTGCTCAGCGCGCCGAGGCGAATGGACGGCTTCATGTAATCCGAGAAGACCAGGAAGGTGGCACTGAAGGGTAGGATTCCGCCATGCGCGGCCATGCCGTTCACGGCAGCTCCCATGGCGTGCTCGCGGACACCGAAGGCGATGTTACGCCCGGCATAGCCCCATACGCCGCCCACTGCGCCTTGGGTGGAGGGCCCACCGAATTCGGCGGGTTGGAAATCACCCATGCCTTTCAGAGCCGTATTGGTAGAAGGGTTCAGATCGGCTGAGCCACCCATGAGGTTAGGGATGTGTTTGGCCAAAGCATTCATGGCTTGGCCGCCTGCTACGCGCGTGGCGATCGGTTTATCCTCGGGCTTCCATTTGGGCAGATCGGCACTCCAGTTATCGGGAAGCTTGCCACTGATTATCTGCTCGAGTTCAGCCGCTTCGCTGGCAAACTCCTTCTTATAGGCGTCGAAACGCTTCTGCCACTCTTGTTGCGTCTTGGCGCCTTTTTTGCCGGCCTCGCGGAAAAACTTCACCGCGTCATCCGGCAGATAAAACTTGTCCATGCTGGCCCAACCGAGAGCCTTCTTGGCGGCCTGCAATTCTTCTTCGCCGAGGGGATTGCCGTGCGCCTCGAAGGTATCCTGCTTTTTAGGACTGCCGTAGCCGATATGCGTGCGGACCAGAATCAGCGAGGGGCGGCGGTGCTCGGCTTGCGCCTCTGCGATCGCTTTGGCGATATCTTCGGTGTCGTTGCCGTCTTCCACATGGCGGGTATGCCAGTCATAAGCTTCAAAGCGCTTGGCGACATCTTCTGTAAAGCAGAGGCTGGTACCGCCCGCTAGCGAGATATGGTTCTGGTCGTATAGATAAATGAGCTTGCCGAGCCGCAGGTGACCAGCGAGAGAGGCGGCCTCCTGGGTAACTCCTTCCATCAAATCGCCATCGCCGCAGATCGCGTACGTGTAGTGATCGATGATCGTATGGCCAGGGCGGTTGAAGCGCGCCGCGAGCCAAGCTTCGGCAATCGCCATCCCCACTCCGTTGCCGAATCCTTGTCCCAGCGGACCGGTGGCGACTTCTACTCCGACGGTGTGACCACGCTCCGGATGGCCCGGGGTCTTGCTGCCCCATTGACGAAAGCGCTTGAGTTCGTCGAGCGGCAGATCGTAACCAGTGAGGAAAAGAAGGCTGTAGAGCAACATGGAACCGTGCCCGGCCGAAAGGACGAAGCGGTCACGGTCGAACCAGTGCGGATCCTTGGGGTTGAACTTCAGGTATTCGGTCCACAAGGTGTAAGCCATGGCGGCGGCACCCATCGGCAGGCCAGGATGGCCGGAATTCGCGTTCTGCACGCCATCGGCAGAAAGAAAGCGAATCGTATTAATACACAGTTCTTCTAGCGTTTCCGTTTCCGTAGTTGGCAAGGTGTTTCTCTCTCCTCGTTTGACAATAGCGGGGGCATCTTGTGACGCAGCAAGCCGACAATTAGCGCGCGGCTCTATTCAGTGCTAGATAACAGGTTAGTACGCGGCTCCCGTATTAAGCGGCTTCAGCGGCGGTGGCGGGTTTCTGGGGGCGATTCGGATACGTGATTTTGCGGAACGAAGCCAGTTTCCGGGGCAATGGGGTCATTTTGCCGAACGAACTGGAGCTGCACGGCGGGACGCTGCGAAACGAAGCCAATCGCTTGCTGACGCGCGCGGCTCTGTTTGAGGCGGGTGAGCGTGTTCAGAGCTTTGTGGAAGGCGCGGTCATGCGTGGTTTGGTAGCGCAGGAATAATGCCAAGCGTTTCTCGTCGACGCCGTTTTCGGTAAAGCATTCATTCTGGAAGCGAAGGGCGCGTTGTGTGAGCCACCAGGATTGGGCCATTTCTTTGACAAGGAGTTCCTCGCTGGCAGCGGCGGGCTGATGATCTTCTAATAGGTCGCGCAGAAGAGCTTCGAAGACGGCGGGATCTTCGCCAGGGATGATCATTTCTCCAGAGGCGAGACCGTGTTTGAGGGAATTACGAGACGAAGCCAATTTGCCGACAGGCGTACGCGGGCCCGTGGAGTATTGGGCATTGGCGCGATTGATTTCGGCGCGGTTAAGGGGTGGCGCCGTGGGCTGCGAAACGAAGCCAGGGTCGGAGACCGGCGCGGGGATGGGCTCCTGGCCTGAGGTTTTCAGACGTTTGAATTCCGCTTTCTTCTCTTTGCGCTCGGCTTCGCGGCGCTCTCGACGTACCTGGCGAGATGTCATGGTAGAACTCCTTCGAAAAAAGAAAATGGGCAAAAGACCGTTGAACGCGGCCCGTTGCCCGCTTGGAGGGTAGCACGCGGCAGCAAGCGGGCGGATGGTCTGGCAGGCTCGCGGGGTGGGTAAGGTGATGAAAAGAAGGAGACTGGAATTATTTTGTAATGGTGTCACCGGCCATCTTGTGCCAGTAGCGAACCTATTACGGCGTGTCCCAGTCCATTGCATAGATCTGGGTGCTGCCTGCGTCCCTGGTGGAAATGAGGGAACCGCCTGGAGTCAGTCCGGCCCAGCCCAGGGATTTTGCGGCCATTCTTATTCCTTTGAGGCTCGCCACGCGATCGATTCTTCCGTCCCCGATATGGACGCGGTACCAGGCCGCCGTCCCGTTATCCTCGAAATATACAAACTGACCGTCTCGCGACCAACTCGGGAAACCGGCGCTCGTGCGAGTGAGTTCCGCGCGTACATGGGTCTCGATATTGTAGAGCCAGAGATTAAATTTCGGGCCAAGCGCGGCAACGTAGCGGCCGTCCGGCGACCAGCGCGGCGACCATAGCCCTTTGGAATCGGGCAGCAGCGTAATGCGCCCGGTCTTCACATCAATTATGTCCAGAGATAAACCGCGATTGTCCCGCTGGTCCGCCGACTGAGCACCGAAGACGAGCGATGCGCCGTCGGGCGACCAACTCCCATCGGCATCTCCGCTTGGTCCGCTGTCGCCATGTGTCAACTGACGGTACGCGCCGCCTTGCGCAGGAACCACAAATAGCCGATCCGGTTTCCCGGGTACTCCGCCATAAAATGCAATCTGTGTCCCGTCTGGCGACCAGCGCGGATTCCTGGCATACAGAGGGGGCGCCGTTAGTTGTATGCGCTGGGCGCCATCGGAGCTACTGCGCCACACGGAACCTTCTGGAGAACTAACGTAGGCGATCCACTTGCTATCGCGCGAATAGTCGAGTTGCATGGCAGCCAGACCGTCGAGATACGGCAGCCATTGATCCCGCTTTGCGTCATAGCGGACCAGCTCGCCACGATCCGAACGGCCGAGGAACAACACGCCATGACCGCCGGGGCTGGGTTCCGGGTCAAACGCCATCATGGGCCCGGTGGTGAGACGCACCGCGGCCGGAGTGCCTGTTTCGAAGAAGCGCCGGCGGCCACGAACAGCCCACAGATCAAGCGTGGTCTGCTGGACCGAGAAGAGGAAGTACTGGCCGTCCGCCGTCCAGACGGCTTCTTCCATAGGATCGGTCCATTGGGGGAAAAGCGGCTGCAGATGAGCGCCGTTGGCCGCCACCTGCCAGAGTGTGGTGGAATTTTTCGCCATCCATGTAAACCGTATCGAGCTCCCATCGGGCGACCAGGCCGGCCATTTCACGATGCCATCGAGTGTGGCCAGACTACGCGATGCCGAGCCGTCATTACGCGCGATTCGCAGTTCTTTTCCGTTGCCGTAGGCGATCTGATCACCGTTCGGCGACCAGCGCGCCTGGTCAGCCAACAGATCGCCCACCCGGCGAGGCGCGCTCCCCAAAACGGACGCGATCCAAATGGGGAACGGACCTTTGCTGGTGCCTTTGCGGTACTGCCCGAGCAGGATCTCGGAGCGATCCGGCGAGATATCAAGCGGGAACATGCCGTCAAGCCGAGGCATGGGAACCGGCTCTCCACCGCGGGCGCTGGCCTGGAACATCTGAATGCTGCTGTCTTGCTGTCCGGCCGCGTAATAAACCCGGGTGCCATCGCTCACGAAGTACCGCACAGGCTGTCCCCCGGTGGTAACCTGCACGATGCCGGTGACGCGCGGCAGCGCGCGCGGACGCATCAGCCAGAGGAGAGCCGCGGTCAACCCGATTGCCAGAAGCGCGATGCAGATGCCCAGCCGCAATCGCCAATTTCGCGCGGGCAGCGCCGCAATACCCGGCCGCGCTGCCGCAAATTTCGAAGCTCGTCTCGTTGCAATGGGCGGAACTGGAACAGCGCTGGCCGGTGTGGACGCGCGCCCCAGGCGTCTGCAGGCGCTGCGCAGGTCGCTCGCGCTTTGGAAGCGAAGCTCTGGATCCTTTTCAAGCAGCCCCATAACGAGGCCATCCAGTTCGGCGCCAAGCGACGGGCGGATGCTCGAGGGAAGCGCGGGTTCGCAGTGCAGGATGCCGTCGTACACCGCACCATCGGTCGAGCCGTCAAATGGGCGCACACCGGTGGCGAGTTCGTAGGCCACCACTCCCAGACTGAACAGGTCACTGCGCGGACTCGCCGGTTTCCCAAGCACCTGTTCGGGAGATAAATATTGGATAGTTCCGGGCAGAAGTCCAGGACGGGTTCGCAGTCCCGATTCATTGCCGCTGGGCGGCTCGCGCATCAGTGGCAAGACCGAAGTCGAGCACTTTGACGAAGCCATCGCGCCGCACCATAATGTTCTCGGGCTTAATGTCGCGATGCACGATGCCCGCCTCATGCGCGGCGCTCAGGGCCGAAGCAGCCTGGCTGATCATTTCGAGGACAGTCTTGCAATCAATGAAGCGGGACTCGGCGGCGATGAGCGCGCGCAAAGTCCGGCCTTCCACGAACTCCATGGCGATGTAGTAGCAGCCCTGGTCGCAATCCGCGTCGAGGATCGAAACGATGTGGGGATGGTTGAGCTGAGAGGCGGCGCGCGATTCGCGCTGGAACCGTTGAATGCGTTGCTTGCTTTGCGCTAGGGCCGGAATAGGGAGAACTTTGACTGCTACCCGGCGGGGCAAGCGCAGGTCCTCGGCTTCATACACCACCCCCATGCCGCCCGCGCCGATCCGTTCGCGCATGCGGTAGCGCCCCGCCAGAATCTCTGGGACGATTAGTTTTGGCGTCTCAGCCGCGGCCATCAGGTCGGCGGCTTGCTCCAGCGCCGGCCGCCGTAGGAACTCGTCTCCCGCCTGCTCGTCGGCCTCCAGAAGTGCGACAACCTCAGCGCGGAGTTCGCCGTCTCCATTACAGGCGACGTCCAGCGCGCTGTCCCGATCGTTCTTCGGAAGATCTCGCACCCGGTGGAACAGTTCGCCAGCGAACTTGTACTTATCGGGCGTCATTTCCCTTTGCGCGCCGGCCGCAGCCGTTTGAACAGCCACGCTCGCGCGGTTCGCCAGTCGCGGTTCACCGTCGGCTCCGAAACACCTAACACGATCGCTGCTTCGGCGATCGAAAGACCGCCGTAATAGCGCATCTCGACGATGCGCGCCTGGCGGTCATCCAGCCGCGCGAGTTCATTCAGCGCAGTATCGATATCCAGGAACTCGGCAGCTACAGCATCCGTCCCCGCGATATCTCTCATGCTGGAGAGATCTGCCGCCGGCGCGCGCTGCTTGCGCGCGAAGTCTACCAGGACATGCCGCATAATGTTGGCCGAACGCGCGAAGAAATGCGCCCGATTTTGCCAATCCACCGGACTATCGGCCAGCAGCCGCACGAATGCTTCATTCACCAGCGCCGAGGGCTGCAGCAGATGCCCGTGCTGTTCGGCAACCATCTTCCGTTCGGCGATGCGATGCAGTTCTGCGTATACCAACGGCGTCAGCCGCTCTAAAGCGGAAGTGTCGCCCGCACTCCAGTCGTTCAGAATGCGGGTCAACTGAGCGGTTGACCCATCCGCTGCATCCATAAGCTTGTTTGAACACCCGATTTTAGCGCTTTGCACGCGTTGCTAATGCGACTGAAAAATTTCCTGATAGAAAAATTGCCGAATTTACGCTTTAGCGTTGACGGCAGAATTCTTGGGAGGCGGCAAAACTCGTGCGCACTTGTATTCGAACTCTCTGGACTGCGGCAGTGATTATATTTGGCCTGTGGGTTACCACGCCGCAGGCAAAAGCTGATCTCGGCGGCAACGATTTAACTGTCATGCAAGCGCTGGCAACCCAGTATGGCTGGGCCCACGCGCTTGGCTGGAATACCGCCAACAATCCCTGTCCGACCGCGGGCATCGCTAACTGGGCCGGTATCACCTGCAACAGGAACGGGCGGGTGACCATCATCGTCGCAACTTGCGGCAACGTGTTAATCAATCAGCCGCTCCCGCCGATCCTGTCGCAGCTAACAGCATTGACGAGTTTTGATCTGCGCAACTGCGCCGTGTACGGCGCGATTCCGGACGCCTGGCAAACCATGACCCAGCTCACAAGATTGCGTCTGGACTCTAACGTGCTCAGCGGTCAAATACCTTCCTGGCTTGCGGACGCTGCCCAATTTGGGCTATTTGGAACTGGCCTGGAACCGTTTCACAGGGCCCATTCCAGCGTTTCCGAATAGCGCCTCCGTGATCATAGGGCTGGACGCGAATTTCCTGAGCGGCGACTTCCCCGCTAGCTGGACCACACAAAGCTCCGGTTTCAGTCTCAGCTATAACAACCTGTCCTCGTTTCCCGCGTCGTGCAGTCCAGGCTCCTCGTCGCCTGCGTGCGGTCCGAACCGGCTGGTTTCCACGCCCACAGTGATACTGACCAAAGTTTCAGGCGACGGACAATGGGCGCAAGCCGGTAACGCGTTTGCGAACCCGCTGGTGGTGGCCGTGGCGGACCTGTCCAACAACCCGGTCTCCGGCGCGACGGTGACCTTCTCCGGGCCAGGCATCAACACCACCACCGCGATGACAGGCGGCAACGGCATGGCTTCGGCGGCCGTCACCGCCAGTTCCACCGTGGGCGGCAACACCGTCACCGCTGCCGTCGGCCTGACAGGAATGACCACGTTCGGACTCACCGTTGGCGATCAACCTGCCTGCGGGGGCAGCATTTCGGTGACCGGCAACGCCGACACCGGGCCAGGTACGCTGCGCGAGGCCCTGGCGAACGTTTGTCCCGGCGGCACCGTGGATTTGACGCCGATTGCCGGACAAACGATTGCCTTATCCGCCAATGTAGATTCGTATAACTTCAGCGGCCGCTTATATATCGGCGACGATGTCACCATTCTCGGCCACGGCGCGACCATCAGCGGGAGCGGCAACACCCGCATCTTTTTCATCCAGGGCGGGAATGTGAACCTGACGAACCTGAGCCTGACAGATGGCTTGGGCGAGGGCGGTAGTTCGCAGTTCGGCGGTCCGGCAGCCGGCATGGGCGGAGCCATCTTTCAGAATGGCGGAAATCTCACGCTCAGCAACATCATCTTCAGCAACAATACCGCGCAGGGTGGAACAACCGACGGCAGCGGCGACATAAACGGCGGCGGCTTCGGCGCGAATTCCTCCGGCGGCGACCTGGGCGGCGGCAACGGCGCGGGCGACGGCGCGGGAGGACTGCTGGACGGCGCTGGAGATCCGGGCGGGTTTGGCGGCGGCGGGGGTATGGGAAATGCGGTGGATTCCGTGAGGGGAGGGCCACTGGGCGTTTTGGGTGGCGTCGGCGGCTTTGGGGGCAGTATGGGCAGCACGGCCGCTCTCTCGAACCCAAGTGCCCCAACCCAGATACTGCAGAACTCAAACAATCCGTTCGCAAACGGGTACGGCGCCGTTCTCGGCGGAGGCGCGGGGTTCGGCGGTGCAATCTTCACGCGCGCGGGTACGTTGACCTTGACTGACGACACGTTTAGTGGCAACAGCGCGGTTGGCGCATCGGGTGCGCAAGGCAAAGGCGGCTCGCTATTTGTCTACGCTTCCGGAGGCGCGACGGCAACGGCCGCGAACGTGGTCTTCAGCGGCAGCGTTGCAGCGGCAGCGGGCACGCCGGGCGTCGGATACTCAGACCTGACTTACGTTGCCGGAAATACCTGCCCTACCGAAGATGACGCCAACATCTGCGGCACACTCCGCCAGGTCTCTTTCACCGGCCCATCGTCGGCCATGTACGGAAACACGATAACCACGACAACATCCGACAACGCGAATGCGGCTGCCACCATTACCCTTCTGTCGGGCCCATGTTCGTCGAGCGGTGGGATCATCACCGTCACCGGCGCCAATGGCACGTGCGTCCTCGAGGCCGCGTGGCCGGCTAGCGGCAGCTATGCGGCGGCCAGCGCTGAAATCCAGGTGAACACAACGGCACTCCCGGTTACCGCCTCAATTGTCGCTAACAACAAGGCTTACAACGGAACGGCTGCGGCAACGATCGCGAGTTGCAGCTTGTCGGGAGTTTTAGCCGCTGACATGGGTGCCGTGGGCTGTGCTGCGACTTCCGCAAGCTTCGCCAGTGCCGGACCCGGCAGCGGGATACAGGTGACCGCCAGCGGCATCACGCTCACCGGCTCGGCAGCGGCCAATTACGCACTCAGGTCCACTACGGCAACGGCGACCGCCAGCATAACGCCGGCTAACGTGACAGCCGCGGTAACCATCACTTCTACCGCCCTTTCCTACAATCGTCCGAAAGCCACGGGTACTGAGACCCTGACGATTCGCAACAATACGGCATCGGCCATCGCGGGGCCGCTGGAAATCGCGCTAGCCATCTCCGGCAACGCCGCTGCCAGCGGCAACACCGGCACTTACCAGAGCAAACCGTATTGGACCGTCCAGGCCGGGCCGCTTGCGCCGGGGGCAAGCGCAAGCGTCAGCGTCACTTTCCAATACGCCGCCGGAACCGCCTTTACTACTGCACCTACGGTCTATTCAGGAAGCCTCCAATGAGAAACAAACAGCTATTCATGGCGGCTTCGGCCGTCCTCTTCGTTTTGTCCGGTGGCGTCGCACTCGCCGACAGCGTCAGCTACACCGTGACAGTGAATACCAGCAGCCTGAACGGCACGTATGGTTACATTGAGCTGCAATTGCAGCCCGGCACCTTAACGCCGGCCCCGCTCAACGCCAACGTCACCGGCTTCCAGGGCGCTTCGCTCAACCCATTGGATGCGACTTACCCGCCAACGGGCAATTTCACTGGATCGCTCGATAATAACGATCTGATTCTGCTGAACTACAGTGGATCTTCATCTTCGCCCACATTCGGTCCCGCCGACTACGTGGAAGGGATCAACTTCACTTCGAGTCAGATCACCTTAAATTTGTCGATCTCCGGCGTAGGCTCCGCTACGCCCGCCGGCACCACATCGGGCACCCAGTTTGACCTCGACTTCTTCGACGCCAGCGGCAACTATTTGCTGACCACCGATCCGGGCGCGAACAACCCAATCACGCCCGTCCATCCCGACCCCGACTATTACGCCGGAGTCGTCGACATCGACTATCAAGGGAACGTGACCGCCAATGGCAGCGGCGGCGGCGCGAACGACGTCACCTTCGGCGCTCCGGGCAATACAACGGCCACACCCGAACCGTCGCTTGCCGTCCTATCGGGCCTGATTTGCGCGAGCTTGATCCTTGTGGGACGGCGGCGGCTTGGTTCACGCTATAAAACAAACTAAGCTAATTGCCTGCCGGGATCAGCTCAAATCTGAAAAGTGGATCAGCGGATTACCAGCGGATCAGGGCCGAGGCGCGCGGAATGGGAACCGGTATCCGCCGCGTACATCCGGCCCTGATTCTTTTGCATTCGCCGCTCACCATCAGATCCCGTTGTTCATTACAAACTTCTCGCCAAATCCTTGGGAATGAGAGAGGATGCAGTGAGATGAACAATGTAGCGTGCTGGGCTCTTGCGCTGTTTCTTGTTACCGTTGTGGCCGGGCAAACGCCGCCCACGGGCGCAGGTCAACCGGCCCGGATCGATTTGGCAAAACTGCTTAAAGACGGCAATCTAAGGACGGTGAATCGCGAAACGAGCAGCCTGGTTGACAGAACGGGGGGCGTGCACATGTCCGAGAAGCCGGGTGCGGGAGTCGCGTGGATCGAGGGTGTGAATTTCGGCGACGGCCAGATACAAGTGGAAGTCCGCGGCCGGGATAAATATCAGCAGAGTTTTGTTGGAATCGCCTTTCACGGAAAGGACGATAACACTTATGAGGCGGTCTATCTGCGGCCTTTTAACTTTCGAGCTGAGGATCCAGTGCGCCATCGGCATGCGCTGCAGTACATGATGGTCCCCGAATTCGACTGGCCAAAGCTACGAGACCAGTTTCCGAACGAGTTCGAAAGGCCCGTGCCGCCGTCGCTGGTACCCACCGGTTGGGTGACCTTGCGCGTGGCGGTTCACGAGGACAGGGTGGAAGTCATGGTCAATGGCAATAAAGAGCCGGTACTTTCAGCTCGTAAACTGGGCAATATAAAGCAGGGGAAGATAGGTTTGTGGACGGGCAATGGAAGCGGCGGGGACTTCGCCGATCTGCAAATCCTGCGGGCGAGGTGACCCAGCAGCGGCCGCCATAGTTGCAAATAGCGGTCGCAGCATTCCTGTTTTATTTCGTCCTGCTGGCCGCTTCTTTCGGGCCTCATTGACAGAGACCGCGGCGTCGTCCGAAGCGTCTCCGCAGCGGCTGCGTGTGTGGGGACGATCCGGATCGGCCCGGCATCAGTCAGTTGCGACAGGCTGCCAAAGCTCGATACGATTTCCTTCCGGGTCGGTGAGCCACCCAAACTTTCCGAAGTCGTAGCTTTCGCGTTTTGGATCGACCGTGACGCCTTCCTCGATCAAACGGTCCAACACTCCATCGAGGTCATCCACCTGAAGATTGATCATCGCCTTCTGCGCCGGCGGGAAGTATGCATTGTCCTGTTTGAAAAAGGCGAAGACGACTTGAGCGCGTTGCGTCGAGGCGGGAAACGCGAATGATCCCTCCGACTTCACCAGACCGAGATGCCGCTCGTACCATTGGTACAGAGCTTTTGGATCATCCACTCGCAAAAATATACCGCCAAAGCCAATGATTGAAGCCATGCTGCCTCCTATGAGAATCGTTTGTCCCTGTGAGCTATGTGTTTGGGGTGGAAGACGGAAATGAAGGCTTCCGTCCCCGCCTTTTGATTATGTCGTCATGACTGCGGGAGAGGCGGCCGATCCGACAGGTGCTTTGCGGCGGAGAACGCCAGCGGAGATGAGAGTAATGATAAGGCCGACGGGCAGGGGCTCCATGAAGGTGTAGGCCATGTTGACGAATGGGTTCTGGTAGAGCTGCTGAGAGCGCTGTATGGCAGCGACCCGCGCGGCGGTGGTAGCGGGGTCAAGCGCGGAGGACTGGACCTTGTGAATCTGCGCGGCGAAGTAGCTGTCCATGAAATGGGGCATGAAGTTGAAGTAGAGGACCTCCCACATGGCGACATAGCAGACGCTGGCGATGAGGGCGATCAGGATGCCGCAGGCGAAGGCGCGGCCGAAGGAGATTTGGCCGGCGAGGGCGTTGTCGCGATAGCTACGGATGCCGAAGTAGATTAGCAGGAACGACGCCACCATGATGGTGTAGCCGAGAGCCATGCTGTGGCCGGAGCCGATCCTGTTGGCAAGGAGAAGCGAGCCGCCCATAAGGACGGACATGATGACGCCGGCGATGAGGCCGAAGGTGAGGACGGTTTTCTTCAAGTGAGGCTCCTGGTGCGAGTGAGGATGGAGTCAGGATGCGGTGTAACGGGGCCGGATGTCGTCATCCTTTCGGATGATTTCGCGGGAATGGAGCGGAAATCACGCGTTCGGGTGACGCGGTCACGGCAGGAGGCATAGTTCTTTGCCGCGCTGGACGGCCTGGGTGCGGCGGGTGGCTCCAAGCTTATCGAAGGCGCGGGCGCAGTGTGTCTTGACGGTGCTTTCGGAAACGAAAAGCTGCGTGGCGATCTCGCGATTGCTGAAGCCGCGGGCGATCAGGTTCAGGACTTCGAGCTCGCGTGCCGTGATGCGGAGGGTTTGCTGGTGGACCGTGTTGGGAGCGAAGGGTGCGGGTGCGGGGGCTTCCGTGGGGACAAACACTTCCCTCACCACGACCGTTTCGCGGATGATTTCGCGACGGCGCGTGATGCGGAGGCCGAGCCAGATGCCGAAGGCCGCGAAGAGGATAGCGACGAGCGCACTGTAGAGCTCGACGGAGTGCTCGATGATGACGAAGCGGTATTCGGTGTATTGGAGGGTGGCGATGAGGAGGCCGCCGACGATACCGAAGATGAGGACGTGGCGCTTCATGATGGTGTTGTGAAAAAGTATATCCATAGCTTATATCTGGAGCTTACACATCTGGAGAACCAGAGTGCGAGCGTCAATCACAACGCATTTTCGTCACCAGCAATGGGCACGCCGAGATCCTGGACTTCGGGTTGGCGAAGTTCTCACCCCAGGGGCAGCCCCGCCAAAGCAATAGCGGCGCAACTTTCGGAAACGATGTCCGCCGATGGGCGGCACGCGACGGGCGCAGGTGCTGTGGCCGGCGTTCCCCGGATTGCTTAGATCTGGAGGGGCAGCGCTGGCGTAGATGACCAGATGAGGAGGGCTGCGAGAGCCGGGGCAACCGCTACTTCGCGGTCAGGTAGTCCTCGCATTCGCCGTGATTGAGGATTCCCAGATTCATTAGCCCGCCGGCACTTAGCTGGAGCTTCTCTTCCATGCAGTTCTGAATATCGCCGCCAAATCTGTAGATTTTTTCGGACAGGTAGCGCGCGTCAATCTGAGTTCCCGAGATCTTGGTAGCCAAATCGATGCGATCTTCCGGTTTCCATTCTTCTGTAAAGTGGCTGCCGTCGAAGCTGTAGATCCGCGCACGCTCCAGGTCGCCCATATAGCCCTTAACTTGACCTTGCACCAGCAGCCAAAGCTCGTTTGCCGGACCGGAATTGAGCGGTTCAAGCTTGCGTGCGTCGACTAGGAAGAGATCGTCCCCAGTCTGATCCGCTAGAACGTAGCTTCCGTTCTCTTTTCGAAACGCCTGAATGATGACGAGCCCGCCCGGGATAGCGAGCCCTGCTACCTCAAACTGGTTTAGCGTAATCACCACCTCGCCAGTTGGCAACTTCTGGCTGATGGCAAACGGCGGATCCGCATCGGTGTCGTCCGTGTCGCCTCTCTTGCTCACCCCCATTTTGCTTAATGCCGCGATAAAACCTGCATAATCGATTTGGCGTAGATCCAAAATCAAGGATTTCAGATCGCCATTCGTTTTGTTGAGAGCGGATATCGCGGAGCTTACGACCGAGCTGAGGCCGGATGAAGAGGCGGCCTGCCTCGCACTCAGTGCCGCGGGAGAGGCGATGGAGGAGCAAAGGGCAATCAGAATTGTAGATCGTACTGCCATGGAAATTACCTTCACTCAAGTTCCCGGAGGGTCGCCGCAGGGCTGCTTCCATAGCGACAGTTCGTAACATGCCTCTTTGCGAACCGGAGGCGTTTCACTGGCCGCGAGTTGTCGAAGCTTTTTGAACGCATACTCGCGGTCGAAACCTTCAGCGTAGGATTTGGAAATGGCTTGCACCATCTCGTGGTCTCCACAGTTCTGGCCTCTGGTCAGGAGAAAGTCAACGAGTGAGTCGGCCAGTGGCCTGCCGGGATCGGGCTTAAAGCCAGGATGAGCACAGCTAAAGACCGGAACGACACAGTTGTTCCACGTATCGCCAACTGTGCGCAGTACTCCCGAATCACGACGCAGGAAGAACATTTCCGGTCGCCGAGGCGCCAATTCCAAGGCCCACCGCCCATTCCGAGCAGGGGCGGGCCTTCGTAAGGGCCAGCAGGCCTAAAGAAATAGATCGCTGCATTGCCTGGCGGCACATCTCCTTTCAGCGCGTTTTCCACCGCTACAGTCGCTGAAAGAGCTCCATCTGCGCGTCCGGCACCGATTTCAGACGGCGCGAACCGCCCATCCTTGATTCTTCGAGAATACGCCCAACCAGAATAACTGGGGCGGACCTGACCTCGGTGAACGATATGGGGCCTCCACTTCTCGTAAGGTGCCATCACCGGGCGCCGGCATCCGAGGCTCATGGATCGCTGAGCCGAACAGGATAATCAGTGCCCGATGTCTCAATAACTGGGACACGCGATCAGCGAATGCTCGTTGCAAATCCGACAGCTTGACCGCCTCTTCGTCTTGGACACCGCTAATCACCGAAAGTTCCACGTCAACGGTGTGCTCCCCACGCCCGAAATATTATCCCCAGGCAGGTCACTGGCAAAATAGGGCGACGATACAGCGCCTGTGCATGAGCTCCTGGCGAATGTGTTTAAGGTTGCCAATGCTATTGACGACGAGCCAGCAACCGGCGTGTGGTCAAGAACTGCATACTCGTCTCCGACGACAGGAATATCCGTGTTAACGGCCGGAAGTTTGTCGCGTCAGGTTGCGAAGCGGGTAATTGTTGTTAAAGGATGTCGTGCGGAGATCACACGCGCGCTGCGGTGGTGGTTTACGTACCCCTTCAGCCCAGAACTCGCGTTAAATTAAGTGGATGGCGTTTGGGTTGCGGAGGTGAGTTCTGCGCTTGGTTGCGCTGCTCTTACTATTTTGCTGCACTGCCGGGTTGGCGCAGGATGCATCCAGCTTTCAGAAACTGGAGCCGCCCCTGGAGCAAACGCCTACATTCCAGAGCGGCGTCAACCTAGTTCTGGTGCCGGTTGTCGTTCGGAACAAAAAGGGGCAGCCCATCGGCGGCCTGACCAAAGACGACTTCCAGTTATTCGATAAAGGCAAGCGGCAGGTAATCGCCAGCTTCTCAATCCAGGACCGCTCGGCCAATGCGCCGCCGTCCGAAGCCTCCGCAGATACAACACAAGACAACACGGCAACCGCCGTCACTGCTGCTGCCGGCCAGCCCGGTCCAGAGAAGCCGCAGGAAGCCGTTCACGCAAACAAAGCCCAACAACGATTTGTCGCCTATGTATTCGACGATCTCAACGCCAGCTTCGCCGATTTTGCGGCAGTCCGGGCGGCGATGGACCGGCATGCCCGTGGCCTGGCAACCACGGATCAGGCTGCAATTTATACTCTTTCGGGCCAGCCTGAACTTGATTTCACGAACGATCGAGACAAGCTCGAAGCTACGGTTGCGAAACTCCGGATGAGTATGTCCGATGTGACTGCCTACCACGCGAAGGAATGCCCGGACATCAATTACTATCTCGCCGACCTAATTATCAACAAGGGCGATCAGCGCGTGAACGATGCGGCCGTTAGTCATACAGCGCTCTGCGCGCATGTTCCCGCGGCCCTAGCGGAGATGATCGTAAAGACGGAAGCGAGTAGACAGCTCGCCTTTGTGCCTCAGCAGAGCCGGATGGCGCTACGAACCTTGCGTCTAGCGATCGAGCGATTAGCCGAAAAGCCCGGCGAGCGTCTCATCGTCCTTAGCTCGCCCGGCTTCTTCCAAACTCTCGCCAACAGCAGCGATATGCAGCAGGTTCTGAAACTCGCCACACAGGCGAATGTCACAATCAGCAGCCTCAACGTTCGTGGGCTTTATTCCAATCAACCGGATGCCAGCTTTGATAACGGCAAGGCCGAGAAGGCTTGGCGGCAAGTGCGGCTGGAGGGCTGGGAAGCGCAAGAGGGCATTCTGCAGGATCTCGCGCAAGGCACGGGCGGCACCTTCATTCACAACAACGACGGCTTTCGCGAGGCTCTCGACCGCTTAGCAACCCCGCCCGAGTTCTCGTATGTGCTTGGCTTCTCGCCCAACAATCCAAAAGCCGACGGTTCGTTCCACGTCATCAAAATCCGTTTGGTCAGCGAGAAAGGCGTGAGCATACAGGCGCGCCGGGGCTACTACGCGCTGCAAGAAGATCCGGCCAAGGAGTCAGCGCGGCTGGCGGTGGATGACGCCGTGTTCTCGCGCGATCAGATTAACCAAATTCCCGTTGTCCTGCAAGCCGGTTACATTGAGCCGAAGCAAAGCGACCCGACCATTACCGTACTCGTGAAAGTAGATCTGAAGCCGCTACGTTTCCGTCTCGCAAAGGACCGCAAGGTCGATACCCTGACGGTGGTCTCGGCCGTGTTCAAAGAAGATGGAAGCTACCTGATCGGCAGCAGCGAGACAGTAAACCTCCGCCTTCGCGAGGAGACGCTAGCGCAACCCGAGCCCGCCATCACACTTCACTTCGCGTTTCCCGTTAAACGCGGAGCCTACTTCATAAGACTAGTGGTACGGGACTCGCAGAGCGGCGCCATGACGACGTTTACGCGGCCCGAGAAGATTATCTAGCTGCGCCCGGGAAGAGTGTCCCTACTCTTGCGCCGACATCTGCTGATCCGAATCGCGCCACGCGCTGATCTTCAATCGGCGGCACACCCAGCAGAGATCTTCTTCAGAGGGATGCGGACCTGTTAAGGGAGTACAGGATGCGCCACAAACCGCGCATACTTTGGGCGCCCTAGGCTGCTCAGACTTCTACCGACTTCTGAGCCATCTCCAAAATCTCAGGCGAGATGATTGGCTCCGCGATCGGTTTCTTTTTCATTCTTGCTTTCACTATAGAACAGATCGGCATCCTGCCGTTGAGCTGCATTTACCATGGGAGATCTAAGCAGCTAAACCCGCAAAGCGATCAGAAAAGGCAGCTTAAGATGGCAACAGCATCCCCCGTTCCGCTCTTAGAGGCCTGAAGAGTTAACACAATTTAATGGCAGACACAGCTTTCTTGTTCCCTGGGCAGGGTTCCCAATATGCCGGTATGGGCAAACTCCTTGCTCAAGAATTCCCCGAGGCCCGTTCCATTTTTGAGGACGCCGACAACGCGCTTGAGTTCCCGCTTTCGAGGCTCTGTTTCGAAGGTCCCGAAGACGAATTGAAAAAAACCGAGAATACGCAACCCGCGCTTCTGACGGTTTCCATCGCTGCGTTCCGTGTTTTGCACCGGCATGGATACAAACCGGACCTGGTAGCGGGGCACAGCTTGGGCGAATACTCGGCGCTGGTTGCGGCGGAGTCGCTAGGCTTCGTCGACGCTGTGCGGCTGGTGCGAAAGCGCGGCCAATACATGCAGCAGGCTGTCCCGCAAGGGGTGGGCGCGATGGCCGCGATTTTGAAACTGCCCCAGGGCAAGCTCGACGATATTCTGCAACAGGCAGCTCAGGGTCAAGTCGTCTCAGCCGCAAATCTGAACTCGCCCGATCAGGTCGTCATCGCCGGCCATGCACAAGCTGTCGAGCGCGCCCTGGAATTAGCCAAGGCCGCCGGGGCGAAGCGCGTGATCCAACTGCCCGTCAGCGCGCCCTTTCATTGCGCTCTGATGCGGCCAGCTCAGGAAAAATTGAGAGCGGATCTACAGGCGACTCGATTCCAAGATCTCTGTGTTCCGTTAATCAACAATTGGCAGGCTGCCGAAATCAAAACAGCCGAAGAAGCCCGCCAAGGTCTTTTCGAACAGATTCCTAATCCTGTGCGTTGGAGCGATACCATCCGCGCCATGGTTCAAAGAGGTATTAAACGCTTCGTTGAGATCGGTCCCGGTTCGGTGCTGATCGGCCTCGCGCGCAATATCGATCCTTCTCTAGAAAGCATGAAGTTTGGAGAGCCTGCGGACCTGGAGAAAATTAAGAATGCGCTCGCCTAGCTTAAACCGTTCCTAGTCGTAAGCAGTACGCTATGCGGCAACCCGCAACTCATGAGATTAGCAACGTCTTAACGGTACTTCTTTGCTTGACACTCACGAGGAGGTTCGGCAGACTTAAGGTGCAAAAGGGGGTCGGAGGTCTTTGGTGAAGTTTTCTGCTCTTGTCTTTATCTCGCTGTGGAGTATTACCGCGTTTGCGCAGGACAGCACAGCCCCACCCGACTCCAATCCGGGTCACTTCAGTCCCGCCACTCTAGCGAGCGAATTCTTCGAACACGACTTCTTCAACTTCTTCGCCTTTGGAGACGGTATTTACGACGATTACGAACCCATTGTCGGCCCTAACGGTCAACGTGCAAACAACAGCAGCCTCGGATTCTCGGTAGGCGGCGGCGTCAATGGCTACCACACATTCCACAATGCAACTCTTTCGCTCAGCTACAGCGGTGATTATCGGGAATATCAAAACAATATCTACGGGAGCGGTACCGATCAAAGCCTCGGGTTGTCGTATTCAAAGCGGCTTACCCGAAGGCTTAGCTTTTCTTTCAGTCAATACGCGGGTATTTCATATTACGGCTCGTATTTGATTCCCAGTGGACCTAACCAGATCTCAAACAACCCCTTCAGTCCGGAGACAAAATTCCTTTCATCGTCACTCGGGATCACTTATCAACAAACCCGTCGCCTCAGCTATTCCGTTGGGGGCAGCTTCTTCTTGCAGCGATATAATTACCCGGGCTCAATTGGGACAACCGGCGGTTCCGGCTCGGCGTCGGTAAACTACCGTGTTAGCCCGAGAGTCACCGTAGGGGGAAGCTATTCTCATATGGATTTCAGCTATCAACGTGGCGCTGGCACGGCTCAGGCCGACACCGTTGCCGCCACGTTATCGCGTGTCTTTCCGCAGCATTGGACCGTCAGCCTCTCCGGGGGCGCCACCAGAAGTAATGTCAGCGGCACCGCAGTTGTGCCCGTTACCCTTCTCATCGGAACGCAAGCGGTAGGGGGGTATGCTGTCGGAAAATACGCACAGACTTCAACGTTTCCTTCCTACTCGGGAAGTGTTTCGCGTAGTTTCCGCCGCTCGACTTTTGGCGTAAACGCGGGCGAGGGTATTGCAGCGGGAAACGGATACTTTCTCGCATCGAAGCAACTGTTCATAAACGGCGTAGCTTCATACAGCCTGCGCCACTCCAACTTCAGCGCGACGGGCGCTTATTCTCGTCTGTCGAGCGTGGCAAATGCCGTCTCCTCTGCTTACTCCAGCAGTTCACTAAGCTTGGCCTACTCGGTCAGCTTGCGGCGGCATTTCGGAACCAATCTGCGGTACGATTACCTTCGCTATGGCGGTCTGGCCCCTTATGGGGGCATTTCCGATAGCCGGGTATCGTTCGGGTTTACTTACAGTTCGAAGAGCATCCCGCTCACGCTCTATTAAGCAATTCCGAAGCGGCAGCAGTTCACTCAAGCTACTGCAGGCTGTCGCTAGGGCTAAGCGTCTGCTGGAACCGGGCAGCGAAGTTTTCGCCTGATTCAGTCTCGAGGCGCCGTCTTGCTACTGGCAGTGACAAATCCAGTTCATGGACCAGCCGTAGCAGACTCTTGATATTGGATTCGATCAGCTTGCCGCTGCCCGGAATTTCCGGGCGAGGCAAATAGTGGCTGTCCACGCCGAAATCGATTCGTAGGTCCTCTTGTTGGCTGGCGTTCTCATCAGTGCCGTTATCGAACTCCGGTCCGAAGCACGAGAGCGCGACGCGGGCCGGACTCAGCTTCCAGTCGTGCTCGAACTGCCACAGGTCCCACCAGCTTTCTACCGTATAGGCAACGTCGTCCCCTTGGTAATCTTCCCAAGCGGCGACAATCTCATCGACGTCGAGCGGGCCGTTCACAGGCCGTTCCAAGAGCGGAGGTTCAGTTGTGGCTACAGCATGGATCGAAATCACCGATTGCGGCTGCTCGCGCTGAGAGAAAGGAAAGAAGCGCAACAACTTCTCGAAGTGCTGCAGGCGGTTGGCGCGGGTATGCCGCTCGAGCCAAATGGACAGGAAGAGTTGATCCGTCACGCCTTATTATCGAGCGATGCCAAAAACAAAACAGCTCAGTTAAAACAAATCGCTGTCACTATGTTCGAGCGCGCTTGCTTTCTTGAGATACTGGTTAAAGTGATAACCGACCTCGTGCAGATCAAGCGCTACGGGGAAAAGCAGCGCGAGGAGAACCAACGTTTCCGCGCCTGGATGAAGCGCCATAGTTTTGTTGAAAGGCGTTTTAAAACCATTGCCCAGGAAGTAGAAGATTCCATCGACTGCACGAGCTGCGGTAACTGCTGCCGTGTTGCGACCACCCCAATCAGTGACCGGGATGCGGAACATCTAGGGCGCTACCTGGGCGTGCGGCTAGCCGATTTCCTGCGCGATTACACGCTTGAAACTCCGGAAGAAGGGCGCATCCTCAAGCGGGATGAGAACGGCTGCATTTTCCTCAAAGGCAATCTTTGCTCCGTTTATGAATCGCGGCCGGATACCTGCAGGCTCTTCCCGCATTTGCTGAAAGGAAACGGTTCGCTTCTCAGCCGGATGTGGCACATGCCCGACCGGGCGGTCTATTGCCCGATAGTGTTCAACACGCTCGAGCAGTTCAAGGTAGAAACGGGATTCAAGAAAGTATGATTGCGCTGCTGGTGATATTGCTTTTGGCGGCGGTGGCGTTTGCCGCGTATCAGCTCTCCGAAGCAAAGCGCTGGCGCCAGACCGCGAATGAGGCCTGCGGCGTCAGTGAGCGTCAGCGTGTGGACCTGGAGCAAGCAACTCGCGCGGCCTTGGAGAAACAGGGCGAGAGCGCGAGGAATCGCGAAATCGCCGAAGTGCAGCTCAAGCTGTTAACGCAAACGCAGCAACAACTCGAGGAAAAGTTCCGGGCCCTCGCGGCCGATGCTTTACAAAACAACAGCCAGCTTTTCCTGGATCGCAGCCGCGATCAGATTCAGCATCTGGTCGATCCCGTGAACCAATCCCTCCGCCGTTTTGAAGAGCAGGTGCAAGCCATCGAGCGCTCGCGTACCGGAGCTTATGCCGATATCTCCGCTCAAGTGCAAACCTTGACGCAACTCCAGGAGCGGGTGCGCCAGTCTACCGAACAACTCAAGACGGCATTGAGATCGCCGATTCAGCGCGGCCGTTGGGGCGAGATGCAACTCCGCCGCGTAGTGGAGCTTGCGGGCATGCTTGAATACTGTGACTTCGCCGAGCAGGAAACTCTATTCGGCGAGACCAACCAGCGGCCCGATCTCATCGTCCGGTTGCCTAATGAGTGCAAGGTTATCGTCGATGCAAAGGTCTCGCTGGAAGCATATCTTCGCGCGATTGAATCGCCAGACGAAGCCGAGCGCCTTCGCTGCCTGAAGGCTCACGCCACTCAGGTCAAGACGCACGTGAAACAGTTGGGTGAAAAAGCTTATTGGGAACGGCTTGGGTGTTCGCCTGAATTTGTGGTTGCATTTCTACCGCTCGAATCTCTGTTCAGCGCCGCCCTGGAACAGGATCCCACCCTTCTCGAGTTCGGTGTAGACCGGCATGTTCTGATCGCGACGCCGATGACGCTTATCAGCTTATTGCTGACGGTTGCCCACGGCTGGCGGCACCGCATCGTGGCTGAGAACGTGGAGCAGATTCGCGAGACCGGACTGGACCTCTATAAACGCCTACTCACCATGAGCCAGCATTTCGCCAAACTGGGAGATGCAATCGAAAAGACCGTCAGCACCTACAACGATACGGTCGGTTCGCTGGAGCGGAATGTGCTGACCTCCGCGCGCAAGTTCAGGGAGCTTCGTCCGGCTACCGCGGATCAACTGGCGGAGGTGACTGAGATCGAGTTGAATCCGCGCCGTTTGGATGGCGCGAAATGGCAGGTACTGGAAGCCGCCAAGCGCGGCTAATAATTCATTTTTTCCGTGATCGTAACCGGCGTGGCAAGACGGAAACTCAGTCGCGTCTCAATGGGCAGTACCGCGGGTTTGGGATGGCCAATCAACACCGCGCCGGTTCCGGCAGCTCCGCCCGCGCCGGCCCCGATAGCTGCGCCTTTTCCGCCGCCCGCCACTGCTCCGATAATGGCTCCCAGAGCGGCGCCGCCCGCAATCTTGGCGGCTTCTTCGCCCGTACTGCTCTGCCCCTTCCGGCCGTAGGTACTGGTTTCTATCCTGACGCGCTGGCCGTCGGTCGTGTTGATCTCGGTCAAGGCCAGCGTCAGGTTTGCCACGCCTTCCATCCTGCCCGCTTTCTCGGCGTTGACGATGCGTCCCAGGACCTTGGAACCTTTGTCCGCGATGATGAACCCGTCCATGATGATGGGACTCTCCAGCGTGCCTCGGAAGGTATCGCCCGTGTAGTTATGGTCAGTCGAAAGCGTCTCTCCCAAGCGGATCGCTAAATTCATTCCGGGCTGCAATGTGACCACGTGCGGCTGCGGCTGCTGCACGGGCTGCACTGCGGGGATCACCTGTGGAGCAGGCTGTACTGGATCCTCGTTTACGGCCGGAGCCGGTGGCGCGGGTTCCGGTGAACTGACCGGCGGGTCCACGGGTGGGCGATTCTGGGCGATCTCTACTACGGGCTGCTTTCGCTCCTGAAACCGGGGCTCCGGTTTGATTACCTTACGTCTCTTGACGTGTTCGACCGCCGGAACAGCCGTCTGGTCCGTGGAGTCGTTACCTGCCTCGGGTAGCTGCGTTGGTGGCGCTTCGGGCGCGGCAGCGGCAGTTTGTACGACAGGCACGGGGCGGCCGACATCGCTAACCCGCACGTAAATAAGGGCGCTCCCTAGAGCTACAACTACTCCGGCGACAAAGGCGCCGACCACCTTGATCAAACTAGCAGGCTCCACGCACAGTCCCCACTATATGTGAGAACGTAGGTTTCGCTAGGTTCGTTTCGGTCATCACAGTTAAAATAGGGTCATTCAGTTGACTACCACGTACATCTCTGATTTCCCAAGTACTTACCAGGCTGGTCCGGTGCGCGTCCGTCCGGCTACGGTGCTGGCTCCCATGGCGGGTGTCACCGATACGGTTTTCCGCCGCTTGATCCGCAATCAGGGAGGTTGCGGCCTGCTGATGACCGAGTTCACCAGCTCGCATGGCGTAGTAAGCACCCGGACCGCCAAGAAGCCGAACCGGAACTTCCGCTACCTCTATTTCGAGCCGGAAGAGCATCCGATTAGCTGCCAGCTTTTTGGCTCTGACCCGGACGTCATGGCCGAAGCAGCGAAGGTTTGCGAAGACCGCGGCTTCGACATTGTCGATCTCAACTTCGGCTGCCCGGTCAACAAAGTTGTGAAGTGCAATGGAGGATCGGGTCTGCTGCGGGATCTTCCGCTGGTTGAGACCATCCTGCGGAGAGTTCGTTCGGCAATTTCAATCCCGCTGACCTGCAAGTTTCGCGCCGGCTGGAACGATCAGGAACTGGTTGCGGTCCGGATGGCGAAGATCGCGGAAGACTGCGGCTTGGCGGCCGTCGCCCTCCATCCGCGCACACGCGAGCAGGGCTATAGCGGCCGTTCGGATTGGTCGCGAATCGCCGAAGTCAAGGCGGCGGTCCGCATTCCAGTGATCGGCAACGGCGATATTCTCACTCCCGAGGATGCCCTGCAGATGTACCGCGAGACGGGCTGCGACGCAGTCATGATCGGCCGCACCGCTTCTTGCAATCCGTGGATTTTCCGCCAGATCGACGAGTACCTTCGCACCGGCGTCTACACCGTGCCTCCGGAGCGTGAACGCTATCGCATGATGAAGACTTACTACCGAATGCTCGAGGAGCACGGTGAAACGGACGCAGTCGGCAAGATGAAGCAGTTCGCGACCTACTTCACGCATGGGGTGCGCAACGGATCGAAACTGCGCACCGAGATCTACCGCGCTCAGGACGTAAAGCGAATCCTGGATATCGTAGACGTGTTCTTCACGGATCAGCTAAGCCAGGCGCCGGCGCTGGAGCGCGCTGAAGTCGCTTGAAACACGTCCAGCTCATTACAGATGGGGCCTGCTCAGGAAATCCGGGGAAAGGCGGCTGGGCGTGTATTCTTCGCTACGGCGAATATAAGCGCGAGATCTTCGGTTGCGAGCCGCACACCACCAACAACCGCATGGAACTGACCGCCGCAATTGAGGGATTGAAGCGTCTGAAAGAGAGTTGTTCTATCGAGATCATCACAGACTCCGAGTATGTGAAGAACGGCATCACGACATGGATAAAGGGTTGGAAGCAAAAAGGCTGGAAGAGCTCCGATAGAAAGCCAGTTAAGAACCAGGATCTGTGGATGGTTCTCGATGAGTTGGTGAGCAGCCACCAGGCGCAATGGAAATGGACCAAGGGCCACGCCTCGCACGAGGACAATAACCGTTGCGACGAGCTAGCCACCCGCGCGGCTCGCGAACAGATCGCGAGCGATCCTGGCGGCCAGAAGTTCCTTTAATGGCAGGACAACGCATCTGCCTGTTCGGCGGCACTTTCGATCCGATTCACAACGCGCATCTCACGATTGCGGACGAGGCCCTGAAGCGATTTGCCCTGGACCGAGTTCTTTTCGTTCCTGCCGCCCATCCACCGCACAAAGCGGCCGCCGGGGTGACAGATTATGAGGACCGTTTTCGAATGGTGGAGTTGGCCTGCGCGCCTTATCCGGCGTTCGCAGCCTCGCGTTTAGAGCAAGGTAAAGAACGAAGCTACACGGTTGACACGCTGGAACGCTTCAGAACCCAACTGGGAACGGACGGCCGATTGTTTTTCCTGATCGGTTCTGACGCTTTCGATGAGCTCGAAACCTGGAAGCGCTGGCAAGACGTCGTCACACTCACGGAGTTCATCGTAGTCGCGCGCCCGGGAGGCCATTATCACCTTCCCGAGAACGCGCGCTTAGAGCGCTTGGATGGATTGGATCTTCCGGTTGCGAGTACGACGATTCGCGCGCGTTTAGCTGCCGGAGAGCCCACTCCGGAATTGCCGGCAGCAGTCCGCGACTTCATTGAGGAGCGCGGACTGTACGGGGCAGCGAAAAAGAGTACTACTGCTTCGCCGTCACGCAGTACTGATCGAAAGCTTCCGTCAGGAGCTTAGCGATTTCGGGCGCCTGGCGCGATTCGATCTGATGGCGGTGCAGCACGAATACCGGCTTGCCGTCGCGGAAGAGAGCCATGGATGGCGAAGACGGGGGAACGCCGGACAGCAGTTCACGGACTCGCTCGACCGCTTCGAGGTCGGCACCGGCAAACACGGTAACCGCCGCATCCGGACGATTAGCATGCCCTAACGCCATGCCGATTGCCGGCCGCGCTTTTCCGGCCGCGCAGCCGCACACCGAGTTGGTAATCATCAGCACGGTACCGCTTCCAGCTTGCAAGGCCCGATCTACTTCTTCAGGCGTTCTGGTTTCTTCGACGCCATACTGCGTCAAGTCGTTCCGCATGTGAGCTATGAGTTGTTCGGGGTATCGCATTTGAAAAATCCGTATCCTTTAAGAACCAGCCCGGGCAGTTTGAACCTTCGGGCTAGCGAGATAACCACTTATTGAATCCTTGGTCACTTTGTTCACAACGATCTCGTCGGGCTGCTTTGCCTTAGACGTGTAGAACTGAATCGGCTCGTCAATGTTGCGATCCTTCTTTTCCACGGTTTTGTCATCCGCGGTGACGGCAATTGTGAATTTGTTGTGCTTCTGGTCGACTTTCTTCAACTCCACCATGACATCCGATACGCGAGAGGGCTTCTTGGATTTGCTGATGGTGAATTCGGCGTAATTGCGTTCGCCGAGCTCCCTTAAAGCCTGGAGCTCTTTTCCATTAGTGGCAATCAAGCTAGTGTGGTCATCCAATTCTCCGGTGGCTCGTTTAAGATTCGCGATGGTCTGTTCCAGTTGGCTCTTGGTGGTCTGCACGTCCGTTTTGACGGTTCCGACATCGGTAGAAACGCTCTGAAGCTGAGTAGTCGCGGTATCCGCAGTCTGCTTCACGGCGTTGATGGCCTGTTGCTGCGCAGCTTCTTCGGTCGCCACTTTCGTCTGGAGCACCTCCACTCGCTTCTGCGCATCGACCTTGGCCTGCCCGACGGCGGCTTCAGCGGCCCGGCGGGATTGCGCCAATTGGGATTGCAAATCCTCGACCCGGCGGCTAGAACGCCGAACTTCATCGGAGGATTCGATGCGCATCCGCTCCATGGCAGTGTTGAAGTCCTGAGTCAGCTTGGCCATCTCATTCTTGTTGTCGGTCCTGACGTGATCGAGTTGGACAAAAAGAAAGATGTTGGCAACCACAAGGAGAACTAATACGCCGACAAGCAGCGGAGTTTTCCAGTTGGGGCCGGATGGCGGCGGAATGATATAGGTCGGCTGTTGTGGTGTACTACTCATATCTCTATTATGTTTCAATCGCGCGCCGATGTCTCGGAGCGGCGGGTGGGGGCGGTGACAAATTCCAGCACCTCCTGACGAGATACCCCGGGCTCGAAGCAGCGGCGGCAGCGCGCCTCATAAGATCCCGCCGCTCCTACCAGAATAAGCTCATCGGATTCAACCAGCCGCTGCGTATGCTTGGCGGGAGCGCCGCAGCGCATGCAGATCGCCAGAGTTTTGGTGATGGATTCGGCCATAGCGAGCAGGTCCGGCATGGGAGGAAAAGGCCGTCCCATGAAATCCGTATCCAGGCCCGCAATGATGATCTGCTTCCCGCTATCGGCGAGCTGATTGGCAACTTCCAGGAGATCAGGGCCGAAGAAGTTCGATTCGTCGACACCGACGACCTGCGTTCTCCAGTCCATCTTGGCGAGTATCTCGCGCGCGGAGCTGACACATTCCGAGCGCATACGAACGTCGGCATGGGTGACGATCTCAGCATCCGAATACCGGGTGTCGAGAGACGGCTTGAAAACCTGAACGCGCTTACGCGCAATGGTGGCCCGCCGAAGCCTTCGAATCAGCTCTTCACTTTTTCCGGAGAACATGGGGCCGCATATCGCCTCGATCCAACCCGAGTTGGGGATGACCACATCCAACTAAACACTCTCCCGCTTGCGATTGATGCGAATAGCTAGTTGATCCTGGGTGGGCTCTGCATCGCATTCGACAGCCAAAACGGTAGCGATCGGATCCGGCGCGCTGGCCGGGAGGCCCATGAATCTTACGCGAAACTGCTCTTGCTCGAATTTGACCGGTTGTCCGGTAGCTTGCATCTTGGCCGAAAGCACCTTTTGTTGGAGGCCACCGACGGCCAGCGTTTCGCCAGGCCAAAAGTAAGCGTGAATAAAGAGCGTCTTTCCCTGGCGCGTGAAGAGCGCGAACTCCGAGCGCTTCACCTGGCAAACATCGGCCTTATGAACGAGATCGCCATACTTGTCGGTCCATTTGCCAACGGCGGTCAAAATTTGAATCGAAGGCTCCGGAATGGAACCATCGCCTTTGGGGCCAATGTTTAGAAGATAATTTCCGCGATCGCGAGTGCAAGTCAAAAGATTGCGTACGACGGTCTTGGGGGACTTCCAGTTGTCATCCGCGCGTTGATAACCCCAGCTATCGTTCATCGTCATGCAGGCTTCCCAGGGACTCTGCGACGCGACGATGCGCTGCTCAGGCGTGGTGAAGTCTTCGGGAATGCCGGAGCGATTGTTGATCAAAATGTCCGGCTGTAGTTGGCGAACCATTTTATTCATCTGGACCGACTCCCATCCTTCCGGCGTCAAGGGCCAGTTGACGTCGTACCAGAGGACGTCCACTTTGCCGTAATTCGAACAGAGCTCGCGCACTTGGCCATGGATGTAATCCACGAAGCGCCGGCGGGCGGCCTCATCGGTCTTGCAGCGGGCGCCGTCCGGATGGTGCCAATCCATCAGCGAGTAGTAAAAACCAAAGCGCATACCCTCCGCTCGAGCCGCCTCGACGTACTCGGCTACCAGGTCGCGCCCGGCCGCCTGCTTGGGCGCGCAGTAGTCCGTCAGCTTGGTATCGAAGTTACAGAATCCTTCATGATGTTTGGTGGTCATCACCATGTATTTCATTCCGGCGGTTTTCGCCAATTTGGCCCAGGCGCGAGCGGCATGTGGCTGGGGATTGAACTGCTTTGCGAGCTGCTGATATTCAGCCACCGGAATGCCTTCTTCCTCCATTGCCCATTCATGCCGGCCCAGCACGCTGTAAAGACCGAAATGAATAAACATGCCGAAACGCGCTTCGTGCCACCATTGCAGACGGCGATCGCGATCTTCGACCGTCGAGGTAGTGGGGCCGGTATTAACAGGTTGTGGCGTCGCTTGCGCCTGAGCGCGAAGGGGCATCAACGCCGCCGTGGTTCCGGCTGCCTGCAGCAGACTCCGCCTGGATAGCGATGGATTATTCATATCGTCGTGCAATCATTCTTTTACCACTTCCAAAGATCTGCCGCGCGCAGCCGGTAAGCTGAACATCGGGGTCATCGCCAAACTTTGTTTGCAAAGCGCCTTATCAAACCGGAACTCATGGACCATCTTCCGCCGGAAGAAGCGCGCCCCAATCTGGCCGATCTAGTCCGCATCAATCGGACATTCGGCGGGCATTCGGTAATTCGGAAGACGCTCGCCCAAGTCGCCAGGAAAGATGACCGATTCACCATGCTCGATGTCGGCGCTGCATCCGGCGACACGGCCCGGCTGATCCGGGAATTCTATCCCGCCGCTTCGGTGACAAGTCTGGATTACAATTGCACCAACCTGGAAGCCGCTCCAGCTCCAAAGGTCATCGCGAACGCCTTCAACCTCCCGTTCTTGCCGCAGAGCTTCGATTACGTGTTGTCTTCTCTGTTCCTGCACCATTTCAGCGACGAACAGGTGATCGCCCTGCTACATAATTTCTACAATGTCGCACGGCGCGCCCTGCTCGTGTGCGATTTGGAAAGACACCTTATCCCCTACTGTTTTCTCCCTGCAACAAAGCTGTTGTTCGGTTGGAAACGCATCACGGTACATGATGGAATTATTTCCGTGCGGGCATCTTTCCACGCCGATGAGTTGCTGGAGTTGTCGCGAGTGGCTGGCATAGCAGATGCCAGAGTTAAGACGCATCGGCCCGCTTTTCGATTGTCGTTGGTAGCACCCAAGAAGGAGATTCAAGAATAAGGAGATGGTCCGGTGGGCACTCGGAGGAAGATACCCACCGGAGGCGCACGGCAGCCTTCGCAGAAGTGCGCCAACTCGCTGGCAACTGCTCACCGTCAGGATAAACAGCAAACAGACAAATGCCGAAATCGCCATGGTCCGTTCTGACGTTTTCAACGAACCTTACGTACTTAATATATTACGCGTTCTTAATCCAAGCATAGCCTAGTAAACAGTTTTTGCCTCGCCAACGGTTATGGATGTTCGCCATCTTACTGGAAAAGGTTCCCCAATGACAAACCAGAACCCGGCCGCGCCGAGCAAGAGAACTGCGCAAGCGACCGCGAACGCGGGGAAGAAGGAATGGGTTCGGCTGACAGTGAAACCACTCACGTAGTTCGCGGCAATGCCGGCGATATTCCCGAGACAATTTTCAAAGCCCGTCCACTTTCCAGCGGCTTCGGCGCCCGAAAGCCTCTGGGTAAGCGCCCAGTGATTCGAAGAGAAAGCGCCCATGGAGATACACGCCAGGATAAGAAGAAGGTTGAATAGGAACTGTTGCGGGACTAGCACCACCGGGAGCATAAACAGACAGCAGCCCACCAGTCCTAAGGAAACAATGATTTGACGAACTCTGCCTGCTTCATTTCCGCGGCGGATTAAAGCGTCCGCGATGAGTCCAAAAATCATGGAGGAACCGGCGATAGCCCAGAATGGGAGCGATCCAAAGAGAGCCAGTCGCTCGCGCGTGTAATGCCGATCGTGCTCGAAATAATACGGGAGCCAGTTCAGCAGAAAATACCAGGCATAGTTCCCCCCAAACAGACCCAAAACGGTACCCCAAACCGCGCGCTTCGTGACAAGCTCGCGATAGGTGGGCGCCCAAGCGGAAACTTTCGCCAGGCGCCTAGGGGCGAGCCGGGGCGCTATAAAGCACCACGGTATTAACCAGAGGAAACTTGCAACGGCCATGGCGACAAACATTCCACGCCAGGTAAATCGGGTGACCAGATTGACACCGACAAAGACGCCCAGCGCCGGACCTATTTTTGAACCTGCATCGATGAGGGCATTAGCTGTTCCGCGAAGTTGTTCCGGAAAAACGGTAGCGATGATCTTTGAATAGGCAGGATAAGCAACGGCTTCACCGGCGCCCAGGATGAAGCGTAGACACAGGATGGCTGAAAACGTACTCACTAAACCGGTTAAGCCCGTGGCGACCGACCAAACTAAAAAACCAGCGGCATAAACCCAGTTCACGTTCCAGCGGTCAATGATCTTGCCCGCGATGAGTTGGCACGCGGCGTAGGTTACGAAGAAGCTGCCGAGCAGCAGGCCCAAGTCATCCTGGTTGAAGTGCAGCTCTCGTTCGATGCTCCTGGCCGCGACGCCGAGATTGCCCCGGTCGGCGTAATTGATACAGACGGATATCACGAGCAGCGCAAGAGCGATCCAATGTAGCGGCTTCGGCTTAGGCGTCGCTATTTCCATGCGAGGCCAACTTTATCAGAGTCAGTGCAGATAGAAGAGACTGAGGCGTTGCAGTTTTGCGCGTTCGAGCAATAGCGTGTCGAGGTAGCGGCGTTCCAGCAGCGCAAGTTGATCGGCCGTCATTTTGCCGCGATACGGTTTGAGCTCGCGCTCGAGTTCCTGACGCATCGCGAACAGATCCTCATCGCTTTGGGACATCCGCAGGGTAGCGACAATCTTTTCCTCCATGGCGGTGAGCCTGCTTTCGAGCTCTTCGAGATGCTGGACGTAGCGCTCGGCGTCTGAAGCCAGCGTTTCAAGCGAGGAGGCGACTTCCTGAAGCGGTCCCTCCGGCCGTTGTCGCAATGACGAGGCTGCATCTTGCAAATGAGCGCGGATTTCTTCCACTTTAAATGGCGCTTCGATTACTGTTGCCGCGCCGGCAGCGGAGGGCGGCACGCGCTGGGCAGCCTCTAATACGGCCTGAGCGCAATACGCCAAAGAGTTTACGAAACGGCGCTTGGATTTTCGGCTACGCCACTTTTCGAAGGCCTCATCAATGCCTTTTTGCACGGCCTCCAGAGGAATGCCGGCGCTTTTCCAATTCTCGATAAGAGCCCAATCGAGAGGCGAAAGCAAAAAAAGGCCGGTTCCCCGCGCACGCTGAAAATGCTCCTCGATTTCCGTGAAGTAATTGAAGTAGTTCGAAGGCCAATCAGGTTCATCAGGTCGATCGGTCTCGGTCGCAACGGTCATGCGCGCTCAGTACTCCGGGCGCACACCGCCGGCCGCCAACTTTTCCAAGCGGCCCGAGTCGGAGCGAATCAAAAGAAAGCCATTCTCGTCCAATCCGGCAGTGACGCCCTTTGCGCCGCTCTCTTCAACAACTACGCGCCGGTTGGCAACGTAGCTCGAGGCAGAGGTAAACGCCCGTAGGATTGCGTCCGGTCCTTCGATGGCCAGCGTTTCACAGAAGGAATCTATTGAATCGAGCAAGTTGATAATCACGGTTTCGCGCGATTGAATGCTCCCGCCGCTCTCAATCCGCAGCGAGGTTGCCGGGGTGCGCAGTCCAGCTGTGAAGGACGTGTGGTTGACGTTTATTCCAATGCCTGCAATGACACAACCGTCGATCAAGTGCGTCAGGATGCCCGCAACCTTGCGTTCCTTGATCAGCACGTCGTTCGGCCAACGCAAATCGCACGCGAGCTGAGTTGATTTCTGAATGGCCTCGGCGGTTGCCAGGCCGAGTACCAAGCTCGCGATAGGAAGGCCGGCCGGTGGGAGTTGCAGCCGAAGCAGAACGGAACAGTAGATCCCGAGCTCCGCCTGCGAAATCCAAGCGCGGCCCAAGCGGCCAATTCCCGCAGTCTGCTCTTCGGTTAAGACCACTGTCCCGTGTGGCGCGCCGGAGGTGGCGAGCCGGGATGCCTCCGTCATGGTAGAACCGAGAGACAGAAAGTAAAGCAGCTGGTTCTGAGGCCGGAGGGCCCGGATGCGCTCGATATCGAGCGGCATCAGGAGTGCTCCAGTTCGAGACGGAAACTGATGTCGACAGCGACAGCGGAATGAGTAATGGCGCCGCAGGAGATGAACTCCGGCCCCGCTTCCGCGTAGGCGCGGATGTTTTCTAAATTGATGCCGCCGGATAGTTCAACTGTGGCGCGGCCGTCAATGTAGCGAATCCATTCCGCGGCTTCGCTGGGCGAAAGATTATCAAGCAGGAGGCGCTTCGCACCCGCGGAAAGAGCCTCATCCAGCTCCGCGCGAGTCCGCACTTCGATCTCTACGTGCCCTGGATAGCTGGCCGTTCTCTCTAGCGCCTGCCGAACGCCGCCGGCAGCGGTAATGTGATTGTTCTTGATAAGGACAGCATCGAAAAGCCCGGCGCGATGATTGGTTGCGCCTCCGGCAGCGACGGCCATCTTCTCCAATTGGCGTAGGCCCGGTGTCGTTTTGCGCGTATCGAGAACTCGAGCTTTGGTTCCGGCGACTGCGTCTACATACTTTCGAGCAAGCGTCGCGATGCCGCTAAGCCGCTGGAGAAAATTGAGGGCAACACGTTCGCATTCGAGCAATATTTGGGCTGATCCGAAGACTGTGGCGATTACGTCGCCGGTCTTAACGGTCGAGCCGCTTGGCGCGAGCAGTTGAACGTTAGCGCTGCCTCGAAAGTTATAGACGAGAGGCAGGAGCTCGACACCGGCCAAGACCAGAGCTTGTCTGGCGATAAAGCTACCGCGCGCCTGGAGATTCGGGGGAACCGTCAGTTGAGAAGTAATATCACCGAAGCCGATATCTTCGGCGAGAGCGCGTTCAATAGCGCTATGCACTTCGGGCTGCGAAGTGTCGAACATTCTACTCGATCCCTTCGAGCAGATCCTTGTTTTTCTGGAGTTGATTCTCGTAATCGACGAGCTTCGCCCGTAACTCATTCACTACTTTTTGAGGAGCTCGCTCGACGAACGTGGAGTCGTTCAATTGACGCTTTGAGTTTTCGATAGTTCGCTCGAGTTTCGCGATTTCCTTAAGCACCCGAGCGCGAGCCTCCGCGGTAGAGGCACCGTTCTGCGCGGGCGCGGCAGCGAGGATCTGGAGATCAAAATCCGGAGTGGACCGAACCAGGGCGGCCTGACCCGCAATCAGAGATGATTGAACGTTGACGGTGAGCTTAGCCAAAGCAGCGATCGCGGAAAGGTCCGCTTCTTCGAAGCGCATGCCCCGGGTGATTAGCGTTGCTGGCAGAGTCGCTTTGGGATCTAGTTTGTTGTCGGCGCGAAGCTCGCGCGCCGCGGTGATCACCTGCTGGAGCCTGGCGAAATCATTAACCTGCGCTTGATAAGGAAGGGCCTCCAACGATTTTGGATAAGCGGCGAGGGAAATCGAGCGCGGGTGCTCGGAAGATAACGTCGATACGAGCCGTTGCCAAAGCTCCTCAGTTATGAATGGCATGACCGGGTGTAGCAATCGCAGCATGGATTCGTAAACGGTCAGCGCCTCCGTCCAGTGGTCGTCCTGCCCTGAATGCTCTTGGAAACGAAGCTTCTTGATTTCCAGGTACCAATCGCAGAACTCATGCCAAACGAAGTCCCATAGCGCCTGGCTGGCTTCGTGATATCGATGCACGCGCAGGCTCTCATTGACAGTCTTGGCGCAAACATTGAAGCGGTCTCTGATCCAGGCGTCTTCTGTTGCGATGGCTGAGGCAATCCCCGGCTTCCATGTCGTGAGACCGGACCGCTCCATATTCAGGAAGAGCAGACGCGATGCGTTCCAAAGCTTGTTCGCGAATGCCCTGCCCGCCTCGATCCGGTCCTGCTTTAATGCAATGTCTGCGCCAGTAGCGGCCGAGAGTAATAGCGCGATGCGAAGCGCATCCGTGCCGAAGCGATCGATGAGATCGAGAGGGTCGACCACATTGCCCTTAGTCTTCGACATCTTTTGGCGTTCGGCGTCGCGGACCAACCCATGCATATGCACTTCGCGGAACGGAACGTCGCCGGTGCATTCCAGGCCCAACATGATCATCTTCGACACCCAGAAAAACAGAATGTCGAAACCCGTGATCAGCAGAGAGGTGGGATAAAAGGTCTTGAAGTCTTCGGTCTGCTCAGGCCAGCCCAATGTCGAAAACGGCCACAAGCCAGAGCTGAACCAAGTATCGAGAACATCGGGATCCTGCTCAAGCTCGGTTGAATTGCAGTGAGGACAGATGGCGGGTGTTTCACGCGCGACAGTGATTTGATGGCAGTTCCTGCAATGCCAAGCGGGAATGCGATGCCCCCACCAGAGTTGGCGCGAGATGCACCAATCGCGGATGTTTTCCATCCATTGGAAGAAGACCGGTTCACGGTCGTCCGGCACGAAACGAATGCGCCCCTCTCTGACGGCATCCATTGCCTTGGCCGCAAGCGGCTTCATGCGCACGAACCACTGGGTGGAAACGAGAGGCTCAATAACGGTTTTGCAACGATCGCATTTGCTGATGTTGACGGTGTAAGGTTCAGCCTTGACCAGGTCGCCCGATTCTTCCAAGGCAGCGAGAATTCGTTTTCGCGCTTCGAAGCGATCAAGGCCCGCGTAGGGACCAGCGGCAGAGGTCATGCGGGCGTCTTCGCCAATCACTTTCACGAATGGAAGGTTATGCCGCTTGCCCACTTCGAAATCGTTGGGGTCGTGCGCGGGCGTCACTTTGACTACGCCAGTGCCAAACTTCGGATCTGCCAGCGGATCGGCGATGATCGGAATTTCTCGATTCATGAGGGGAAGCATGGCTGTTTTTCCATGCAGATGCCGATAACGGCCGTCGTCGGGATTCACCACAAGCGCGGTATCGCCCAGCATGGTTTCCGGACGCGTGGTGGCCACTACCAGCGCTTCGGCGCTGTTGGTAATGGGATACCGTACGTGCCATAAATAGCCATCCACCGCTTCATGTATGGTCTCCACATCCGAGATGGCTGTCTGGCAGCGAGGGCACCAGTTCACCATGTACTCGCCGCGATAGATGAGTCCTTTGTCCCAAAGCCGCACGAAGGCTTCGCGAACCGCGCGGGATAGCCCGGCGTCCATGGTGAAGCGCTCCCGCGACCAGTCGACGCTTTCCCCAACACGGCGCATTTGCGTGACGATGCGGCCGCCGTATTCTTCTTTCCATTGCCAGACCCGACGCTCAAATTCGTCGCGGCCGAGTTGCTGGCGAGTCAGTCCTTCGGCGGTGAGCTGACGCTCAACGACCATTTGGGTAGCGATGCCGGCGTGGTCAGTTCCTGGAAGCCAGAGAGTAATTTCGCCTTTCATGCGATGCCAACGGATGGCCACATCGATGGTGCTGTGATCGAGCATGTGCCCGATGTGCAGCGAGCCGGTCACGTTCGGAGGCGGAATGACGATCGAGAAAACAAGCCCTTGCTGAGCCTGCTTTACGTCCACGTGGTAGATGCCCGAATCGATCCACCACTGAGCCCAGTGCGGTTCGAAGCGCTGAGGCTCGTACACTTTCTCGAGTTGCATTGGAAATTTCAGCGTAACATCCGGAAGAGGCCCCTTCGAGCAGGTGAAATGGGGCTCGAATAGCAGAAGAGGGCTGTGCTTTAATGGATTTGGCGCGCCTTGCGGGAATCGGCAGAAGCCGCCCAGACAATGCGGAGCGTGATGCTCCTCAGTAGCTCAACGGTAGAGCATTCGGCTGTTAACCGAAGGGTTGTAGGTTCGAATCCTACCTGAGGAGCCAAATTTCTCAAACACTTACAGGCCCGGACAGCATCGTAAGTGCCGCCAATTCACGTGAGTGTGGGGACTTTTGTGGGGATTACACTTCACGCCGTAGAGTAATGGCTCTCGTTACACGCGTCGGGAGATCCGTGTTCTTAAGGTGACTAAGATCGCGATCCTATTAAACCGGATCGGGACGAGTCGGGACGCTCGGGACAGGGCGGTGGACATTGGGCTTCGTGGGTCCCGAACTGCCTCAAGTGGTCGGGACACTCCGGGACAGACCATAGTTGCCGATTCGATGGTCGAGACCTCCGACCGGCATTTGACTGGCTGTCCTGATGTGTATTTAACAACAGATAAGTCTATTGAGCACAGCACTTTACAGATCGTTATCCGGCCTCTATAATCGTGCTTTAAGCCGGGTTATTATAAGTGCTGACCAAACTAGAGGCGGACAGAGTAGGTGGCCCCGCGACCGAGGAGTCAATTAGCCCTCAGCTTTATCCCACCGCTGAGCGTATGGAGCTTTGGCCCGTCGACAAGCTCGTTCCCTACGCCCGAAATCCGAGAACGCACTCCGACACGCAGGTTGCGCAGATCGCGGCTAGCATTGCAGAATTCGGCTTCAACAACCCGATCCTGGTCGATACGAAAGCTGGCATCATCGCTGGCCACGGACGCGTGCTTGCGGCGCGTAAATTACAGCTTGCTGAAGTTCCGGTAATCGTTCTTGGACCATCTCACCGAGACGCAGAAGCGAGCATATATCCTAGCCGACAACCAGCTAGCGATGAATGCGGGCTGGGATGAGGAACTTCTCCGCATCGAGTTGGCTGCGCTGCAGGACGACGATTTCAACCTGAGCTTGACCGGCTTCGAAGATGAGGAACTCGCGCGACTTCTTGCGCAGCAGGACGCGATCGACGGGCTCACGGATGAAGATGCCGTTCCAGAGATTCAGCCCGAGCCAGTTTCCGCGATGGGCGACCTTTGGGTAATTGGTGAACACAAGCTCCTCGTCGGAGATGCCACAGACCAGAATGATGTTCAGAAGCTACTGTCGGGCGAGGTGGCCGACCTCGTTTTCACCGATCCGCCCTACAACGTCGATTACGAAGGCTACACGGCAGACCGCCTGAAGATCAAAGGCGATCGCATGACGCCGGAGCAATTCCAGCACTTTCTGCAAACCACCTTCACGAACTATCGACGCATCGTGAAGTCCGGCGCCTCGATGTACGTATGCCATTCGTCCTCATGGCAGCGCGAGTTTCAGGATGCCTTAGAAACAGCGGGTTTCGAGGTTCGGTGCCAGATCATCTGGGCCAAGAACACTTTCGCATGGGGCTTCGGCCGATACAAGTTTCAGCACGAGCCGATCTTCTATACGCATGTAGCCGGATCAGAAAGACGCCTGGTACGGAGATAAATCGCAGTCGACACTCTGGCAGGAGAAGAAGCCGGCCGCGAATCGAATTCACCCCACGGCTAAACCCGTTGAGCTGATCGAGCGTGCGCTGGCCAATAGCAGCAAAGCGGGAGACATCGTGGTGGATCTGTTCGGCGGTTCCGGCTCTACGTTGATCGGTTGTGAGCGTCGCGGACGAAAAGCTCGGTTGATGGAGATCGATCCGAAGTATGCCGATTGCATTGTTCGGCGTTGGCAGGAGTATACCGGGAAAGCAGCGGTACTCGAAGGAGACGGCAGAACTTTCGCAGAGATTGGGGCGGAACGAGAGCAGGTGGCAGCGTGAGAACAAGCATCACAGAGAGGAAAAGCCGCCACGGCATTCAGCCTGGCGGCGTGTGGGGCCCTTCTCGTTGGCGTTCAGGCCGGGATCGAGTACACGCGCGTTCCGTCCTCCCGCTCGGCCGACGTAAGCGCAAGGCCCATTTTCTTGTTAACGGTTCCGGCCAGGAATCCGCGAACGGAGTGCTTCTGCCAGCCGGTGGCATCCATCAGCTCCTGCAAGGTAGCTCCGCCCTCGCGCTTCAGCAGGTCCAAGATGATCGTGGTCTTGCTGCCCTCGCGCGGCGCGGCGTTTCGCGCCCGTTTCGAGGGAGTGGCGTCATTAGCCGAGGTCTCGTCGACCGGCGCAACGTCGCTCGCCTGTTCCGCGACGTTGGCGCTTGCTGCGGTCGGAGGCTCCGGGCGTTTCGGGCTCTTCGGGTTCGACCACGACCGGCTCGGTCTCGTTCTCGATCACCGTTTCTTCGGGCTGCACTTCGGCTACTGCGCTGGCCGGTACCGCCTCGCCCAGTTCCTGAATCGCTTTCCAGATGCGGGTGACTGCGGTTTGCCGATCAGTGAACTTCTTCACTGGTGTGACACCGGGCAGGTTGTTCCAGATCTCGATCAGGCGGGATGCGGGCCAGTTCGCTGCCAGCTCGGCCAGTTCTTCCGCGCTGCTGAAGTGCTCAGTCTGAGGATTGCTTTCTGCGTCGGCGGCCGAGTCGAATACGGTGATGTAGTTATCGGTACTTATTCCAAAGGTTGTCATGTGGCGCGGTCTCCTTCCGCGGTGATGACATCCATCACTCGGAACGGGAACACAAGCAAGCAGATTGTGCAGAATATGCCACCGATTGTTCGATTTGAGGGCACTTTGATGCAGCTTCAAAAGCGCAGGCTAGAGAAATTAGAAGCGCGGATCGGCGCAACGAATAAGCCGAAAGTGGCGTGGCGAGTCGTGGTGTCGGCTATTGCCAGGCCGCTCAACTTAGCGAACTCCAGTTGTACGCGCACGCTCGGCCCAGACGGAATCACCGAGTTTGTCCTGCTTGACGGCAGCCGCCAGGACATAAGCGACGAGGAACTCGACCGATTTGTGGCGAGCTTTCCGGTGGTGCGGTGCGTACATGGCAATTCACGGCGTGATTTCAGTTGATTTCGGATGGTAACTGCAGCTTCCAAATTCACGCGTAAGAAAGAAGAAGCGATTGCCGCGCTTGATGACGCAGCGGAACGTCGAAGAGGCCTCTCGTGCTGCGGGTATTGGACACCAAACGCTCCTTCGCTGGATGAAGTTCCTGAGTTCCAGGACGCCTATCGGGAAGCGCGCCGGGCCGCATTTGTGCAATCTGTCTCCCGCTTGCAGCATGCGTCCAGCGCGGCGGTGTCGACTCTGCTCAAGGTGATGGTTGATCTGAATGCGCCAGCGTCCTGCCGGGTGCGAGCGGCGGACAGCGTTTTAGACCATACCCTCAAGGCGATCGAGATAGAGGATGTGGAAGCGCGTGTTGCCGCACTGGAACGTGCGATGCAGGAGAACAAGTAGGTCATGTCCCATGAAGTTCCGGAAACGGCTTAACGCGTTGGAGCGGAGGTTGGTTTGCGAGCCGGCGACGCTGTTCTTTGAAGACGGGACGTCAGCCCAGCTTCGAGGTCGCGGCGATTATGTTCTTAACCTGTTCGCTGCTGCCGCACAAGGTAAGACCTCGCACGACACAGATCTAATCGCGAGAAGCGTACGCTCCGAAGAACCAGGCGGCGCTCACATCGCTCGACCTGGCACGTGCTCTTTTGAATGGACCTATAGAGAACCCCGCCCAATGAAGGTGATGGAAAGGCGATTGAGCAAGCTGGAAGAAAGGTTCGGGCCCGAGATCGAGACCATCCAGACACGCCGGTTGCGGGAACGCCTGGCCGCCGCAGTAGACGCATGGGCACCATATTCAGAGAGTCGGAATCTCCAACACATTGCGATCCATGCGTCGGCCTCGTCGCACGACTGCACGCCGGCAGGAGCCGCTCACTAGCATGAAGATACTCGTGCACCGATTGCAGAAGCTCGAAGTCAGAGTAGACCTGCGGCCCAAGAAGCAAGACGCGTACACGGAAGCCAAGGAGCGCTACTTCCGCTCCCTCTCGAGTGATGAGCTTGATCGTTTGATCGAAGTTGCCCAGTGGACGCTCGCAGGAAGAGAGGCGGAGCTTTGTGAGGCTCATCTCGCGTTGGTCGAGCGCGTCAGCGCGCGTTTAACTCGACCTTGAGTTCTCAATCTACGAGATGCGCGTGATACGTCAAGTTGAGCCACGCAGACCGATGTGCATCAGACCGGGCATTTGGCTGCAAGAGGAAATCGGAGTTAGCAGCGAGAACGAGGTACAAACCTGGAAGCGTCACTGGAGTACGTTTCCGATAGGGGCCGATTGGCGGTATCGATATTATGGGTACCCGATTAAAAAGTATCGTCGTAGCGGATTGAACTCGCGTTGGTGAAGTCCGCAACCGGGTGCTTAGCGGAGGGACGGCATGCAGTTAATCTTGAAGAGTCTGATTCAGAGTGATTTCCGCAATGGAAACCACGGCAACTTTGAAGCCGTTGTCGCACCTGTCCAAGCAGGCGGTGGCCCGCTCGAATTGTGGCACTACTGGCACGACAACTCGGACGCGAACAAGCCCTGGCAGCAAGGGCAGCGAATTACTACGGGCGTTGCCGCGGCAGGCAGTATTATCCAGAGTGCTTTCGATTCCAGCAATCACGGCAATTTCGAGGTTGTAGTGCCGCTGTTCGCAACCAATGGAGCGATGGAGCTTTGGCATTTCTGGCATGACAACTCGGATGTGAACAAGCCGTGGCAGCGGGGCCAGCGCATCGCTACAAACGTGGCGGGCGCCGGCGATATCATCCAGAGCGATTTCCGATCGGGCAGTCACGGCAATTTCGAAGTGGTCGTGCCGGTTGTGGGAGCGCGGGGCAACATCGACCTGTGGCACTTCTGGCATGACAACTCAGACGTGAACAAGCCGTGGCAGCGGGGCCAGCAAGTGGCTCAAAATGTCAACGGTTCCGGGGTGATTATTCAGAGCGACTTCCGCGCAGGGGCGCACGGCAACTTTGAAGTAATAGTGCCTGTGGCAGGGTCACTAGTTCACTTCTGGCATGACAACTCCGATGTAAACAAGCCCTGGCAGCGGGGCCAGAATATCACCGATGTGGCGCGCGGCTGGGGTTGCATCGTGCAGAGCGACTTCGTCAGCGCCGGGCACGGTAATTTCGAGGTATTGGTGCCGGAATGCTCGCAGTCACTCGTACATTACTGGCATCCAAATCAGAACGTTGCTTATCCGTGGCTACGCGGGCTTGTAGTGATTGGTGAGCCATATCCGGCCCGAGTCACAGGGGCAACGAAAATCGTTCAGCTTACCGGCGAGTACGACCGGCAGGGCTGGAACGGGCAAGGAACTCCGCCGTTCGCTTTTAATCGTACCGAGTCGCGCTTCGGTGTTCGCGGCTGCGACCTGGGCAGCTCGTTCGAGCACAATAACCGCGCCTGCTTTTTATTCGGTGACACCTGGCGTGTAAATCAAACGCCTGCCCAGAGGGACCTTGATAGCGTCGCGTTCACCAGTGATACCGATCCTTCGCAGGGCGTGCACCTGACGTTCAACAGCCAGCCACCACTGGTGCCCGGCATCAACCAGCACGGCTTTAATGTTCCCGTCGATGGCACCAGTTGGAACGGAGCCATGTACGTCTTCTACACCACGGACTCATACCAGATAAACAACGATACTCTGATGGGCCGATCGGTTCTGGTGCGCTCAACGGACGAAGGGTTTAACTTCGCTGATCTCGGTGAGTTTTCACGCAAAAAGTTCATTAATGTTTCCGTAGAACAGGACACGCTCAATGACGCGGCGGCATCGATGCTGGGCTTGCCGGTGAGGACACCGGTGCTCTGGATCTGGGGCAGCGGACGATATCGCGGAAGCGCGGTCTATCTGGCCGTAATTCCGATGTCAGGACTGCAGACGCTGGCAGGAACTCGTTACTATGCGGGCGGCGTTCAGTGGAGCAGGAATGAGGATGATGCTCTCGCGCTGCTGTGCGAAGGCGATGTGGGCGAGCTTTCCGCGCGCTGGAATCCATTCCTATCGCGCTGGCTGCTGCTGTTCAATAGCGGTAACCCGCGGGGCATCTTGATGCACACCGCGCCGGCACCGTGGGGTCCATGGTCGGCGGATCCGGTGATGATATTCGACCCATCACAGCCCGGTGGAAACGTTTGTTCCGGCCCGGGGTATGGAAAGTTTATGCACGTAGATGATCAGGTGGCACATTGCGATCACGTGCAAGATGACATGTTCGAGCCGGGAACCTTTCGCGACAACGAGTGGGCGGGCGAGTACGGCCCTTATCAAATCACCCGATATGCCGACACTAGCTCCGATAACGTGCCGCAGATCTGGTTTACTATGTCAACCTGGAATCCCTACCAATCGATGTTGATGAAAACGCTAATTCCGAGAACTTTCGTTTAACCCTTTTCTGGCTCTGGCCGACGCACAGGCATGCCGAAATCCGGGTAGCGGAATTTGACGCAGCTTATCGGGAAGCGAAACGGGCAGCGTTTGGGCAGTCAGTAGCCCGCTTGCAGCATGCGTCCAGCGCGGCTGTGTCGACTCTGCTCAAGGTGATGGTTGATCTGAATGCGCCGGCGTCCTGCCGTGTGCGCGCTGCGGATAGCGTTTTAGACCATACTCTCAAGGCGATTGAGATAGAGGATGTAGAAGCCCGTGTTGCCGCACTCGAACGTTCGATGAAGGAACAGAATCCCAGCCGATGAAGATGATTGGAAGGCGATTGAGCAAGCTGGAGCGAAGGTTCGGGCCCGAGATCGAAACCATCCAGACACGCCGGTTGCGGGAACGCCTAGCGGCTGCACGTAGACGCATGGCAGCGATGTTCGGAGACACTGCTCCTCCAATGAATTGCGATCCATGCGTCGGTCTCGTCGAGCGACTGCATGCTGGCAGGAGCCGCTCACTAGCATGAAGATACTCGTGCACCGATTGCAGAAGCTGGAAGCTAGAGTAGATCTACGGCCCAAGAGGCAAGACCCGTCCACGGAAGCCAAGGAGCTCTATTTCCGCTCATTGTCCGGTGAAGAACTGGATCGTCTGATCGAAGTTGCGCAGTGGACTATCGCAGGACGCGAGGCGGAGCTTTCTGATGCTCATCTTGCACTGGTCGAGCGCGTCAGCGCACAATTTAGCTCTGGGCTGAGCGACTTCGAATAGGTTCCGATATCAGAGCTTAACGCCCGCTTGAGAAATAGCAGGTCTTGTGGTTTGGCCCCGGGCTCATTTACTCGCGCAGCCGCGCGATGGAGGGGCTGCTCTCGGTGTTTGCTGAGTTCGAACACGAGATCCCGCGAAAGCGAATCCGTGCCGGTATCGTCCAAGCCCGCCGCAAAGGGACCAGACTCGGTCGGTCGATCACTGCGGCCATTAAGGCCGGTCAGATTAGTAAGCTTCATCGCGCAGAAACCCCAGACGACAGTCGCGTTTTGCTCACGCAGGGAAAACGCCGCTCAGTAAGTCACTTCGAATCGTTTTACGGCAGCGACCAGTTCCCTACAAGGGGCAGGTCTCCCGGCAGGCCGAATGCGGCTACGATATCAGCCGGCGAATATGCGTTGGTGCCGAGAGTTTCGAGGAACCATATGCCCTGGCGGTATACGCCAATTCTCTTCCGCTGCGGTCCGGTGCTCCAGTTGCCAACTACCGGTATGTCGCCGGTCAGGCCGTATTGATAGACAGGATCGGAAGCACGGTAAATGCCATCGCCGACATTGTCCACAATCCAGTAGCAAAATCCGGGCGAGTTCGAGGGCGGGCAGCGGAATACGCCGATCTGATCGGCCTTGCCCGTGCCATTCCAATTATTTACAACAGGCAAGTCGCCCGTCAGACCATAGCTGTAAACTTCGGCTGTAGCCGGATCCCATGCCTTCTTATTGCCGGCGTCAACAAACCAGGTGCAGACGCCGAAGGCTGGTGCGCTAGGGCAACGGAGCACTCCCAGCTTTGTTACGCCGGTTCCATTCCAGTCGCCAGGAATTGCGATATCGCCGGGCAGCCCGAAGTAATAGATGGCGTCTCCACCCGCCACGCCATCCCAGACTCCATTGTTATTGAGGTCGATGTACCAGGCTCCCTGGCGGAACACGCCCATTCGAATCACTCCGGTCCCGTCCCAGTCGCCCGCCACCGGCTGATCACCAGAAAGACCAAAGAACGTGGATTTCGCGGTGGAATCATAGTTATACGTGGAAGTATTCAGATCCAGCCAGAAGACGCCCGAACCGCCGGCTGCGCGGAAGATTCCCAGTTCCGAAAGATTGGCGAGGGCAGCAGAGGCACCGACAGTAAAGCTTTGGGTCACAGGGGCAGCGGCGCTGAAGTTACCATTACCCGGCTGGCTGGCAGTAATCGAACATGTCCCCGCGCTTATGAGGGTCACCATCGAACCAGAAACCGCGCAGACGGCGGGAGTGTTTGACGCGAAGATAACAGACAGACCTGAAGAGGCAGTGGCGCCGATGATGAACGGAGCCGTTTCCAAAATTACGTTGCTCAACGGGCCGAACGCGATCATCTGTGAACCCTGGGCCGTTATAACGATGCCCCGCCGGCTGCCGAGCGAGCCCAGCGTCCCGGGAACGGCGAGCGTCAGGCTCTCCGGAGTACCGCTTGGGCCTTTGATGCCCCCGCCGTTGAGCGTCAGAGAGCCGGTCGACACGTAATCCAGGGCGCTGCTGCTCTGTCCTGCCGCTATGACATAAATAAATGTGAGCGTACTTGTGCCCGATCCGAAACTGTAGCCCGCAGTCCCGCCCGAGTTCAGCGCCAACTGCGGGGTGCCAGTTAGCGTCACCGGTTCACTGAAGGCCACTTGAATTGCGATAGAGGCACCAACCCCGTAGGTACCGTTAGGGTCGGAGGAGGTAACACTTGTAATCCCCCCCGACAGCGATGGGCTTCGCAGCGTGTACCCTATGACATCCAGGACCAGGATCTCACCGGCAGGAGAAATGTCTACGCCCGCGGTTCCGGCGCAAGTCGCGTAGTCCTGCACCAATGGCTGGGCACAATTGGACACCCAATCGCCCCTGTCCTCGCCGATGTTCAGGTTGTTATACTGCTGGAGCATGTTTATACCGTCGATTGAGAAGCACGCGTTCGTGGAATCGCTGGACGAGCAAGGGTCGTTGGTTCCAAAGGAAAAACCCCGCGTCCCGTTGCTGTGATACCGGAAGTAGTCTGCCGGAAAGACGATCCCGCTGCTGCCGCAGCAGGAGGAAGCCGTGCCTAGAATCTCGTCAGTCTCGTGTTCCACAAACGTGAAAAAGTCATACTCGTTGCTTGAGATCACACCGGTGCGGAAATACCACGGCCCCGTATTGCCCATCGTTATAACTCCGTCGTAACAGCCGGTCGTACCGAGGATGCAGCTCGATAAATCGGCTTGAAGTCCGGTCCCGTCAGAAAACGAAAGGCCCAGCGCCCGCTGGAGCGCAGTTACGAGAGCGAGCGAGGAACTGCTGTAGGGGTTTACTGCCGGCACGCTGTCCGCGATGGCGGTGGCATCGTTCGCGTCCGTTTCGGACGCGATCAAAGCGTTCCGGAAACTAGTGTACTCTGCTGAGCTGTAATTGTACACCCAGTTGCTGTTACCGAACGCCCCCCCGTTTGCCAACGTGACGTATATGCTTGCGTTGGCGTTTGTGAACGCGCTGCTGTAAAGCCCCGCAATGGTTGTGTTCAGGGTGTTGCAGGCCGTCGCCGATAAAGCGGTGATGCTCGGATCACAAGTGTAAACGATGCCGCCGCCAGTGGTAGCCGCAGTCGCCGATGGACTAGGGAAGCGCGGCGGAGCGATCGCGGGTGGAACTGTCCGTGTCTCCGACAAATTCGGCACATAGAACTGAGCCGCCGGGCCGGCAGATACCGACCCTTTCCCGAGCGCAACCTGCGCCGGAGCGTGCGCGAGGACAATCACGTTGGCGGTCTCGACAACCGTTCCATCGACCGTTACGGCCAGCTTGGCGGGGCCTGCAGGCAGGTTAGACGGGAACAGGGCGCGAATCTGATTACTTGAAACTGCGAGCACCTTCGCATTCAGCCCGCCCACTGTTACGGTGGTGTTCTCGACTGTGCCGAAGTTGGAGCCGAAGATATTTTCGATTGACCCTATACTTATCCTGTCGTTGCCCACTCCTGTAATTACAGGGGGCTGCGCCTGGATTTCCAATGCCACTGCTAAACAACAAAGGATCAGTTTTCCCATTCTCGCCCACTGATTACCCATGCCGCCTTCTGGCAGAGACGATTTCATGCGGGCCGAGTTTGCCGCCGGGTCGCGGGTCCATGGGAATCAGGAGCGTTTCAGTCTACCATTTGGAATTCTTGGCCCAAGAACGCATTGCGATCCATGCGTCGGCCCAGTAGAGCGACTGCACGCAGACAGGAATCGTTCACCAGCATGAAGATACTTGTGCACCGATTAAGAAAGCTCGAAGCCAGAGTCGATCTCAGGCCCAAGAAGCAAGACCCGCGCACAGACGCGAAGGAATGCTATTTCCGATCACTCTCCTGCGAAAAACTGGATTGTCTGATCGAAGTTGCGCAGTGGACCGTCGCCGGACGGGAGGCGGAGCTTCCTCACGCTCATCTGGTTCTCGCGGAGCGTGTGAGCAGTCAAATTGCGCTGTTATGAGGAGCGGGAACATGAGACAGAAGCTGCTTGCGCTGCTTGGCGCTCTGGAAGCAGTTGCAGACGCTTTTGCGGCCGCATCCAGTTGCTCTCGGCAACTCCCGGTGGCAGAACGGCCCTGAAGCCTATCCGCGAGCCGCCTCAAGAATGATTTTCCAGGACTCCTCATCCTGGCCGACGCTGAGCTTGTTTCCGATACGAACGAGAGGCAGCCGCAGCAATTTGGGATCACGCTCCATTCGAACCTGCAATTCCGAATCCGAGAGCTTCAGATATTTCAGTCCAGCGTCCCTATAAGCCGTACCCTCGCTGTCGAGCAGTCCAGCCAAACCGAAGCGCTGGATAAACCGTCCGATCTCACCTGGTGCCATGGGTTTCTGCTTCAGATCGACTATATGAAGCGGGACGCGGCGCTCTTTGAAAAACCGTTCGGCCGCGCGCGTCGCCTGTGAATTCCTCAGCCCAAAGATCTGCACACTGACCATACGGTTTGATTTTGGCAAGCTGACGAGTGGACCTCGTTTGCACGGCGAAAATAGCTAGCGATAACAGTCCTTAACGGCACCACAACAGTACGGCAGCGATCCTTCTCCCCAACTGGGAGTCAGCGCCAGCGCTTAAGCGCGTCTGTTTCCCGTTAGCTGCCAATCGGGAACTATTCTGAATTGTGCGTCGTTAGTTGGCCAATCAGGGCGGCCACCGAATAAGCAGCACTCAGCGTCGGAGCAGTCAGAACACGGCGTAGCGCTCGGTTCGTGGCGAAAGCTCGCTGGGACTGGAACTCCCCCTGGCCCAACTGCGTTATCCTCAGCGCCTGGAGGTCCTGCGTGCTCTGGTTCTACGAATCTTTCTTCCCCGTTCTCTGGATCGCCTTTCTCATCTATTGGCAGATCAAAGCCGTCGGTACGAAAACCACCCAGCGTCTCGAGCCCGCCGCCTCGCGCATCCTGCGCGCCCTAACATTCCTGATCGCGATTGTCCTGCTCTCGACAACTCGCATCCCGCTACGCTGGCTCTATCTTCAGCCCTGGCCGCCTGGGCTTTGGCCCTTCTGGCTAGGAGCTAGCGTCATGGTCGCCGGCCTTCTCTTCGCCGTCTGGGCGCGAGAGCACCTCGGCAGCAACTGGAGCCGCTCCGTCACGATTAAGCAGGGCCACGAGTTGATCACCACCGGGCCCTATGCAGTGGTCCGTCACCCCATCTACACCGGCATTCTGGCCGGGTTCCTTGGCACCGCGATCGCCCTCTCCGAGGTGCGCGGATTTATCGCTTTCGTCCTCATCTTCCTCATACTCTGGGTCAAGCTCCGCATGGAGGAGCAATGGATGCGCTCCCAGTTTGGCGAGACATACGCCACCTATGCCCATCAGACCGCAGCCCTAGTGCCGTACCTCTTCTGATCGCCTGCGCTGCTAAATTCTCTGAGGCAAAGTAAATGGTCCCGAGGCGAGATCTTTCCAAGGTCAGAGTAGCCGACCACGACAAGCTATCCGGACACTATGACGACGAATCGTGAAGGCTTCGAAGGATATCGGGCTGGAAGACCTACCCGATAACAGGAAATATCGCCGTCGTGGGCGTATCGCCCAATTCTAATGCGGATCAGCCGTCTCTCGGATTTGCGGTAGACTCTCATAGCTGATAGGAGGACAACCGAAATGGCAACTGCACCTGCGAGACCCCAGCCGATCGCCGTAAAGCCAGCCGTAAACCCGAATACTGGATTCGTCACTGTCAATGTATTCGATGGAAGAAGACAGCCGATGCCGCAAACCGTGCCGATTCTTTTGACAATTCGCGACGGTGCACAAAATCAACTCTTTCGAAAGGACGTCAACAGCCCGAGTGTGAAGCTCGAACTTCCTTTCCACAACAACTTCTCCGACGCGTATTCGATCATCACCTTCGCTGACAAATATGAGCAGGCGGGCTTTCAGCCCGTTAAGATCGGGCCGAACGCGCCCGTGCAACTCGATCTGATGCTGTTGTCGAAGAACGGTACATATCACTTTGCCGGCGCTCGATGGGCTGACGTGATTGAAAAGAAACCGTTGGTAGCGAAAATATTCGCGGCGAGTGTCACAGGCTCTCCCGACGACGCCTACGAAGAGTTGATGGAAGGTCACCCGGACCACCTCGCCTGTCTGTTAAACATCACGACAGCAATGCAACAGATTTCGCTTCCGCAAGATTCGCCGCTAGACTATTTCAAAGCCTTCGATTTGGCCGCGCTGGCGCCTGACCGAATTTTCGGCTATGCGGATGCGAGATTAGTGGACCAAGTGCGATTGGCAGCGCAGCAGGGAGAATTCGATACCGAGCCGGCAATCGATCTCACTCTCCATCCAGGTGCGACGAGCAGCTTTAAGCAAAATCAGTTCGGTGAAGCCAACGTGCAACTCACATTCCATGAGGACACGCGACAGATGATCGATGGAATCGATTGCGTCTACGTTGAACCTGATATCGATTACTACAAGGATCCCGCGGCCCATCTTCTGCTCGAAGTCATTCCCAACGGGCTAACCGGAAATGTTAGTAGCCCGCGGGTCGTGTACGTGTTGCGCTGGATCGCAGGAAAACACGCAGGCATACCCGAATTTGATCCGCTTTATACGATCGAGTAAAGTTCTGGCCGGTACGGTGCCAACAAGAATCATCTGATTTATCAGGATTTGGGGCTCCAGAATCGGCTGAATGCCCGGAATCCGCGACAGCATACTGCCAGGGCGAGACCGTTTCAACAAAACAGCTTCCGATAATACGGGTTATCGGGACAGACTTAGTCAAAAGGAAGCATGCCGAAAACAATGACACGTGTCAGGCCCGATAATGCGGGGCTCCTATTTGGCCGGAGCAGTAGCAGAAGGCGCGTTCTGATTGCTGTGTTGCGTCTGTGCGGATCGAGCCGAAATCTCGTCCCACCAAATTTTCGGCGGGAAATATAGGAACCATAAATTTTTTGGCCTCGGGGTTGTGGCTCTAACTATAAAACAGAAGATAAGGCCCTGAACAACCATCTTAAGCGCTGCGGCACCGCCGACAAACGCTTCCAGTTCTTGCGTTTGGTTCGGCCGCAAGCTGCGCTCGCTCAAGTAGATGATGATCAAAGCCCCATAGGATATGAAGAACGGCAAATCGAGCGAGATCTGAGTCAAGTGCAGATCGTTCTTGAAGGCGTACGAAGCAGCCTTGCAGGTCTCGTCTGCACGGTTGTCGAGAATTGTCATAGCAATTTCATTACTGATGTAATACGAGGCATATAGCCCGAGGAACATGAAAAGCTGTTCAAGTACTGTAAGCTCATCTCTCAGGCAAAGCAACATAGTCATCAAGGCCGCAGGCACGGCGAAGAAGAGCATCGAATGAACATACCGCATTGTGCCTGACCCCAAGCAATCTACAAGCGCTCTATGTTTTCCATCTTTCGCCAACTGCTTTCGCGTGCACAACCGGTATGCGTCTATTCCCATGTTTGTTATGAGAATCGAGAAGAGCGAGCCAAATTCCCAAAAGGCCCAGGGATGTTTCTCGGCGACCAAGTGCCCCGAGAGAGGCATGGCGATAAGTAGGCCGATCATCCATATCAGTAGAGGTGAGTGGCCCTTGTCATGCGCGACGCTGACGAATCCCCAGATGAGAAACAGACCGGACAGACCAACGAAGATGTAAAAGGCTATCTCGATAATGACCCAAGCGCCGTGAACAACCCCCCGTGCGACGCTGACTAGACCCTGTGACATTGTGCTCCAAGGAGTGCGCTGCAAAATAAGCAAGAGGGCTTCACGGGGCAAGTGCCAGCCCAGTTGAACAAACGCAACGGACAAGGCGACATCGAGTAAGAAATGGTATGCGAGCACAGTTCCGCAAAACAGAAACAGCACCGAGAGCAAAGTGAGCCGCCGATAGGTTGGCGTTCGATCTTCCGGAGCCTGTTCCGCGAAGAGCTTTGCACGCTCATAACGTACCAGTTGGAGCCACGCTATGAGCAGTTGGAAGATCAGGAACGTAAAGAGATAATCGTACGCTCGGTCGGGCATTCCGGCCGGGAAAGGCGGTTTTACAAACCGGGGAGCTTGCCAGGTCAAAAACAGCAGCTCACCCGTATAAATGACGAACCTAATCTGCGAACGGTGTACGAACGGGGGGTCGCGCTCTTCGTCAGGGTTGTAGCGCTGCTTAATTAGCCATTCCGGAGCCGCAACACCAAGGGTCAGGACAAACAGTGCTGACACTGCTGTGGGAAGCAGTGGATGAGCGAGCGCCAAGGTCATGAAATGGAACGGTCTGCTATTGTAGCGCGGGGGCCGCGCTGAACGAGTATATTCCTCGACGCCTTCGCGTCCTAGTCCTCAGGCCAGCGAGGCACCGGCGAAGATGACAGTAAGAGCCCATATCGGAATTGGAATTTCATATGTCAGGAACGGGCGGAGTCGGGTGCGATCGGTTACAACGAACACAACTGCCCACCAAATAGCGTTACCGATCACTCCTTGCGCGATTCCGTTCTTTGGCAGCCAACCCCTGATTGGTATCAGAACAGCATAACGGTTTGGCCTAAGTCCGAACTTGAGCAGTCTCGCCTGCGCCACTTATGACAGAGGATTTCTGATTTTATTGAGTTCATACCGATCCTTCGCCACCGGCGAAGCAGTTGGTGTTCGGCGCTCGCCGGGGAATTGGTCATTAAAAGACTCATCCCCCGATTCGGCACTTAAACGCGTGCGCGCTATGCGCCCCTGTGGACGGCTGTGTTAGGTCCCGATATTCGCCGTTATCGCGGACCTTTAGTCAAAAGGGCAAGGCTACAGGACTCTATGGAGAAGTGGATTTTAGGTCTACCCTTCGCCGTTATACACGTTCTATCGTTTTTCCAACGTCCCGCTCTGACGCGACACTTTAATTTTTCGCCACCACGCCCATCGCTTTCAGCAATGCCGCTTTTTCTTCTGGCGTTTCAGCAAATGGATCGAACCGAGCATGCTCGATGCGCGTTCGGATTATGTCATCCACAATCTCAAGTCGAAACTCCTTTATCATGATTTCCAGAATTTCTGCGTAGGCGTCCGCCGCCAGCTTGAAGCATTGTCCGGTAAGGTATGCAGCGGCCTCGCTCGTCATGGTCATCACGCCGGTGGTGCCGCCATGAGCAAACCAACTTAACTCTGAATAATTGACCTGATAAAGCTGATCGAATATGTCGCCGGCCTCCTTCGCCCTTTCGTCGAGCTTCCTCAGCGTCCAATGCTGGACGTTCGACATTTTTGTGCCGGGCCATAGTCGAGCATGCTCAGCCCGGATTGCAGCCTCAAATTGGCTCAGGAACTGACGATACGTATCACTATGAACCGCGGCGCCGGGGTGTTGACCCGCAAAGTTTACGATCTTGTTTGCCGCCCTCATTTTTTCGATGTTGTTGAATGCTTCGATCTTTTCCGATGCGTTCGGCTCGCGGCTGATCATTGCCATCTCAACGGAAATTTCAAAAATAGCTCGCGTCAGCATCGTCATCGCCTGAAATTGTCTACTATCGGTAATCGCCACCAACAGTTCAACATTTATCGCCGCACGCTGGTAGCTGTACGTCAAATGCCTCTCGCGTAAGGTCGGGTCTAGACAGCCGCCAATCAGGTTCCTAAAACTCTCGCGCTCAACATGCGCCAGATTTGCGAGCGCTTGATGAAATCGGTCAACGTCCCTAAATTTCTCGTCCATTCAACCATCCTCTGCCAGTATTGACCACGCGGCCAGTTCGCTCGTCGCAGACTGTTGCGCAGGCCTTTGCAAAAATCGTCGAGCTATGCAGATAGTTACTCCCCTTGTCGCGCAGTGTTTACTTTGGAGAGGTCACATACAGGCGACGTGAAGAAAGCCCGCTCTGCTCCTCCTTCACCATCGAGTTACCTCGCGATATTTCCCCTTAACGGCGGCCAGCGCCTGAATGAACGAGCAGTCCCAATCCGCGGCTCTGGGAAGGGCCGACGGTGGCAGAGCTTTCCGAACACATCTTGCCCAACTTCTAGATTGTCGACAACGCAGGCATGCCACTCAGAGACTCACAGTAACCCGTAGAGTCCAATGTACGGATGGCCGACCATAAGCCCATTGAAGCAGCGAGAACGGCTAAGATGATCTGATCACCGGAGTAACCTCTTTGAGGATTCGTTTGTTATCAGGGCTTCTCCTCCTAGCCGGGCACCTGTTCGCCCAATCACCCCAACAGAGTCTCGGTTCCCACATCGTTTGGAAGCAAGCGATTAAAGGGGTAACCGCGTCCGTTCTCGACCAGGCAACAACCGACTCATTTGGGGATTTATGGCTTGTTTCCGAGCGATTCGATGCGGAGCCTCGCCTGGTGCACGTCGATTCTAAAGGGAGGGTTGTCAGTGACCATCGGCTCCCTGATTCGATTTGCCCGCGTTTCCCAGAGACCAGCTCCTTCGCGTTAGCGGCATCCACTAGCGGAAAACTTGCAATTCTTGCCAGCCATGCTCACGCAGTCGGGAGTGCCATTTACGCGGACGGCGCGGATTTCGCTTTACTTGATGGAGCGAAATTGGGCATGCCGGTGAAAGTCGCAGGAAGCGGTCCTGGATACAAAGGGCTTCTGGCACTGTCTGACAATCATTTCCTTGCAATGGGCGATCAGTCCCCGATGGTTCTAATCAGGCTCGATGTGGCGGGCAAGGTCGATTGGCGGAGACGCTTCCCGTCAAGTTGGGACCTGCCTTCAGCGGCGAGTCTAAAGCATGGAGCCGCCTGCGTCCTGAGCAGCGGATATGGCGTGCCCTGGATGCACCTGATGGAGCTCGATGATGCCGGCCAGGTGCGTTCTCAAATCAAGTTCCAAGGCTGGAATGGGGTCATTTCGGCTGATCCGTCGAACTCGTGCGTTGCGCTCTATTCGACGGGCAGCCCGAAGCAGAACCGCATCCGCTTCCACCTTGCTTCGTTTAATTCTTCTCTGAGGCAGAACTGGTCAACGGCAATGCCGGTAGATAGCCCGTGGGGCGGTTCTTTCTATCTTGCCTCCCTCAAGGACGGCTGGATCGTTGTGACGGAATCCGACGCAAAATCGGGAACGTTCCTCATAGCGAAGTATGACCTCTCGGGGCGCGTTGTCTGGTCCTTGACTGATGTAGCTATTCCTCCTCCGAGCCTTCTCGTTGGCGCGGCTGACAGTTTCTATCTTGTATATCAGGGAGCTGAGGACCGCCATTCGTCGGTCGTGGTTCGAGCGAGATGATTCGGAGACATTTGATCACCTTCGCGCCATCTTTTCGCCGTTGTGGTCGTGTGACGGGCCACCCGGAAATTGGCACTTGGTTCATTACCAGACATTCCACGATATTTGTTCTTAACGCCGAGGATTTTGTCCATAGCCCGACAATCTCGAACCATGGTCTCAGAACTAACGCTCCGCTGTTACGCATGGGCTAGACAGCGGTCAGCCTCGCATCTATAATTTGGAGCGCCGCGGGTGAAATCGATGCCAGTTCGCTTTCGATTTCTCTTACATAATCGCGACACCAAGTTGTGTGGGTCCTTCGAGCTATCCTTCGCTCCCCAAGCGTGGGGCTGCGCATATGATGGAGGGAAATTGAGAGGGGGCAAAGGCTCACCACTTCACCAGTTCCACTCGCCGATTTTTAGCTCTGCCGTCTTCCGTTTCGTTCGACGCGACGGGCGAATAAGGTCCGCATCCGAAAACGGACAGGCGACTGGCAGGCACACCGTAGCTGGAACTTAAAGCTCGAACTACGCTTGCAGCGCGGCGGCGGCTGAGGTCAAGGTTGTAGTCGGGCGTTCCTTGATTGTCGGTGTGTCCCACAACTTGGATTTTCAATTTCGGGCTCGCAGTCAAAAGCTTGGCAATTTCTTGCAGGGTGGGCTGGGAATCGCTCCGCACCGAGTCTTTATCGTTGTCGAAGTAGATGCCGTAAAGAGTGACTTTCCCGCTTTCGACTAGGGCTCTTGACATGTCGTCGGCGTTGACGAAGGTCATCTTTGATTCCATTTTTTCGGGTGCGACAACCACTAACTGCGCGATGGCCCGATCCTTGATCACACTGCCGCGAAGCCTGTCGGGCATGTTGCCATCCCGATATACAGTGACAAACGCGTAGTAGTAAATTGGTGTCGCATCTTTTGACTTAGCTACCAAGACTCGTTCTTGGCTTTCGTTATACGCCAGAATGTCCCCGATATCGCTGTCCTTTGCCACCTGTCCGAATCCGGGTCCGAACCATCCTTTGTCACCAGTTCCCTTTTCGTAGAGCGCCATGAGACCCATGCGTTGAAACTCCTGCTTGTAATTGCGAAATAACTCGGTGTTCGTGCGGCCAGCCGGTGCCAAGTACGTATAGAAACTCACGAGCCCTTCAATTTTCAGGCTCTTCGCGTACTTGGGCGTGGTCACATCGGTAGGAGGGCCAAGAGGTAGCAGAAATTCATCGAATTTTGGTTCGCGGTAGCCAATGATTTGGCTTCCTTCATAGCGCTTCATGCCGGCGGGATCTTTCGGAGCCTGAACATCTGCCGCCAAAGCGACGATTGCAGAACTCAGGCCTAACAAGAGAAAGACAAGCAGTCGGTTGGTCATCGTGATGTTTTATTCTACTTACATAGAGCAGGATCGCGCGAGCCAGTGCAACTAATTTGCGTCTGAATCGGGAACGGGCCGGGGATGATTTGGAGGAAAGTCCCGCTCTCGAAACATTCTCAAATCCCATTTCCACACAAAGTCGATAAGCCTGTTCACGTCTCGATCGCCGATCGACGATCAAGAAATACATCCTGCCTAGTCGCCCAGGGCAGATTTATCAGAACTGTGTGCGATTCAACTCGATCACCGTCCGATGACCGTATCCATTTACATAGAAACAGCTACCGATAACAACAGATAACGGCCAGGCTGCGGCATATCGTCGGGCAGGAGTGGGACGCTCGGGTAGCTCGCGAGAAGACTAATCCGGACCGTGTAAGTGGATTTGTGACTATGGATACGGTTGCCAGATTAGTGATTTGTTGCCGATTCTAATTGTCTGCGAGAAAACGGCGACTGCGGTACATTCCGTCCATGCGTATGTTGATGTCCGGATCGAGCATGCCGATAGACAACGGCAACGGTACGTTATACGCTAGTCCGGGTACTCGGAAAGGATTGGACTATGACATTACAAAAAAACATTTTCGCGGCAGCCGTTGGTTTATTTGTGCTCATGAGCGCTGCACCTTCGCGCGCGGCTGCTGATGACCGGGACGATCAGAATCCAAATGGCTGTGGCCAATTGCCGGACTACTCGGCGCTCAAGAACGCACTCGTCACAGCGACTAGCCAGGAGAGTAGCGGTCTTAATAATCAGATGTGGGCGACGATCGTGGATCGGGACGGTGTGGTTTGCGCGGTGGCGTTTTCCGGGACGTCGCGTGGGGCGCAATGGCCTGGAAGCCGCGCTATCTCCGCACAGAAGGCAAACACGGGCAACGCCTTCGGCCTCGACAAGAGCTCAAGCAGCAATGGTTCCGGGCAGCCAGAGGGGCTCGCCCTTTCTACCGCGAACCTTTACTCTGCCGCGCAGCCGGGAGGCAGCTTGTTCGGGCTGCAGTTCAGCAATCCGGTGGACCCGCACGTAGCGTACGCTGGAGCTTCCTCACTATACGGGACAAGCGGCGACCCGATGATTGGCAGAAAGATCGGCGGAGTCAACGTGTTCGGCGGTGGGCTCGGGCTTTACGCCGCAGGCCATACAATTGTTGGTGGCGTCGGCGTAAGCGGCGACACCTCCTGCGCCGATCACAATATCGGGTGGCGCGTCCGGCATTTGCTGGGCTATGACCACATGGCCGCCTCAAACACGCTGTCCGCCGTTCCGGGACCTGCGAGCTTATTCGCTGGCGACTCCACACACCCCGACAACATCATCTTCGACATCACACCAAATCCTTCCGGCGGCAGCGGGAACAGCAAGTCGGGATTTGGCCATCCAACGTGCTTGAACTATTCCGCTCCTCGACGCTGCCGGCCGTCGTGCCGTAAACACCAACACAACAACGCCGCTTGACCGGTCCACCCGTCGTTGTTTCCGATGACAGCGCAGCCCGCGTCGGTCTGGTAGGCTTGCATTCTCGTCGAGGCGACGCAGAATTGCTTCCGCTATTGGATATTAACGGTGGGGCTGAGACTCACGGCAACGACGGTAGACTATGCTGCTGGCGTGTTCGGTGGACCCGAGTTCCCGGATTCGGCTCGTTCGATCACAATGGTGAACTTTGCAACGAGAGCGGATATTGCGCCTACCGCGGCGAGGACGGGCGCCAAGACCATCCCGACTGCGGCTACAGTAACTGGAATCTCCACAAATGTATTTTCGTGGACGTCCTTGATGATGATGCGTCGAACGTTGCCTTCGTGAATCAGAGACTTCACTTTATCGACGAGGTCCCGCCCAAGGACCTGCACTTCTTCAACAAAGTCCTGCAATGCCATGTTTGATCTTCTTTCATCCCGAGGTACGGGATCCTAGCATTCGTTCGGAAGTTTAACGTTCTGCGCGATCACGAGCAAGTATTAACCCTAGTGACCTAACGAGGACGGGATCAATCTAACTGTTAGGGGTAGTCAGTATGAGAGCTGCTGTTCCCGAGCCGATCACCGAAAGCGATCTGGAAAGTATGATGATCCGCTGGCATCTGGCTGACGATTACCTGATTCAAGGGCCAAAAAGCGAGAACCAGGCAAGCTCGCGCTCGACGCTCTGATCCGCCTTGACCTTCCCACCCTATTCGGAGAGCTCACTCGTCTCCGACCGGAGTTGGTTTAGAAGGATCACGGGGGGACTGCTTCAGCAGATTTTCACTACGGACAATCAATTCCTCGGACTGTTGAACTGCAGCGAGCAGATCAGCCAATCCATCGTGGCAGGTGTCTTTGCGTTCAGATGTGGATTCCGCGTGTTCATTGGAGAAGGGAACCACCAGTTCCGAGAATTTCGGGTTGCGTTCCATTACTAATCGGACGAGTTCAGTTGGCGGACCTAAGACACCCGCCGGGTGCTTCTGAGGGATCTTTAATCGAATCCGTAATGGTTTTTATGTGCAGTTCTTGTTGAACTGCAATTTTTATCGCCGAATTGTACGCGGCGGAGTAAAAATAGACCACGAACCGCCGCCTTGACCCCCGAATAAGAAACAGTGCGGAGTCTGATGCTTCCAAGGAGTATAGGAATTCTGCCGTGCTTCATGCGATCTGAACCCGTACCATCGAAACAGCTTCCGATAATAACGCTTAACGGCGACTACTATTGCGGTAAGTCGTATCCGCGCGGTCGCTGTCCAAACGCAACTCGCAGAGAGCAACCTGAGCTTCATTGATCGTGATTGTCGGAACGTAGCCACTAGAACTGCAGGTGGCGGCGCAATCTAGGAATAGTGGCGCGCAAGAGTCGGGAAAACTCGCGGAGCAAAACAAGTGCGTTGACCCCTGCGGCTCCCTACTTGGGTATCCAGATGCTTGTTGCAGCGATCACTTCGGCGCCAGCGGGCAATTGCAGCGGCTCGGGACGGTGTCCCAGGCTTAGTTGAAGGTTGAGGGCGGCTGCGTTGCATGTTACGCCACTTTCTCAGAGGAGGCGTTTGGTTTGTGTTCTCTTCCGAGGACAACAGCGAGGGCCCAGAGATCTCGATGGCCGATGACCTTGCGGAAGTGTTTCTCAGTAAGCAACCAGGCCGAAGCGACCCAGCGTTCGACCATGCTGGCGTCGCGCCAACGTGTTACATTGTGCGTTCTTCTTTGCACGCCGCTTTGTGGACTTTCAATCACGTTACTCGTTCCCAGGCATTTGTACAGTGACGGAGGAAGTTGCAGTCGTTGCATAGTGAACATCTCGGCCATGCCTTCGCGTAAACTGCGGGCTGCCGATTCATGTCCGTGCTCCAGGAATCGCGCCAACTGTTCCAGACGCTTCACGCCTTCCTCGGCATCGGAAACCCGCCACGCCGCGCGCATCAGGTTCAGCGCCTGAGCGTGTTGCTCTTTCGGCAGTTCGTCAATGACGTTCCTCATCTTGTGATTGCGGCACCGCTGCACGGGCTGCTCGGTGCCGAAAACTTCGTCGATGGCGGCGCGCAACGCCTTGGCTCCGTCGATCACAAACAGGTACTTACGATCCGTCGGCAGTCCCTGATCGCGTAAGTTTGTCAACAGCTGCTTCACCGCTGCCGCGTTTTCGGTCGCGCCCACCTGAATGCCGAGCACATGCTTGCTTCCGCTCCGGTCCACGCCCACAGCACTGATTACGTGATGCGACCGAAGCGTTGGCCATCGATGTAGAGCACCAGCAGATCGGCTTGATCCCAGCGCCATTCTCGTAATTGCCGTAGTTGTTCCACATTTCCCTGATTGCCTGCCGACTCACGCTGCTGCGCGAAATGCCCGCGGTTTCCGCCGTCATCGGGCAGCACCTCTGCCATATTCACGTGTGGACACGCCTCGCAGCAACGCGCCCATCATGCGCTGCGCCGTCGCACTGTTCTCTTGCAGCGAGTCATACGCCGGCACGCTCACTTCCCCGGCCCGCTTATGACGCAGGCGCGGGCGCTTCACTTTGACTCTGACGGTCGGCCAGACTAACGCGGCCCGGCTGCGATCCGTGCCAGCTTGATGTCGCCGCTGCTCTTGCCCGGGTGCGCGGCCCGGCAATCTGCTCGGCGCTCAAGCTCAAAATCGTCTCGATAGTCTGGCGGCCAATGCTGTCGATTACTTCATCGACGGCCAGCCGCGCCTGTGTGATTAGCTCCACCAATGGCAATAAAATCTGTCCGTTCGTTTTGGCGAACTCTTCCAGACTGGCAGCTGCTGTTTCAGCCTCCCGGCTCACAATATGGTACGGTTTCTTCACGGCGGTGGTATCCCTTTCCAGGATTGTTTTTGGCGAATCGATTCTAACGAACCGGCCGCCACCGCCGCCTCTCAACCTTCAACTAAGCCTCGGACATCCTCTCGCGGCTCGGCTGACTTGGTGTAGAAGGCGAGTCCTTTATAGCCCATCAAATACTGGTAATTATTGGTGAAAATGCCCCCCGTAGCAGTCACCACCAAGGGATCCGGCACACGACTCAGAATTTTCACAAATTCCGCCGGATTGAGGCGCACCAGAACGCCCGATGCCTTAATTGCCTTGCCTCTAGCAGCAGCCGCAGCCGCGGCTCCTCCTGCCGCCATGGTTCGCCTCCGCAGCCAATTGTATCCACTCCGCATCAATGCGGAACTGCAGCATTCCTTGTGATAGATTGGCCGTGCCAGAAGGCGCGGTCCGAAGAGCCAGTAAGAGTGAACGCGGGCCACGCAGCCTCGCTTTCCTTATTCCGTCGTACGGTATATCTGTGAACTTTCAACTGCGCTGTGATTCGGAGGTTGTCGGATGAAATGGCTGACGCTGCCTTTTATGGGCGTGGAACAGAGACGATTGAGGGAACTTCGGGAAGCAGAACAGGAATTGAGAGCGGCCCGCCAGATTGAAATCGCGGAAGCAGCCCGGGGCAAACAGATCGCTTTCGTCCGTGGGCTGAAAGCCCAAATGGAGTTTGAGTGTTCTGCTTACACGGACGAAGTAGCTGAAATCGAAAGTCGGCTGCTAAAGAGAAGAGCTGAAAGATATCTGTTATCCGAGAATGATCTTCAGATCGAAGGGCCGTGCGAATCCCATTGGGAGGAGGGTAGGTTCGGAAATCGCTTTCTGCGGGCGGAATCTATGCGAAAACTAGCGCGTCAGGTTCGGGATGCCGAAGCGTCAGCTCGAGATAACCGGATGAAATACGTCTCTCAGTGGGCGTCGTTAATATTTGGGTTTATGGGCCTTACGATTGGGATCGTGTCCCTTCTCGCCAAGACAGTGCGCTAAGCGGCGCCGATCAGGACGCTCGGTGCATCGTCCGCGTCGACGTGATCCGCTCCGGCTCCTCATCCTGATTCACGGCGTTCATTTTAGCCAAGCCCGCAAGATTCTAAAGCTGAGAATCGCCTATCGGCCAGCCCACCTATTCTTGTGACAGACGCCGAACGGATCGCCGAACTGGAAAGATCGCATGCGGAATTGCGTGGCATCCTGATCTTCGCTGGGCGTCATATTCGCAAGTTCCCGACACAATCCAGAGAATGCAAAGGTGCTGCATTTGCTGAGACGTGCTTTACAAGAAGCTAGACTGATCGCCAAGAAGCATCGCCCCGTTTTAAGCGCCACTGTCTGAGGCGATCCTGCGATACGGTCCAGGACTCATCGCAGGACTGAACTCGTAACGTCGCTTTGGGATCGAACCACCACAGCTTTGCCCACTCCCGAACGCCTTGATCCGCCGCATCGAAGACGCTGGACGCTTGTGTCGTCAGGCTGTGCGTATTGTCGTCTTTGCCAAGCATCTGGACCAGACAACAGCGCACTCGAAAAGCGTAGCATATTCGCCTCTTGTTCGCCCCAGAAACGGCCAGGTTAAGCTTAACAGTTCATGAGATCACTCGCGCTTGGAACGCGAGAACATTATAGAAACGATTTTGCCTCATTCTTCGTTTGGTGCACCCGACTGCTGCGGTTCGCTTGGACCACGCGTTCTACTGTGGGCTCAAGGTTGACCCAAATGACTGCACCACTCGGATGCTTGTAGGCAACGGGCTTGTTCAAGTGCCTGGGATTCGCCATCACCCAGGCGTAGGTCTTACGATATCGGCCGAGTTGAGCTTCGCTCGGACGCAGCCCAACCTTCTTCGGTCAGCGTGTTCCAAATTGCTAACCGACTTTTGTCTGCTCATCTTCTCCTTGGGCCTCACACACTTCTCCCCGCGCGTGATACGATGCACGGCACCGTGGAAAAAGCAGAGACGTATCAGGCCCAGCACGCAGATTTTCGAGTTCTGCTACAAAAGCATTCTGAGGGTTGGTTCCTGGAGGTGTTCAAAGGGCAACTCAGCGCGCCGGTGGAAGCCCTGACGATCCCCGGCGACAATCTGGAGGAAGCGGAGGCGCAGGCCAACGCGATAGTGAACGAACTGGCGCGACTAGAACCGTTCTCTGGAGAAACCGAGCAAGGCCTGGCGGAAGCAGCGAGAGGGGCCGAATACGAGAAGATTATTCTGTTTTTCGATGAAGGGGACGCGCTGTTTGGAAAAAGAACTGAGGGTCAAACCCAGGACCGCGAAAGCCGCTAAAGTTCGATTCGACGAAAGTGCCGCGAAGAGGATCATCATCAGAAAGGAAAGCGTTATGGATCGGGGCTTCTCTAGCCAGAACATTTCGGCAGATCTTGGTCACAAATGCCGAGTGGCGTACGATCGGTTCTTGGCGGAATCGGATGCTCCAAATTGGGGGCTGACTATTCTCGGTGAGCAGGCCCCAGAGGTAACCGTCACAATCACTGATCCAAGTGGGAAAACGATAACAGAATCGATGACGCTCACTTTGGACACTCAGTTTGAGATTTACGATTTCCTGCTGCGATCCCATGATGAGTGGCGAGCCTCCAAACAAGAAAACAAATAGGGATTACAGGCAGCTTCGGAATGGAGGTCAAGTCGAGTTCGCGCGCATATCATCGCTGCGAATGCCTTCCTCGTCGTCTTTCTCTTCTTGACGTTTCATTTCGTCTTCATCGTCCTCTTCGTTCAAGCGATCGTCTTCTTCCTCTCTGGTCTCACGGGAAGTAAGCTCAGGTTCGTCTCTCGGCAAGTTCTCTCCAGTCCTTTTTCCTTCAAAAATCATAGCTCCGCACGCTCAAAAACTGAGCATCCCTGTTCAACCGAATCTGCTCGAGCGGTTGCGTGCTATTGAGCCGAAGCCAGGCGGATACCTCTTCGTGTCCGGTTCAACTCGGCTCGAGACGGTGACGGATCTCTGGCGCCGGAAACTGAAGCCGGTATTCGAAACGGCCGGCGTCCCTCACGGTCATCCACACCGTTTCCGCCATACGTTCGCTGTGGATTTACTGAGCAAGGGTGTGGATACAAGAAGCGTATCGCTTCTGTTGGGCCATACGAGCGTAATAATGACGGAACGCTTCTATAGCGCTTTCGTGACGGCAAGGCAGCAGGCTCTCAGCGATTTGGTTCGGCGAACGTGGTCGGAAAATAGAGCGGCGTAAGCTCTTCACTTCGACTCTTTCACTGCCTGATATCGGCTACTTGATACGTAAATTCCTGGTTGCATTGCAGGCATTTATATACTGCCGGCGAATCTGGTTTCGGGAGCCTCTTGCCTTCGATGCCAATGCGACTCTTGCGGAGTCGGCACGCTTCGCTTTTGCAGAATACGTACTTTGCCATTGATTCAACCCTTTTAACCGTATCGGCTGAAGCGCTGAACTGGCCCACAGATTACTTTGTGTGGCAGAGTACAATAGGCGCCAGCGGCGCATGTGGTTTATTGCCTCTGGCTATCCGAAATGGCGCTATAGACCTGTCGGGCTGGTGCCAGCATCGTGGTTTCTACGTCAGCGTAAGTTGATCCATGGTAAATGGCGACTGCGGCTTGAATAACATCCACGATGGGAAGGTTCACGTTCGCCGGATGACTATACAAGTCATCTATCTGTTTGGCCATTTCTCCGCGCGTGAAGGAGGGCGCCGAGAAGCGCTTCTGGACATCAGCATGGGCTGCTGCGGAAGTCGGTCCTTCCGCGATATCAGCCCTTGCCTCAAAATAAATTAGACCGTCGTAAAGTCCGGCTATGAGGACCACTTTCTCAGTAAGGTTCAGCGATTGCCAAACTCTTCCATTAAGAAAGCCAGTGGTCTCAAGCGGCCCTTTGTCTTCCGTCTTAGCCGATTGGCTTTGATATACCTCTGGTTGTGGCGCTGGAGGCATAGCCTGCCTGCGTCGCGCTAAGTCAAGTTGCTGCTGTCGATATTCAATTTGTTGCTGTTGTAGCCGTATCTGCTGCAACCTAATAGCATTGTCGAGCGGACTCGGAGGCGGTTGAGAATTCTTATAGATACTCGGGTCTAGTTGCGCACGTAGCGCGACGGACCATATCAGAGCGATGAAAACTACTCTCATTTCACCTCACCCCTCAACTACTGTACCTACTATTTGGACTCGCTAGAACTGCAGTGCAAAGTCGAGGTAACCGGGAAAGGCGGGATCGGCGAATCCTTTACGCTAGAAGCTGCCGGTCTGTTTGACGCGGCGCATCAGGGTATCCAACGCTGCGCGAAGCTCTGGTGCTTCGATCCCGATCAGGATGTAACTGTTGAAGGCAACGGGAAGCGATGGAGGGTCAGCCCGCAGCGCGTACACCAATGGCGGATGCAGAAGCAGGGCCTCGCCGGCCGCTAGCGTGTTCGACTTTTCTCCAGCCGGCGGATTCGCGCCTTCAGTTTACCGACAAGAACAGTGAGCGCCTTCTTTTGCCATTTCAATTCGTACAGCTCTTTGATTGTTCCTTGCGGATCAGCGCGTGTGTGTAACTCGTGGATGTAATGGCGCGCCCACAGAGGCAGGGGGTTCAGGTGATCGGACACCGACCTCATTGCTCCTTCGGCTTTAGATCAACGCCTTCTCCGCACTCCCGGCAGACAAACGCATAGATCACTTCAAAGCCGGGGAACGTTAGGACCGCCCCGCAGTGCGGACACGTGGCGCTGCAAATGTTCTGTTCTTGAAGAACCTCGTCAGGTTTTTTTGCGAAGCCGATTCCCGAAGGCGCCATTGGCTCGCCGGGCGGCTTCTTCGCGAGTTCCTGGACTTCCTGGCGAATGCGCTCCTGATCGGCACGCGTGCGGCGTTTCGCCATACACGTTCAGGTTAAATCAGGTGGCCGTTTCGCGATGCTTCTTGCGTCCTTCAACACTCGCCGGAGCACCGGTAGAGATTTGTCATTGCGGCGCAACTTACTAATCCGCCGGCCCGCGGCAATCAAGGCTCCGCGCAGCTCGCCATGGGACCGTTCTAGTTCTGTGATCCGCTTCTGTAAATCGGCACGATAACGTTGTGCTTTCCGCGTTCCCGGATTCTCGGGGCCAATCCGCAGTCGCCCTTTCGGGCAACTACAATGACCAGATTATGGAACCGATCGATTTTGACGGCGAGGAATGGCTCTTACAAGAAGGCCGCGAACCGATCGCGATTCTACGCTGCAAACATTGCAAGAAAAACCCAGACCTCGAAGCGGATCGCGTACAGTGTCCACTCTGCCGGCGTCGTACACCGCCGATGCCTGGCGCCCACATCGAGCAGATCGTTGAGAAGTGGAATGAGCTGAACGCGGTCAATGAACGATAAGGAACTGCCGATCATTCCGCATGAAAGCCTCGGGGCGGATTGCTGCGGCTGTATTTTCCCTTTGCTGCGTGGCGATGAAGCTGATCTGATGTGCAACGAGTGCGAAGCGGTTATTCGGACCGTGCCGGCCGCTGAGATCGATCAGGCGCTGGCTGAGTTGGCGCGACCAGTTGCTCCAAATGGGATCTGCAGCTACACCTGCCCAAACTGCGGGACAAATCGGACGTTTCCCGGATTCTCTTCGATGATCGCGTTCGTTTGCTCGGAATGTGGACAATCTGTGAACATCGAGCCGCGTGTTCAGTAAGGCTGCACTGTGGTCCGAATAGGAAGTTCCGGACAGTCCTGCCTAGTTAGTTATCCGAGTCGTTTCTTTACGGCAGAAATGCGCGCTCCAGCAAAGGCCTGAGTTCTATAAATGAGGCCTTGCCGTTCTTGTTTGGCGGCCGCGTACGCTCCTGGTTTTCCGGCTTCCATAAGCGCCACTTCGAGTTCGGGATGGCACGCGAAATATTCGGCCTGGTTCTCTGTATCGCCAGGAATGACGGTGCCAATCGCTTCTCCTGTCTTTTTGCATTTTGTGCACTGAAACACCTTGTCGATTCCTACGACAATGCCTCCGCAATCCTTATGCGTCCAGTGCGGTCGGAATGGATCGATGTCCATGGCTTGGTACTGAGCTTAGCAGCGGCTTTGCTCGGCGTAAAAACAGTACCTGCTTTAGGATTCTTCCGAGAGGAAGAGCCTCCGTTTCTCACCTTGGCTGTGATGCGTCATTTTCGCGTCGAAAAAGAGCCGACCGTTGCAGACGTTAAGGCGATTGCAGCATCCGTTTACGAACCGAAGGCACGCCTCTGGAATCGACGATCGCTGGTGCTGTCCTCAATGCCGGAAAACGAACTCTACTAGCCGTTCGCAGTGCGCCTGCGGGATCAGCCGAGATGGTTTACGCGAATTTTGCAAGCAGTCCTGGGGCCCAATTCAATTGCGATACAATTCTGAGTCAAGAGTGACGGGTAAACACCCGGATCTGCTTCGTGAGATCCCGGATCGCCCGGAAGAGACGTCGCCTCTCCTCATGGGTGTCGCAATCCTCATCGTTCCAGAGATTCTCGTTTTGATAGGGTTGATCGAATTAGTGCGCAAGCTTTGAGGACTAGCAGGCCGCGCAGCGACGCCTTTTACAGGGATGTGCCTTTACGCTCTGGCCTTAGTTCGTAAGAAGGCGTGAACGCGCTCCAGGACTTCCAACGGGATCCTTATCGTCTCGAAGACCGGCAAATTTGGAGTGCCTCAGGTGATCGGCCGCTGTCCAATTGGTGAATTCTATTTGACCCACTAGCTCCGGCTTTAGCCACAATGTCGAATGCCGGACTATGCCGCATTCGGCATAGCAGCCAACGATAGTTCTTCGTCGCTTCCGCCGTTAAGGCTTGACAGGGCGTGATCAGCGGATGGCTTTGAACAACGCTAAAGATTGCCATTCGCCGGTTCCGGCACTGTTATGTGCGGCCTTTCTCATGCGTAGAGCTCTTATCTTTTCGAATCGACGTTCTGTTGCTCAACGCTGATCCTCAATGCTTAGAGTTCCGATGATCGACACCTCCGGACATTCCGATTCACGCGTGACCGAAAGGTGTCCCAGCCGCCGGAAAAGCTGGCAGAGCTACTGGTTAATTGCACCGTTAGTACTTGTTGATTGTACTGTTAGTACTTATTGAGGCAGCGACGCGAATTCTGACTAAATCCACAAGAAAGCGTATGAGCTAAGCAATTACGCTAGCTGCGTGAAAACTAAGGCTGCAATACGAGCCGCGACTCAGTACTGACCCTGCTTGACCCGAATTGGCCGCGCTGTTACAGTTAGCCGTTCCTCAATGAAAGTTTGGTCGATTCGTGCACTCGCACTTTGTTGTGGATTGGCAACTCTGCTGTGCTCTGTTCACAAGCCTCTCTATGGAGATGGAGTCGCCACCTATTACGATCGAACCGCTTGGCAAAATGCCATTACCCTGGGAGGCCAGAACGCCCTGACCACCATCAGTCTCGATAGCGCCAATTGGGCCGAATCGATTGTGTCTATTCCCTTTCCGGCGAGGGAAGACGATGGAATCGCGTTGTCGCATGCCAGCGATGGAATGACGGTCATCATCGATCACGAAAATTCCGAAAGCGGTGTGCCTTCCATACCCTCATTTTCTAGTGATTCGTTGACAGGCATTCTTGACAAGCACGACGTTTATACTTGGACGTTTGGCGAGCCCATTTACGCTTTCGGTGCCGACTTCATTATGTCTGGTGACGGGAACGTATACATGTACGGAAACGCGGGAATGCTCCAAACCGGCTTCGTTGGAATTATCACGGCGGACCCCATTTCAAGCCTCTTTTTTTATCCTTTTGACTGCCAACCGAACCCGCTCCCATTTAATTGCTATAGCGAATTTACAATGACCAATGTTGCTGTTTCAACGACACCCACGCCGGAGCCGGCTTATCCACTGCTACTCGGACTCCTTCTGGCCGGTGTTTCAGGTTGTCGTAAATATCGCTTGTCCCGTGCTGTCGCACCATAGCCTTTTAGACGCAGCGACCGCGGTCGGAAAATAGCTCCCGATATTAGCGAATAACGGCCGGGGCAACTAACAACCTCCCTTTATTCACTTCCGCATCGCCCGCCAGTTTCGTTCAACCTTTGCGAGCTAGCCACGTGACTTCATGCTGTGAACACCGCCGGCCCTGGCCGCAAGCGGATCAGAGCTCCGAAGCCGATGTTTCCGGGAGTAATCTGTAAAAAGCGTGCGTTCGGGAATCGCCCGCGCACTCTCGATGAATCGAGCATAGCGGTTCAAGAGGCGACAGCGGGACTCAGCAAAGTCCAGGGCTGGCGCGAGCTAAAGTTGAGGCTTTGACCTCGGTCGCATATTCAGACGGTTCGGCACCCTTCAAGAAAGGAATCCAGTTCTCCGCGTAATTGAGCGGGTAAAAGAAGTCACCATGCTGGAACAGAGGTCTTCGCCGTTGATAAATCAATGAGCTTGAAGTGTCAAATCCAATTGCACCCGAAGCACCTGCATCGACCACAAATATTTCGGCAATTTTTGCCCAAATATCTTTCATTCCGTACTCGTTCAGGACCGCGCCCACTCGTCCGCTTCTGATAAGGGAATCCCAATCGAAATCCCTGCGGATGATTGCGCCGCATAGAATGATCCTGTCAAATCGCAATTCCGCATACTTCTCAATAGCGTTCGCTACGAGGTATGTCCCGAAGCTATGGGCGATGACTGAAGGTACAGTACCGAACTCTTTCACCCGTCTCTCGTACTCTCCTCGAAACCAATCAACTTTTCGTGCCCGTTGTGACGGTATCAAGAACCGCATCGCTCCGAAAAAATCATAGTCAAGGATTTCATGCTTAAATCCGTTCTCTTGCAGTTGAGAATTTACCTCCTTCTGCCATTTGCCTCGGGTACGGATTCCGTGGATAGACATGACCAGCCGCCCAGAACTGGCGAAAGCCGACAGTTGAATAACAGTTTCAATTGCGAGCGGTAGCCACGTTGCCTCTCTAGTGCGCTCCTCCGCTTGTCTGAGGCTATGCTGCAGCCCCGCGTATTGAGGCAGCGCCTCTGTCAATCGTCGAATGGCTTGGCACGCTTCTGGGGTACCTTTGCGAGTCAAGAAGTGGATAAGCGCATTCCACCAATTAGCTAACGTGAAGGGTGCCGTAACAGACCCTGAATCGCCGTTTTGTTCACGAGCTTGATCGAGACCGAGCTTGGAAAGCCAAATACAGATGTCCGCGACCTCGTTCTCAGAAATCTCCGTTGCGAAGCTAGTGTACTCACGATGGGACGCGACTACCTGCAGAACCTCGATGCCAAATTTCTCGTTCGCCTGAAACACCGGCCACATCACGGACCATTCGGCAGGATTATGCGACAGTAATGCCGCAGTCGTCAAAACTGTCTTGCGGCGGTCCTCACCCTCGCTGGGAACCGAACCAGTCGCGAGGCTGCGAGCCCTTTCCTTAGCATAGGAGTCACCCATTTCGATCAACTTCCCCAGAACATCGACGAAACCACCCACCGTCAGATTACCGCTGGCAATTTTGGACCTGAAGATCGAAGCGAGTTCCTCATTCCAGATACCTACGATGCTGCTCGCGACCAACGCTCGCTGATAGCGAGCGTCCTCCCCGTCAATTACGTCGCTGAGTGTGGAAAGGAATGTTTCTTTCGCCCGCTCATAGGCTTTAACCAGCAAAATTAAGTGAGCACTGTCGGTTCCGTTTGGTAGGTACGTTACGACAATCCTCGCCCAGGAATTCCAGTTATCATCCGTAAGCTGGCCCAGAGACTGAGGAGATTTAAGAGCCAAAAGACGTAGTGCGTGGTAGCCAGCGATCATTCCAGAAGAAAATCTGCCCTCCTTCCACCAGCAGCCTGCGGGAGCTGGAGGCGTCGTGTCCAAGTATTCGCGGGCAGATTCAATGAGCGCGGTTCTAATGCCTTCGTCTACCTCGGACCAGGCCGGCAAGGGCTCGGCGCCCTTGTGCGACTTGTTTTTGTGCTCATGCAACCACCAATAGATCCGAAAGAAGGCTCCCGGTGTTTTGGAAGCAAGTGTCTCGGCCACATACTCAGCGGCCGAAATGCTCGGAGGAAGTGGGGCCGGCTGCTGATGCTGCTTTGACAGAACATAGTATTCCTTCATTTCTTCCGCCTGTCGAGTACCCATGTATACGACTCCCGCCACATGCTCAACGGCGGCTCGAAGATCCTCGTCTATGTCTGCAGCCTCCAGGACTGCGCCAAAAGTGTCAACGTCATGACTGTCCAGTCTGCGTGAAATTATGTCAGCAATGAGGCACCGGATGCCATGCGGGTCGGCCGTCTTGAGTTCAGATAGCAGCCACGGAACGTCCTTTTGGCTCAATCCGCAGACGTCGATGACAATTAGGGAACCGTGCTTTTCAGAAGCGGCTGCTGTGAACATCTCGTGTGCGAGAGAATGCCGGATTACATCTCCCAGAGCCCGGAGCCTTTCCGTGATGCGATTACAGTCCATATATGCTCGCCTACGTACGACGAGCGTGGTCGCAAGCAAACTGCGAACAGCAGGACAATCGACATACTCGACAGCTCGCTCAAGCACATTAGATGCGAGTTTTCCGACCGGATCGGAGTTGTCGCGAGCACCTGTACGTTCTCTCGCCCACGGAATCGCAATATGCATGTGTTCAGGCTGGAGATGTTCCGCGATACTCGAATCAAGAAATCGGCGGTACGCTCCGAAATAGTTCTCCGCCTTTGGCGGCGTTATGGTCAAAAACAGCTCCTGTATACCGATATATTCAGGCCAAACAGCGATTAATGCATATCCCTTTAGATCATCTTGGGGATCGTCCGCTAATTGCTGCAAAGCTAGCGGTCGAAGTCCAGCGCGGGCGGCGGAGTTCCCGATTTCGGCGATGGTGGACGCCGCATGAACGCGGACGAGAGTAGCGTCTTTATCGTCCAATGCGATCGACACGAGATCCTGTTGCAGACTATTCAGACGACAAGCCCTAGTGATTTCTATAGCCGTAATCCTCGCCGGCGCTGCGACAGAGCGGCTTGTGAGGCATGGCTGAACAATCTGCACAAGTTCTGGGCTGTTCAGGCGAGCAAAATATCCTCGAATGTCCCATATGGATCGCGTGACGTCACCTGACTCGAAACCTTCTATTAGCCTCCTCGCCACCTTGCTACGATCTGCATGGGTGGCTACCGCCATATCGCTTCGCAGAAGAACTTCAGGATCTGATTGAACCAGCAGGTTGAATACGTGCGCGTTCATTCCCGCAAGCCACGCAGCCACTTCCCGCAACTGCGGTATCACTTTACCTGAGCCGTCGGGATGAAAGAGAAAAGAGCGCAACCTTTGTACTGGCACACGATGGGCATTTAGATAATATGCGGCCAGATATTCCGAATAGCTTTGGTGCCGCCACCCTTGCCGACTAAGCCCGCGAGAGGAGAACAGTCCTGTATCCAGTGCTTCCCGTATTGCCTGCCGGTCGACGGTGACTTGACCGGCGCCCTGACCTTCCATTCCCCCAATAAGCGAGTCGAGCGCAACATCCTGCGATTCCAACCCTTGATCCGTCCCAAGCCAGATGGCCGATCGGTTTGAAATCTGGGTAACTGCGGCGATTCTCGTTGCGATTGCAAGCCGCTGGCCGGCCCCCAGTCGTCCCCTGGCTAAAGGCGCATCTCTTCTCTGGAGACTAGGTTCTTCGCACAACAAGGCGCAGCCCTGGCAGTAAAGCTCCACGCGGCTAACAGGAAGAGCTCCGCTCTTTGCGAACGCCCCGATGAGGAATTTTAAGGTAACCGGCTTGTTTGCCAGGGGCGCCACATCTCTTTCAAGTACTTCTTGCATAAACCGCTCGGGATCAATGCTCGACAGCCGCGCGGCAGTGATAGCGTCGATTCGCCGAAGCGGCGCTGCTTCGAAGACGCTGACGTTATCGTCGCCCCACATTTTGATTAGGCCGTGTTCGAGTGTCACCTGCCAATCGGCAGGACGAGAGGCAATGCGGAGCCGCAACTTCTGTTTTGGAAGCCGCTCCAGATTTGTAAGCAGAACCCGGGTGATGTTGTCGATGCGTAGTAGAGCTTCATCGAGGCTATCGAAGAACACATGTAGCATGTGGTTGCTATCGCGCCAGCGTTGGACCTCTGGAGACTCAAAGACTTTCCTCTCGAGCCGGTCATCCGATGAATAATCCCGCAGATCGAACCACAGCGCCTCATCGTCGCCTCCATGGAGTGCTTCTCTGAGCACCTCAAACTCCGCTCGAAGCGCGGTCGACTTGCCGATTCCTGGTTCGCCTAGCAGCGCAACACACGGCGTGGTGCTGATGGATTCAAAGGAGATGGCATCGCTGGAAAAGCAACCTGCGTTTTCAGCATCTGGATCTATAAGAAATCCATCGTCTGCCAAACTTATCTCGCCGCCCCGTGGATACCAGAATCGCTTCCAAGGATAGGCAATTTCTGACATCAACGCGATTGTAGCTGGAAGTGCTTGGAAATCGTAGCGGTTAATCGTCGAGAGTTAAAGGACAACTAACTCTGGTTCCTCTCATAAACGCACGATTGTCGACGAACAGACTTTCCGCTTGGCTGTAAGAGCTGGAGCGCGATTTTCGTTGTCTCACTGACTTGATGTGCCTCCGCACTCAGAGCTAATGTCCTGATAGCTTCCGATATCGCCCATTAAAGGACCCAAAATGAACGAACTAGTAGTAGCAGACAGGACAACTGAGTGGCGCAGGCTGAAGGCGCTGGTTCTGGATAGCGTTTCCTCTCCGATTACCAAGCGAGTCTATAATCTCGGTCTCGACGAATTCATTGCCTGGTACACGCAGGAGCCAAGAGGCGGCTTCACCAAAGCGACTGTCGCCGCCTGGCGGGTGCATCTGGAATCTCGCGGCCTCGGCTCCATCTCGATCAACGTGCGCATCACGCAGTGCGGAAACTCGCCGGAGAAGCGGCAGATAACGGGCTACTTGCGCCTGAACTGGCGTCCGGGATTGCGCGAATCAAAGGTGTTCGGTCACACGGCATTCGCACTGGGAATTGGCTTTCGCTCACACAGGCACAGATGCTGCTGAATACACCGGAAGTCAGCACGCGGAAGGGGCTGCGCGACCGGGCCATTTTTGCCGTTCTGCTAGGCTGCGGATTACGGCGGTCCGAGGTGGCGGCGATGACGTTCCACCATCTTCAGCAGCGCGACAATCGCTGGTGCATCGTTGATCTCGTTGGCAAACACGGACGTGTCCGCACCGTTCCCATGCCGGCCTGGGTAAAGACGTGCGATTGATCCCTGGACATCCGCGGCGGGGATCACAGAGGGGCACCTGTTTCGACCGGTCAATAGAGGAGATCGGGTTTGTGCGCAGCGGCTCAGCGAAAAAGTGATCTGGCAAATGCTCAGAGGCTATGTGGCCGCAGCCGGGCTTCCGAACATTGCGCCGCATGATCTACGTCGCACGACGGCCAAACTCTGCCGCGCTGCTGGAGGGGAACTGGAGCAAATTCAATTGCTGCTCGGCCATTCGTCGGTACAGACAACCGAACGCTATCTCGGGACGAAGCAGAATCTGGTGCATGCGCCGAACGACGCGATCAAGTTGACGCCGGTGTGATCCGTCGAAGCTCGCGCAGTTAATAGTTTCCGTGTGACACGTCAACCTACAGCAATCCGGAAGCAACCTGGATTAGCTTGTCCGAGATGCGCACTTTGTAACCACAATGGATATTCAGCCGCAGCGTTTTTCGATACCCAATAAACTGTCTCAAATCAAGCTGATGGTCGAGTATAGGCTGTGACATCTACAGAGTGCAGCTTGAGCAGATTGCTTGACGAGAAGACACGGACTAGTCAAACCTTCGAAGCCAAATTCGGCGCACAGAGATCTTGCAGGGCTGGCTTTCGATCTCGAACCCGATGAGTCCGGGTTGGTTATTGACGGAATCTGTATTGTCATCGATGAAGACCGCCATCAACTGGCCGTTCATGATGTGCATCATCAGGCCGCTGCGCGCGATGACCTCGTAGTCGTTCCATTCGTTCACCTTCACGTAACCACCTAGCGCCTGCTTGTCCCCGATATTGGCAACTAGGCGGTTCATCTGGCCGGGCAGCGCCTGGGTTACCTGCCCGCGATAGGCTAAGATTCCCTGCATCGTGTTTTCCGAGTACCACTGGCCCGTGTACGACGCAGCCCGTGCACTGACCGGGAACCAAAAGTCTGCCTGCGGACCAGTCATCATGAACCTGAGGTCATACGGCGGCTGGCCGACGGGCGGAGGCCGTGTCCATGGTATGCCGGTGACGCTCCGGTACTGAATGCCACCGCCGCCGCCTTTCTCAATCTTCATCTGCAGCTTCAAATCGAAATCGCGTGTTTTGTCCGCCGCGATAGACGATATAGTTATTGCCCTTCGGTTTGCCCTCGAAGGTTTCGCCCACCATGACCCCGTCTTCGACGCGCCATATACTCGGGTCGGCGTCCCATCCTCTAAAACTCTTACCGTCGAAGATCTCCTTGTAGCCCGTGTGCTCGTCAAATTCATACGGGGCTGGATCATGAAACTTCGGCATCCCAACGAGCTTCTCGCCGTTTGGGCCCGTCTGCGGCGGCCGTGCAGGGGGCGACGCCAGCGCAGATGGGACGGACTGAGCAACGAGCGGGCCCGGGGCCGCCAGGGAAAAGACAGCCAGCGCGACAGGTAGTAAAAGTGAGTGACGAAAGCAGCGCGGATACGGGCAATACGATGCGGACATGCAGTCTGGGGCCTTCCCGATAGAGACGATTCAGAAACAATAGGAGTCTACCGTGACGGAGTCCTTCACGACCGCCGGAAAATTCGGAACTTACAGACAGCCATTCGCGTACCCTCTCAAAGTTCTTTTCACGCTTAGCCGGACACTTTGCTGATTTCTGGCGTATATAGTGATTGAGCGGGATTTAATTCCGTCGACTACCGTCAGACAGCGTCTCGACCGCGAAGCGGATACCGTCGTGGGCGTTCGAAAGGAAGGTCAAAAAGCAATTCAGCTTCATGCGGTGGATTGTCAAACGGATGTTAGCGGTAAATGTAGCTAAGTACTTTGTCCTGATCGTCTGTGTCGAAGGTGGCTAAGCTGATGTAGCGTAAATCAAAATCTTTCCTGTTGGCGGATACTGTGAATTGCATTAGGAATAAAAGCTTGCAATCGATGACCACACGACCGCTGCGGTGAACAAGTACACGTTTCTGACCATCATTGATACAAGTGGTTGCGGCGCGCAGCGAGAGACTACCTTTTTCGCCCGGAGCGCCCCACGTGGCAGCACTCTCTTTATTCAAAAAGGGAGACCATACTGAGAACCCGTCCTGGTACAGAGTGGCCGGCGAAACTGCCGCGTCGAACTCTACGACTACACCCTCTGGGCTTATAAATTGTCTCCAAATTCCGCCTTTGAACTTCCGTTCTAGCGTATTGCCAACGCTTGCGCTGTCATACATCTTCACCGTGGCGTCGTTGCGCCGGACCTTCAGAAAGCCATTCCGAACGAGATTGATTTCGGAGCCGGATTTTCTGGCAGATTTGCTGCAGCCCGTGCTGACCGCCAGCGTCCCGGTACTTACAAGCGTGCAAACCACGACGCAGAAAATCCACTGCAGTCTAGCCTGGAAGCTGAAGCGACGCACAGCAACGCACATAGCCTCTCATCGGCGATTACCAATAGATCTTGACGATCCTGCTGCTCGCTCCAACCGTAGCATTCCCGCTCGGCATCGCTTTGCATCAGAACACACACCACGGCGCTCGTTCAATATCGGACCGCGGAGTTGGTTCGATCACGGCGAGTTCCCGTCGCACGATCCGAGAAAATTCACGTTCTGAGAAATTTTTCGTCCTCACCCGGACACTTTGCTGATTTCTGGCGCATATAGTAATCGAGCGGAGATTTTCTTCCGCGATTACCGTCAGACAGCGTCTCGACCGTTAAGGGAAAACGTTTGATTCGCCAATGTCGCCGGAGCTTTATCTCGGATGAAGCGAATCGGACGCCTGGGGAATGGGTGCCATCCTATGTCTCAGAATTCGACTTCGGTTTGCTCATCCTCTTCAGCGATTTGTAGTGCGACGAGCCAGTCTAGTTCCCCCTGAATGGCGCCCACCTTCTCAGCATGTGTGAGGTGTGGATTCTCGCCAGCTTTCCGGCTCGCTTCTGCTTCGCACTTGCAGCGAGCTATCTGTTCTTCTCGGCTCGTGCTTCCGTCCATAGGCTGTTTCTCCAATCCCGTCTTTAACGGGAACTCCCGCCGGCTACTTTTCCAGCATCCTTCCGGCTGCTTGGGTGTCATTGCGTAGCGTCACGAAGCTAAACTGACGGCTAACGCTCTCTCCTTCAAGCCCCACCAGAGAGGGAACGGAAAAGACTACCAACGTGCTAAATAGGCTCCTGAGATTTTGAGTGTTTGATGATTCCTTCTAGTGCCTGCCGCTTGGCCGCCATTCGTATATGCGAATAGTGCTTCAGCATTTGCCTGGAGACGTGCCCCGCAATCTGCCGAATGGTTTCGTCCGCCGCTCCACTCTCAGCAAGGTCCGTGATCAACGTGTGCCGGTTATCGTGCCACCGTCCCTTTACCTTCGCCTTGGCGCGAACGTTGTCCCATGATGTTTTCAGGGTTACAACAGGACGGGTTGGGTCGTTCGGCAAGGGCTTGCCGAAAGGGAAAACGTACCAATCCGGCTGGAGGGACCCGAACTTCTTCGTGTACCAGTTGGCATGTTCAACCATGACCGCGAAAAGCGCAGAGTTTAGAGGGATAGTCCTGCCCTCGCCAGCCTCAGTTTTGCTGGCACCAACGGTGAGAACGGCCTTCGCCAAATCAATTCGGCCCCACTGCAACCCGCGGATCTCGGCATCTCGCATTCCCGCGTTGAGAGCCAGCATCAACGCCGGATAGATAGCCGGCGACCGCGCAGCGGCGGCCGCAGCAAGTAATGCATCCTTTTCTTCAGGCGTGTATGCCTTGCCTACGCCTTGGCGCACTGCCAACTTGAGCGTCTTTTGCCGTCGGAGCCTCGCCCGAACCAGATCTCCAGCTTCACCGAGCAGCCGCAGGAGAAAACCGACCTCTTCGTTGATCGTCTTGGGAGCGGCAGATTCTTTCAGTCGCATCATCTGATACGCTTTTACGGTCTTGTCTGTAATGTCTATAGCCATTGAGTCACCCAGGAGTCGGGTGATATGTCCAATGGCGTAACGGGCGAAATCTCCAGACTTATGGCGCAGGTAATAGTCCTGCAGGTGTTCTGCCGCAATCTCGCTGATACTCCTGACGCGATGCTCACGATTGTCCTCTATCCCGTTAAATCCCCTTTCAAGGTCCCGACGGCGATTGTGCTCGGCCAGCTTGGCCACCGTTTTCGATGTTGTTCTCGTCGATTCACGTACGCGCCGATTAGCGAATATGAATTCATACCACCAAACGTTACCTCGCTTGAAAAGGCCCATATTAGTCTGGCTTCCGCCTCAGTCCGACACATTGGTCACTCGGGGTGGGCCTTAAGTCAAGCTGTTGAGGATTGGGTCCGCGGCCACCGGCAACTGATCTCTGCGCCCGGTACGTACATGCCTTTGTCCCGAGTGTCCTGAGATCGGGACATTGAGGCGGGACGCTCCAACCGGTGATGGTCATTGGATATCCCGGCTGTCCCGGCGTGTCCCGGCGGAACATGCAGAGTCAGCGCTCATTCCTTCCAGAATCACAGCCCGAATGCAGTACACTCGCACCGTCCCCAATCCCGGGAGGCGGGGTTTGATTGTCATGTTCCCTGGGTCGCGCACCAGAAAGCCTCGCCGGTCCAATTCCTTCAAAATTGCCTGATAGTCGTGACCTCCACAAACATCGGCGCGGAATACTCCGCGAAACACAAGATATTCCATTTCAGCGCTGCCCGGATTGCGACGTCTGAATCCGGCGCGGTCTGGTATGATCTGCGAATCGTCCTGCTCGGTCTGATCGTCTCGACGGTCCGGTAGAATGAGCTGGAACCTGCTTGTTCCGTGCGTTTCTAGGAAGGCACAGACCTGTCGGACAGCGGCTTCGATATCTGAGCTGCCGCTGGTGCCGCGAGCGCTGAGCCAGTCCGCAAAGCAACGTCGCGCGGCATCCATAGACTCGCCGTCTTGCCAGCCCGTTAGGTCCCAAGCCGTCGCCAATTCCCCGGCTGCTCCGATTATTGCGAGCCGTTCGCTGGCCCTTCGTACTTCGCCTGCTGCATCAGACGGCACGAGTAGACTCATAGACTCCCGGGCCGAGCTAATCGTCAGCTTTGCTCCAGCTCGGTCCCGAACCAAGCGGTCGAGGAACGCGCGTAAAGGGGCACCGTAGGAATATCGCGCTCCCTCTCGCAATTGGTGGACGAAGCTTTCAGGAGAAGCGGCCCCGTGCAGTGTCTCGAAAATCCCGAGTCCCTGACCGGCATCGGCTCTTATATTCAAAAGACGTACTTCGGCTCCCCCCTTAATCCGTTTACCGACCGATGCGACGTGTTCGGCAAGTGTTAGTTCTCCGGCTGAAACGCAGAGAAGAGTCCATGCTAGTTTCTTCCGCTGGCCACCACTGCGTGTCATCCTCGCTTTGCCGTGCCCGTTCGCCAGCATGTAGAGAGCGTCGGCCGCTTCGCGAGCATCCACTTGTGCCAGTTCGTCCAGGAAAAGTGTCGCGTCGTTGTGCGCCTCGGCAACGGCCTCAAGTCCATTGATAGTGGTCCGCCAGGTTTGTACGAATCCCGCTTTTCCGCCGCCACAGATGGAGGCGCCGACAATCAATGCCGTGCTCTTACCGGTAGAACTCAGACCGTAGAAGTGAATACCTCCGGATTCCGCCCCAGCGAATGAAAGAAGTGGGCCTGCGAACGCGCACGAGGCAGCGAGTACAAGCCGCGTATTGCCAGTGCAAAACCGGCTTACCCGCTCTCTCCACTCGTTTACGGTCCCGTTGACGCCCCAAGGATGGCTGGTTCCGTTGGAGCATTGATAAAGGATCTCCTCGGCGTCTTGTGCTCCGAAACTCTGATCCGGTAGAACATAAGTCTCACCTTGCCAACCGATTCGTGAAACACAGAGCGCGCGACGTGTCACCTGAGCCGTTTGAAGATACTCAGTGAAGCGCTCCCGGTGTGCTCGGTTGGTGGAGATGTAAGGGAGCCCTTCTCCGAGCAGGTGCGCCCGCACTGCGCTCCCATCCGATGCCAGCAGCTCCATTGGCATGGTCCACCGATGTATGACGTCCTCGTTATCACGCCACATAAGTAACCGGCCCCAGTTCGTGCCGATGGCATCTCGAGTCTCTGCAACGACGTCAACTCGTGCCGCGAGCTGGACGGGTTCATTGGTTGCATTCGACTGGCTGAGAAAAAAAACACCATCATCCGATACGGAAAAAACACGCGACGAATGGTTCGCACGGTTCCCGATGGAATTAGGCTTCATTTTGGATGCATCGGCTGCCGACCGCCCTAGGCCAACTGAATTTTCACTGCCATCGTGAACGCTGGGTGTTGCGGTTTCGAGAAATTCCATGACTGTCGTTCGACTCCAGTTCAGATCCGTGACGGCATCGATGATGTCTCCGGGCAGGCGGAAACTCCGCGGGGGGCTGAAGAAGCTTAATGCTACGAGCTCTTTCCGAATTACTGATCACGCGGACTGCTGTGCGAGCTTGCTCATCACCACTCGCATCGTTATCGGGCCACAACACGACGTCGCAGCCAGCCAACTGGGCTGCCTGTTCCTGAGTGATGTCCTTAAAGGAAAACGCGGCTATGTCGAGATCGTCTGCGCAGTCCGCCTTGGCTTCACCTTCGAATCCCAGCACTACTCCGACCTGATCATGCTGCCGAAAAACGCTGTTCACATAAAGCGGCTTCGGAATGCGGCCGTCGCCGGAATACCACACTCCATCGATCCGATGCTCCCACCGAAAGGTCTTTCGGGCCGTTTCTTATTTGCCTGTTTCGCGAATTTGTGTTCGAAACGGATTTTGCGAAGATCGGGGCCGTGCCGATACTCGCCGGCCTCGAGGAAACCACTAAGCTCGAGGTCCCGCCGCACGTTTTCTGCTCGAATGATCGATTGACCGTCGAAGATGTCCGGTGCAGAGGAAGTCGCCGTTGGGGAAAATTGTCGTTTTGAGTGCGATGTCTCCGTCCCTAAGCCAGCGGAGTAGTGATCCTTCAGCCGTTGAATAGCGGTCGGGAAGTCGCACTGATCCATGATCTCGACCAACCCAATCGCGTCAACACCTTTTGCGCCGAGGCAGTTTTGGCTGGCACAGAACAGTCTTTTCTTCCGTCTGTCGTATCGCAGCGACGGGTCGCGATCACCATGGGCATGCTTCTGCGAGAACGGGCACCGCCCTTTGCCGTCACGAAGCTCCATAGAGTAGATGTCGCGTGCCACGCCGGCGACATCAGGTATCCGCCGCTTCAGTTCTGATACTTCAATTGATGCGGATCTCCGTTTGGTTGCCATTGAGAATTCCGCCTCGTCCTAGCACCCGCCACCCGTTGGCCTGGATTTTAGCCATGTCAGGATGTCCTCGGTTTTGTATCGGACCGCGGAGCCGATTTTGATGTACTTGGGTCCTTGCTTAAGAAGGCGCCACCGCCGCACCGATGCAACTGATAAGCCGGTGATGTGCGCAACGTCGTGTTCATTCAGGAGTGATTCGAGCGTATTTGGAGTCGCCATTTTGTGGTATCTGAAACCCGTGATTGGCCTTTCAGATGCCAGCGTAGACGGCGAAAATTACTTTGAAAAGTTTCGCAGCTTAGCCGTAATAAAAGGGGCATTACAGCGCGTAAGAGCGAGTTGCGAAAATTGGCGAAAATTAGGAGAGAGTTTCTGGACTGGCTCTCTTCTGCTGCTTTGCGATTTTCAAGCGGTAGTCGACGGCCTTCTTACAGATCGCTCTATCCAGATAATCCGACCACGTGCGATGTCCTTCCACGTTTTCGGACAAGGGATCTTTTCTTCGTCAAGCGCTTCACAGACGTCATCCAGCTTCGACGCCAATCCGTCCGGGCTACCCGCGCAACAACGTCGGCCACACGTTGGGCTGCGTCTACATCTGGTTCGGTCGCGCTTACGCCCGCGATTCGCGGGGTTGGGCATGGTCGGAAGTTGTGCTGACGCAGTTTCAGCACGGACACGTCCCTGCATACCTAGGACTTCCTTCGCAGATATGAACAGACCTCCTCCGAGGCTTTCAGAGGCTCGTGTATGGCGCCGCCCTGTTCGCCTTCGGAGTCACTGGCGAAGATCTTTTACTACCCGTCTGGAGAAAATACAGAAAAACGCAATTCTGCCAGAAATCTCCTGCCTGAAATCCTGAGGGACAGCCCAGATCATTCCCTGCCCTCGTCGCCACTTCTTCGAAATGAGCACCTAACGTCGAATCTCCAGTAAAAATTTTCCAACCATCCGCAGAATCTCCCCCGGTACCAAGTGGTTCCTTGTACTCTCGGGTTAGCAGGCGGTTGTCCTGATCCTGTTCGGAGACTCTGAAATTCCTGCCTGTAACCTCTCCAGAGTTGAGGATCAGAACATTGCTGCTTAGCTGTATTCCACGCTTCAAGCGCTTTCCGGTGATTTGCGCGAAGTCGTTCTCGGATTTCGGCTCTCTCAGAGTCGCGCTCCTCGATGTATCTCCGCCGTAGTTCTTTTACTTGCCGCCCGCGAACGCTAGCCGCCCGACTTTCCGGATGAAGTCTCGATAGCGCTCCAAAGTCCGCTGAAACTGTGCGAAACTTACTTCGCTTGCAGGATGCCGTGCTCTTTAGAAGTGAGCTTTAAGATGCGAGTGTCTGGTATCTTCGGCTGCGCGCGAGCGGCAAGCTCCTCACAGAAGCGCGACGACGACTCAAAGACGTGCTCGATCAGTCCATCTTCGAGCCAGTGGTAGTACTTCAAAAGGGCCTCGTTGCTTTTGTGTGCAAGCTCCCGTGTGCTCAGCCGACGGAGTTTCCCGCTCTCCATTCGCCGGTAGATCTGTCCACTCGTCCCCTGTCGTGTTTTCTTGTTCGCGGCGAAACCTGACCAGCGGTTTCCCGTCTTTTTCTCCTGCGTCCCATTCCCGCTCTGTGCATGGAACACTCCCAGTAACTCGGTAGCCCCACCCCCGCACTTGCATGAAGTCCAACCATACTCGCCAAGGTTCACGCCGCCGTTCCCGGCTTAACGAGGCAGTTTCGTAACGGCTTTCCCGGCTATCGCTGCGAATACATCTTTGCATTCTTGGGAACCTGAAAGCCCTGCGTTGTCGAACCCCACCAAAGCGTCCACTGTCGATGAGTCGAACTCCAAATTGCTTTGAGGTCTGCGAATTGTTGCGCGTGTTTCCAAACTCGGCCTGACGTCCCTTCCAAAATTCGCTGTTCGTCATGGCTCTTTTGCGGTCCGTCCAAGCAAGCGTCCCTAGAGAACAGGACGATGTGAGTTTGGGCCGATTAACCGTGTGCGCCCATTACAATTCTATTAAAAAATGTTTTACGCTCGAATTCGCCCGACGGTGGTCTGGAGAGGAAGTGTGGGGACTTTTGTGGGGATGCTCCTTCAAACTCCTTGTAGTCTGGCGCGAAAAGGTGGGCAATGATGCGCAGAATGGCCCCGGCGACGGGATCGCGCCCGAACGCGGCTAAACTGGCTGCCCTTAGCAACATAGCGCAATGTGTGGGGACCCTTGGCAATGAGCTAAGTACTTGTTGTTTTTGATGGAGTTACCTGGCTGTTAACCGAAGGGTTGTAGGTTCGAATCCTACCTGAGGAGCCAAATCCTGGCTCTACGCACTTAATGGGGGCAAGCCCCGGATCCGACTGATCTCAAGAACACATTACCTTAACTCTCAAACGATAATTCTGGAAATTTCTGAAGCCGTAGGCTTGTCTTTGGAGGACTTCCATTTTGGTATGGAATCCTTCGGTGATGCCGTTGTTGCGGGTGAAGCGCCACATGCAAGCAATTTCCTCACGCCAGGAATGGAGAGTATTGCCGAGGGCAACCAGTGGCGCGAACCCGCAATAACGGAGCGCTGCCACGGCGGCTAGGAAGCGGCGAGCCAGTTTGCGGCAACGTTTCTGGTTCTGGGCTTTCTCCAGCAGCAGGGAACAGAGCCGCTGCTTGAAGCTGTAAATGGCCTCGAGCGCCGGGTACTGCTGCAGGTAGGCTGAGAGGCGCTCGTGCTGCTGGAAGGTGAGATTGTGTGCATGGCGCCGCATGAGCGAGACTAGGCCGCGATGCTTGGATCCCACCGGATCGATGTTCTTCCAGCAGGCGAGAAAGTGATGATTGACGGTGCGCACGACGTGGAAACGATCGGCCACGATTTTGGCCTGCGGGAAGTGCTTGCGCACCAAAGCGCGGTAGCCGGCTGCCAGATCCATGCAGACGACCTCGACCAAGTGCTTGCCCTGTAAATTCGTCAGATAGCTGTCCAGCGCTGCCTCACTGCGGCCCAGCACCACGTCCTGCACTTTGTGATTCTTGAGATCACACAACGTGGTCGCATAGCCGTGCCTCCTGGTGAAAAAGTGCTCGTCAATACCCAGCACCTGCGGGCATTCGCGGCTGATGCGCTCACCGGCGAGCGCGCCCAGATAGCGCAGAAACCAGCGCTCGACAGTGGCGCTGGACAGGCGCTCGCGTTTTGCCAGACGGCTGCGACTGATGCCGTCAAAGTGCTTCTGGCATACGCTGCGGCGAAACGGCTCCGTGGCACGCACCCGCGGCAGGACGCCCGGAAACCGCTGCCAGAAGCTACGGCTGCAGGACCGGCACACCCATTTGTGCGTCTCCAACTCCAGCACACACCGCCGTATGCCCCAGTTCTCGTGCCGCAAACGCCGTGTGCGCCGGTCCTTTAGCCGCAGCTTCGATCCCCCGCAATGCGGACACCCGATCTTGCCGCTAAACCGTGCTTCAATACGCACTTCTCCCGCTATCTCGTCCATCGCGGTAATCTCGTATTCGGGCAAGCCCAATATCACTTCTGATCTGATCAAAACATTCCCTCACAAGTTTGTTTTATCAGTCAGAGCCTTGGCTTGCCCCCATTAACGAGCTAGAGCCCAAATCCTTCCTTGTCCGGACCGGAGACATAGGTAACAGATTGTTCCTAAGACATAGGTAACACTTTTGGCCCGAACGGATTTTCGAGGGGCTGCAAAGTTTTCTCGTCCAGGTCGACGTAACCGAGATCGTAATCCATGAAGCTGACGAGCCAGATGCCGTCGTCGACTTCCTTGATTCCGACTGCCTGGCCAGCCAGGCAGGTGCTGAGATTGATCTTTTTGCGATATAGGCAGAGGCGGCCGCAGTTGGTGACCACGACGGTTTTGTCGTGGAACGGGTATTGCGGTTCACCGATCCCGCGGTACGGCTTGGTCGAAGACGTATAGACTTCCGCCGGGTACTTCATGGCAAGCGCCTCATGCGGACGTTCGTGGTTGAATTCCTGGAGGAAGGCGTCGAACTTGGCCTGCTCCTGCAGCAGATTGGCCGCCGGCTGGGCGCGTGGCTTCTTTCTTGAGCGTCAGGTGCATGCGCTCATGCCGCCCTCTCTAACTGAACGTCAAGACCAGTTTGGGCTTTAAGAGCACTGGTGGCGGAATGCAGAATTTCTGTCTCCGGATGGGCGGTTGCCATTGTTCACCCGTAACCGACAAAGCGCTCTTTCCACCGGGCATGATGCGCACCGGCTTAACTCCCGGCATCCACTAACACCTTGCCGCGCCATTTCGATCGCGCTCGCGCATGTCCGGTCTCGTCAAACAGCGTCCACTCCCAGCTTCCGTCAGCCGCATGGTCACGCTGCCAGAGTCTTTTTCCGTCTGCCGCCCAAAACGTCTCAATCCCGCGCTTCTCGCCCGCTACAAACGTGACTTGCCACTGCTTCGTCCCGTTCTCGTAATAAAACGTTTGCGTTCCATCCAGTAGATAACAGCCATCCTCGCCGGTTCCCGCCTTCCAGGTCGCTCGCACCTTTCCATCCGGATAAGTCTCCCGATACGCTTTCACGGCCCGAACCGATTCTGCCGCTGGCGTGTTCCCGCCTCCTTGCCGCACCCACGCTTCATTCAGCTCGATCTCGTAATTCGGTTTGTTCTTCGAAGTCACTACGTGGATCGTTCCATTCGGTCCCTGCGCCGCTGTGACGTATCCCACCGTCTTGATATCCGCTGGTAAATCTCGCCTCATCCAGGTGGCGCCGTCGTTCTCGCTGATCGCGGCATACGCGCCTTCGCGCTTCGCGCCTGGAGTCTTCGATTTCGCGGTGTAGCCGTCCGCCACAAAAAAGAGATTTCCCGATGCCAACCGGATCACGCTTGGCCGCTGCCCGCTCCCCAGCGGATTGAATGGCGTCTTCGTGATCTGATACGTTTTTCCGCCGTCACGGCTCACCGACACCGGCATGAACCCATCGATGTTCGTATTTTTTCCGCCAATTCCAATCAGCGCTCCGTCTTTACCCGCCACCAGCGTGGTGTGCCGTCCTCCGGTCCGCCCTCCGGTATCGAGCCACGTACGGCCATCGTCATGCGTTGTCCACAGTACCGAATGCCCGCCGCTGCCGTCCGTCGGAAGATAAATCGTCCCATCCTTCATTCGAACCACGCTGTTGATTGGCTGCGGCGTGAACTCACCCACCGCGCCGGTTATTTTCGGGAAATGCACCGCGCTCCAACTCGCGCCATTGTCGGTCGACATCATGTATTGAAATGGATACCCGCCCAGTAGCCGCGAGCACCCCCAGAAAAACCATACCTTCCCGCCGTCATTCCAAATCACCGGAGCCGCATCTGCCGCGTCCGCGAAGTCGGGCCACGGTTCCGGCATGTCCCACTCATTCGAGCCGTACCGCAGCCGCATCGTAAGCACCGTCTGATCCGGATCGTCCTCCTTCTCCGGCGTGTTGTAATACGCCGCCAGCAAATCGCCATTCGGCATCGCCTGCACCGCCGAATTGTGATACGCCGTTCCCAACCCCTCCGCCAGCCCGATTCTCCAGCCGGTCTCCTTCATCGATCGGCCGCCCAAATCCGGAAACAGCACGCGCCTGCGGAAAAAAGGCTTCGCCGGATCCGGACCTTGCCTCCCGTCCACCTGTGCCTGCTTCACTGCGGTCTCAAAAAATAGCGGCTCATGCGGCAGCGGTTTTGTTTGCGGCATCTCCCCCTGCACCACGCGGAATCCGATCCGCGCCTCCGCCGATGCAAATCCCGGAGCCAGGCTCGCGCGATTCGCGGATCGCGCATAATACGGTAGCTGCGCCGGGAAGTGTCCTTCATGCGCTCCCCCTTTTTGCTCCCGATCGTCCAATCCTCCGCCTCGAATCACCCGCGCGATCCCGGACTCCGGCCCCACCGGATCTCTCTGCGCCGTTTTCGGATACAGCCCGTGCCAGTCCCACACCCACTCCGCTAACCCCGTATGCATGTTCCGCAACCCCCACGCATTGGCGGTCTCCGGAGCCGGTGGCTCATCGCCTGACGAAAACGCCGTCTTCGTTCCCGCGCGGCACGCATACTCCCACTCCGCTTCCGTCGGCAACCGGTACGTCTTCCCTTCTTTCTTGCTGAGCCATTTGCAAAACGCCACCGCCTCGTCCCAACTCACGCCCGACACATACGGCGCATATTCTGCCCCACTTTGATGATCCGGACGAAATTGCCGGTATTGCTCCACCGTCACTTCCGTCTCGCCCATCAGGAACGCGTGCGTGATCGTGACTTGGTGCGCCGGTGATTCATCGTAATCGCCTTCCGCCGGTCGCGCCGCCTCGAGCCCTTTTCCGGTAAGCAGTTCCTAGGGCAGCGGCTCCGGATCGGCTCCCATCGCAAACGATCCCGAGGGAATGCGCATCAATCTCATTCCGATTGAATTCGTCACACCGGATTCCGTCCGCGCCAAAGCCGCCCACGCCAGAACCGCGGCGCACCCCAATCCGCCCGCCAGCGCTCGCGACTTATATGACAACCGTCCCAACCTCGCCTCCTGTCAGACCAAGCTACCGCGAAAATCTTTCGGGAACGCTATCGAAGCGCGCCTGGAGACAGCTAACTCCGACGATTGAGCGCTCACATCACCCAGGAACACGAGGACCGTGTCTGCGAAAGAGGCTTTTGTTCGCAGAGAAAAATTCGAAATCCAGGCTGCATATGTTGAGCTGCCCACTGCCTGCCGAGGATGAAGTACGGTTTGGCCCAAGCCTCGCTGTCGATCGTCTGGGGCGCAACAACGGAGGCAGACGCCATACCAACGGCCGGGAATCCTGTTCTCGGATCCATGATGTGGCCATACACGCGATCACCGGCAATGAAAAACTTCTCATAATCTCCGGAAGTCGAGATTGACTCGTCCCGGATTTCAAGCTTCTCAATCGGCTTGGCGAGGTTCTCGGGATCTGGAATGCTGATCGTCCAAGCTTGTTGACCGGGTGGGGCGCCGATGGCGTAGATGCTGCTGGACGCCGCCGAGATCAATGCTGAACGGATTCCATGATCCTTCAGAATTTTCGCCATTCTGTCGACTGCGTAGCCTTTCCCTATGCCGCCGGGATCGATTTCTACACCCTTTTTTGCAAATTGCACCGTCTGTTTCTCAGGATTCAGCAACAGGTTGCGCCACCCGACATCGTTCATCGCATCGCGCACCGCTGCCGCGTTGGGAAAATGGCCAGTGTCTTTAAAAAATCCCCAAGCCTTCATCAATGGGCCGACTGTGATATCGAAAGTTCCTTCACTTTCGCGGCTATATTCCACGCAGGCGGCCAGCAGTTCAAAGAGCTCACTAGAGACGTGTACCGGTTCCGAACCGGCGAGACGGTTGATGCGGCTCCATTCGCTATCAGCGCGGTAATTGGATAGCAAAGCATCCAACCGGCGCGACTCCTGAAGGGCTGCCGCGATGGCCTCTTCGAGATCAGAGCGGTTCTCGCCATAAGCCACCACCGTGAATACTCCTCCCATCGCTTGAGCGGATTCCTCTACACGCTCTAGCTTCGAACTGCGGCTGGCGCAAACAAGCGCGGAAAAACACAATGAAACGAATAAGACCCCGACGGTCTTCAGTAAACTACTAGCTTCCGGCATCGAGGTCCGATAAAGGTGAACAGACGGAAATTTCTTCATCTCGCCGCAGCTTCTCCCCTCTTAGCGCAAGAAACAGACATCCCGCAATATAGGATTGTCACGCGATTCACCGCGTCGGCAAAACCAGGAATACCCGGACCATACCCTGGCAGGGCGGTTCGCGTGCATTCAGAGCGCGCGGTCGATGTGGCAGCGAATCGAGTCGATGGGAGCATTGTCAAAACAATGCTCTCGGCCGGCATTCGGGAATTGACCGGGGCCACGAGCGATCGAGACGCCTGGTCCCGGTTTATCTCTCCTGAGGATGTTGTGGGCATCAAAGTGAACTGCTCAGGCGCGCCGGAAATCAACTCGAACCCCGAACTGATCGCCGCTATCATCGACAATCTGATGGCGCTTGGAATCCCGACGGAGCACATCTATATATACGATCGTTTCGAAAATCAATTGAGAATCGTGAACTTCAAACCGCATGTCCCGGCGGGCGTGAACATCGCCGGGGCTGAAAGTTCCCGCGGCTCGATTCTTGGCTACGATCCTTATACGTATGTCGAAGTAGATTTCTTCGGGGAAGAAGACACGAGATCGAATCTGATCCGTCTTGTTTCTGAAAAATTCACGAAGATCATCAACGTTCCGACAATGAAGGAGCACCGCGCGGCGGGAGTAACAGGTTGCCTGAAGAACATTGCCTACGGAGACTTCTCCAACGTCAATCGTTCTCACCAGCGGGAGAAGACGAATACATATTCGTTTATCGGAACGCTTGCTTCGGTAGAACCGTTGCGCTCCAGAACCGTTCTCAATGTGATGGATGGTTTGCGAAGTCTTTGGCAGGGAGGACCATTCTTGCAAAGTCCCCGATTCCTCTTTTTCCCGAAGCAGATCGTTCTCGGGACAGATCCCGTGGCGCTGGACCATTTGCTTATCGATATGATCGAAAACAAGCGCCGCGAGGAAGGAGCGCCGTCGCTTTTCGACCACTCGAAAGCGCACCTGAAACGCGGACCGGAACTTGACCCCCAGTTCAACAGCTTTATCCGGGAGCCGGGGCACGTAGAATACGCTTCGCGCTTAGGTCTCGGCGTATACGATAAGGCCAAAATCCACGAGAAGGTGATCGAGCTGTGAGTTTCCTGGCAGCAGCGCTTCTGCTCCCAGCCCTGTTTTGGGACAAAGGGCCTGAGACCGCCAATCAGCTGCGTCAAGCTCAGATCGCGCACATCGCGGTGCCGGCGTCCATTGCGGATTCGTGGAAAGGAATTTCGGGCCTTGAGGTGGACGTTGTGGATCCGACGCAGCTTACGAAGGTGATGACCCCTGGCCTGGAACTCCACGCGCAGGAGGCGGGGCCGACGCGGGCCCCTTGGGTGAATTCCAACGGCTGGCGTTTTCTACGGCAACCGGAAGGGCACTTTTTTTACGACGCACCGGGACAAGCGGCGGCGCTTGCTGCCGCGGAGGCCTTCACCTTCCGAGTACATGCCACGATCCATACCGACGATGCAGGTCTAGAGCCCTTCGGCAGAATGCTTTCGTTTCTACGCACGGCGGGTGAAGAAGATCTTACGCCGCTGGTCAACATCGGATTTATGGATGATGGCTCAGCCGAGTCAGGCGAATTTATGAATCTACTGATCCGGCGAAATCTGCTTTTTAGAGTCGTTCAGCATTCCGATCCTAAGCTCGACCTGACCGTGGCGCTTGGCTCGCCTGAATACCCCAGGGCGGAAGCTGGTAATCCAGCCTTGTTGGCTGAAAAGGTGCGCAGCCATCTGACCGACGGAAAGCGGCTGTTAAGGATTTACGGTAGCGAAGTGGTTGTGGGACGGCTATTCGGCAACGGGAATCGGGCGCGGCTGTTTCTAATCAACTACGGAGCGGCGAGATGGCCGGCGCAGAGTCTCCGAGTCCGGGTTTTGGGGGATTATCGTAAAGCGGAAGCTGTTCAATACGACTCGCCTGACACTCAACTCCAAGACGCAAGCGTTGGCTCAGGAGCGATTGAATTCACATTGCCGGAGCTGAAGAGTTTCGCTATCATCAACCTTACCCGTTAACATGAATCGATTTGTTGTTGCTATTATGTTCAGCCTTGGGGCGTTCTCGGCCGCGGCGCAGACTCAGTACGATTTGCTTCTTCAAGGCGGACACGTGGTGGATGGCAAGAACCACCTCAGCGCTGTACGCGATGTGGCGATTCGCGACGGAAAGATCGCCGCGGTGGCGGAGCACATCGATCCATCGAGCGCGCTGAAGACGGTCGACGTCAAAGGCCTGTACGTTACGCCGGGCTTGGTCGATATTCACGTTCACGTGTACGCAAGCACGGGTGAGAAGAATTCCTATGCGGGCGATAACGGCGTATTCCCGGACGGCTTTACTTTCCGGACGGGCGTGACCACGGTAGCGGACGCGGGGTCTTCCGGATACAAGAATTTCGAGGATTTCAAAGAGCACATCATCGATAGGTCCAAGACTCGCGTGTTAGCGTTCCTGAACATCGTGGGCGCGGGGATGCGAGGCCCGAAGTACGAAGACAATCTGGCCGATATGGATCCGCAGCCGGCGGCCGAAATGGCGAAGCGGCATGAAGGCCTGATTATCGGAATCAAGACCGCCCACTATAGCGGACCGGAATGGACGCCGGTTGAACATGCGGTTGAGGCGGGCACGCTCGCCAACATTCCGGTAATGGTCGATTTCGGCGCGAATCGCCCGGAGCGGCCAATCACTGTTTTGCTGACGCAAAAGCTTCGGCCAGGCGATATCTACACGCATTGCTTTTCCGGTCTTCGTAACGAACTGGATGCTTCAGGCCACGTGAGCTCGGGTTTGGTGGATGGGCGCAAGCGAGGCGTTATTTTCGATGTCGGCCACGGCGGCGGAAGCTTTGCCTGGCGCGTTGCCGTTCCTGCCATGCGCGAGCATTTCCTGCCGGACTCTATCTCGACGGACTTGCATATCGGTAGCATGAATTCCGGGATGAAGGACATGCTGAATGTGATGAGCAAGTTTCTAGCCCTCGGGATGTCGATTGACGACGTGATCCTTCGTTCCACCTGGAATCCTGCTCATGAAATTCATCACGACGAGTTGGGGAATCTTTCGACCGGATCGCCTGCCGATGTCTCGGTTCTGCGAGTGGAGCATGGCAATTTCGGTTTCACCGATATGTACGGCGCGCGGATGAATGGAAACCAGAAGTTCGTTTGTGAAATGACTGTACGAAACGGCAAGGTCGTATATGACTTGAACGGAATCAGCCGTCCGGAGTGGGATAAGCTTCCGGCAGGCTACACGGCGGTCGGTGATCCTCGATGGGATGGATTGAACCCCGCCCGGAAACGCCCGCAGTAGCCATTTCTAGGCAGAGGCCGCGCCCAGGAGCACCTCCCGCAGGCGCTTGGCGACAATCAGGTCCTCACCGGGCTGGAGCATCCACACGCCGACGACGATCGTGTTGGGTTCTGTCGTGAGGCCACGCGAATTCTCCGCGCCAGTTGCCGGGTTCAACTCGATGCTTGGATTTCCACGGCGCAACTGCTCGGCGACTTCCCGGGCCGAGATCTTGACGCGATTCCGATCGTAGTTCAAGAGCAAATGCGGAACGTGGTTCGCGACTTCGGGAACGACGATCTTTGAACGGAGCGTGGGAACACTCTTCAGATAATCGGAGATTCTATCGGCGCGATGGCGAAATTCCGCTTCCATCGTCTCGTCCGATTGACTGAGAAACCAATCCACTGCCGCGACCATTCCGACAATCTGCTCTTTAGCGACTTTCATGCCACGGCCGATCGCATCGGAGATGGGCATATCGTTTGCCGTAGCGGCTGCGATAAGGTCTTTCCTGCCCAGCAGGAGACCGGCATTTTGAGGCCCGCGAATTCCCTTCCCTCCTGAAAAGGTGACGAGATCGAAGCCCATTTTCGTGTAATTCCAGAGATTGGAAATGGGCGGCACGTCGGCCGCTGCATCATTGAAACAAGGTACGCCATGCTTGTGGGCGACGCGAATCCAATCCTCGCGACTGATGCCGCCATCTTCGGCGGCGTTGAAGAAGTGCGCCATCACCGTTTTTTCCGTGAAGGCCTTCTGGTATTGATCCAGCGTTTCCACTTCAACGAATCGGATGCCGCAGTTCAACAAGGCGTGATCGTAATCGTAGCGGTGAGCTTTTTGGACAACTACTTCGTTCTTCAGTCCGTTCATGTCGGTGGGCATCTGGCGGACCGCCGCTGGATTCGTGATGGTTATACAAGCGGCCGTTCCCAGGGTGAGAGCGGAGGCAGCGCCAGCTGTTACCAGGGCTGCTTCACAATGCAACTGCCTGGCCAGATATTCGCCAGCGGCCTTTTGCAGCTCGTTCAAGCGAACGGGATGTTTTGCCGCCTGAGCTACCGCAGCTTGAACGGATGGAGGCATGATCGACGCGGTTAGAAATGTATAGGTACCCGCAGCGTTGATGAGCTTGGGCACGCCTAATTTGTCGTAGTAGTCTACGGCGCTCTCGGAAGCATTCGTCGCGCGCAAGGGCACAGCCGCGGCCAAGGCAATTTTTCCGTAGCCTAGAAACTGCCGGCGTGATCGAGAGGGATTCATCTAGATGTAGGCGATTACGTCTATTTCGACCAGAGATTTGCCGGGTACACCCGCGACTGAAACGGTGGTTCGAACGGGCGGGTCCGAGCCAAAGCGGCCCATGAACACCTCGTTCATCCCTACATAATCGTTGAGGTCGGCGAGGTAGACCTGAGCTTTAAGGACCTTTTCCATAGATGACCCGCAGGCCTCCAGCTTTTGTTGAAGCTCGTCGAGGACGTGCTTGGTGTGAGCCTTGATGTCGCCTTCAAAGTGCGCGCCGACACCGGAGAGGAATAACAGATTCCCGTAGGAAACAGCGGGGCTGAAGAGCTGCTGCTTCTCGGGCTTCTTGCCGTTCGTCCACCATACTTTCTTCCCGCTTGGGGACTGGGCGGACGCGGAACCTTCTACGGCGGTGGCGGCGACCGCTGCCGCTGCGCCCTTGGTGATGAAACCTCTTCGATTCGTGTTGCCCATTTGTTTTCTCCTTGAACTCAGGCGCGCTTGACCGGACGGACGACGCCTCCCGGAGCTCGATACTGGTGCCGCTCGGCGGTCCAACGAGCTTCGCCGTACTCGCCCATATTGAGATTGCCCGCCATCTTGTCGCCGTCGACAGTGCCGGTGAATTCGTAAGACAAGCGCTGCCCTTGGATTTTCTGCGAGCTGCGGAAATGTACCTGATTTGCCGCGACTGTGCCGCTGAGGTCGCCGGTGACGAACTCGCCCTGATGCGTGCCGACCAGATTTTGACCGTGCTGCTCGAGGATGAGCGTGTGAACGGCTGATCCGCGCAGGAACTGCAATTCGGCCTGCCATTGTCCGGCCACAGATACCGGTTCTCCGGTAGGCACGACTGGATTTTCAAATTTCGGCGGCTTGGAGAGGACCGCATAGAGGCGCGCGGAGACGATCCTATCTTCGCCGGGCATCAGCATGTAGGGAGTAATCGAGACCGAGCTTGCCATTCGATCGGGCCTAGAACCGCTTGACCCTCCGACAACGATGCGAGGTTCGGTGTCGAGCAGCAATTTGGCTACTTCCTGGCCAGTGATGCCGAGTTGGTTAGCATCCCACTCGATTCTGAGGACGGGCGTGCGATTCGAAAGGCCCTCAGGTTCCTCAACACGTGTCGTTATGCCGTCGACTCTCTTCACAGTAGTTGAAATCTGCTCGAGCCAACCCTGCCATTGCTTCCACTCGGCATCGTGATCGCGCGTCTTCCACGCTTCGGTCGCGGCGAGCATGCCCATGATCTCTTCTTTGCCGACTTTCAAAGAGCGGCCAAAGGCGTGATGGGGAGCGCTATTGGCCCAGGCAGCCTGCAATAGATTCTTTTCACCGAGCAACAGACCTGCAGCTTGCGGGCCCCGGATGCACTTGCCACCGCTGTAGGCCACAGCCGTTGCTCCCCGCTGAAGATGGACGTTCGGAATGGTGATAATTTCCGCCGCTGCGTCAACGATCACCGGCACGTTATGACGCTTGGCAGCTTCCGAAATCACTTGCGTACCCAAGGGACCCATGTCGCCCGGGCCGGCCAGAATGTAGACCATAGCGGTGCGGTCGTTGAAGGCCGAGTCCAGTTCCGACGGGTCCTTGACCTCAATGATCTTGACGCCCACCATGCGAATGGCGTGATCGTAGACGTTGCGCGAGTACTCCGGAATGATCACTTCACTTTTCAAACCGGCGAGATCCGGCAGGCGCTGCATGCGCTCCGGATTTGCGCCCGCAATGGACGCGGTGGTGCAGTGGGTCAGCGCCGCGCAACAACCGCCAGTCACGATTCCCCATTCGGCGCCGGTCAATTCGGCCAGGCGCTTTCCGACGCCGTCCATCAGTTCGTCCATTTGAACGTAACTGCGCGAAGCCTCATCCATCGCTTGCTTTACCGGAGGCAGCGTTTCGGAACCGGTGATGATGGTGAATGTTCCGCGGGCATTGATGACCGGACGTACGCCGATGGAGCGGTAGACCTCACCTGCCGCTAAGGGCGGCTTCACCGTGGAAGCTGTAGCTTTGGACGGTTTCGGCGATGGCCGGAAGCGCTCCGGCGACGGTCAGCAATCCACCGCGGACGAAGACATCGCGCCGGTTTAGAAGGCTTTCAAAAAAGGATTTCGGCATCTCTGTTAAACATATACCTTTGCTTGGAGACTGGCTCCCTTACGGTCGCGGGCTCGGCTAGACCAGTAAACACTAGAACAGCAGCTTTAACGCAAACTGTATCTCGCGATTGTCGTGCTTCGTCGATGTGATAGTGCCGAAGGCGGTTGTGCCGTAGGTGGCATTAGGATTGCTGAAGGCGGGCGTATTGAAGAAGTTGAAAAATTCGGAGCGAAATTGAAGCTTGGCTCGCTCTGCGAGAGCAAAGTTCTTGAAGGCGGAGAAGTCGACGTTGTCCAGACCCGGACCATACAGTAGATTGCGGCCTGCATTGCCGTAGGCAAAGGTTACCGGGGCAAAGGCGGCGGCATTGATACAGCCCGTAAGGTGAGCATCTCCGCAATCGTCGCTGGGCGTGCCCACCAGGTTGGGACGTTCGTTGCTTCTACCGGTATTCGCTGGATCGCCGGACAGAATCACGTTGAAGGGGAACCCGCTCTGCAACGTCACTATGCCGTTGGTCTGCCAACCGCCAAGGGTTTCGCGAAGGAAATAGTTCGAGGTGGACCCAAAGAACGGCAGCGCGTAATTGAAACTCGCCACGAAACGATGCCTGACGTCCCAATTCGAATTGCCATAATCGGCGTGCCAATTGTAGGGATTCATGGGAGCGCCACCGCCGTTCGAATCGGTGGTGACATCCAGGTTGTGCGACCAGGTGTAGGAGGCCAGCGTGGAAAAACCATGGCTGATCCGCTGGCGTAAAGTAACACTCAAACCGTTGTAATTGGCTTCCTCGTCGTTCTGGATGATACGGATGTCACCGAAGAGCTGGTTAGGCCGCCTGGACGCCACCGTTCCGGGACCGGGCAGCGGAGTGTTGTCGTAATAGCTGCGATCGAGGTGCGTGCTGTGGGAGCCGAGATATTGGATGTCGAGGGCCCCGCTGGCCCAGAGCCCGCGCTCCAGGTCGCCGCTCCACTGATTCATGTATTCCGTCGGCAGGTTCGGATTCGGAGAGATTATGTTGAAGATCTTGGCCGTACCGCAGGTGGCGGTAGTCTCGGGCGCATTGAGGGAAAGCAAGGGAACCGTCGGAGTGGAAGCACAAGTGACCACCGCGCTGAAAGGAGGATTGCCGTTTAAGAACGTGAACGTATTGGTTTGGTTGGGATTGTAGTAGATGCCATAGCCAAAGCGAAAGACCGTTTTCTCGGTGAGCCGATAGGCGAGGCCGATGCGAGGCGCAAAATCCTTGTGATTCGGATTGATCAACTTGAAGCCCGCGAGTGGCGGGTCGGAGGGAATCAGAGCGGTTTGCTGCGGATTCAAAATGGTCGCGTAGCCATTCACTGTGTAAGGAACGGTGGGCAGCTCATATCTGAGTCCGAGATTCAGGGTGAGCTTCTTCGATGCCTGCCAGTTGTCAACGACAAAAAATCCATCGCGCCATTCCGCGACTTGATTCCTGATTTCGGGACCAGGGGTGAGGTCGCTCTGGGGCAGCCCTAATATGAAATCAGCCTGCGGGTAGCCGGTGTAAGTTCCACTGAAAGTGAACGATCCATCCGGACTGTTCACTGCCGACCGGGAAGTAATCAGCTTGCGCACTTCGGCTCCGAAGATGAGCGTGTGGGCGCCGTGTGTCCAGGTGAAGGAATCGGTTCCCTGCCAAGTGGTGTCGTACTGAAACCAATTGGTGCTGCCATTGCCAAGACTCATAAAACCGCTGTCCGTGAATATGGGAATTCCAGGATCGTTGAAGGTGGTGTCGCCGGTAAATCCCGGAATGCCCAGGGCAGTACCCGCGCTGGCGAGGTTATTCGTATACCAATAGTTCAAGGAGTTGGTTACGAGATGCTGACGTCCCACGCGGACGTCATTGACCATATTCGGAGTGATGGTTTGGGTATAACCAAGAACCCAGTTTCTGGTTGCGACAGGCGAAACGGTCTCATTAGCAACGCTGGTGGCGCCGGTAAGGAACTGCTCGTTATTCCAGGCGTACCGAAAGAACAGCCGGACGTTGTTGCCGACGTTCTGGTCGATCCTGTCGATGGTTTGGTTGTAGCGGTCATTGTTCGGATACGAGGCAACCAGATTGCTCGTGATACCGGGCAAGTTCGGGAGCGGCATGTATTGCAGGGCCCTCTGTGACTGCGGCGATATCAAGGTAGCGGGTATGATGTTGCCCGGGAACGATTGCCCGTTGACGGGTTTTAGCTGCGTTGGGTCCTGCGAGAAATTGCCCGTTCGCATTAACGGCGTGAGGACGGTATCGAGGGACGAAACGTCTTTGATGAGGCGGAGTCCTTCGTAATCGACCATGAAGAAGGTTTTGTTGCGGCCGTTGTATAGTTTCGGAATCCAGACGGGGCCACCTATTTCAAATCCAAACTGATTCTGCCGCAAGGGAGGCTTGGGAGCAGTGGTGCTCGCAAAATAGTTACGGGCGTCGAGCACATCGTTGCGGAAGAATTCGAAGAGGGCTCCATGGAGATCATTGGTACCGCTCTTAGTAATCAGATTGAGGTGAGCGCCGAGATAAGCACCGTATTGCGCTGAATAAGTGCCGGTCTGCACTTCAAATTCCTGAATGGAATCAACCGAAGGATGATAGGGCACGGTGGTGATCAGGTTGTTCATGATGGCGATGCCATCGAGCGAGACACTGTTCTGGATCTCGCGCGTTCCGGCTCCGATGAAATCCTCGCCCGGCGGAACACCATTGGCGGACTTTTGCCCAGGCAGCACGCCCGGCACGGTCGCGGCGAGTTGAAGGGGATCACGGCCGTTGAGCGGCAGATCGGCCACGGCCTGTTGAGCAACTACCTCCCTGACGCTGGCATCGTCGGTGGCGATGGGGGGCGTGGTCGCCTTGACTTCAATATTCTGAGAAACCTGACCTACGGGCAGCGCAAAATCGGTACGGACGGTCTGGTTGTAATCGACGGTCACTCCGTTCTTGGTCACGGTCTCAAAGCCCGGGTGTTTAGCTTGCACGCTATAAGTTCCGACCTTCAAAAATTCGATGACGTAGGTACCTTCGGGGCCAGTGGCTCCGGTGTAGGTGTCTTTTGTGGCGACGTTCACCGCGGTGATGGAGACGCCCACCATGACGGCTCCGGCGCTGTCGGTGACGGTTCCCACCAGCGATGTAGTATTCGCGAGCTGAGCGTAAGCACTTCCGCCAGCAAACAAGACAGCGAAACAAGTCAGTAGAAAATTACGCAACAAAATGCCTCCCAAGGCCGTGCTCGAGCCGTATGCGATGCAACTGCACTGGATAATTTTACGGCTTCAACACGAGTTGAGACTCAGTACATCACGTGCTTTCAGGAATGTCAACGGCGGTGCGTTGACTTGGCGCGCGATGTGGCGTGGCGGCAGGTTTATTGCCGATCGGGCAGGCTCCAACTGGGTAGGGCGTGGCCGGCGCCGAACGATTTCTCGTATTCGATCAGTTCAAGCCAGCGCTTCCAGGAAACTTTTTGGATGACTCCGCGCATTCCATCAGATGTCTGCTGGTAGGGGCGACAGGCTTGCGTCCATTCGTACTCGGGCGGAACGATGTCATCGGGAAACATGAAGAAGCGCGCCACGTAGAGGGGAGGCTTGGAAAGCTGCGATGCTTCCTGGAGCACTTCTTCATTGGGGCGGTAATACGAAGTCCGGCACTGGCCATCGATGACTTCCACTTCGACGACTTGCTTAATTTTCTGTTTCTCGACCGCATTTTTCTCGCTTTCGGCGATGACTTTGAGTTCGACGGCGGCCATTTTGGCGAGAGCGAGTTGCTGGAGATGCTGATCGCGATGAATGCGGTTGTAGTGCTGTTCGAGAGCTTTGAACCAGCGGAAAAACTCGCGTTGGGCGGTAGTTCGATAGCGCAGAGCGTTGGAATAACGCTTGTCCTGATCGGAGGTCCAGAGGCCACCATCGCAGGGCATGCGGTAGTCGACTTCTTCCAGGCGCTTGCGATTGCGTTTAAACATCCAGTGAGCGTGGCCGGTTTCTTCGACCAGCATGACGGCGATATCGTCGTCCTCGGCGGGTTGAAACTGCTCATACCAGCACTGCATGGCGGCTTCGAATTCGGCGGGATCTTCATCGGGAAGAAGGGTTTTGGCGGAGCGGCAGCCATGCGTCAGGCGGTTCATGCTGGAACGCGCTTTACCGTCGATACTGGTGGGACCGGTAGAGTGGCCGGGCCGCGGTTCCTTTTTTTCGGGCGTGGGCAGCTCCGGTGGGAGCAAGTCCAGGGCGTCGGGCGTGTCCGGCAAATTTTCTTCGAGGATGAAATCGTCCATGCGCGTGCTTTCGTGTATGAGTGTAGGGGCGGAAAGTACAGAGCGGCGGGCGGGACGGCAGGAAGCTATTGATTCGGGGTGAGAAGAAAGATCTTTGAAAACCGTGACCGGCGAAAATCGGGAGGGCGATTAGGGCGTTTTACCGAACGAACTGTCCATTTCAGGTTTGGGTTCGTTTTTTCAAATTGGAGTCACGCCAGTGGATGGGTTCGGGGAGAGCGCACGATCAAGACTGTGACGGCGAGGAGGAACGACAGCATCTTAGAATCTAGAACTTATAGAATCAAAGAGAGGCGCTGAGGTTCACGCCCACCTCCAGCACCACAAATAATTTAAGAACTTACCCATAGGTATGGAAGTGCAATTTTGCTACGAATCATTCTAAGTTTCGTATTAGGCCTCATCATATTGCCGCTGTTTGGCTGGCTATATTTCCGCTACGGCTACGCCCCCGTCGCCACAGCATCCTCGCCCATGCCGTTTGAAAAGCGATTGGCGCACATGGCTCTGAATGCGCGTGTTGCAAAAGAGGCCCCGAAGAATTCACCCGTGCAGGGGAGCGAGGACACTTATCAAGCCGGCGTTCACCTTTATCGCGCGAACTGCGCAATGTGTCATGGATTGCCTGGCCAGGATCCCTCGCCCACCTCCAAAGGCATGTACCCGAAGCCGCCTCAGCTCTTCAAGGGACACGGTGTGACCGATGATCCTGTCGGCGAAACGTATTGGAAGGTTGCCAATGGTATTCGACTCACCGGGATGCCCAGCTACACAGGCGCCCTGAGCGAAACCGAGATGTGGCAGGTCAGCATGCTGCTTGCCCACGCGGATAAAGTGTCACAACAGGTTCGCAGCATGCTTGAGCAGCCACTGAAAGAGAACTGACGAACGCCTTGAAAGCGGGCGATCTTCGGGTATATCAGCGGCTCCGAGGTGAGAGGCCGCCGCCTGACCAGCTTGCCTAAGGCCCTACCCAGGACGCCACTTCTGTCTCGCCCACAACGGCAAAAATCTCGGCGTGATTAGTAAATACCGCTTCCACAGCCGCGCCGGTTCTACACCCAATCGGAACAACCATTCCAGTCCATTGCGCTGCATCCACCCAGGCGCCTGCCGGGTCCGTCCGGCATGAAAATCGAATGCGGCGCCCACCCCGATCATGCTCACGCCGGGAAAGCAATGCCGATGTTCATGCATCCATTTTTCCTGCTTCGGGGTACTGATGCCGACAAAGATAATGTCGGGATCGCTTGCGCGAATCTGCCGCTGAATCTTCTGATCCTCAGCCTCTATCAGAGGCCGGAACGGCGGGGAATACGACCCCGCGATCAGCAAGCTCGGGAACCTCTCGCGCAAACGCGCTTCCAACATCGGAAGCGTCTCTTCATATCCGCCATACAGAAAAATGCGCAGTCCCGATTCCGCCGCCATGCGGCAGATCTCCAGCATCAGCGTCGGACCATAAACCCGCTGCTGGCTTTTGCACCCGAACGACCGCAGCGCCCACACCACCGGCATTCCGTCAGGTGTGACAATGTCGGCTTCGTTCAGAACTTTCGCGATCTCCGGATCGTCATGCGCCATCATGATGCCGTGCACGCTGGTGACACAGATATATCGGGCCGCCCCCGTGTGTTCCGCGCTTCTTCTTTCAACTGCCCATTGGGCGCACAACTCCACCACTTCGCGATAGCTTGTCTTGCTGATGCCGACGCTGACGACAAGCTGCTTTTCCGGAAGAGCGCTATGCATAGCTCTTCCAAATATTGTCGCCGTTCAGAACATGATCGCCCACGAGTACTTATCGGCGGCGGACTTACTGCAGACTTCCACGTGATCCGCCGTTCCTTTCGGGCTCTGCTCGAACCAAAACGTTCCGCGAGTAGACGCACTGCAAGCAGGACGCGGGCCAATCGGCGTAAGCTGCACCTGCGCGGCTCGAAAGGGCGCGAAAATCTGACCCTGAATGCCGTAGTTCGACGTCCATACGGCTTTGTTAGGATAACCATTTCCCAGCAGATACCAGCCGACACTCGTATCCGTGATCTTCGTTCCCGTCATTTCATCGCGCAGAAGTACCGTGCAGGTGCTGCAACCAAGTCCCAGAATCGTCAGGTTCTGATTATTGATGCCGTGCGCTGCCGTAATGATCAGCCCGGTGTCGACGTCCGGACCGAACTGGCCATCGGCAAAGATCAGGGTGTCCGCCGAATTGGTCGTGCTTCCCAATGTCACCGCGGCCGCAAAGTGCTCCACGTGAATATCCTGGTACACTCCGGTGCCGTCTATCGCCAAGGCCACAGCGGGCCGCGCCGAATAATAGCTCCCGGCGTTGCAGGTAAGGCCTCTAATCCCGCGAAAGCCGCCCACCGACCTCACTTGCACGCACAACGTGTTTCTATTGGTCATTGGTCCTACGCCATTCAGAATCTCCAGATCTTCAAATGGACCGGAGTTCATGGCGGCGCCCTCAACCAAGAGTCCAACCTTGACGCAGTCGCCCAGAATCAGATGGCGTCCAAAGCTTTGCTCTTGGGAGTAGCGGTTGGCTAAGCAAATTCCTGCGCGTCCCGCTCCCAAGATCGTCATGTTATCGACTTGGACGCCGAAGCCCGGGCCGGGCGCGGCTCCCATCTCCACCACTGTTCCGCCCATCGGGAAGGATGGCAGCGCTTGAATAACAGTGTTTACTCCTCCGGGGTCGCCGCGTCCCACACCGGCGATCTGTGTTTTCGTGGGGATGGTCACCGTCCCACTGACGCCGTATGTCCCGGCTGGAAAAAAGAGCTGTTGCCCCTTGCCCGCTATGGCCGCGAAGGCCCTGCGGATGGCCGGCAGATCGTCCGTTTTTCCATCGCCCACCGCCCCGTAATCCTTGACGCTGGCCATCCGTTCGGCCTGACCGAAAAGTAGTCCGGAAAGCAACCCTGGAACGGGCACCGTCAGCAAAACCATCAGCACTCGAATCATGAGCACCTCCGAATCAACTCCCTTAGCAGTGTCTCAGTCGATGGCACGAGTACACTGAAGATGAGTTTTGTCAGGTGAAAAAAACCATCGTTTTCTCCTTTGCCCTAGCGCTTTTCGCTGCCTCCTCCTTCGCCTCGGATGCCAATGGAATCCGTAAAGCTCCTGAGCTGGCATTCACCGTTCCCGGACAAGGACAACGGCTTCTAAGTCAGTACCGTGGCAAGGTGGTCGCGCTTGAATTCATTGCCACCACCTGTCCGCACTGTCAGGCCGCGGCGCGCTTCATGACGCAAATTCAACAGCAGTACGGAAACCGCGGCTTTCAGGCGCTCGACGTCGCCATCAACGCTCAAGACGAGGGCCGGACTGTCGATCAGGCCAACGCCTTAGTGGCTGCCTTCACGGCAAACTTCCAAGTGGGTTTCCCCGTCGGCTGGGCTTCTCGCGATGAGTTTATGAGTTTCACCGGCTTTAGCTTTGCGGAAATGGTCATGGTGCCGCAAGTCGTGCTGATCGATCGGAAAGGCTACATACATTACCAGACCTCAGCCAATGGTGATGACGATCTGAGGAAGGAACCCGCTCTTCGCAAGGATATTGACGAATTGCTCGCGCCAACTAGCCCGTCCGCGCACGTCTCGGCCAAGCCGAGAGCCTCCATGGCGAAGAAGGGCTCGTAGAGCCAATTCGCTGCATGAACGCTACTGTCCAGCTTTCCCTTGATCTGACAGATCTCACTGAAGCGCTGCAGATGGCCGATCTGGCCGTTAAGGCTGGTGTGGATTGGCTGGAGGCTGGCACGCCATTGATTATTTCGGAAGGCGCCCGCAGTGTACGAGAGCTGCGCGCTCGCTATCCCGGCGTGCCGATAGTGGCGGATTTAAAGATGATGGATGGCGGCGCGGGCGAAGCGGAACTCATGGCCAAAGCCGGCGCGAACATGGTCGTCGTGATGGGGCAAGCACATCCGGAAACGGTAGAGCTGGCCGCGAAAGCCGCCCATGAATTCGGCGTCAAACTGATGGGCGACAACATGGCCATGCCAGATGCGGTTGGCGGAGCAAAGCGTCTGGAAGATCTCGGCTGCGATTACGTCGTTCACCACATTGGATACGACATGCGAACCTTGCGCCGCAAACGCGGGCAGCCGGCGCCCACGCCCTTAGATCAATTGCGAGAGATCGTGAGCGCCGTGTCTATTCCCGTGCAAGCGGTGGGCGGCTTGAGTATCGAGCAGGCCGTCGAGACGCCGAAATATGGCGCGCCCATGGTGGTCATCGGCGCCCCGCTCACCGTTCGCGCTGGTAATCTCGAATCCACGTTGCGCCTCATTTGCGAAAAGGTGCACGCGTATGGCGACGTGAAGGCCGGCACGGAATCCGTCGCATGAACCAGAGCATGCCCGCCCTGGTGAACTATGGACGTGATCCTTTCTCGGTGGAATTGCGCGATGTGCCGGTGCCGGAAATTGGCGATCGCGACGTCCTGCTGCGCGTCGGCGCGGTCAGCGTGTGCGGAAGTGACTTGCATCAATGGAGCGGTTCGCATAGTTGGCCCGTCAATTATCCCTGCATCTTGGGACATGAGTTCGCCGGTACGGTTGCCAAGGCAGGCGCTCGCGTCTCGAACTTCAAAGAGGGTGACCGCGTAGTCAGTGAGACCGCCGCCGTGATCGACGAATCGTCGCCATTGAGCCGCAGCGGCCTTTACAACTTGGACCCTTCGCGTCGCGGCTTCGGCTATGGCGTCGATGGCGCCATGACGCAGTATGTTCGGGTACCCGAGCGCTGCCTCCATCGCATTCCCGCAAGTTTGAGTTTTCCAAAAGCTGCGCTGACGGAGCCTTGCTGCGTGGCTTACAACGCCGTGTGCGTGAATGGACGCGTGCGGCCCGGCGACCATGTTCTGGTTCTGGGTCCGGGTCCGATTGGTCTCTTATGCGCCGCCATGGCGAAGCTTAGTGGAGCGGGTCGCCTGGTTGTGGCAGGTCTTCCCGTCGATCGCCGGCGTCTCGAAGTCGCCCGCACCGTCGGAGCTGATGTCACTCTCGAAGGCGGGCTCATGGATTACATCGCGCAATCCGGCGATGGCTTAGGCGTCGATGTGGTGCTCGATGCTTCGGGTGTTTCGGCCACCTTGCAAATGGCCCTGCAAGCCGTTCGTCCCGCCGGGCAAATCATCAAAGTCGGTTGGGGACCCCAGCCCATGAACTTCAGTCTGGATCCCCTGGTTCAGAAAAATGTGACCATTTCCGGCAGCTTCTCCCACAACTGGCCCATCTGGGAACGAGTGATTTCGATGATTGTATCGGGGCAGATCAACCTGGACCCAATCATCAGTTGCGTGTCTGGCCTGCCGGACTGGCAGGCGTGTTTCGAAGGAATGCATCGGGGCGAACATGTCAAAGCGGTCTTGACGCCCTAGTCATATTCATATGATTCGCGCCTTGGGTCATCTTGAAACTCAGATCCTCGAAACTCTTTGGAATCGAGGCGAAAGCAACGTTCGTGATGTCGCCCAAAGCCTGCGAACGGCCACTGGCGTATACGACCGTCATGACGACACTCGACCGGCTCTTTAAGAAAGGCCTTCTGGAGCGCCGGAAGGTGGAGCGTGCCTTCATTTACTCGCCGCGGCTATCGCGCCAGCAATGGGAGCACAAGCGCGCAGGTGATTGGGTCGCACGCTTTCTTGCTGGGCCGCAACCTTCGAGTGAGCTGCTGATCTCCTCGCTGGTTGAGGCAGTCGGGCAGCACGATGAAGCGCTCCTGGACGAGCTGGAACGCAAAATCAAGCAGAGGCGCAAGCAGCTCGGCGAGCGGGGTAAAGCATGACATATATAGCTCGACTTCTGTGCCTTTGTCTGGCGTGCTTTTTTCTGGTCAATTTGGGGATAGGTCTTCTCCTCCGCCTCCTTGCGCCCGCCATCATCGGACGTGCAGAGCGTTTAAAGCCACTCTGGGCTGCGCGTCTGCTTTTCGCCGTGCGCCTTCTGCCCTTGGTCTTTGGACTTTTCACGGCGGCTGCCATCTGCGTCCCGAGCTATCTGCGATGGGAGCCTCAAGGCATTGCCGAACCTATTGGCCTCGGCTGTCTGCTTGCTGCCGGCCTATGCGTCGCCGCGTTCGCGCTGTCGATCAGCCGTGCGCTGCGCGCCCTCATTCATTCGTATCGATACACGCAAAGGTGCCGCCGCATCGCCCGTCAAGCGCGCTTGCCCGGAGCCGCGGCCCCTGTCCTGATCGTCCAAGACACAACTCCTTGCTTCGCCTTGACAGGCATTTTCCGTCCACGGCTTGTGATTGCACCGGAGATTTTGCAAACCCTCTCGCCAGAGCAACTGAGCGTTTCTCTGCAACACGAGCGAGCACATCAGTCCTCGCACGATAATCTCAAGCGCCTCGTTCTTCTTATCGCGCCCGGCATGCTGCCTTTCTACGGCGGCTTCAAGGCAATCGAACGTGCCTGGGCCAAGTTCGCCGAATGGGCCGCCGACGATAGCGCAAGCGTCGGAAACTCTCTCCGCGCTCTTTCCCTGGCGGAAGCGCTGATTCGAGTATCGCGGCTGGGCCTGACGCCGCAAGCTGTGCCGCTTACGACCTCGCTCCTCGCCAGCAACGACGATCTTTCAGCACGCGTGGAACGTCTGCTCTGCACCACCGCGCCCGCCCACCGCATGCCGCTTGCGGCCATAAGCGTTACCTCCGTTGCGGCAGGCTTATTGCTCGCATTCGCTTTTCTCGCTCCCAGGCTTCTGTCCGTTCACGAGGCGTTCGAATATTTAATTCGTTGAGGCTGGCCTCTTGCAACTACGATCTGTGGTAGTAGTCACGGGCCGCGCTGTAGCCTATGTGTTTTATACATCATGCACAGATCGGTCTTATTACTGCCGCTGTTTGTATTTTTCCTAAGGGCTCAGACGCCCGACACGGCCACCATTCACGGCCGGGTTGTGGACCAAAGTCATGCGGCGGTGGCAGACGTAGCGATTACAGTTGATAACGTTCTAAGCAGCCTGCAACGCACTGTCCGGACCGACGCCTCCGGTAACTTCTCTCTAGCCGGACTTCCCATCGCCGGCAGCTACAATCTCACTGCAAGCAAGTCCGGTTTCGCCGAGGCCCAGTCTCAGAACATCACGCTTCAGGGCGGCACTACAGCGCAGATCGATCTCCAGCTCAACGTTGCGGGCGGTCAAACACAGGTCACAGTCACCGGAGTGGCGGGCGAGGTGCGAACCGGCGAACCGCAACTCGGAGATCGGCTCAGTGCCAGGCAAATGGAAGAAACGCCGCTGCTGGATCGCAAGATTACCTATCTGCCTCTGCTCAACGCGGCCAATCGTCCGGCCATCAATCAGGGCGACGTCTTCATGAACGAAGACCTGTTCACCACCAATGGAGCCGGCCGTCGTCAGACCTGGTTCGAGGTGGATGGCAGTACCGGTAACGATAGCTGGGGTCGCCAGACAATCTTTAGCAATCTTCCGCTCGGCGCCTTGCAAGAGATGGACGTGCTCACAAACGCATTCTCGGCCGAGTATGGCGGCAGCACCGGCAGCGTCGTGAACATCATCACCAAGAGTGGCGGCAACCAGTTCCATGGTGAGGCGATTGGCGTTGGCCGGCCCTCCGCTACCGAAGCGGCGCTGTCGGGCTTCAACTCCACGAACGCCGCCAGCGGAAATGATTTGACGAATGACACGTTATTACAGGCCGGCTTAACTCTCTCCGGTCCGGTCGGTTCCGGCGGTCACACGCAGTTTTTCGCTTCCGGCGAGTACAGCCTCGAGAATCGCGCCTCGCCCGTTATCTCTCCCATCGCTCCGGGAAACTTCATCGGCCATTATCGCGACTGGCTTGGGTTCTTCCGGCTGGATCATCAATTCAGCGACCGGAACAGCTTGTTCCTGCGCAGCGATGTCGACGGCTACTACGATACAAATCCAAATGGCACAGTCGGCGGCAACAACCTCCCGAGCGTGGATCGCATCTTCCGCCGCCGCACCTACTCCGAAGAGCTAGGCGAGACCGCGGTCTTGAAGCCAACGCTGATCAACAATCTGCGCTTGCAGTTTCAACTGGCGTCACCCATCACCGAGTTCGATCCGGTCATCTATGGAACTCAGTTCATGGTGCCCGTTTCGACTGGCGGAACCTTTACCTCCGGGACCTCCCAATCGGCATTGCTCATCAATCGGCAATACCAGGTGAACGACACGCTCTCCGCAGTTTGGGGATCAGCACCAGATCAAGTTCGGCGCGGATATGATCTTCGCCCGCAACGGCGGTAACAGCAAGGAATTCGGCGGACCTATCTACTTAGGCCAATTCACTTACAACACCTGCACCCAAAGCCTCGCGGTTTGTGAGAGTCCAGCCTATCTCAACAACATCGCCAACGTTCGCACTTACGCACAAAGCTATGGCAATGCGAACTATACGGTCGACGACACGCTGTGGGCGCTGTTTGTTCAGGACGACTATCGAGTGCGCCGGGATCTGACCATCAATTTAGGTCTGCGTTATGAGCAGCAGACCTTCACCGATTCGCGTAAGGACTTCGCGCCCCGTGTTGGATTCGCTTATGACTGGCTGGGTAAAGGCAAGACCGTGATACGCGGAGGGTTCGGCATCTACTACTCGCAGATTGTCGATAACTCCCAAGCCAACTACGCTCTTACCGGACCAACCGGAGTATTCAACTACACTGCCGGTCCCGGACAGATCGGTTTCCCGGCCAGTGTTTCAGCCGCGCCGCTTCCCGCGTTCCCCGCCGGTGCAGTTGCCCCCGTGCGCAGTCTCTACATTCGTCCGGGTGAAAGCGCTTATCTAAACCAGTTCTTCCCGACATCCACTTTGATCGGCTATCCCAATCAATTATTAAATCCTTATTCCGAGCAATGGACCTTCGGCGTTCAACAGCGTTTAGGCACCGGTTGGGTGTTGAGCATGGATTACGTCGGTTCACACACGCTGAAGATCAATCGCCCCTTGGATGTCGACCCGCCTTCTCCATTCGTCCGCACTGCGCCCAATCAGATTCGCTTGCCGCAAGCGGCGAACTGCACGCGCCCTTATTGGATCTGGTGGTATGCCCAACGCGGCACGGTCTGTAATCCGGTTGCCGCTACGAACCCGCAGCCGCCCTATAGCGTAATCCAAAGTGACGTGAATGACGGCTACGCTTACTACGACGCTCTGGATGTCAATCTCAGTCGCACGTTTAGCCGCCGGTTCGCCATGCTCGCGAGTTACACCTGGTCGCACGCAATCGATAATGTGGATCCCGACATCCCCGGCCAAAACCCTAACGATGCGAACTTCGCCGGAAGAGTAGAAAACGGCAGCGCCATCTTCGACCAGCGGCAACGGTTCGTGCTCAGTGGCGTTTACACGTTACCTCTCAAGATCACGTTCGGTGGCGTCGCCACCTTCGGCTCCGGGCTGCCCTACAACATCGTCACCGGGACCACAAACAGCGGCGATAGTGGCGCGACCACGGATCGGCCCGTAATAAATGGCGTTGTCATTGGCCGAAATGCAGGCCGCGGCGGGCCCATTTACGACGTCTCACCATTTCTGGAACGCCCTTTCAAGTTGGCAACTGAGCGCGTGAATTTGATCCTTCGTGCTGAGGCTTTCAATGTTTTCAACCACGCCAACTTTGTCGGCTATAGCGGCACATACGGGAACGGCGCTACGCGCGGGCACCGGCTTCGGACAGCCACTCGCGGGTATTACCAATCAGCTTCCTGCCCGATCATTCCAGTTTTCGGGCCGAGTCACTTTCTAATGCACTGTAATTGGCGCCAATTTCACGCGCCGCAACTGCCTGTTCATAGCGTTGATTTGGCCGGATTGTAACTGCTTCCAATTAGTAAGTTGCTGCTCTAGATTCTTCTGTAAGTCGCCGACCGCCGCAGCCGCCTGCGTGGTAGGGGCGTTGTCTGAACCTTGTATTATTTCAAAGACCCGGCCAATTTCGCGGTCAATTCCGCCGCCCTGAATGGCTGCCACGCTTCGTTCCAGATTCTCGAGCGACCCTTTCAGCCTGACGGATCGTACCTGCGTCTCCAGCGTCCTGATCTGTTCGCGCGCAGCGCGAACTTGCGAGAGCGCGTCATAACTTTCGCCCATCATGCCCGCTAGACGCAAGGAGAGCGAGAGCTGTTGCTCAAGCTCCGCCGCTGAGGTCTTCACGCGAGGATCCATCACAACCGTCAGCGGCTGCGAATAGCTTTGACCGGCAACCGTGAGCTCTACCGTGTATCGGCCCGGAAGAACCAAAGGGCCGCGCGGCAGCCGAGGAGTGTTTCCATAGATGGCCGCGATCGGGTATTCGTGCTCTAACGATTTAGGCGGAGCATAGCGAAGATCCCACACGAACCGATGCATTCCGGTTGCGGCGGAAAGAAGCTGCGTAGGCCGGACCCAGTAGGTCGGGACATTCAATTGTGTCTCGGCGGCTTCCGGCTTGTCTTCGCTCGAGTAGCGCCGTACCAATTGATCTTTCGCATCATAGATCTCTAACAGCACCGGCCCGCTGCCGGCCTGCACTGCGTAATCGATAATCGCGCCGTCCGGAGGGTTTTGACCGACAGGCATTTCGGGCGGCAGCGGAGTATCCGTATTCCGATTCCAGCGCCAGCGAATGGCCTTTTCAGGCGCATACAGGAAAGCCTTCGATTGCGCCACATTCCCGGTCACCTGCCGCAAAGGTGTAATGTCATCGAGAATCCAGAAAGAGCGTCCGTGCGTTCCAACCACCAGGTCGTCTTCATGAATGACTAAGTCGCGCACCGAAGTTACCGGCAGATTAAGCTGCAGCGATTGCCAGTTATCGCCATCATCGAACGAGACAAAGACACCGATCTCGGTTCCCGCAAACAGCAGCCCTTTGCGTTGCGGATCTTCGCGAACGGCATTGACGACCGCTCGCTCCGGCAATCCATTCACGATCTCCTTCCACGTTTTTCCGCCATCGCGCGTGCGATACACATGAGGCCGCAAATCGTCGAGTCTGAAACGGTTGATCGCCGCATAGGCCGTCTCTGCATCGAAATGCGACGCCTCCAGGAGCGAAACCTTGCTCCAGGCTGTCAGGTCAGGAGGCGTGACGTCCTGCCAGTTCTTGCCCCCGTCGCGCGTCACTTGAATCAAACCGTCGTCGGTGCCCGCCCAGATCAGATTCACGTCTTTCGGTGATGGCGCTACGGTGTAGATAACTCCGCGATGTTGTCCTTTTTCAGGGTCTTGCGCTTCGAACGCTTGAATGACGGCAGGCATCTGCCATTGCTTGCGCGTAAGGTCAGGACTGATCACGTCCCAGCTATTTCCTCCGTTAGTCGTCTTGAACAGAACGTTCGAGCCGAGATAAAGAATGTGAGGATCGACAGGCGAAAACAATAGCGGCATCGTTCGTACAAAGCGGTATGGCCCTCGGATGATCTGCGGGCTAATGTCCTGAACATCGCCGGTCACCCAATTGAACTTGGTGGCTTTGCCGCCGTAAATTATGTCTGGATTTAGAGGATCCGGCGCAACGTATCCATACTCTTCTACGCCAACCGGATGGAACTCACGGAAGCTAATCGACCCGTCATCGCTTCGGCTCGCCACGCCCGCCGAGCCGCTCTCCTGCTGCGCGCCGTATACCCAATACGGAAAACGATTGTCGGTAATCACGTGATAAAACTGCGCGGTCGGCTGGTTATACCAGGAGCTCCAGGTCTTGCCGCCGTTCACGCTGAGCGTTGCTCCCTGGTCGACGCCCAGAAAAATGATGTCCGGATTTTGAGGATTGATCCAGATGCGTGTGGTAATCGTCGCCTCCCGGAGCGCCTTTGATCCCGATGAATGTTCGGCCTGCATCAGTCGATCTGTAAGTCGTCGTGTTGGCAACGTAGATTTTATTCTTGTCCTTTGGATCGACCTGCACGCCTGCAAAGTCAGACCCACGCCCCCAGATCCGGCCTTCGCTGTTGACCTTTTGCCAACTCTCTCCCGCGTCGTCGGACCGATATAGTCCTCCGAAAGCAGCCGAGGCGTCCATCAATGCATACAGCCGGTTGGGATCATTCGGAGCAATCGCAAATCCGATGCGTCCGAGCCCCTGCGCGATAGTAGGAACTCCCTTGGTGAGCTGCCGCCAAGTACCGCCGCCATCGGCCGATTTGAACAGCCCGCTTCCGGGTCCGTTAAACGAGTTCCCAATCTCCCAAGGCGCTTGTCTCGCCGCCCACAACGTTGCGTAGACAACCTGCGGATTGCTGGGGTCGAACGCCACTTCTGAAGCTCCGGTGTTCTCGTCCTTGAACAGGACCTGCTCGAACGATTTGCCTCCATCGGTCGAGCGGTACACGCCGCGCTCCTTATTTGGACCGTATGGATGCCCCAGAACGGCGACAAACAAACGATTCGGATCATGTGGATCGACGATGATCGAGGCGATCTGCTGGCCCTCACGAAGCCCAAGATGTTCCCAGTTCTTGCCGGCGTCCACGGATTTGTACATGCCATCGCCTACCGAAAGATCGGGCCGTTGCAAACCTTCGCCGCTTCCCACATAGATAATGTTGGGATCGGATGGAGCAACGGCCAAAGCGCCGATCGAGCCCGTGTCCTGGCCGTCGAATATGGGAACCCAGGTATTGCCGTAGTCGGTGCTCTTCCAAACCCCGCCGTTATTCGGCGCCATGTAATAAACGTTCGGCTGTTGCACCACGCCGCTGACCGCGACCGTGCGGCCGCCGCGAAACGGGCCGATTAGCCGCCAACGCATTTCGGCAAAATACTTCGAATCGAACGTCGAGTCTGCTGCAACTGCGGCGCATTGACTCAGGATGAACAAGACAAAGAGAAACCGGCGCATTGAAAAAGGCTACTCCACTTCCTTTACGCTGTCCATCAATCCGAAGAATCCTTCCGCTAACGTGGGATGAATGTAAATGGCGCCTTTCAGCAGCGTGTAGGGCTTCTCGGCAAGCATAAGCGTGCTGAGAATCTGCACCAACTCGCCGCCTTCTACAGCTAAGATCACAGCCCCCAGGATGCGATCCGTCGCACTATCGACGACGAGTTTCATGAACCCCTGCGTCTCGGCGCGTTCCAGCGCGCGCGCCACATGCGTCATAGGCACTTTGCCGATTTTCAATTTTCGTCCATCCGCCCGAGCTTCCTTTTCCGTCATCCCGACTCTGCCGATTGGCGGGTCCGTATAGAGCGCATAGGGAACGATGCGCGAGCTCGTGCGCAGATCTTTGCCTTCGTACAAATTGCCATAGATGATCTGGTAATCGTTATAGGAAATGTGAGTGAACGCAGGCCCGCCTGTTACATCCCCGAGCGCCCAGATGTCTTTCGCGGTCGTCTCCAGCCGATCGTTCACGGCAATGAATCCTTTTTCGTTTGTCTGAACGCCGGTCTTCTCCAGATCCAAATCCTTGGTATTCGGGGTGCGTCCCGTAGCGACGAGTAAGTGCGAACCGGAGATCGTTTCGGGACCACTCTTCGTTTGAATGGTCAGGAGAACGCGCCCATTCTTTTGTTCCGCTTTGATAGCTCGGGCACGTAGAAAGAATTTGATATCTTCCGATTCGAGGATCTTCTGTAACTCAGCCGTAACGTCTTCGTCTTCGTTCGGGAGAATGCGCTCGGCACTCTGTACAACGGTGACTTTGCTTCCAAAGCGCCGGAACATCTGTCCGAACTCCAGGCCCACGTAGCCGCCGCCTAAAACCAGCAGGTGTTCCGGCAATTCTGCCAATTCCATAATGCTGGCGTTGGTCAAATAAGGAATCGCGTCTAGGCCGGGGATAGCAGGAATCGCCGGACTCGCTCCTGTGTCGAGAAAAATACGGTTGCCTTCGAGCGTGTCTTCGCCAACCTGTAATCGCTTTGGGCCGATAAAGCGTGCTCGGCCACGATAGAGATGAAGCTTCTCTTGCTTTTCGAATTTGGTCTCCCAACCGGATCGAAAACTCAAGACGATGTCGTTCTTGCGCTTGAGAATGGCGGGTAAATCCACCCGCACGTCAGCGGCGTGTACTCCCCATCTACTGGCATTTCGAGCATAATAAGCGATCTGGGCGCTCGCCACCATGGTTTTTGTAGGGGTGCAACCGGTATTCACGCAGGTTCCGCCGAGGGCGTTCGATTCGATCACCGCGACGCTTTCGCCGCGTCCGGCTAGTTGCATGGCGAGCGGATTTCCGCCTTGCCCCGAGCCGATGATGATTGCGTCGTACTTCATAATTTGGTTTGGCATGAGACCTCGGCTTTATACGGGTTCTGTAACTTTGGGCCTGCGCTCTTAATCCACTTAGATAAGAACTGCTGAGGCGGTTGTCGGCAGCCTAAGGCAGTAGAAAATCTTTCGAGATCTGCGCCAGATTCACGCAACCGATCAGGCCCATGGTCATCTCGAGTTCGGTTCGAAGAATCTCTACAGCGCGCGCGATACCGGGCGCTGCCCCGACCGCGAGCGCGTATAAATAAGAACGGCCGATCAAGACCGCGGTTGCGCCCCTTGCCAGCGCCTTGAAAACATCAATCCCGCGCCGGACGCCGCCATCGAGAAGTAACGGAACACGGCCGCCAATGCGTTCAGCAATGGCCGGGAGGGCGTCGATGCTGGCCGGAACCGTATCCAAACTGCGGCCACCGTGATTTGAAACGATCAGCCCGTCGCATCCAGCCTTTACGGCGAGCTCGGCGTCGGCGGGATGGAGCACTCCTTTTAGCAGCAGTTTTACCGGTACGATTGAACGCAGCCAATCGATGTCTTTCCAAGTGGCATCGGGTCCATGCGTCGCGGAATAGATATTGCGTCCGGAGGGACGATGGGCGGCGCTCGCCATCAGATTTCCCAGACTGGCCAAGTTCGCGCGTTCTACACCGGGCGGCAATTGAAAGCCGGCACGCAGCTCGCGATCGCGCGGTCCGTTTACCGGAACGTCCACCGTGACGCAGATGGCTTCGCAACCGGCAGATATGGCGCGCTGGATGAGATCCTTCGTGAAACCACGATCGGTTTGAATGTAGATTTGAAACCAGAGCGGCCGTTTCGCAACCGCGCTGATGGCTTCAAAGGTCACGTTTGAGAAGGTCGCCGCAACGAGTGTAGCTTCGGCCAGGTTCGCGCCCTTGGCCGTTTCGATCTCGCCATCCTGGTGAACGAGCTTGTGGTAACCAGCCGGCGCAAGCAGGATTGGGAAATCGTAGCTGCGCCCGAAAATTTCGAGCGTGGTATCGATCCGGCTGGCGTCGATGAGGACGCGCGGATTCAACTGTATACGGTTGAACGCGGCACGATTTTCGGCCATCGTTATGCCGGCGCCGGCGCCACCTGCGACGTACTCGTACGCCGGATGCGTCAGGTATTTCGTTGCTAATTGTTCGAAGTCGTCCAGCGTCAAGACCGACGCCAGTTGTTCCGCGCCAAGAAAGTCCAAAGTTACTTCTTTATTTAAATTCCAGAATTTCTTTTTCTTTTGCTTTGGCGGCCTGGTCGATCTTGGCGATCTGCGCGTCGGTTAGCTTCTGGGTTATGTCGAGCGCCTGGCGCTCCTCATCTTCGCTGATCAACTTATCTTTGAGCATCTTCTTGAGGTGATCATTGGCTTCGCGGCGGATGTTGCGCAGACCCACGCGGCGCTCCTCGGCAATATGACTTAGCTTCTTCGCCAGTTCACGCCGGCGCTCTTCAGTGAGAGGCGGTATGGGCACGCGCACAATCTTGCCGTCGTTTGACGGATTCAGCCCCAGGTCTGAGCTGCGGATAGCCTTTTCGATCTCGCGAATGGTGGAGGTGTCCCAGGGTTGAACGGTGATCATGGCCGGCTCGGGCACATGCAGCTGGGCGACCTGGTTCAATGGAACCGGCGAGCCGTAATAATCGACGCGAATGCTGTCGAGCAGACCGATGGAAGCGCGCCCCGTCCGGATATGCGCCATCTCCTGCTGCAGATCTGAAAGCACCTTGTCCATGCGGGTGCGGGCGTTCGCTTCTACTTCTTTTATGTTCTTAAAAGCGCTGCTACTGGGAGCTGCTGGATGTTCCTGTTTCATATGAGATTTCTTGGGTCAGCGAATCATAGTACCGATTGGCTCGCCCATCGCCATTCGCATTATATTGCCGGGAACCTTGAGATCGAAAACCATAATGGGCATGCGATTATCACGGCACATGGCGACAGCGGAGGCATCCATCACGCCCAGATCTTTGGAAAGAACTTCGGTGTAGCTGACTTCGGGATACTTAATCGCATCCGCGTGCCGCTTCGGATCCTTGTCGTAGACGCCGTCGACACTGGTTCCTTTGGCGATGATCTCAGCGTGAATTTCAAGGCCGCGCAAGGTGGCGGCGGTATCCGTGGAAAAATATGGATTTGAAGTTCCGGCCGCGAAAATGACCGCGCGTCCCTTCTCGAGGTGACGGATGGCGCGGCGGCGAATGTACGGCTCGGCGACCTGATGCATCTGGATGGCAGTCATGACGCGCGTGGGAACGCCCAGCCTCTCGAGCGCGTCCTGAAACGCCAGCCCATTGATCACGGTGGCGAGCATGCCCATGTGGTCGCCAGTGACGCGATCCATTTGGTGCGCCGCCGCCGCCACGCCGCGGAAGATATTGCCACCGCCGAGAACAAGCCCGATCTGCACGCCCGCTCGCGCTACATCAGCGACTTCGCCAGCCAGCACCATGACGCGATCGGGATCAAGACCGAAGGAAAGAGGACCGGCCAGAGCTTCGCCGCTAATTTTTAACAAGATTCGTTGAAAGGCTGGCATCCGGTCCTCTTACCGCTTGACGCGCACGGCTCCGATTTTAGGCTGTGACTGGGAGCGGGCTTTCCTGAACGCCGGGAGCGTCCATTGCGTCGCCCACTTTAAACCGAACAAATCGAGCCACGGTCAAGCTATCACCGAGCTTTGCGTTTGCGCTCCGAATCAGGTCGCCCACCGAGATGGTGTTCTCGCGGATAAACGGCTGCTCGAGCAAACAGACCTCTTCGTAGAACTTGCTCATGCGGCCTTCGGCGATTTTGTCGACCATTTTTTCGGGCTTGCCTTCGCTGCGCGCTCGATCGCTTTGAATGTCACGCTCCTTGCTCAGGAGGTCGGCGGGAACGTTCTCCTTGCTGACAAATTGCGGATTCGCGGCCGCGACCTGCATGGAGATATCGCGAACCAGAGTTTTGAACTCGTCCTTATGGGTGACTTCATCCGATTTGGTGTTCACTTCAAGCAACACGCCGATCTGCCCACCAGTGTGAATGTAGCTGCCAACAACACCATGTCCATTCACTTCGTACAGAGTAAAGCGGGAGACGGTGATATTCTCGCCCAGCTTGGCAATTTTCGTCTTCACTAATTCACCGATGGTTGTGGTCTGATCCTTCGCGAACTTCTGCTCGTAGAGAGCTTCGTGCGTTTTGAAATTGGCGCGCTCCGCCTCCGTAACTTCTTCCATGCGGACGACCTTGGGCTTCGTTTCAGCGATGTGAGCGGCGACATCGGCCGTCAGCGTTTGAAAGTCTTCGGTGCGGGCCACGAAGTCGGATTCGCAATTCACTTCCACCAGAACACCCAGCTTGAGATCGGGGGCGATGAAGGAAGCGATAAGGCCCTGCTTGGTGACACGGCTCTCTTTCTTTCCCGCGGAGGCAATGCCGTGCTTGCGCAGGTACACGATCGCTTCGGGGATATCCCCGTTAGTCGCGACCAGCGCCTTCTTGCATTCCATCATGCCCGCGCCGGTCATTTCGCGGAGCTTCTTTACTAACTGCGCATTAATTTCTGCCATGAACTTATCCTTTACACACATAAGGCGACCAGACCCTTTGCGCCCGGTCGCCCGATGAATTCTCTACGAACTACTTTTCGCCGGCCGTGGTGCTAGCTCCCGGCTCTTCAGGGGGCGTCTCGCTGCCGGGACCTTTGCGCGGAGGCGTCTCCGGTTCATTGCTGGTTGCCAGGCTTTCAGACATCAACTGCTCGGCATACTTCGGATCCATGTATTGGGTGTACTCTTCCGGAGTATGTTCCGCCGTTTCGTCGTCACTGACAATCTTTTCAGCAGTGAATTCCTGCTCGGTGGCGAGCGACCTGCCTTCCACCACAGCGTCGGCAACTTTTGTGGTGAACAGCCTGATAGCGCGCAAGGCGTCGTCGTTACCCGGAATCACATAATCGACTTCGTCCGGATCGCAATTGGTGTCAACAACGGCGACCACCGGGATGCCCAGCTTGCGAGCTTCCTTAACGGCGATCGATTCCTTGTTTGAGTCGATGACAAACAACAGATCCGGCAGGCCATTCATATCCTTAATACCGGCGAGGTTCTGCTGCAGGTGCTTGCGCTCGCGCTCCAGCCGTCCGACTTCTTTCTTGGCGCGGCCTTCGTAAGCGTTGTCGGTTGACATAGAATCCAGTTCTTTCAACCGCTTGATGGACCGCTGCACGGTCGTGATGTTGGTCAGTAATCCGCCCAGCCAACGCTGGTTGACGTAATACTGGCTGCAGCGCGTAGCTTCCTCGGCAATGGCTTCTTGCGCTTGACGTTTGGTGCCGACGAACAGCACGGTCTTGCCCTGCGCGGCCATTTCGCCGACGTAGCGCATGGCGTCTTTGAAGAGCTTCAATGTCTTCTGCAAATCGACGATGTAAATGCCGTTACGTTCACCAAAGATGTATTCCTTCATCTTTGGATTCCAGCGCTTGGTCTGGTGCCCGAAGTGAACGCCAGCTTCGAGCAATTCCTTCATGGAAATTGATGGCAACCTGCCTCCTATGGGATCAGCGGATCATATCGCAGAAGCGCACGCGGCCCAAAGCGGAATTTGCGTGAACTGGATCGAACCGGGTTGTGCAAGGGCAGTCGCAAGACCGCCGATGCGTGGTAACAGTGGAAACGAAAAGTCGTACTACCGCTTGGAGAACTGGAAACGCTTGCGCGCACCCTTCTGACCGTACTTCTTCCGCTCATGCTCGCGAGCATCGCGAGTCAACAGGCCGAGCCCTTTTAACTTGCCTCGCAGCTCGGAGTTGAATTCGATTAAAGCGCGGGCGATGCCGAGGCGAGCCGCCCCAGCTTGCCCGCTGACCCCGCCCCCGTGGGCGAGAATGATGACATCGAACCGGTCCGCCATTTCAGTCGCGAGCAGCGGTTGCCGCACATAGGCGCGGGCCGACTCACTGACGAAATAATTTTCAAACGTGCGGCGATTGACTGTGATCTGACCTTTTCCGGGTCTCAGGAAAACACGCGTAGTAGCGGTTTTGCGTCGGCCCGTGGCTAAGTGCTGAACTAACTTCGCTGGCAAAAGATTCCTTCCTGTTGTGACTTGTTACGCTGGCACCGTCATCGGGACCGGCTTTTGCGCCTGATGAGGATGCTGTTCACCGGCATAAACTTTGAGTTTGCGATACATTTGCTTACCCAGTTTTGTTTTGGGCAGCATGCCGGAAACGGCCAATTCGATCATCCGCTGCGGGCGAACTTCGCGCAAGCGGCGCGCGCCCGTTTCAGTCAGGCCGCCGGGATAGCCCGAATGGCGGCGATACAATTTCTGAGCTTCTTTACCGCCCGTGAGCTTCACTTTGGCGGCATTCACAATAATGACGTGATCACCCGTATCCATTGACGGGGTGAAAATAGGCTTGTGCTTGCCCATCAAGAGCATAGCGGCGCGGCTCGCGAGCCTACCAAGGACGGCGTCGTTGGCGTCAATCACGTGCCAGGCACGAGTGATTTCGTGCTGGGACGGAACTTCGGTACGCATGGACAGACTTCTTCTCTCCGCTCGAAAAGTCGAACACTTCAGTCTAGCGAATCTATAACTTAGGTGTCAAATTGGGGTGGTGCGACCTCCAACCGCTACCGCAGAGCCAGCATCGGATCCACGTGCGTGGCGCGCCAGGCCGGAAGATAGCTGGCCGCCAACGCCACCATGAGAAACACCAGCGCGACACCCGCAAAAGCTTTTGGGTCGGTGGCGCTCACATGAAATAACAGCCCTGCCATTGCTCGGGTCAGCTCGAAAGCTCCTGCGATCCCCAGTCCAATACCCGCCAACGTAAGGCCGAACGCTTGCCCCACGATCAGCCGCAGAATATCCGCGCCTTGTGCGCCCAGCGCGCGGCGGATGCCCAATTCCTGAGTGCGCTGCACGACCGAATATGCGATCACGCCATAAATGCCGATCATCGCCAGCAGGAGCGCCATTCCAGCGAAGGATGCCAGCAGTAGGAGAGTCAATCGCTGTTGACCTACCGATGACTCCAGCAGTTCGTCCATGGTTTGGATGGCCGCAATCGGCTGGTCGCGGTCGATGGCAAGCACTTCGTGCCGGATCGCGCTGACAAAGCGAAGGGGGTCACCTTCCGTCCGTACCAGGAGACCGGCGGTTTGCAATGGATACGAGTGGTCAGGCAGATAGATTTCAGAACCGGCCTCCGTGGCAAAGCCGCGCTCGTGCACATCGGCGGCGATACCAATAATCTCGAAACCGCCCGATGTATTGTCACCGATTAGAAGATGCTGGCCGACGGGATCCTGGCCACGCGGATAGTCGGGCCAGAAGCGGCGCGCGAAACTTTCATTAATCATGAGCACGAGCGGCGCTCGCACGACGTTATCGCGATCGGTAAATTCCCGGCCTCGCCGCAACGGAACGCCCGCTGTTCGAAAATAGCCTGGCGTAATGCTCTGTAGCTGCGCAGAGGGTCGTTCACTTACTTTGACCGTGGGCTGTCCTATTACCTGCACCCCGGTAGCATGTCGAGGGCTCATGGGAAGCGTCAAAGCGGCGGCGGCGCCGCGAACACCAGGAATGGCATCGACGCGCCGCAGCAGTTCCTTGAAAAACGCTTCTTTCTTTTGGGGCGTGCCATAGCGCGCCGGCGGGAGATCGATGCGCATAGTCAGCAGATTGGCTGCCTTGAATCCAGGGTCGACGCTATGCAGACGAGCAAAACTCTCCATCAAGAGCGCGGCGCCAATCAGCAACACAACTGACAAGCGCAACTTGTCCAATGACCAGGAGGCTGCGTGCGGTTATTCCCCAAGGTCCTCGGCGCGAACTCCCGTGACCCGCGCTCGCGCCCCGGTCGCGCAGCAGATCTCCCAAATCCGGCCGCGATACATGGAAGGAAGGGAACAATCCGAATACCACGCCAGTCGCGATTGACAGCAGTAGCGTAAATGCCAGCACCATGGCGTCCAGGTGAATCTCGCCGGCACGGGGCAGATGAAAGGCAGTCAGGCCGGTGATTGCTTTCAAACTCCATTTCGCTAGCAAGACTCCGAGCGCTCCTCCGGCGAACGCTAGTAAGAGGCTTTCCGCCAGTAATTGCCTGATCAGGCGCCCACGCCCGGCACCGAGGGCAGCGCGCACGGCAAACTCCCGTGAACGCGAAGTGGCCCTGGCCAGCAGCAAACTCGCGACATTCGCGCAGGCGATGATCAGCACGAATGCCACGGCGCCAAGAAGAACCCACAACATGGGACGGACGTTCGCCACCAACTCATCCCGCAACAAAACTACGCGCGTCGATACGCCCGGTTGGGCATCGGGAAGAGAGAGATGGGTTGAAATATATTGACGATTGAGAACGCTCAGTTCTGCGCGTGCCTGCTGCAGACTCACGTCTGGCTTCAAGCGGGCCAATCCGATCAGGACGGTGAGACGGCTCCAGAACTGTGGAGGAATAACGGAATATTCCGCCGGTCTGGGGACCCACACGTCCACGCCTGGAGCCGGAAACTGAAAGCCGGCCGGAAGTACACCGACGATCGTGTAGGGGGTCGCATTCAGGTCGGCGGTCTTGGCGGTTACGAGCGGATCCGCGTGGAAGCGGCGCTTCCACAACTCTGCGCTGATTAGCGCCACGGCACGACCGCCGCGCGCGGTCCTCTTCAGGAAGAAAGCCGCGGCCCAGTAGCGGCTCAACGCCCAGGATGTGCAGGAAATTGGCTGAGACGCGCGCAGCGGTGACTTGCTCCGGCTCGGCGGCTCCGGAGAGCGTCATATGCTCGGTCGCAATGAAGAAAGCGCCGAGTTCCGTGAAAGATCGAGCAGCGGCTTTCATCTCCTGATAACGCACCAGGGTAAAGCCGACGTCCTGATAGTTCTGGCGCAAGTTATCTATGGAGATACGGACCAGCCGATCCGGCTGACGATAATCGAGCGGCTTCAGCAATACGGCGCGGATGACGGTGAAAATGGCCGTGTTGGCGCCGATGCCGAGAGCGAGCGTGAGCAGAGCCGTCACTGCGAAGCCGGGATTCTTGCGCATGGAACGGGCGGCATAGGCGACGTCCCTGAAGAAGGTTTCGACTGTCCCGAACAGCCACGCATCGCGCGCGCGTCTCCTGGATCTGCGTCGTATTCCCGAAGCCGCGCCGTGCGCTTTTACGCGCCTCTGCAAGAGACATGCCGCGTGCCACGTTCTCCCGAACCTCCATTTCGAGATGGGCCTCGACTTCCTCGCCCAGGTCGCTGGAAAGCGTGTCGCGTCCACCCAGTAGCGCGCGAATTTTAGACCACCATTCACGCATCGGTTTCAACCCTCCGGAGCAAGTACGCGCCCCATAGCCTGCGCGAATCGGCGCCACTTTGAGGCCGCAGTGATGAGTTGTTTGCGGCCGGCGGGAGTGAGACGGTAATACCTGGCGCGCCGGGCGTTGGGCGAAGTCTTCCACTGCGCCGTAATCCAGCCTCGCTGCAGAAGCCGCTGCAGGCCAGGGTAGAGGGAGCCATTGTCGACCACGAATTCCTGTTCCGACTGCTGCTTGAGAAACTGCGCGATTCCGTAAGCGTGGTTCGGAGCAATGCGAAGGCTCTGGAGAATGAGGACCTCGAGAGTTCCTTGCAGAAATTCGAGCCGTTCAGATAGATCGTCTACGGTAGACACACCACGTATGCTGGCGCAAATTGCGGCGAATGTCAAGCCAGAGCAGGCGGTTAAGGGAGGCGATCGCCCAGCGGCAAATCGACTGTGATCGGGTTGTGATCGGAAATGCGGTCGGGAATACTGTGATTGAGCGCCTTGAGCGTGCGGCCGTAATGCGGCGCGAAGCGGCCTGTGTCCTCGACACCGCCTTTCGCTTTCGTCAGGCTGGGCGGACGGATGAACATCCAATCCAGTTTGTATTGACCGACCGGCCCGAATGTTTTCCCTAACCCGCTGGTGGGAACGAACCCTTTTTCACTGCGTTCATTGGAATTCGCAAGCGTGCCGGTCCGATCGTTGATCGAACGGTCTTTATCGCCGCGAAAGTCGAATGCGCCCCCGTCGTCAAAGCGGAATTTTTCCAGCATGCCGAAAAACCTCGCCTCGGGATTGTCGCCGACCAGCGGTATGCTGGCCCTGGTCGGGTCGTCCACTTTGCGCACGAAACCGATAATGCCCAAGGAAGCGTTGGATGCCCAACCGAAAGGCGTGGCATTCCGGAGGGCCTGAGTCGCGCCTTGCTCAGCCCACCACTTTCCATTGCCGAAGCGCTGCTTCAGAGCGCGCGTCACACTGATCGGCACGCCCGTATGCGTGGAGGTATTCATATCTCCGGCCAAGATGACTGGATGATCGACCGCGCCAATGCGATCGAGTATCTCCTGTAGCTCTTTTTGCCGATTCGCTGGCGTCGTCACATCCTCCAGATGCGTGGCCACCACCGTCACCTTGCCGGACGGAAAATCCGGATCCGCAATATCGGCCAGCAGCATCATCCGCCCACCGCGGCGCACCTGCCTGATCAATTGTTCCTTAAAGACCGCGGCGCTCACTTTACCCTCCGCCTTTTCGGGTATCGAAACCTTCTTTTCGTCCGCGTACCAATCATGAGCGCGGGTCTGGAAAGGAATCAATCGAACATTATCTAATCGATACCGGCTGAGAATCGCCGTGCCGTGCAACCCGCGGTAACGCTGCGGGTCAGGTGTCATGATCTGCTTGACATAAGCGATCAGTTCCGCTTTGTCCTGCTGAGGCTCGGCATATGCCTCCTGCCACCTCTTGCACGACCACCTGCTGGTCGATTCCCATCGTGATCGGATCGACTTCGACGAATTCGACTCCATAGGCGTAATTCATCCCCAATGCGTCCGCCAATTCCGCGGCAACGTTCCGAAACCGCGTGCGATTCATGCCCCAATCGACTTCGTTCAAAATAAGCAGATCGGCCTGCTGCAGAGCCTTCAAATCCTCTCGGATGTCGATTCGTCCGTTGTCGTCGACCTTGGATCCTTTGTCTTCCATCAGCGCGTTGAACTGCTTGGAATCCGTAAAAGCGAGCCGGATCGCATCGAATTCCAGACCCCTTTCGATGTTCCACTGCGCGACACGAAGAATTCTTCCGACAGCGGGTATCACCGGCTTCAACGGATTGCGTCCGGCATCTGAGGCCGTATTGCGGACAAACGGCGTGGTTAAAAGCCGATGGAGTTTATCGTTCAGGGCCGGCGGCGGGGGATCTTGCTGGTATAGCTGAATGATCTCGTCGTAAGTTAAGAGTTCTGGATCGTTCTGGCCTTGCGCCAACAAACCGACGAAGATGCAAAGGAGGAACCATTTTTTTGTCATGTAAGAGTGCTCGCCTTTCGGGATGTAAGGTGAGACCCTCCACCCTTGCCCAATATGATAAGGACGCGTAGCTTTGGAGTACAGAGTACTGGGCAAAACCGGTTTGCGCGTGTCTGTCATTGGCTTTGGCGGATCGCCACTGGGAGATGAATTTGGCGCGATCGATTCTTCGGAAGGCGAGCGCGCCGTGCATCTGGCCGTCGACTCGGGAATCAACCTCTTCGATGTCTCGCCTTACTATGGACGAACGCTAGCGGAGGAGCGGCTCGGCGGGGCTTTGGCCAGCAGACGCGAGAAGGTCGTGCTGTCGACGAAATGCGGCCGTTACGATAAACAACTGTTCGATTTTTCCGCCGCGCGGGTGAAGGCGAGCGTAGATGAATCTTTGGGCCGCCTACGGACGGACTATATCGATTTACTGACGGCGCACGACATCGAGTTTGGCGATCGCGAACAGATCGTTCACGAGACGATACCCGCGATGCGCGATCTGCAAAAGCAGGGAAAGGTGCGGCACATCGGCATATCGGGATTGCCGCTCAAAATGCTTGCCGATGTGGCACAGCGAGCCGCTGTCGATACGGTGCTTTCGTATTGCCACTACAACCTATTGAGCCGGGATCTGGACCGGTGGCTTACGCCGGTTGCCGTGCGCGGCACATCGGACTAATTAACGCCTCGCCGCTACACATGGGATTGTTGACGGCGGCTGGAGCGCCGCCATGGCATCCTGCGCCACAGAGCGTGAAGAATGCCGCGGCCAAAGTGGTCGCATTGTGCCGGAAGCGCGGTGTTGATCCGGCGCTGCTGTCCCTTCGCTTCTGTCTGGATCACGCATATGTGTCGTCTACGCTGGTAGGAATGTCGCGCAGCGTTCGAGGTCGAGCAGAATTTGAAGGCTCTCGATTTCAAGGTAGATCCGCAGTTGATGGCGGAAGTGGACCGGATCGTCGCGCCGGTTCAGGACATGACGTGGGCTTCCGGAAGGCCGGAGAACAGCGATGTTTAGAATCGACGCCCATCACCATTTCTGGAAATACGATCCGGTGCAATATGGCTGGATAAGCGAAAAGATGAACGCGATTCGGCGCGATTTTCTGCCGCAAGATTTGCAGCAAGAAATGGCAGCGGCCGGCGTCAACGCTGCAATCTCCGTACAAGTGCGGCAGACGTTGGAAGAGACGCGCTGGCTGCTCGATTTTGCGGGCCGGTACGAGTTCGTCAAAGGTGTTGTTGGCTGGGCGCCGCTGGTGAAAGCGGATGTGAGTGAAACGCTCGCCGAAGTGGCGATGAATCCAAAACTGCGCGCTGTGCGCCACGTGCTGCAGGACGAGCCAGATCCTCTATATATCCTCCGGGACGATTTCAATCGGGGCATTCGCGAATTGAAGCCGCTTGGATTGGCCTACGACATTCTCATCTTCGAGCGGCACTTGCCGCAAACGATTCAGTTCGTCGACAAACACCCCGGCCAGATTTTCATCGTCGATCATTTGGCAAAGCCTCGCGTCAGAGATGGCGAGCTTTCTCCCTGGCGTGAAAATATCCAGGCGCTCGCACAGCGCCCAAACGTATATTGCAAGTTATCGGGACTGGTAACCGAGGCGGATTACGCGAGCTGGACGCCCGAACAGCTTCAGCCTTATTTCGAGACCGTTCTGTCCGCGTTCACGCCTCGGCGCTTGCTGTTCGGATCTGATTGGCCGGTCTGCCTGGTAGCGGTGGATTACAGCCGATGGGTTTCCGTGGTTGCGAATGCGATTGGAGCGTTGTCGCAGACGGAGCAAGCACGCATTTGGTCGGAAACCGCAATGGAAGCCTACGGCCTGGATTATGCTGAGTCTGAAGCGCGGTAAGAGGATGCTTTGCGGCGAGAAGTATGAACGATTCAGATAACGAGATCGTTGATGGCGCTCCACTTCCCGACTACAGCGAAGATGGTGTGGATCTAACGCTGGTCCGCTGGATGCTCTCACTCACGCCCGCCGAGCGCTTACAATTTCATGAAGAACGCGTCAATGAAATCCTGAGCATTCGCGAGTTGAATGCACGCAAGTAAGCTGTTTGCGACGCTGCAAAACCTCCAGGAAAATGGAGTCGAATTCATTTTAGTCGGCGGTTTGGCGGCGGTTCTGAATGGTGCCCCCATCCAAACTTACGATGTGGACTTGGTCTATTCTCTCGAACCGGCAAATATCGAGCGTCTGTTACCGGTGCTGCAATCGATGGACGCCATCTTCCGTATTCAACCGGAAAGGCGATTGACGCCGACAGGTGGTCATCTTGCGGGAGGTGGTCATCTGAATCTGCTCACCCGTTACGGACCCGTGGATCTGCTTGGCACTATCGGGCAAGGCCTCGGATATCGAGACTTGCTTTCGCACTCGGCTGAAATGAATATCGGCGAGGGCATCCGCATCCGCGTGCTCGACCTTGAGACTCTGATCGCTCTAAAAGAACAGTTAGCCGGGGAAAAGGATCTTGCGGCGCTTCCGCTCCTTCGCCGCACGCTTAGCGAAAGCAAGAATAGAAAAGACCGCTAACAGTCCAACTCAGGTCTTATCTCTTTGTAACAGCATTTCTGATCGTCGGAGCAACCAGAACTCCAGTGCCGTATTTTTCGATTTTGCGCGCTTTCATATCGTAGACGTCGCCTGGGGACAGCACGTAGTACGGCTTTTCCCAGGGCTGGTAGGCGCGCGTATTGTCGTGAATCGCTACCTTCCACTTACCAATAACCTGAAAGCGATCTCCGTTGACCACGATCGCTGTCCCTTCCGACAAGCCGATTCCCAGCAGGTCGGGGTATTTCTTAATGACTGGGATGAGATCGTCCCAACGATTTCTTGTGTTGATGTGCTGGTCAATTGCGGAATGGCGGAGGAACGCAAAACCGTGCTGATGTTCCGGTTCCGGCGTCATAACAATTTCGGAGCCCGCCACGGCGCCGCGAACAAGGTAATCGCCTTGAATAGTCGCTCCAGCAGAGCTACCGCCGATCACGCCTCCGCGATTAAGCACTTCCCGGAACTCGCGTAAAGTGAGTGTCCCGGCGTAGGAGTCGACACAATTCCACTGACGTCCGCCGTTGAACCAGACGCCTTTTGCGTCGCGCAACGTGGCGGCAAACGCCTCGGTATCCGCAACTTTAGGATCGGAGGTGTGGAGCATGTGCACGTTTGTGAGCCCGAGTTTTTTCCACGGGGCGACGATCTTCTGTTCCTCGTAAACAATAAGCTTGCCGTCGGCTGTTCGATTGCCAGCCGCGGTGGGGACAATGATGATCTTCGCGTCCGGGCCCCCGGCGGCATTGACAAACGTTTCGTAAATGCCAGTGCCTTCGGCGGAACCGCCTCCCTGAATGACGAGGGTTCCTTTTTCAGGACCATATTCGGGTGATTGAGCGGAAAGCCTGACGACCAGTAGAGCAGTTAACAGGGCGTGCTGAAGTCTCATAATCCTTCAGGAGACTATAGCAGTCCCAAAATGCGAGATAACATGGAGGTTTCATGAAGCTTTTTCCGCTTCTTCTCTCGGTTCCATTAATGGCCGGCTCGATCAGAGTCTACGTCGCGAACACGGATGGCGCCAGCATTTCGATTATTGACGCTTCCACTAACCAGGCCATCGGCGAGATTCCTGTTTCAAAGAATCCGCACGCGGTCATCCTCTCGCCGGATACGACGCGATTCTATGTGCCCAGCGAGAGCCAGGATGTGCTCGATGTAATCGATCGCGCCAGTCTCAAGAGAATCGCGACCATCCCCCTCGGCCGCCGGCCGAATAACCTCGCTATTACTCCGGATGGACGCTATGTCTATGTCTGCATCCGGCAGGAATCCTGGGTAGAGGTTGTCGACACCCAAAGGCTGCGCGTCGTAAAAAAGATTCCCGTTGGCCGGAATCCCCACAATATTTATCTGCTTCCCGACGGTAAGCACATGCTGGCGACCTCCATGGGTGACAACCGCCTGACCGTCATCAATACCGAGACCCAGGAGCCGGAGTCCATCATTCCGCTCCCAGGTCAGCCGCGCCCGCTAGCCATGGATGACTCGGCCAAGCGGCTGTTCATCCAGCTCTCGAATCTTCACGGCTTTATCGTCATGGATTTTGCCACCCGCAAGATCATGAAAAAGGTTCTCTTGCCCGACGCGCCTGCGGGCGCCAAGCCTCTTATTCCCGAGACGTTCTCGCATGGTATCGCCATTACGCCCGATCAGAAGAGCATCTGGGTAAACAGCCTGTTGAGTAACTCGGTCTCCGTCTTCTCGCTACCTGATCTGAGACTCGAAACCACGATCCCGGTGGGCCGCGCTCCCGATTGGATGACAATTCTTCCGGACGGAAGCAGATGCTATGTGTCCAATGCTGGCTCTAATACCGTATCTGTTATTGACGTAGCTTCTCGCAAGGAGCTGACGCAAATTCCAGTCGGAAAAATTCCTAAGCGGATCATCTCCGTCGAACTTCCAGCGACTCAGACCGCACGGAAGTAGAGTTCATGACCTCCGAGAAATCTAAATAGTTTCCGGAACATCGCACTACCTTTATTCCGCCCGCAGCGCATCGATTGGGTCCACGCCCATGGCGCGCAGGGTTGGGATATAACTTGCCACGATTGAGGCTACGAGCAAGCCGAGAGAGACCGCGGCGTAGGTCAGCGGATCGAGCGGGTTTACGCCGAATAGCAGCGAAACCAGGACGCGCGTCAGTGCCACTGCGCCTGCTAATCCGCAAGCCACGCCAATGAGGGCGAGCGCGAACCCGTGAGCGACGAACAAGCGCGCCAGTTCCCGGCGGCGGGCGCCCAGCGCCACGCGAATTCCGATCTCGCGCCATCGCTGGGAGACTGAGTAGGAGATCACGCCGTAAATTCCCACCAGTCCGATCAAGAGTGCCATTGCGCCGGCGATCGCCAGCATGACCAGCGTGAATGAGGTACGCGCGAGCGATTTGTCGTAAATCTCGTCAAGCGTGCGCACATCCCCCAGAGGTAGAGTCGCATTCAAGGACCACACGGCTTGTTGCACATCCGCCGTCAAATTTCGTGATCCTGCCCGTTTGCTTCGCACGATATAGGAGACCGTGCGCACTGCCCCAAACTTTTGGCCATCGAACTCGTTCATTAGCAGCGGATAATACGCGACGGGAGGGGCCTCCAGTTGCACGCCATCCTCTCGCTCATCCTTGACAACACCGATGACCTCGCGCCAGGGGTCTTTCGGGTTGGCATTAATCTGCTTGCCAATCGCGAGGTGTGGGTCGCCCCACAACTCGCGTGCCAGATTCTCTGATAACATCGCGACGGGACGGCGCTGGTAAGTATCGGTCCAGGTGAATTCGCGGCCGGCAATCAGGTGGTTGCGCATGCTGGCGAGGAGTCCGGGCGAGATGAATTTTAATCGGCGCAGCGGCGGTACGGATCGGTAGATTTTGTCGCGCGCGTAAACCTGACGGGAGCCGGCCGCCTGCAGGGTCGGGATCACAGTAGTAATTCCGGCGGATGTTACTCCCGGAATGGCGCGGATATTTTCCAAGATGCCCTGCTCCAATCGCATGACCGCCTCGGGATCTTTCACCAGCGTTTCTGGAATGGTGATACGCATGGTCAGGGCATCCTTCGGATCGAATCCCGGATCGACGCGGCGCAGCATTTGAAATGTCCGAATCATCAATCCTGAGCTGACTAGCAGCACCAGCGCGAGTGCAACCTGCACCACCACCAGCGCGCTGTTGGCTCGATACTGCTGCCTGCTTTGAGAAGATGTCCTTCCTCCGCCGCGCAGTGCGGGTGCGATTCCGGGACCAGCGTATTTGATGATCGGAATCATTCCAAACACCACTCCCGTAATCAACGCGATCGTGAATGTGAACAGAACCACCACAGGATCGATTGAGATTTCGTTTAATCGCGGCAGATTTGCTGGAGCTATCGCGGCCAGCAGTTGAATCGCGCCATAGGCCAGCCCCAAACCGAGAGCGCCGCCGAGCAGTCCCAGCACTATGCTTTCCGCTAAAAGCTCCCGGGCGATGTCGCTCCAACTCGCCCCCAGTGCCGCTCGAATAGCCAGTTCGTGTTGCCGTCCTTCGGCTCGAACAAGCAGCAGATTTGCCACGTTCGCGCATGCGATCAGCAGAACGACACCCAGCGTTCCCATCAGCACCCATAACGTTTTTCCGATGTCGCCGACAAGAGCTTGTTTTAGAAGCTTCAGCTTCGGAGCGAGCCGCACGTCTTCAAATACCTTCACGGTCAGGCCGGGAGATGGCGGGAAACTGTGCAGCGCGATCGGAATCATGCGTGCGATGTCCACGCTGGCTTGCTCGATCGTTACGCCGGGCTTAAGCCGGGCGATTCCCATATAGTTGAACTGGCCTAGAAAAGCCTTATTGCGGTCGAGCTGCAATGGGAGCAGAAACGCCGGATTCTGATCCAGAAATCGGAAATGCTCGGGCATGATGCCAATCACTGTACGCGCGACACCGTCCACGACAATGCGGCGGCCGATCACGGAGCGGTCGCCGCCGAATCGCGCCTGCCACCAGCCGTACATCAGAACCATCGTTGGCGGATTGCCTGGCGCATCGTCTTTTTTCGAAAACCAACGTCCCACCTCCGGTTCCAGCCCAAGCATCGGTAGGATTTCGGAAGTTACACCGAGACTCTCCGCCTGTTCCGGCTCGGAAAGTCCGGTAACGCTCCGGGCCCCCCAGTTGACCAATCCGATGCTTTGGAACGAGCGTCCCTGTTCACGGTAGGTGAAATAAAGAAACGGCGCCGGACCGACATCGGGGAAATTCACACCGGGAGCGGTATGGTTCAAATCGATCAGCTCATCTGCCTGCCTGTACGGCAGAGGCTTCAAAAGAATCCCATTGATGACGCTGAAAATCGCGCTATTCGCTCCCATGGCAACTGCCAAGGTAAGCACGCATACCACGGTGAACCCGGGATTATGCCGCAAACGCCGGGCAGCATAGCGCATATCCGACAGGCGCGCCGAGATGACGTTCTCCCATCCGTAGGAGCGCACCTGTTCACGGACGGTCGTCGCATTGCCGAGACGCAGCCGTACGGCGCGGCGTGCCTCCTCGGGAGACACTCCATTGGCCTCTAAGGCCTCCGCAGCCTGTTCCAGGTAGCTCTCGACCTCGTCAGCAATATCCTGATCGGCGACTCGGCGGTTCGTCAGAGCGCGCAGACCGCGGGAGAGTTGACGCCAAATAGACATAACCTAAGCCTCCGCCTTTAGCAGTCGCGAGATCGCCGATGCCCGGCGGGACCAATCCGCCGTCTGATTTTCGAGCTGTCTTTTCCCCGCTCGGGTGAGTTTGTAGACTTTGGCGCGCCGCGAGTTCTCTGTTACGCGCCACTCCGCATCCAGCCATCCGCCGCGCTGCAAGCGCTGCAACGCGGTGAGGAGCGAGCCAGGATTGATCTTGAAGACTTCCTGCGAGATCTGCTCAATACGGCGTGCGATCCCGAAACCGTGCATAGGTTCAAGGCTTAGAGTCTTGAGGATCAGCATGTCAAGCGTACCCTGGATCACGTCGGTGTTTGCTTCGTCCACAGATTCTCCGGAAAAGAAATGTCTGTTCAAGAATAGCCGCTTTCCTCATGATCGTCAACATGTGATAATCAGGGGAAAGCATGCGCCTGGCGCTTTTCCAACGAACGTTTCATATGTGACTCCCGCTAAGCATGTGTTTCAACGGGCAGCCGCTCAGTCTGTGACTCACCGGCAGAAATCGAGTTGCGTTTTCGCGTGAGTCTGGCGATTAGACGACGAATCGAGAGCGACAGGCCGGTATACACCAGCACACATGCTGCAAGAGAAGCGAGTGCGGCAATGAATTGGCCTGCCAATCCGCCCCACTCACCCGTGTGCCCAAATCGCACAAATGAGCGAAGTCTTTGGCCTAGGGTGCCGTTTGTAAATTTTGTGGTTCTTAGGATAGCTCCGGTACCGCGATTCAACAGGTATTGCGTTCGTTTCTGCGGCTGTCCGCCCGTACCGGCGTCAATCGTCACCTGCACCGGTGCATTTGCGCTGGGCGCGACATTCAGCGTGATTGTCCGCCAGTCCGGGACGAACGTCTTTGAGATTTCCAGGAGCCGGTCATAGTCGGGTTCGTCTCCGATTTGAATATCGCGTCCGTGCCTGCCGTTGTCTCCGGGACCGCGGCCTTGAACGGCGCGTCGAGCCGCTCAATCGGAATAGCAGCGCGTTCGCCCATCCGAATGACATCACCACGCCCGTCAATACAATGATCAGCAACGGTGCCGCGCACCAGATGCCAAGCACATTGTGCCAGTTCCAATGGCGTGCCCTGCCGCGCAATCCCCTGCGAAATGCAATGGAAGCGCGTACGGCTTTCCAATTCCATTTGCGCGGTAGCCACAGAAGTAGGCCGAGCAGAATGAGTCCACCAAATAGCAAATTCGATACAGCCGTGAGCCAGTGACCTGCGCTCTTAGAGCCAAGTGGCGCTCCTAGGGTCCGATGCAACCGTTCGACTTCAGAGAAGAAGTTACGCGCTGCTGCGGAACTGGCCCCGAGAACTGCGCCACTGTATGGATCAACGTAAATACTTTTTCCACGCCCAATGGAAAATTGCGTCGCTGACTTGGGGGCATCCGAAACCACCATCGCAGTCGGTTCGCCGACACCAGCGCGCCGCACGGCTTCGAGCAAGTCATTCATAGGACGTGGCTGCGCAGAGTTCGGCACGGAGACCGATCGAATATCTCGGTCCACAAAGTCTGTGATCTGCTTTTCGAATGCCAATACGACCCCTGTCGCGGCCATGATGAAGACGAAGACACCGGCTGTGACGCCTATTACGAGGTGTGTCCAGAAAAGGAACCTGCGGATCATGCTTTGTTCTGCTCCGATTCCACATTCGGCGCTTGTTCTGAAAATTGTCTGAAAGATTCTCTCGTCCGCGATATTTCAGGCAGTTTTAAGGAATGGCCCCCAATCTGTGAACGTCGGCGGCTGTTACTCGACGCAGAGTCGACGCAGCCGATCTGGTGCAATGATGATCAGGCACAATGCGTGTTCTGCTGGTGGATGATGACCGTGAAGTAGCGGAGTATGTGCGCCGGGAACTCGAAGACGAGTCTTTCGAGGTCAAGGTTGCGCACGATGGCGCAACCGGTTTGCGTTTGGCTGAAGCTTCCGCATTCGACATTATCGTTCTGGATGTGATGATGCCTTTCATGGACGGCTTGCAAGTGACACGCGCGCTGCGCGGCCAACACATTGCTACACCGATCCTGTTGCTTACCGGGCGGGATGCTCCGGAGGAGATTGTGCGTGGCCTCGATGCAGGCGCGGACGATTACCTCACGAAGCCGTTTTCGTTTGACGTTCTGCTGGCGCGGATCCGTGCCCGGACGCGGAAACCTGACGAGAAGAATGCCCAGTTGCGCTTCGCGGACTTGATGCTCGACTTGGGTGAACACAAGGCGTGGCGTGGGAGCCGCGTATTGAATTTGACACGTACTGAGTTCGCGCTACTCGAGTGTCTTTTGCGATCGGCCCCGCGCGTAGTCACCAGAGACCGGCTTATCGAAACGGTTTGGAACGACCGCGAGATTAGTCCGAATAACATCGATGTGTTCATCAAATTCCTGCGTTCGAAAGTCGACGCGTCGGGATTATCAAAGCTAATCCACACTGAGCGCGGAGTCGGGTACAGCTTGCGGCAGGAGTCGACTTGAGACGAATCAACCCACGCTCGCTGCGCTTTCGCCTCACGCTTTGGTATTCATGTGCGTTGATTCTGGTCGCGTTGGCACTCGCGGGTGCGAGCCAATGGGCCTTAAATGTCAGCCTCGATCACGCGATGGATCAAAGACTTCGCTTTCGGCTGATTGGGCTTCACGCTTTCATCGACGACAACAACCAAAACAGCCTGGATGATCTCGCGGCGAAACTTCGTGGACTGGATCACCTCGGCGATCTCTTCCAGGTAGTGGGGCCGCGAGGCGAGCTCATAGCGCAGTCGGATGGATTGGCCCGCCATCGAGTCCATGCAGAAGCCGCTTGGAATCTTGGCGGCCGGATGATTTTCCGGAATGCCGGGCCAAGACGCTTCCCGTTTCGCATGGCGGCGCAGGAGATCTATGTCAATGGCCAGCGGCTCATCGTTGAGGTAGCCGATCCTAGAGCCAAGTTCGAGGGTATCTTTACCGAGTTCTCCTCGGTGTTACTTATGATTGTGCCGATTGTGCTTCTGGCGGCGGCCGCCGGGGGTTACTGGCTCAGCGCCCGAGCTCTTGCCCCAGTGGACCAGATCATCGACGAGGCGCAGACGATAAACCCGACGAACTTTTCGACGCGACTCTCCGTTCCGGCCACCGGCGATGAACTACAGAGGCTTTCACAAACTCTCAACCAGATGTTGGACCGGGTAGAGCAATCGGTTTTGCATGTGCGCCGCTTCACGGCGGATGCGTCGCACGAACTGCGCGCGCCCATGACTCTCATCTACACAGCCGCCCAATTCGCGCTGCGGCGTGATCGGAGTGCCGATGAGCTAAAAGATTCCTTGCACAAGATCCTGCGCGCAGCGAAACGCTGTACAGATCTCATCAATCAGCTGCTGTGGCTGGCGCGCTCGGATGCGGGAACCAACCGAGTAGAGTTAGTGTCCACCGACGCTCTGGCTGTTTTATCGGACGTTACGAGTGAGGCAGCGATGCTCGCCGCTGATAAAGGGCTGACAATTGCGAGCGATCTGCCGGATACGCCGGTTTATATCGCGCTCGATGAGGCTTCTTTCCGGCGGATGATGCTGATCCTGCTCGATAACGCAGTCAAATACACGTCGCCGGGCGGCAGTATCACCGTTCGCATGACGGAACGCGAAAATCATATCGAGATCACCGTCGCGGACAGTGGTATAGGCATTAGCGCTGAGCAACTGCCGTTCATTTTCGAACGATTCTGGCGCGCCGATCAAGTGCGCTCGCGTGAAAGCGGCGGAACCGGCTTAGGGCTGGCAATTGCCAGCGAAATTGCACAGAGTCATGGGGCGGACCTGAAGGTGGAAAGCGCCGTTGGCCACGGCTCCACCTTTACCGTTCGGCTTCCGTACCCTTTCGGACAGCCGTCGAGTCTACATACATCCAGTGAGCAATCCGTTTAATGCGGGACTTTTTTCGATTTTAAGAGAACTTTAAGGTGAACGGAGGAGGCTCGCATTATGCAAGCTTCTTCCCTCACACGCCATCAGACAGAAACGACTGCAATCCCAGAGATTTCAAGAGCGGCATCGCCCTTAGCCGCTGATTGGGGACTTCTGTGTTTGCGCGTCTGGTTCGGCTTAAGCCTCTTTTTAAAGCACGGGTGGGAGAAGCCCACGAACTTCGCTCAGATGTCACAGCATTTCCCTAATCCGCTGCACGTGGGGCCAGTGCCGAGTCTTATCTTTGCGCTTATCTCCGATGCAATTTGTTCGATCCTGGTTCTGCTCGGTTTAGGCACGCGTTGGGCAGCGCTGTGGATAGAGGCAAATATATTCGTGGCTTGGAGCTTGGTCCACCATTTTCAGTTCTTCGGACGAGGCGGGGACCACGGAGAAGCAATCGTGCTTTACCTAGGGGGCTTCCTTGCGATCGCGATCCTGGGTCCGGGGCGGTTCAGCCTAGATTACAAGTTGCAAATCGGTGGTTTTTTTCGAAGGCGCTTCCACCGGCCGTAATAGGCGATTTTTCAACGCCTGCGTCGCCCAAATCGATCTCGAGAGCCTTTCGGTTTATGCGCCTTTGTCTTGAGCCCAGATTTTCAGATTCATTTAAGATTTGCGGGCGATGCTTGGTATGCAAGGAATATCAGGCATGACATCCCGTAAGCATTCGCAATGGAAGTTCGGTTTTGTGTTGGCAACTGGCGCTCTGGTCGCGCTGGCGCTGTGTGTTCAATGCGTGCGGACTTACTTGTATACCGTCGCAGTGCTCATTCCGCAGCAAGCCGAAGAAGAGGCGGCGCGTCAGGCGGGCGCGTTGAATGCTGCAGCCCGGAGTGCCGGAATCGATGATACTCATAAGCTAGCGCCACTGCTGCAACACGCAATCCAGTCCGCAGCGGACCGTGTCCTCTGGGTGCGCGTGCTGGACTCGGACAGCAACGTTCTCTCAGAAGCCGGAAGCCCACCGGCCAGGGTAAGCGTTCCGGCGCGGTGGTGGAATAGTGTGCAAAAACACGAGAATCGGGGAACCCTGATCAACACATCGAAAGGCAAAGCGCTGTCGATAATGCTGCCGCTCCGAATGCCACGACGGAGCCGCGCCGATGATCGGCGCATGGGTTACGTTCTAGATTTGGGAATCTCGCTTAAAGCAGTCTCTGACACGTTCGGCGTGCTTCGCGAAAACCTGATTCTCGGTATAATCGCTTCCCTGGCGCTGTTAGTATCGCTTGCGGTCATTGGGATGCGCGCGCGTCATTATCTGCGCGGAAGGTATCTCGAGAGCGAACTTCTCTTAGCAAGGCGTGTTCAGAGTGACCTGCAGCCCAAACCGCACTCAATGTCTCCCCACATTGAATTCGCCGCCTCGGCGGTCGCGGCCGACCACGTCGGCGGAGATTTCTACGACATCTTTGAACTTGATTCCGGCAAGCTTGCAATCGTGCTCGGTGATGTTTCGGGCAAGGGAATTCCCGCAGCTCTTTTGGTGAGTGTGCTTCAGGGAGCGATTCGCTCGTCAACAGCATCTCAGCACGAATTTGCGTGCGAGCGAATCAATCGGATGTTGTGCGAGCGGACCGCGAGCGAGCGATTCGCAACGCTGTTCTGGGGCGTTTTCGATCCGCAAAGCAATAGTTTGCGATATGTGAATGCGGGTCACGCCGCCCCAATGCTTGTCCGAAAAGACTGGAAGCGGCTAGACCGATTGGACGAGGGCGGTCCAATTCTCGGTTGTCTGCCGCAAGCAAGATATTTGGCAGGAGAAGTCGAGGTTAACGACGGCGATACGCTCATCCTCTATACGGATGGGGTGAGCGAAGCCGCCAACGAGCGTGCTGAGCAGTTCGGAGAAGAGCGCGTAATGCAAACGCTCGCAAGCACGCTTGATGTCACGCCGGCCACCCTGTGTGAACAGGTCACCGAACAAGTTACTGCATTTGCGGGCGCTGAACGCTCGGCCGAGGACGATCGCACTTTATTGGTGGTCAGATTCTTATCCTCCCCGAGGAGCGTCCGGCCGTGTGAGCCTTGTCAGACTGCTATGGCGCAGGTCGCCTGATGGCGTAGAAAGGAAAGCAATTCATGAAATCGTTCTTGATGAGGACAGTGTTCAGCATCGTAGGCCTGGTACTGATTTGTCTGACGATTAAACCGTCCCAGGAGCCGGCAATAACGTCGCGAGTCGTAACCGCGGCGAATGCCTTTCTTTCCACGCTTGATGAGAAGCAGCGGAAGTCAGTGCTCTATTCGTTCGACGACGAGGAGCAGCGCAAACGCTGGTCCAATTTTCCTACCGGATTCGTTCCGCGCGGGGGGATCAGTTTGAAGGAAATGAGTGCAACGCAGCAAGCCGCGGCTATGGACTTAATGGCAATAGTTCTCAGCCCAATGGGCTTGGAAAAGGTAAACCAAATTCGTCTTGCCGACGACGATTTTAAGGCGAACGGATCGAAAAGAGGGCCACGAGGCGGCGGCCCTCCCGGTGGAAATGGTGGCCGACCACCTCAGCTCGCGAATGGCGGCCCTCCACCTCCCGGAGGCGGTCCAGGAGGCCGTCCGCCGTTTAGAGGCGGAGATATGTTCGGAAAAGATCTCTACTACATCTCTTTCCTTGGTAATCCTTCAACGACGGCGCCGTGGATGCTTCAATTTGGCGGTCATCACTTGGCGTTGAACATCACCATCGCTGGAAGCCGGGGCGTGATGACGCCAAGCTTAACTGGTGCTCAGCCGGCAACTTTTAATCTCAATGGCCAAACCATACGCCCCCTCGGACGAGAGAGCGACAAGGGACTCGCGCTCCTGCACTCTCTGGATGCAAAGCAGCGCGCGCAAGCGGTCCTCAGCTATCGCGTCCCTGACTTGATCCTTGGGCCTGGCCAGGACGGCAAGAAAATCGCTCCTGAAGGGCTGAAGGCCTCCGCAATGAACGATAACCAGCGGCAGTTGCTCACAGACTTGATCGCAGAATGGTCCGGCATCATCAATGAGAGTGCGGCTTCTACGCGGATGAGTGAACTGAAAGCCGACCTGAACGAGACCTGGTTCGCATGGAGCGGTCCGACTGATTTCGAGCCGGGGAGTAACATCACCGCGTACTACCGTATTCAGGGACCGCACCTCGTCATCGAATACGCTCCGCAACACGATGAGCCGGCCAACCACGTGCATACGATTTATCGCGATCCCACGAATGACTACGGCCGACAATTCAGCAGCAAATGAAAACAAAGCTGGTCATCATTGTCGCGGCGCTATCGCTCGCAGCACCTGTGTTTGCGCACAGGCTTGACGAGTATTTGCAAGCGATTATCGTTTCGGTCGAACAAGGCCATATCCGGGCCTCGATGCGGCTAATTCCGGGAGTAGCGGTCTCGATTGCCGTGATCGGAGCCATTGACGTTAACGGTGACGGTGTTCTCTCACAAGCCGAGCAGCAAATATACGCTCAAAAAGTTCTTCGTGATCTCTCACTCAGCGTAGACGGGCATACTTTGAAGCCTCGCCTGAGCAGCGTAAGCTTTCCGGCTCCCGCGGATATGAAGGAAGGAACCGGCGAGATTCACATTGATTTCGCTGCGGATTTGCCTGCCGGAGGATCGCACCGGACACTCGTTATTCAGAATCACCACGAACCGCGAATGTCCGTGTATCTGATGAACTGTTTAGTTCCGCAAGACCGTGATATCCAAATCACTGCCCAGAACCGAAATCAGAACCAGTCGTACTATCGAGTCGAGTATGTACGATCAGGTGGACAGGATGCATTGACATCCCGGTGGCGATCGACTCTTCTGACAGCGCTAGCCCCTTTTGCCGGCGTACCAGGCATGTTCCGCCTGGGTATGCGCCATATTGCCGAAGGTACAGATCATCTTCTGTTTCTGATAGCGCTGCTCTTACCTGCGCCGCTGTTGGCCGTGCGGTCTCATTGGGCGGTATTCGGCGGTCTGCGCTACAGCTTGGTTCAGATACTGCGAGTCGTGACGGCGTTCACTTTGGGTCACTCCGCCACTTTGGCGTTGGGAGCATCAGGACTTGTATCGTTACCGGAACGTGCCGTCGAAGTGCTGATTGCTTTTTCCATTCTGATCTCCGCTGCCCACGCTCTGCGCCCGCTGTTCCCGGGACGCGAACCAATGATCGCTGCAGGTTTCGGCCTCGTACATGGATTAGCGTTCGCGACAACCCTGCAAAATTTGGGCGTGGGTGCCTGGCAGCGCATCGCAAGCATTCTTGGATTTAATCTCGGCATCGAGACTATGCAGCTGATTGTCGTCGCTGCGATCCTGCCTTCGTTGATCATCCTGAGCCGGACACCTGCGTATACCCTCTTTCGATTCACTGGTGCTCTGTTCGCAGGTTTCGCGTCGCTCGGCTGGATTATTGAACGCCTGTTCGACGTTCCGGACTTTGTGGATGTCGTGGTGGATCGCGTTGCACAACGCGGAGCATTGGTTGCCGCTTTATTACTCGTGATCAGTATCGTTGCGTGGTTCCGCCACGACAGAGAGGACCGTCGAAACATCATCACTGAAAAACCGGCGCTGGGCGAGTCTGAGCCAGCCGTTGCCTGAGCTGCCAGGAACGAAAGAGTAATCGATGAGTAAATTTGTTCTTCTCGCTTCGGCGTCAGCGTTAATTTGTGTCACAGGCTTTGGGTTCTTCGGCCAAGGAAAAAATACTCCTAACGCTGCAAACCAGACGAAGGCCATCGTGAACGCCACCACAGCCTTTCTGAACTCGCTGAGCGTCGATCAGCGCCAGAAGGTGCAGTTTCCGTTTACGCCGCAGAAGACGGCCACCGCCGCCACCTTCGCGAGGACCGGAGGGCCGGGCGGTCCCGGCGGTCCTGGTCGCCGAGGGCCGATGCAAGGCCCAGGTGCTCGTCCCAGCACGCCCGGGCAACAAAATGGTCAGTATCCTGGCGCTGGCCAAGGTCCAGGGCGAGGTCCTGGGGGTCCTGGCGGCGGCTTCATCGGAGAGCAGTACGGCCAAGCAGTGTGGTCGAACTTTCCGGTCAGTGACGTGCCGCGCCCCGGTCTGCGCCTGGGCAGCTTGAGTGCCGCACAGCGCGTCGCAGCTATGCACCTGCTGCAAGTCGCGCTAAGCGTCAAAGGCTTCCAGAAGGTTCTCGATATCATGGGCTCCGATCAAGCGCTATCAGAGACCGGCACTCCGTACTGCTCCGGCACCGCTTGTTACACGATCGGTATCTTCGGGGAGCCGAGTAGCACAAAACCGTGGATGTTGGAGTTCGGCGGTCATCATCTCGGCCTCAACCTCACCATGGCCGGAGAGCACGGCGTCATCACCCCGACCCTGACCGGTGCTCAGCCTGCGGTTTATACGTCAAACGGTAAGACGGTCCGCGCGCTCGCCCAGGAGAACGATAAGGCCTTCGCCTTGTTGAACGCGCTAGATGCAAACCAACGAAAACAGGCCATTCTGAACTACGAGGTACACGACCTGGTGCTGGGGCCTGGCCGCGCAGGAGAGACGATCCAGCCGGAAGGACTGAAAGCGTCTGACATGAATGAACAGCAACGGGCGATGTTGCTCGACGTGATATCGGAATGGGCTGACATCGTCAACGAAGCCTACGCCATTCCACGGATGGCAGAAATCAAGGCTGGCTTGGATGAGACCTACTTTGCCTGGAGCGGACCGACGACACATGAGCCCGGCAGAAATGGTAGCGCGTACTACCGCATTCAGGGTCCGAAGGTGGTGGTCGAGTTCTCACCACAAGGCGTGGGCGGTGATCCGACTATGCACGTCCACACCATCTATCGCGATCCCAAGAACGACTATGGCCGTACGTTCACAACCGAGTAAATCTAGAATTCTGTGCTCTGGACAGACCGTGCGTCTGGAACTGTGTGGCCGGAATGGCAAAATCCTTCGAATTACTTTGTCTCTCAGATTGGCAATCTGAAATTCAAAGGTCTTGCAGAATCGATGCTAGGCTTTATTGCGTTGTTAGCAACGGCCTAAGTTCGCTGGCAGACTCAAATACAAACGTAGTGCGGTTTACTCGCGCAATACGGCGATGTATTTACCCAAAATCAAGCCGCCTGTGAAATGGACTCCGCGGAGCCACGAAAGCCTACCTCAGCTTGCTGTCGCGCGATTGGTCTCTAATCCAGTTTCCGTCATCTGAGACAAAGCTCTCGGTCATCTGATTCTCGGCTGTGCATCGTTTCACCGGAATTCAGCGCCGCGCATCCCAGCGAAGCCCGAATGCAATCCTCCGAAACGAACCCATTCCGAGTTCGTTCGGTAAAAAACGCCCTTGACTCCAAACGCCGCCCTTTTCGCCCCCCAGTTCCAAAGTTCAAAATATTTCTTCCATTAAAATCCGTGGCTTGCCGCGAATTTTGCGCTCTCGCCGCACGCCCTCGCGCAATCATCCAGGCGAGAAACCCGATGGACCAGCACGCCCAAAACGAAACGAATCGTTCCGGCGGTCCTTCTACGCTCGAAGCAAAATCCCGCTCCTCTCAAAACGCCCTCACCCACGGCTGCCGCTCCACGATCGTGATCCTGCCGGGCGAGTCCCAAAAGGATTTCGACGATCTCTATGACCGCTGGATGGCTTTTTATGAGCCCGTAAATGAGGCCGAAGCCGAGTTGCCGGGTAGCTAGCGAGCATTCTCCAGACGGTAAATCGCGGAGTTCAGGTTCATCGCGCCGAAGATCAAGCGGCCGCGGCTGGATGAGATGCTGAATATCCCGGCACCGACCAAATCTGGAATGTGATTCGCCATCCGATGGAGGTGAATGACGGGAAGCGGCTCTCCAAGCGCTTGTTTATTGGGCCCTAGACGGACCGCCCAAATGCACCGGTTCCCGTCCCGGTCACTGATAAAGAAAATTGTGCTTCCGTTAGGCGCCCAGGCGGGTTCGAAGTCGCGGTGAAGCCCATCCGTCAAGGGAAGCCATTTCGATTCGGGAATGCCCCGATCGGCTACGAACGGCGCTATAAAGATCCGGCGTGGGGATGCATCATCACCCGAATCGCTAAGAAACGCGATCCACTTTCCATCTGGAGAGAATCGGCTCGAATAAATACGGCGCCTATTCCCGGCAATCAGAATTTTTTCGCCGGTGACCAGATTCAAACTGTAGGCCGACCACGGATCGCCTGCGTGGTAAAGCAAATACTTGCCACTCGGAGAAACATCAGAAGGCGAACCACAATCGGCACAAACGACCCTTGGAACGCCTTCCTTTGCGCGGATCCTATATATCGGATAAAACGACCCCTCGCGGATTCCATAGTAGATTGTGCCTCCGTCGTTCGAGATTAACGGGACGCGCTCGGCGGCAGAAGTGGCGGTGATGGGCCGTTCTGCGCCGGTGCTCAAATCCTTCAGCCAAATGTCGACCTGACCCGATCGGTCTGACAGAGCGACTGCGGTGGAACCATCGCGCGAAAGCCGCGGAAGAACATACCCTCCAGGGGCAGAAAACAGTTCTTGAAAGTGTGCTTCCGGCAATCCGCTCTCGGCCAAACGCGTTTCAAGCGGTGTCAATGTGTAGCGACTGCTTGAGTAGATGGTGCCGCCGCGCGCTAGGAGTACAGGGTCGTGCTCTGATGCCGCCCCGTACGTTAAGCGGTGAGGCTCACCTCTTACAAGACCGCTTCGCTCGGGTAGAGCAACTTGCCACAGGTTGGCTACCTCCTGGGTAATACCACTGAATTCAGTGAGAGCTGTAGTGGAAGCGGTGAACTGAAGGATTTGCCCATTCCACGCGACCGATGCTCCCGTGGCGGGTCCGTCGGACCAGATCTTTGCATGGCGTAACATGGCGGTCCAACCAGTTTCACGAGCGGCTCCGCCTTGAATTGAAACTAAGAAGAGATCAGTCGGTCCCGATGTGGTCCCACTATTGTGCGGCGGAATTCGGCTCCCAAACACCAGCAGCGACTTCCCGTTCGGAGACCACAAAGGCCGTCGCGCGTCGGCGAGGTCTGCAGCAATGCGCAGAGGTCTCCCGCCGGTCGAGGGAACAATGAAAACTTGGCCCTCGAAGTGGTGTTCCTGACCCGTCCAATAGGCGATCCATTTGCCATCGGGGGAGAATTTTGGCGATTGGCCTAACGCTGCGATGAGATCCTCAGGCCCACCGCCGGTGGGCACGAGATAAAGGCCCCCGCCGTCCCGCTCGGAACGAAATGCGACATGAGTGCCATCCGGCGAGAAGTCAGGAGAGCGGTCTATTGCCTCATTGCTTGTAATGCGCCGGGCATCTCCCCCGTCAAGTGGGCGTACCCAGATGTCGAGGTTGCCGGCTTGGTCACTCGCGTAGGCCAGCATTTTCCCATCTCTAGAGACAGCAGGTTCGAACGCCGCGGACGCATCCTTCACTAGCCGGATTACTTCAGGACGAGTTTTGCGAACTCGCAACTCGCCCGTGATTGCGATGGTAAGGACCAGGATGCTTGCAGCCGGAATGAGCATCCACCAACGCCTGCTCCAAGGCGTTTGGGAGTGCGCAAGAGGCTGTACCTGAGAACGCCACTCTACTGCTTCGATCGAAGGAATATACGTACCAATGGGGAACCGAATACGAACAGAATCGTGGGCGCCTTCCGAATCGTAATACTGCTCAAGACGCTGGCGTAGACGCCGTGCCTCGACCCTCACGACCGCATCCACCTTCGGATCGTAGGATGGGTGACGATCAAAAACCTCCAGTGCCAACCCGTACTCTTTTAGGTCGGTGGTTTCACCTGACAGGACTCGTTCAACGGCGTAGCTGAGAAAACGCTTGAGCCGATCCGATCTGTGAAATCCGGGGCTCTTCGAGATTTTATTCACATAATCGCGCACCACGTCCGGGGCGGGATCAGATGGGCAACCCAGGCCCGAATCCGCACTTTGGTCGGAGGGTTTCATACAGGAATGCGGGCCCCCTTATCTTATGTCAGTTGCCGTTCAGCGTTGATGACTGTTTACTAGGGTCCGATTTAACCGTCGAAATCGAGCGAAAACGCACTTCTTACGACAGCTTACGTCGAGTTAACTTCCGCTTACGCCCGGGCTTGAAGTTATATTCGACCTCGAGCTGATGACATATGACATTCATTCACCACAAGCCCTCGCATTGCCTTACGCTGATGATTTTGAATCTAGCGATCGGAGCCGCTTCTGCAGCCCAGGATCTGCCGCCGATGGGCTTGACCCAATTGACACACGTGGCCATCGTGGATGTAGAGCGTGGCCTTATAAAGCCGGACCAAACGGTGATTATACGGGGGAATCGGATTACCGCGGTAGAACCCGGCGGCTTAAGCAAAATTATCTCCGGGGCGCGAACGACCGATTGTAGCGGCAAATACCTGATTCCCGGCCTATGGGATATGCATGCTCACGGCACATATGTTCCCTGGACGTTGAGCATGGCCGCAGCCAACGGCGTACTCGGTCTTCGCGATATGGGGATGGGGCTAGAGCAGATGAAGATGCTTCCCCGTGCGAGGGATGGTTTTCGTCACTACGCTTTTGCACTGCCCATTCCGGTACGGGTCGGGGCGATTGCAGGGCCGGTACTTGAATCTTACAGCCAGTGGCCCGACATCGGGATGATGGTCAAGAACCCGGAGGAAGGGCGCGCGGCGGTTGACACGGTCAAAGCCGCTGGCGCGGACTTCGTCAAAATTCACACGCAGATGAGTAGTGAAACGTGGTGGGCGATTGTGTCACGTGCGCACGAACTCCAAATTCCTTTTGCGGGCCACGTGCCCTACGCGATTTCAGCGTTAACTGCCTCGGACCAAGGCCAGGCGAGCATCGAGCATCTCCACGGTTTGTTCGAGGCATGTTCGTCCGATGAGAACAGCCTACGCAAAGAGAGCGCGGAGCACTTGCTTACCGCGGAAGGCACCTACCCAAAGACCTGGTCTAGATTAGCCGGACGTTATGTTCAGAGTTTTGATCGGAATAAATGCGCTGAAGTTGCAGCGCGGCTCGCCAAGAATCGAACCTGGAATGTACCAACCCTGGTAGTCCTAAAACCCGAGACAGAGCTAAACGTTCGCTCCGATCCTCGTTTCAGATACATTCCCGAGTTGCTGTTCGGATTGTGGACTCAGAACTCCCGCGGGATTGCTCCGGAGACGCAGCAGCTCTTTAAGGAAGCAATGGAGATAGTATCCATGCTGAATAAAGCGGGTGTTCCTCTCATGGCCGGTACAGATTGCCCGGAGCCGGGCTCTTATCCCGGTTTTGCTCTTCATCAAGAATTGTCTCTGCTGGTCCAGGCAGGCCTAACCCCGGCAGAGGCGCTCCGTGCAGCGACACTCAACCCGGCTGCATTTCTACATGTAGAAGATAAGCTCGGCAGCGTAACGCCTGGCAAATTGGCTGATCTCGTCCTACTCGATGCCGATCCGCTCGCCGATATCCGAAACACGACTAAGATTCACGCCGTGATTTCAAACGGACGGTTCTTTAATCGCGAGTTCCTGAACCAGGTGCTACAGGATCTTGTGCAAACTGACGGAAGCAGCGGCGCGACCAGAAAAGCTCAAATACGAGAAATTCGGCCAAGGCAAACACAGCGGTGACAATCTTGACGGCCCGCTACATTTTCTCTTTGTCGTTCAGATTGTGTCGGCAGGTGAAACCGTGCAGTTCTTCAACAGACCGGAGTTACCCAAAATCAAGCCGCCTGTGAAATCGACTCTGCGGAGCCACGAAAGCCTACCTCAGCCCTCCGCTTGCTTGTCGCGCGATTGGTCCCCCAATCCAGTTTCCGTCACCTGAGACAAAGCTCTCGGTCATCTGATTCTCGCTGTGCAGAGTTTCACCGGAATTCAGCGCCGCGCATTCCAGCGAAGCCCGAATGCAATCCTCCGAAACGAACCCATTCCGAGTTCGTTCGGTAAAAACGCCGTTGACTCTAAACGCCGCCCTTTTCGCCCCCAGTGAGGATGTCCGGAAGACCGTAGAAAAAGGAACGACTCAACCGGAGCCTATGATAGGCTCCGGGAAATTTTTCTTAGCAGGAAAAAAGGAGAGTCGTTTTGAAAAGAGAGTATCAGAAACAAGCAAGTCCAGAGGTGGGGCAGGCGGAAGAACGTGCTGTCCAAATCGCGCTGCCCATGGCAGAGATCTTGACGAGTATTGAGGAAGGGCTGGGAGAACTGGTCCGCAAGGTGGGCCGGCTGTTTATTGAATCGGTGCTGGAGGCGGAGGTAGAGCAGATCGCAGGAGTACGCTCGCGCCGGCTGCAAAGCAGGCAGGCGTATCGATGGGGAGTGGAGCAAGGCTCCTGCCTGATCGATGGCCAGCGGGTTCCGATCGTGCGCCCGCGGGTGCGTCAATGCGGCGGCGGCAAGGAACTGCCGCTGGGCACCTACCAGTTGTTCCAGCGGGTGTCGCCGGCCGAGGAAACCGTGTGGAGCAATCTCATGCGCGGACTCAGCATGCGGGACTACAAGCTGGTGCTGCAGCAGTTTATGGATGCCTACGGGCTGGAGAAGAGCACCATTAGCGAACGGTTCATCGAAGCCAGCCGCAAGGAGTTAGAAGAACTGATGAGCCGCTCACTGGCCCATCTGCAGATCTGCGCGCTGCTACTGGACGGAACCATCTTCAAGGGCCAGCATCTGGTGGTTGCCATCGGTATCGATACGTTTGGCAAGAAAGTGGTTCTGGGCCTGGTACAAGGGGCGACTGAAAATGCCCGAGTGGTCAGCGGACTCCTGGATCATCTGGCCGAACGTGGGCTCGACTTCAGCCAGCCCCGGCTGTACCTGCTGGACGGAAGCCGGGCCTTACGGGCTGCCATCGTACAACATGCCGGAGAGGCCGCTTTCTTTCAGCGTTGCCAGGTGCACAAAATCCGCAACGTGCTGGCATACTTACCCGATACCCATCAACACTGGTTCAAATACAAGCTGCGGCTGGCCTATGCACAGGCCGACGTCGTCGACGCACGGCAGGCGCTCTACCGGCTGCATGATGAGCTGAACGAACTGAACCCGAGTGCAGCGGCGAGCTTAATGGAGGGGCTCGAGGAAACCCTGACCCTGCACGAACTCCAAGTGCACGCTCGTTTACGTCGTTCCCTCAGCAGTACCAATGGCATTGAATCCAGTTTCTCGATGGTGGAGACCATCTGTCGCCGCGTCAAACGCTGGCAGGGCAGCGATCACCGTTTGCGCTGGGTGGCTTCGGCGCTTCTCTATGCCGAAACCCGCTGGAATCGGCTGCACGGTTATCGACAACTGCCGCTGCTGATTCACAATCTTCAGCGCGCCTATCAGACGCGTTGTAATCTAAGTCCGGTCACCGTGGCTGCTCACTCAGCCGCCTGATCGTCCATTCGAGTCGTCTCCTTTTCAACGGAAAAACGGACATCCTCCCCCCCAGTTCCAAAGTTCAAAATAAACTTCTTCCATTAAAATCCGTGGCTTGCCGCGAATTTTGCGCTCTCGCCGCACTCCCTCGTGCAATCATCCAGGCGAGAAACCCGATGGACCAGCACGCCCAAAACGAAACGAATCGTTCTCGGCGGCCCTTCTACGCTCGAAGGAAAATCCCGCTCCTCTCAAAACGCCCTCACCCACGGCTGCCGCTCCACGATCGTGATCCTGCCGGGCGAGTCCCAAAAGGATTTCGACGATCTCTATGACCGCTGGATGGCCTTTTATGAGCCCGAAGAGGAGGCCGAAGCCGAGCTGGTCGAGCAGCTCATCCTGAATAAATGGTTTCTGCAGCGCAATCAACGGCGCTATTCGGAAATTGAACAGGAACTTTCCAATTTCAATTTCGCCAGCTGGACCGGCGAGCAGCACAAAAAATTCCAGCTCGCCCTTCGCTATAAGACCGCCGCCGAGCGCTCCGTGGGCCGCGCCATGAGCGACGTCGAAATCTTCATAAAAAAGCGCAAGCAAGCCGGCAAAGACCTGCATCGTGAGACCGACCGAACCTTCCGCCGCGAGGTCGGTTTGCTCCAGTTCTCTTGCCGCCAAGAAGCCCGGATCGCCAGCAAAATCGCTCAAGCCAAGCTGCTTAAGCTCGACGTCTCGGAATCCGAGGCCGCTCTCACCCAGTCCGAACGCGCCACCCACGCCGCCATCGAGCGCCTCAAAAGTAAGCTGGGCGCTGCGGTTCCGCCCGGCTCTCCCGAAGATTTTTCAGAACCGAAGCCGGGTTGATCCGTATTACCTGTATGCGTCCTTGGGTAACGGACGCGTAATCTGACATCCCTGTTTGACATTTATGTTTGACGCTCTATTCAGCGATCTTCAATTCGCAACCCGCATGCTGCGCAAAAATATCGCCTTCTCCGCCATCGCGATTAGTACTCTGGCGCTCGGCATCGGAGCAAACACCGCCATCTTCAGCATCGTCGACGGCGTGATCTTGCGCCCCTTGAGTTATCGCGATTCAAACCGGCTGGTAGTGATCCACGAGGCGGTCCCTAAATTTGCCCGCTTAGCTCCGCTGATCCCGGTAAACGCCATGCATTTTCTCGAATGGCGCAAGCGTGCAAGTTCTTTTGAACAACTCGCCCTGCTACAGGGCGTCACGTACAATCTCACCGGATGGGGTGAGCCGGAACGCATTCCCGCCGCTCGTGTCTCGGCCAATCTCTTTCCGATGCTCGGCGTTCAGCCACGCCTCGGCCGCACCTTCTTGCAGGACGAAGACCGTCCCGGCCATGATCATGTAGTTGTTCTAAATGACGAACTATGGAAGCGGCGCTTTGCCGCGGATCCGAATATCATTGGCCGCAAGATCATGTTAAACGGCCACCCCTATGATGTGATCGGCGTTCTTCCGGCTGGCTTTCATTTCCCAAAACTCAGCCAGCTTTACGCCATGACCATCTCGCAGGAGCGCCCGCAACTTTGGAAGCCGTTTGCTCTCCGTGATGACGAGCTCGAACCGATGGGTGATTTCGATTACTCCTGCATCGCAAAACTGAAACCCGGCATTACACCCGCGCAAGCCCTTTCGGAGCTAAACGTGATCCAGGCGCAACTTGCCGCTCAGGCGCCTGAGAAGTTTGAACTTCATGCTGCCATTGTTCCTCTGCGGAACCAAATCACCGGCAGGTCGCGAGCCGGTCTCGAACTCCTGTTGGCCGGCGTCGCCGTCGTGCTGCTTATCGCTTGCGTGAACATCGCCAACCTGCTGCTTGCCCGCGCCAGTGGCCGTCGTCAGGAAATCGCAATTCGCAGTGCGATCGGTGCCAGCGTCGGCCGGCTCGTGCGGCAGATGCTCGTCGAAAGTCTTGCGCTTGGGTTGGCTGGCGGCCTGTTGGGCTTGGCACTTGCCTACGCTGCGCTCCGTATCATCTTGCGATATGCGCCCATTGATCTACCGCGCATGGACGAGGTCCATCTCGACGCCCGCGTCCTCCTCTTCACGCTCGCGATTTCGATTGCGGCGGGTCTTTTGTTCGGGCTTCTTCCCGCTTGGCGCTTCGCTCAGGCCGATCCTCAGGATGCCATGAAGTCCACCTCCCGCAGCGCCACCGCGGGCTCTTCCAGCGGTCGTCTGCGCTTGTTTCTGGTCGGCATCGAGGTCGGCCTCAGCGCCATGTGCCTCATCGCTGGTGGTCTGCTCTTCCGTAGCTTCGTGAACCTCCTTAACGTGAATCGAGGGTTCGAGTCTCAGCGCGTCGTCACGGTCGATTTGAACCTGCCGAATAATCGCTATCCCGATCTCAATAAACGCGCGGCGTTCCTCAAGACATTGCTCGAGCGCGTGAAGTTGCTGCCGGGTGTGAGCTCAGCCGGCGTATCCAACATGTTGCCCTTGGCTGGCGAGGGCGGGAACAATCTTCTATCCCTTGAAGGCCAGAAACTCCCGTTCATGCAGCGCCCCGTTGCCGATATCCGGCAAGTCAATCACGATTACTTCCGCGCCATGGGTATTCCCCTGCGCGCCGGCCGTATCTTCGATGAGAGTGACCGCACCCGGCAGTTAGCTGTCGTTTCCACGATAACGGCTGAACGCCTTTGGCCGGGACAAAACCCGCTTGGCAAGCGCTTCCGCTATGGCGATGACACTCGTCCCCTGCTTGAAGTCGCTGGCGTTGTCGGCGATGTTCGTGGTGTCAGCCTGAATAAAAGCCCGTCACTGACGATCTACGTTCCATACTGGACACGCTTTTACAATGAAGCCTCGCTCGTCGTCAGAACCTCAATGAATCTTTCCTCGGCTTCTATAGAGATCCGCACGGCTATCCGGCAGATCGATCCGGAGCTGCCCGTGCCGTCGTTCAAATCCATGGACGAGATCGTGGCCGAATCCGTCGCGCAGCGCCGATTCCAAATGAATCTGCTTCTGCTGTTTGCCATTGCGGCCACTCTGTTGGCCAGCTTGGGCATCTATGGAGTCATCTCTTACACGGTTGCGCAGCGGACGAATGAAGTTGGCATCCGCGTGGCCCTGGGAGCGCAATCGGCGAATATTCTTGGCATGATCCTCCGCCAGGCGCTGCTGCCGGTAGCGATCGGTCTGATTGGCGGCGTGATCGCCTCGCTTGCTCTCGACCGCATGTTAAGCAGCTTGTTATTCGCGGTCGGGCCAGGAGATATGACAACTATTTTGATCGTCATCCTTGTGCTCGCGGCCGTGGCCACAGTGGCCACTTACATTCCCGCTTCCAGAGCGACCCGCGTGGATCCGCTGAACGCTCTGAGGTATGAGTAAGGGCGAATGACCGGGGATTTCTCCGGATTTTCCAGCCCCGCTACACTGAGTGCATATGCCGCTTCCGCCAAGCGAAGAATTTTACCGCATCAAGAAACTCCCACCCTACGTCTTCGCCGTCATCAATGAGCTGAGGGACAAAGCGCGCGCGGCCGGCATCGACATCATCGATATGGGAATGGGAAATCCCGATGGCGCGACACCCGAACCCGTTGTCGAGAAGCTAATCGAAACTGCGCAAAACCCGATAAATCACCGCTATTCGATGTCGCGCGGCATCCCGAATCTGCGCGAGGCCATCGTCGCTCGTTATAAGAAGCAGTATGGGATCGTGCTCGATTCCGAAGCGGAAGCGATTGTCACGATTGGCGCTAAGGACGCGCTGGCGCATTTACTCTTTGCCATCATCGGACCCGGTGATGTGGTGGTGTCACCTAATCCCGCTTATCCCATCCATCAATACGGCGTCATCCTGGCCGAAGGCGAAGCCTGTATGTTGCCGATGCCTGATGCCGCTACATTCCTGCACGAGCTGAAGAGGCTGTACCGCACCGCAACGAAGAGGCCTAAAGTTATTCTCATCTCTTTCCCGCATAACCCGACCACCATCTGCGTCGATCTCAATTACCTGCGCGAGATTGTTGAACTCGCCCGGCAACACGGTTCCTATATCATCCACGACTTCGCCTATGCCGAGCTTGGATTCGACGGCTATCGTCCACCGAGCATCCTCGAAATCGAAGGCGCAGCGGACCACGCCGTCGAAATCTATTCCATGACCAAGAGCTACAATATGGCCGGTTGGCGCGTGGGCTTCTGCCTGGGGAACCGCAGGCTGATTGCAGCTCTGGCGCGCATTAAGAGCTATCTGGATTACGGCGTGTTCCAACCGATTCAGCTTGCGGCTGTCGTGGCGCTGCGGGAATGTGACGATGCTCCCGGCAAGATATGCGAGGTTTATCAAGCGCGCCGTGACGTGTTAATCACCGGGTTGAAAGAAGCGGGTTGGCATGTCGATCCTCCCCAAGCTACTATGTTCGTCTGGGCCCGCATTCCCGAGCCGTTCCTGAAAATGGGCTCGCTCGAGTTCGCGAAGATGCTGATGGCCGAGACACAAGTCGCCGTCTCCCCGGGCATCGGCTTCGGTCCCATGGGTGAAGGCTTTGTCCGCTTCAGCCTGATCGAAGAGGACGGCCGTGTGCGCCGGGCGACAGCAAATATTGCTCATTTTCTGAAAAAAGAGGACGTGTTAACGCGTTCCGATTCGGTTCCTGTACACGTATAATTCAGGAAATGGCAGCGCTCGCCGACACTCCTCTGCCGGAAATTCTCGAGCTGCCCCAGCTAGGCGTCAAAGATCTTGATCCGCTGCTGAACGATGAAATCGGAGTGTGGCAACGGCGCTTCGCCTGGGATTTTCGCGCTTCCGCCGATCTCCTGCGGCGATTCCTGCAAATACAGTCTCTTTACGGATATGCGTTGCTGCTGAAAAGAGAGGTCATCGGCTACTCTTATCACGTCTGTGAAGGGCATAAAGGCTTGATCGGCGATTTTTACGTTCGCGAGGATCTTTCTACTCCTTCCAACGAAATGATGCTGCTGAACGCTGTCGTGAAGAATCTCGCGCAGGCGCCTGGAATACGCCGTATCGAATCGCAGTTGATGCTGCTGCATACTCCACTTGTGCAGCCGCCGCTGGGCCGCCACCTGACGCGTCACGACCGCTACTTCATGGACATCGATCGCGAGACGGCGTCCAAGCTGGCGCCAGCCCAGTCCGGTTTCCAGGCTACTTTCTTGCCTTGGGCGGAGCGATATCAGGAAGAGATTGCGCACCTGGTTTCAGCCGCCTATAGAGGCCACGTTGACAGCGAGATCAACGATCAGTACCGCACCATTCCGGGCGCCCGCCACTTTCTGATGAACATCATCAAGTTTCCAGGCTGCGGCCAGTTTTCGCCGGCCGCTTCGATCGTGGCTGTAGATCACAGAACCGGCCGCGTATGCGGAGTTTGCCTGGCCAGCCTTGTTTCCGCTAGTTCAGGTCACGTAACCCAGTTATGCGTTCTTCCCGCGATTCGAGGGGCGCGCCTGGGATATGAGCTGCTTCGTCAATGCCTCGTTCGCCTGGGTGAGTTGGGCTGTATCTCAATGAGCCTTACTGTGACGTGTTCGAACGTGGATGCTACGCGCCTTTACGAATCGATCGGCTTTCGCTCACACTCCACCTTTCCAGCACTTGTCTGGGAAGGTTTCTAACCCGCTAGTCTGTCAAGAAGGCAGTGGTTTTGATGCCGGAGATCTCGAAAGTCCGGCGGCAGCGTTTACAGGATGTCTTGTCGTCTAAGAGCACCATGTAACTTGCAGCTTTGGCGAACTTAGCCCGGTCCCGCTCGTCGGCCTGGCGCGGAAGCTTGTCGATCTTACGGCGCAGCAGCCAACGCAGATCGTAACCATTCGACGTCTTACAGTAAGGGCAATTCAGCGTGGCTGGTTTAGTAACCTGCGATTCACGATAAAAGGCGCGTTCATCCACAATTCTGCATCCGTTCCTTAGGCTCTTCAGCGATTCGAAAACTGGAAATTCGAGACCGAGACTTCGTCACTTCCCGGGATATAGAATCCAACCTTATCTTGAGTGAAATCGCGTCCCGGGCTGGTGACGGAACCGACCTCGTTCCAGGCGCCATCCGGAGTCTTAACGCGCGCATTGATGGAATTCGGCTTGACCGACAGATCTGCCTGCACCCATTGGTTTGAATCCAGGTTAAATGGCGTGCGGCTGACTTCTATCGATTTACCGTCGCGGACTTCGCGGACAATTGCATGTTTCCCGTCCAGGGTGAACAGAACATAATTTTCCGCGTCTCGATAACCGGCATACCACTGCAACTTGCTGTGCTTCAAAAAACCGCCAATGTGTCCTTGCGCGGAGAAGGTGTAATGTCCGGCAACTTTAGGCACATGGTAATGGACGAATCCGCCGCCTTTCCGGGTTTGCGCGCCATCCATCTGCATGCTGTAATTTGGTGTTGCGGAAGTAGAGGCTGGGGGTGGCGCAGGTGCAGGAGGCGGCGGCGGCGAACTGTTATCGACCACGACTTTATCCAGCGTGACATCGGGCCCCGACAGCATCACCACATCGCCGGTATGAAAGGTGCGCTGAAATTTCTTGGATAGCGCCTGATCCCGGCGGAGTTCGATTATGTGATCGCCCGGCTTGACATTTGAAATATTCGCGTTGCCGTCAGCGCCGATCACCGCTGAGAAATCTTTATCTATATAAACCATCGTGCCCGGAAGAGCGCCCTTGATCTGAAGGCTTGCTATATCGGGAACAGGCTCCAGGCGAAACTGCAGCGGAGTCTCTTCCGCCTTCTTGACATCCACATCCTCAGAGGGCGGATCGATGAATCCTGCCTTGTGCACGCGAATTGTGTATTCACCGACTTTCAAGGGGATCCGAAGCTGGCCCCGATCCGTTTTGCGGCGATAGGGTTGATCATTGATGTAGACATCTACTCCATCCTGACTGGTCATGACAACCACGGTTCCTGCATTCGGATCTGACTTTACATAGACAGTAAGAGCGGGCGCGGGCGTGTAGGTCAGGACGAAGCGTTGCCTGTCCTTGTCCTGCGTTACCTGCAAGTCGTGATCGGTTTTCCCCAGATGGTCCAAGCTCAACCCGTCTGTCCCAACCTCACCCGCGGGCTTGCCATCCAGGAGGACCTCCGAATGCTCAGCATTGGTGATCAAACGCCCTTGGCCATCCTGCTCGGAAACGAGCACGGCCATAACGTTCGAGGCGCTGGGAAGGCCGACAACGCGTGGCGCTGATTTCTCGTCTACGTCGAAGCTAAAGGCAGCGTTACCGCTATGCCCCGTTACCGTAATCGAATGGCGTCCTGGTTGTAAGTTGTCGAGCACGAGCTCGCCGTCCTTGAGATCCTGCGGTTCGAGGCCGTCGATGGACATAGTGCCTGGCACGAGATCCGTGTAGAGACGAAGCGTAGGGTTCGTTGACACTGCCACGCCAGAGGTGTTCTCCGTGGGCAGATTTTTCCCGCTTCCGCTCTGCTGCGATTGCTGCCCGGCAATTTCTGCCGGGGCAATATTCAGCTTTCGCGCGGTCTGGATCAAATAGAAGAAGGCGGCGCAAACGATCAGCGTGAAGAAAATCGCGAGATAGGTCGCGCGCTGCCAGGTTTTGGTATCCACACGCGGAACTTCGGGCGGTATTTCCGCGGCATCGGAGCCGGCGATTTCAGATTCAAGCCGCGGGCGCGGCGGTTCGCCCAGGAGACGGGCGCGTTCGATGATCTCTTCCTGTACTTCGGCAACGGCCAGCTGGGTATCGAAGTCTTCAACGTGCGAACGCCGAACATTTTGTACGCGCTCAAAATACTTGCGGAGATCCTCCAAAGACGTCGACGCACGGGCGTCGAATTGAATTTGCCTCAACTCGTCGACAGAAGAATATGTGTGTTGAGAGCGATCCACCGATGAGGAGTGCCTTCAGAGAATTATATCGAGACGCGGGTGATTATTACCCGCGATCCGCGTAATTCATTTCGTAAAACTGCCGGTATTCTCCGCTTTTTACCCGCTTCACCCAGTCTCGATTGGCCCGGTACCAATTTATGGTAACGGCTAAGCCACGATCAAAATCCATCCGCGGCTGCCAACCGGTCTGACGCGTCAATTTCTCGTTGGTCAGAGCATAGCGGCGATCGTGACCGGGACGGTCGGCGACGCGCGCGATCAACGATTCCGGTTTGCCGGTCGTCTTCAAAATCCGGCGAATCACTTCAAGATTCGGCAGGGAGCAATTGCCGCCGATGTTGTAGATCTCGCCCGGCTCGCCTTTCTCGAGAACGGAGAATACGGCGCGGCAATGGTCTTCAACGTAGAGCCAATCGCGGACCTGCTGGCCGTCTCCATAAACGGGAAGCGGCTTGTCATCGAGCGCATTCGAGATCATTAGCGGAATCAGCTTCTCCGGAAACTGATAGGGACCGTAATTGTTCGATGCGCGTGTCACGGACAAGTTCAGCTTGTAAGTCGTGTGATAGGACAAAGCCAGAAGATCCGATCCAGCTTTTGATGCAGAGTAAGGACTGCTGGCGCGCAAAGGAAAAGTCTCGTCGGCCTCAAGCGGAGGGTCGATGCTTCCGTAGACTTCGTCCGTAGAGATGTGAACGAAACGAGCTATCTTCCTGCGACGCGCCGCTTCGAGCAATGTGAAAGTGCCATTGAAGTTCGTCTGGATAACGGGCGCGGGCGAGTGAATGCTGCGGTCGACGTGCGATTCGGCGGCGAAATGGATGACGGCATCGGGCGATTCCAAGCGGAACAATTCGCTCCACCGCTTCCGTGTCGCATATATCGGCCTGGACAAACTTGTAGCCGGGATACTCTGCGACCGGTTCCAGATTCGCGAGATTGCCGGCGTAGGTCAGCTTGTCGAGATTGACCACTCGCTCGGCCCAACCCTCCCGTAGCGCCATCCGGACAAAACAGGAACCGATAAATCCTGCTCCGCCGGTAACCAACAACTTCATTTGTGTTGCAGCTCCCAATCGTAGGCGATGGCTGTGTCGTTGTACGGTATTCGGCCCTCATCAGACGGATCGTAAGTGCGGTTTGTGACGTATACCAAGACGGAAGGCTGATCGCCAATAACTTTATAGCCGTGCGCCACGCCTGGAGGGATCAATAGCTGCCACGGGCGCATCGCGCCCACATACAACGTATTTTTGGCACCGAACGTTCTGGAGCCGCGGCGCAGATCGGTCAAGGCGACCTGAAGCAATCCCGCCGCGGCAACCCAATAATCCGTTTGGAATTTGTGGTAATGGAAAGCCTTGATAATGCCCGGATAATTCAGCGCCGCCGAGATCTGGGTGGAAGCGGCGGGAAATTCGGCAAGAAGGCCCTGACCGAGACGAGCTATTTCAAGAAAGTATCCTCGATCATCGGGCCAGAGCGCGAACGACTTTACCTCGACATCGGCGATGAGATCCTTGCTCTCCGGCGACAGAATTACTTTGCCGATTCCGGGCTCACAGCTCGGAACGGAGATTTCGGTTCCGGACGACAAGGTACCGAGCGCGGCCGCACTCACTGGTGTTCCGCTCCTCCCGCGACTGCCATCTCATGCTTCGATGGTTGCTTGTGTCTGGTGTCGTGGACCAAATTAGCCGCTCGTAACAGCGAATCGAAAGTGCCTGCGTCCGTCCACCAGCCTTCCAGATAATTGAACGTCATAGTACCTTCGCGAATGTATGCATTATTGACGTCAGTGATCTCCAATTCGCCTCGGGCGGAAGGCGAGAGAGTGCGCGTCTTGTCAAATACCGTTTCGTCGTACAGATAAATTCCGGTTACGGCGTAATTCGATTTAGGCCGGGTAGGTTTTTCTTCGATGCCGACGATTTTGTCACCCGCTATTTCGGCGACGCCAAACCTCTCCGCGTCGTTTACTTCTTTAAGCAGGATCTTGGCTCCGCGCTCCTGCCGCTCGAAGTCTTGAACCGCTTGCGCAATAGAGCCTTCAATAATGTTGTCGCCCAGGATGACACAAACTCTACTGCCTTCCGCGAAGTGCTCGGCGAGAGCGAGAGCTTCGGCGATGCCGCCCTCACCCTCCTGATAGGTGTAATTGATGTGTTTTAAGCCGAATTCTTTGCCATTTGCCAGCAAGCGCAGAAAATCACCGGAATTCCGGCCGCCGGTCACGATTAACAAGTCCTGAATTCCGGCCTCGACAAGCGCCTGGATCGGGTAGTAGATCATGGGCTTGTCAAAGATGGGAAGCAGATGTTTGTTGGTGATCTTTGTCAGAGGAAAGAGACGGCTGCCCGTGCCCCCGGCCAGAACAATACCCTTCATAAAACTTCGATGGTAACAGGTAGAAGAGCGGAGCTGCCGGATTTCAGTCGAGCTTCAGGGTCGACTTAGGGTCCGGTTGCGCGGCGCGGGGAGCTTTCCCTTTGGACCGGCGGGTAATTTGGCGCACGATCAAAAGCAACACTGCTACTCCGATGGCCGCTTTCGAGTAAAACTCGGGATTAGCATAACTGTTCAGGCGAAAGATCAAAAGAACAATGACGATCAAAGCCAATACCGCTGTCCAGATAGTGGTCGAGCGGCGGAAGGAAGCGCGGCGCTGTTGCTCGGCGAGCTGCTGATGCTTATTCACGAAATGCTTATCTGATCGGCCATGTACGAACTGCGCACAAAAGGACCACTAAAGACCATTTTGAACCCAATGGATAGGCCGTAGTCGCGGTATTCGTCGAATATTTCGGGCGGGACGTACTCGGCCACCGGCAGGTTCCGGCGGGTGGGCTGAAGGTACTGGCCAATGGTGGCTACGTCCACTTCCGCCGCCAAGATATCTCGTAAGAGATTGCGTACTTCGTGGCTGGATTCACCCAGGCCCACCATCAAGCCGGATTTAGTGAGCGCCTTAGGCTGGTATTGTTTTGCGAACTGGAGGACACGCAACGACTGCTGGTAATTGGCTTGCGGGCGCACGCGGCGATACAGGCGGCCCACCGTTTCCATGTTGTGATTGAATACGTGCGGACCGGCATCCAGGACGCAGGCAACGGCGTCGAGATTACCACAGAAATCGGGAGTGAGTACTTCGACGCGAGCCTCTGGAATTTCCAAACGAACTTGACGAACGGTCTCGGCGAAGTGGTGGGAGCCGCCGTCGGCCAGATCGTCGCGGTTTACGGATGTGATCACGACGTAACGCAGTTTCATGCGCGCAGCCATGTCAGCGACATTCCGGGGCTCGTCGGGATCCAACGAAAACTGGTGCTTCGCCGCCGAACCTTTCGGGACAGAACAGAAGCCACAGCCGCGCGTGCATAAATTCCCTAGAATCATGAAAGTGGCGGCTCCGCGGTGGAAACACTCGTGGATGTTGGGGCAACGCGCAGATTCGCAGACGGTGTGAAGACGCCGTTGGCGCAGCTCGGTTTTTAGAAGATGGAGGGACTCGAAGTGGGTTCGTCCGTTGCGGAGCCACTCCGGCAGGCGGGGCTGGGGTAGTACGTGCTGGATATTCTCAATGTGAATAAGGTCTCCGGGTAGCACGAATTCCATTGTAATCAGGGGCTGTCATCAGGGATCGGTTTTTGCCAAACGAACCCACCAGCGTATATTCGCTATTTATTCGCCAACCACTAGACCGTTCCTTTTGATGGCAAAGAGCGTAGAATAAGGGAATTACGAGTTCTAAGATGCGCTTAGCCGTTATTCTCTTTTTCTCCGTGGCAGTAGGGCTTCCGGGGCAGACGTCGAGCCGGGCAATTCCTGCTCCTTCTTCCAGCCCGGACGCAAATCTTCCAGCCCAAAAAGTTGGGCCCAACGATCTGCTTTGGGTTTCGGTGGCGGATTGCCCGGAACTTACGCGCAATTTCCGAGTTTCTTCAGAAGGTACGCTCCGCTTGCCACTGCTGAAAGAACGGATTGAAGCGGCAGGCAAGTTTCCGCCTGAGATTGAAGCGGAAATTACTAATGAATTAGTAAAAGAGCAGATTTTGGTGGAACCTGTTGTTACGGTTTCGGTGGCCGAATACCGCAGTGTTCCAGTGAGCGTGATGGGCGCCGTGAAACACCCGATCACATTCCAGGCGGTGGGTGGGGTGACTTTGCTGGACGCGCTTACCAGGGCGGAAGGGCTGAGCGCCGATGCAGGTCCTGAGATTCTGATCAGCAGAGAGGCCCCGGCAGGCGAAGGCGAAGCGGCGGCGCTAGTACAGCGAGTTCCGGTTAAGGGGCTGATAGACGACGCCGATCCCTTGATGAATATCCGGCTGTACGGTGGGGAGGAGATCCGCGTTCCGCCGGCGGGGAGAGTGTATGTGCTCGGGAACGTTAAGAAATCGGGCTCTTTCCCGATTGGAGACGGCAATGACACCAGCGTATTGAAGGTGATCGCCCTTTCTGAAGGGCTGTTGCCGTACGCAAACAAAGAAGCATATATTTACCGGCGCGAAGCGGGAAAGAATAATCGCGATGAGATACCGATTCAACTGAGTCGTATTTTGGATCGAAAAGCTCAGGATGTGCAGTTGCAGGCAAACGATATTCTTTATATTCCCGATAACAAAGGGCGGCGGATGACGGCACAAACACTCGAGCGCATTGCGGGCGTGGGAGCATCGACGGCATCGGGATTGCTTATCTTTCATTAGGTCCAATGAAACAACTGCCGCGAGCCCCCGCCGAGCTGATTGAAGGTTCCCGCCTTGCTCCATTTGTTCCCGCGCAGGCGTACCCGGATTTTGAAACAGCGCAGCCTACGATTTCGGCGTCGCATTATTTCCTGGTCATTTTTCGGCAGAAGTGGCGGATTTTAGGATTCGTCGCAACCTGCCTGCTGGTGACCTATCTCATTTCTTCACGGCTGACGCCTATCTATGAAGCCACCGCGAGAATTAATGTGGACCGGCGCGCCCCTTCCGGCGTTATTGGACAAGAAGCGAGCCAGGTGTCAGCGGCGGACGACGGGGATCAGTTCATGGCGACTCAGATGGAACTGATCCAGTCGGATGCGGTTCTGCGTCCGGTGGCGGAACACTTTAGCCTGCTCCAACGCGAGAGCCAGCTTGAGAAGCTTCCGGCGGAGAAGGCACGGCAAAAGGCAGATGCGCCCATTTTTCTGAAGCAGCTAAAAGTTAGCCGTCCAATTAATACCTATATTCTGCGAATCAGCTATCGCTCTCCCGATCCGCGTTTGGCCTCCGATGTGGCGAATGCGATCGCGCAGTCGTACCTGGAGCACACGTTCGAGATCCAGGTGCGATCGTCTACGGCGCTCTCCGCCTTCATGGAGCGGCAACTGGACGAGCTGAAAGCGAAGATGGAACGCTCCGGGATGGCGTTGGCGAAATTCGAGCAGGAACTGAATGTGATCAATCCGGAGGAAAAGACAAACATTCTTTCGTCGCGCTTATTGCAACTGAACACGGAATACACGAACGCACAGGGAGACCGGGTACGTAAGGAGGCTGCATACAACGCGATGCAAGGCGGCTCAATGGCGGCCGCGCAAGTATCAGCGCAGGGCGAGGATCTCGGCAAGGTGTATGAGCGACTGAACCAAGCCAAACAGCACTTTGCCGACATTTCCACGGTGTATGGCGCCAATCATCCGGAATATAAAAAGGCGGCCAACGATTTGGCCGAGGTTCAGCGGCAGTTCGAGGAGATGAAGCATAACGTCGCGCAACGGATTGAAACCGATTACCGCGAAGCGGTGGTACGCGAACAGATGCTGCAGAAGGCGGTTGCCGACACCAAGGCGGATTACGATCAACTCAATTCCCGATCGTTCGAGTATCAACAACTCAAGCGCGATGCCGATGCAGATAAGACTCTTTATGCCGACCTGGAGCGCCGCATTCGAGAGGCGGGGATCAACGCGGGCTTTCAAAACAGCTCGATTCGAATTGCGGATCTGGCGCGGCCACCCGACGCGCCGGTATTCCCAAAGAAGATGCTTAATCTACTATTGGCATTCATCATCTCTTCAGTACTGGCAGTTTGCGGCGCGATTTTGGCGGATGTACTCGACACGACCGTGCGGGATCCAGAGCAGGCGGCGCGGGCGCTGGATACGAGCGTGATTGGAACGCTGCCGGCGGTAAGAGAGATGCGCCGTCTGATCGGGCCTATGGCGCTGGCGGCTAGCGGGGCGGCCGCAGAGGGGAATGGGAAAGGACCGAGCGGCGTGGGATTAGTGCGCTACGGGCACAACGGCGATGTAGCGGCGCCGAAGGAGAGCAAGGGAACGCGAAAACATTCGAGTGGTTCGGGCGCCTACGGTTATGAGGGGATTTCGTCGTATGAAGAAGCCATTCGAACCTTACGGCACTCGATTTTTCTACCCGACTTCGACAGGAGTGTCAAGTCTCTGATGCTGACGAGCGCGGCTCCCGGAGAAGGAAAGTCGACAGCCACGGTACATCTCGCGATTGCGCATGCGGAACAGGGCAAGAAGACGTTGATCATCGACGCGGATCTACGACGGCCGAGCGTTCACAAGAAGCTGAATTTAAGCGGCGGAGTGGGATTATCCAACGTGTTGCTGGGCGAGATGAGTTGGAAAGAGGCGCGGATTAAGACGGAGCATTGGCCGGAGCTGGACGTGGTTCCCGCGGGTACTGTATCGCGGCGCGCGTCCGATCTAGTGGGTTCGATGATGGTGGACATTCTAGATGAAGCGGCCAAGGAATACGATTTAATCCTGGTGGATGCCCCGCCACTGCTGGGCTTTGCGGAAGCGATGCAGGTGGCCATTGCGGTAGACGGGGTGGTGGTGCTGGCCCGGGCGGGACAAACGAGCCGGAAGGCAGTGGGGCGAGCGTTGGCGACACTGAATCGGCTGCGCGCGAACGTGATTGGCCTGGTGCTCAACGAAGTGGATAAGAACAACACGCACGGGTACTACTATTACTACGGCGATTACCGCAAATACTACGCCGAAAGCGCTCAGAAGAGCTGAAGAGAAGGTGTGAGTTGCTGAGGCGCTTGCTGGCGCAAGCGCAAAACCAAGCTCACGTGCTGTATGACATCGCTTCGGTTTACGGTGTTCAATTCGCTAATTATGTGCTTCCGCTTGTCACCGTTCCTTATTTGTCGCGGGTGTTGGGTCCGGCTAGTTGGGGTCTAATTGCCATGGCGCAGGCGTTCGCCATGTACGGCGGCCTGGTCGTTGAATACGGCTTTGTGTTTTCGGCCACCAGGCAGATTGCCACGGCATCCAGCCAAGAGGAAATTGAAGAAGTAGTCGCGGGCGTCTTTGGCGCGAAAGCCCTGCTGGTGGTGCTGGTGATAGCAGGGGCGAGTTGCGCGTATGCGTTCGTACCGCTGTTTCGCGATCATCCGTTGCTGTTGTGGATGGCGGTGAGCGCGGAGATTGTTAAGGCTTCCCTCCCTAGCTATTATTTCTTCGGGATAAAGCGCGTGGCGGTTGCGTCGATTTTAGACATATCGGCACGAACCGTATCGGCGGCTGGGATTTTCATTTTTGTGCATCGACCCGATGACGCCTGGAAAGTCTTCGCTCTGCAATGTGCCGGTGCAACCGGGGCGTTCTGCGCCGGGCATGCAATGATCTACTCGCGATACGCGTTCCGGTGGCCGCGGATGGCCGACGGATTGAGAATGCTGCGCGAGGGCGGCGCCATGTTTCTGTTTCGGAGCGCGCATAGCATCTACGTTCTGGGCAACGCGTTTATTCTGGGATTGTTTGCGTCGCCGCAAGCGGTCGGGTATTACGCGGGCGCAGAGAAGATCAACAGTGCAGCGGTGGGACTACTTTCTCCCTTGAGTACAGCTTTGTATCCGAGGTCCGCCGGATTGGTTAAGACCTCCATGAAGAAAGCGGCGCGGCTTACAAACGCATCGCTTTACGTCATGGGCGTAGCGAGCGTCATTTTGGGCCTGATCATGTGGTTCGGATCTTCCTTGATCATCCGGATCATTCTGGGTCCTCACTTTCTTCCCTCCGGTGGGGTGCTGAAGATCTTGAGCTTGCGGGCGCCGATGGTTGCATTAATAAATGTGCTTGGATTCCAATGGCTGCTTGCGCTGGGTCTGGAGAAATCGTTCCAGAGGATTACGATTATCGCTTTAATCCTGAATGTTGTACTCGCGACGTGCTTCGCTCCGAAGTACACCTATAGCGGCATGGCGTGGGCCGTGGTGATTTCGCAAACCGCCGCGGCGCTCGGTATCTACTTCGTGTTGCGGCGGAGAAAATTGAATCCGCTAACTATCGCGGCTGATCCGGCTTATGTGTGATTCGCTTTCGTCAGCAACCGTGCAGGCAGCCACTGAGAGCCAAGCGGGCATTCCATCGTGCGCGGTAGTGGTAATGTCCTGCGACGCGTATCGCGACCTGTGGAAGCCTTTCTTCACGTTGTTTTGGCGGTATTGGCCCGACTGCCCGTTTCCGATTTATTTCGGAACGAACGCAGGATCGTACGAGGACTCGCGGGTGGTAACAGTGGCGCTCGGCGATTACGAATGGAGCAAGAGATTCCGATTGTGCCTCGAGCAGATAGAGGCGGACTATGTCTTGCTGCTGCTGGAGGATTATTTTCTCGATGAGCCAATCTCAAACGAACGGTTTACAAGATATCTGAAGATGCTGCGTGATCTTGGCGGAACGGTTCTTCGCCTTTATCCAAGGCCGGGCCCGGATATCGAAATTCCCGGACATCCGGAGCTTGGCCGTATTCACCGGAAGGCTCCGTACCGCATTTCCGCGCAACCGGCTATATGGCGGCGGATTGATCTGCTGGACCTGCTCCGCGACGAAGAATCTATTTGGGATTTTGAATGGAAGGGGACGACTCGCAGCCGAACAAAGACGGCGAGTTTCTATTCAACGTACAAAACGGAGTTTCCCTACCGGCATGTACTGGAACGGGGACAATGGTTCCGATCGGCTGCACACTACTATCGCGCGCAGCAGATCGGTTGCGACTTCACCGCCCGGCGCGTAATGAGTCCGTTGACGAGCTTGAAGAAGGCGATCAACGGGCGGCGCAAGAACTGGATGCAGGCGATGGCAGCAGCGATACGGCGCTGGCGTATATGACGGAAGCGACTTCAGTGAGCAATTTGCGGTTGGCTTTTCTGACGAATATAATCGCACCGTACTGGAAGGTCATTTTCGATTCGCTGTCGCCGCGGTATAAGGGCATGCGAGTTTTTGTTTCAACGCGCATGGAAGCCAATAGAGCATGGGAGGTAAATTGGCAAGGCCTGGATGTGGTGCTTCAGAAGACGATCACATTGAAGCGGCGCTGGCGGCATCCGGTGGGCTTCAGCGAGCCGCTGTACGTTCATTTCCCCCTTGATACCGTACAGCAGCTCAGATCGTTTGGCGCGGATGTAGTGATCTCGAATGAAATGGGATTCCGGACATTGATGGCGCTGCTTTATCGAAAGCTACGGCCGCAGTCACGACTCATTATTTGGGCCGAGATAGCGGAGTCCACGGAACAGGGAAGGGGAAGCGCGCGGGGCATGCTGCGGCGTTTCCTACAGAAGCGGGTCGATGGTTTTATTGTGCTGGGAAAGAGCGGCGCACGCTATATCCGCAGCCTGGGCGCAGACGATCGCAACATTTTCCAGATACCTTACACGAGTGACGTGAGCCGCTTTTCAGGCAATGCAATTGCGCGAAACGAAGACCAGGCGCGGCGTCTTCTTTACGTAGGGCAATTGATCGAACGAAAGGGCCTGCGGCAGTTCCTGGCGGCGCTGTCGAAATGGGCGGCGGCTAACCAGGATCGGCGCGTCGAATTTGTTTTGGCCGGCGATGGTCCACTGCGGGACCAGTTGGAACACGCGCTTGTTCCGGCGAACATGAAACTCACGTTTCTGGGCGAAGTTTCGTATGCGGATCTTCCCCGGGTGTATGCGAGCTCAGGAATATTTGCTTTCCCGACGTTAGCCGATACGTGGGGAGTAGTGGTGAACGAGGCGCTCGCGAGCGGCTTGCCCGTGCTGGGAAGCATAAACAGTCAAGCAGTCGAGGAACTGGTGGAAGATGGGCGGAGCGGTTGGATCTTCCGGCCCGGCGATGCGGATGAGATGTACGGGGCGCTGGAGCGAAGCATGAACACTCCAGCGGCAGTATTGCATGAAATGCGAGTGTACGCCCGGAGCGTGGCAGCGCGGCTTACGCCGAGCTACGTGGCGGGTTTGATCGATCAAGCCGTCATGACGTGCGCGGCGGCGGGGATTAGATGATCCTGGTCGTAACGCTGTGGGGCGTTCTGTTTGCGGTTGCGGCGTTCGCTCCGCTGCGCTGGAGCTTCATCGCATACCTGTTGCTGTGCACGATAGATTTTCCCGGAGATCGCAGCGGAGTAGGATTTCTGAACGCGGCAAAGGGAATGCTTCTTCCTCTTTGGCTGCTGTGGAGGGTGCGAGGGTATTCGGGCCATAAGTACACGCTGTTGGCGCCAATCGCCTGGATTTTGCTGACCGCCTACGCCGGAGTTTACGGATTCTGGTCGTTTTATCCCACAGCGGCGCTCAAGCTGGTGGGCCACATGATCGGTTCGCTCATCATTTGCTTCGTTTTCATTCGCGGAACGAAGGGAGGCTATTTGACTCCTCGCGTGGTGATCCCGGTTACGATAGGCTGCCTTGTCCTAGGCGTTTTGTGCTCCATCTTCGAGCCTGGCTGGGGAGAAGAACGAGTGCGATTTTCCTCGTTTACAGGAGCGCAAGGTTTTGCCGCATTTCTGGTGGCGCTTTACTGCGTCGCTCTTTGCTCCAGAAGCTTGCGAATCTCCGTTCGCATTCCCATCTGCGCCGTGCTGATACTAGCGCTCTTCTTAGATGGCAGCAGAGTGTGGTCCGCCGGATTATTGATTGCGAGCTTGATGGCATTGCTTGTTTCCGGGGTGCGGGCTTGGATCAAAATTTGTTCTATGGGCGTGTTGGTAGCCCTGCTAGCCGTTTTGGTTGGCGGTAGCCAGACGGTTATTGAGCTGCTGGGCCGTGATGCCGCATCCAATCGCATTGCCGCCGCGATCACTGCTTTCTACGAAGGCGACGTGACGTCGTCCGGCCTGGGGACATTTCGTTTCAGACGTCAACTTACCACGATCGTGGTGGATCGACTTCGGAATTCCTCGGTGCAGGAGTTGATTTTAGGGCACGGAACTTGCAATGGAGCGATTATTTCGGGCTCATCAGGCAGAGGACCGGACCCGAATCGATTTTTTCACGATGAATGGCTGCACGTGATTTACGAGTGGGGAGTTGTAGGACTCACTTTCTGGCTGCTGTTCTTCGGATCGATCGCGGCATTTGCGTACGAGGCCGCCCGTAGAGATCCTAATGGCTATGCCAAGCCGTTGGTGTGTTACCTGCCTGCGTTTCTCCTGGCGCTTAGCGGAGAGAATTTTATCGCCGCGGCGGGTAATTCGGTCACGGTAGGATTTTTATTGCTGATTGCGCTGGCTACTATAGCGCGCCGCGAATCCTGGGGACAATTTCCGCCGGGAGTTATGCGCAGCACTGGCGTCAGCGGGCCGCTGCGAAGGGAACTGCTCGGCAGCAGCGCCCGGTGAGGGTCCTTCAGGTCCATAATTTTTACCAGCAACCCGGCGGGGAAGATCAGGTTTGCGCCGCTGAATACGAGTTGCTTACCAGCCGCGGACACATGGTCAGGCAATATTTTGCGCACAACACGGCACTTCATGAGGTGTCCGGCTTAAGCGCGGCCGCTAAGACGATCTGGAATTCGGAGACGTATCGGGCGATCAGAGGCGAGATCGAAAGAGCACCAGTCGACCTGATTCATGCTCATAACACGTTCCCGATTGTTTCGCCGGCACTTTACTATGCGGCTGCGGCAGAGCACGTTCCAGTAATCCAAACCTTGCATAACTATCGCTTGCTGTGCTCGAGTGCAACATTTTTTCGCGAAGGTCACGTGTGCGAGCAGTGTCTCGGCTCGGTGGTACCTTACCAAGGCGTTTTGCATGCCTGCTATCGCAATAATCGCGCCGCGAGCGCGGTGACGGCGTCCATGTTATCCGTTCATCGCTTCGCGGGGACGTGGAGAACGAAGATACGGACTTACATCGCGCTGACCAACTTTGCCAGGAAGAAATTTATCGAAGGAGGCTTGCCCGCCGGCAAAGTTGCGGTCAAGCCCAACTTCCTCGCCCGCGACCCGGGCATGGGCGACGGCGAAGGAGATTACGCGCTGTTTGCCGGAAGGATTTGTGAAGAAAAAGGAATACGCACGCTGCTGAGCGCCTGGGAGCGCCTCGGCTCAGCAATTCAGCTCAAAATGGCCGGTGACGGTCCGCTGGGCGCATGGGTGAGAGAGCGGGCCGCCGTTTTGCCAGGTGTCGAGTGGCTGGGCCAATGCGACCATGACAGCCTGATGCAGCTTGCGAAACGAGCCAAGTTTCTGGTGTTTCCTTCGCTCTATTACGAAGGTTTGCCGGTGACGATCATTGAAGCTCTGGGCTGCGGAACTCCGGTGATAGCCTCTCGATTAGGATCGATGAACGAGGTGGTCACCGATGGCGTGAACGGATTTCACTTCGAGGCCGGCAACGCAGACGATCTAGCGGCGGTGGTCCGAGCTGTTCTAGCAGAACCGGCTCGGCTTGGGCGGATGCGCCGAAGGCGCGCGCCTCTCTTACGAGCAAAACTATACGCCGGAGCGGAATTATGAATTACTCTTGCAGATCTATAACAGTGCCCTTGAGGGTGGCAGTAAGGGCTAGTACTGGAGGGCTCCTGTTCAGCCGAGCTTTCGATTGATACTGAAGTAAGCCGCTATGAGTGCCGCAGCTACTGAACGGATAATCGCGGTCCCGGAGATCAAGCAGCGTTCCTGGGCAACTATCGCGATCGTAATGATCGACGTGCTGGCCCTGGAACTTGCTCTTCTGCTGGGGTGCGTGACGCGCCTGAGCTTTTCGACACTTTTTCCCATCTCGCTGGGAGCGCCCCAATATGCGGGACTCGCGGTTGGTGTTTTGACGCTTCCGTTGGCGTACTACTGGGTGGGCTTGTACCCGGGGCATGGCATTGGCGCGGTACAACGCCTGCGGGCGCGTGCCTATGCAACGCTATTCGTTTTCGGAATACTCCTGACGTGGAACTACATCTTCGAGGACCGGCAATGGTCGCGCGGCGTGCTACTTCTCACTCTTTTCTTTGCGCTGATTATTCCTCCGGCGCTGGACGCGCTGCTTCGAAAAAACCTGATTGCTCGAGGCGTCTGCGGGGAACCGGTGGTGATCTTAGGCGGGGGCAGGACAGGAGCGCTGGTTACAAAAACGCTGCAGCGGGAGTCCGATCTCGGGTTCGTTCCAGTGGGCATACTCGATGACGATTCACAGAAATGGGGCACTCACGTTCACGGGATTCGCGTGGTGGGGCCGCTCTCTTCGATTGGAGCGTTTGAGGGCCGGGCGAAGGTGGTTCTGATTGCGATACCCGGGATGAATCGCGAGCGTCTGGCGGAACTGGTCCAAAAGCTATCATTTCCAAATGTCATCATCATTCCGGATTTATTTGGGATTCAGAGCTTGTGGATCCGGTCTCGCGATTTAGGAGGCGTCCTGGGTCTGGAAGTTCGAAAGAACTTGCTGATTTCATCCAACCGCCTGCTGAAACGAATACTGGATTACGCGATTGCGGTGCCTCTGTTTGTTGTTACTGCTCCGTTTTTGGCCGCGTGCGCTGTTGGTATCAAGGTGATCAGTCCCGGTCCCGTATTCTTTCGTCAAGAGCGCGAAGGGCAAAGCGGAAAACGAATTACTATCCACAAATTGAGGACAATGTATCCTGACGCGGAACGAGTGTTGGGGCAGTATCTGGAAGAGAGCCCATTGGAGAAGGCGAACTGGCAACAATTTTACAAGCTGAAGAAGGACCCGCGGATTCTGCCGGGCATTGGCTGGTTTCTGCGCCGATATAGCTTGGATGAATTGCCGCAGTTATGGAATGTGCTACGCGGCGATATGAGCCTGGTGGGGCCGCGTCCATTTCCCTATTACCACTTGAACAGCTTTTCTGATAATTTTCGCGGGCTGCGGGCCAGCGTTATGCCTGGGCTGACGGGTTTGTGGCAAGTGTCGGAGCGCAGCGACGGCGACTTGAAAGTACAAGAAGTGGAGGACACTTATTACATCAGAAATTGGTCGCTGTGGTTGGACATATACATCCTGCTGAGGACGGTGCAGACTTTGCTGCTGCCAAAAGGCGCCTACTGAAAGTTACTGACGAGGAATTGTCAGCGCACGAGAAGCGCACGCGTCTTCTGGTGTTCGATCCGAGCATTACTCGAACCAGTCCGGCAGGTAGCTGTCTGTTGAAAGCGCTGCAGCCGATCGCCGGGAAGTGGCCGATGCACCTGTTTATTCAGGAGACAGACCTTCCTCCCGATACGCCGCTCGTCAAGAGAACGAAAATACGTCTTCCACCAAAGCCGGTATTCGCCCGGGCAATTCTATTCACGTTGTTCTCGACCTGCGCTTATGTTTTTTCCCGCCGGACTGGATCAAGTCTGAAGATCAGCACAGAGGGCGAGTTTCCTTTCTGCGATCTCTGCTATGCGCACTTTTGTCATCGGTATTTCCTGTCCCGTCATCGTGACGCAATTGGCGGCAGATGGCTTCGCCGTACAGCTAGAATTTTCACGCACGCGTGGGGGGCATTCACAGAGAGGATCGCGTTCCGTTCAGCACGCACCATAGTGGTACCGTCTCAAGGACTCGCTCGAGAATTGGAATCCGTATATCCCGCAATCGTGGCCGGAAAAATTCGCCTCATTGCTAACCCGGTGGACACGGAACGGTTTGCCCGCCCGGCGGATTTCTCGACTGCGCCCCTGCGCGAGGAACTCCATATTCCACACGACGCATTCGTGCTGAGCTTCTGCGCCTTGGGCAACTTTGAGCGCAAGGGACTGCGGCTGGTGCTGGAGGCATTAGCACGCCTTCACGATACGGCGGTACATCTGATAATTGTCGGCGGAACGGAAAGCGAAATACGTGAGTTCGCGACGTTCGCGGAGGGACTCGCTCTTAGCGGTCGGGTGCATTTCGTTGGACTGCAAAGCGACGTGCGGCCATACCTGTGGTGTTCCGATGCATTCGTTTTTCCGTCCGTGTATGAAGGATTTGCTCTGGTGTGCCTGCAAGCGGCGGCGGCGGGTCTTCCTTTAATCGTGACCGCGGTGAATGGGATAGAAGAGTTTATGGACAACGGGACGAATGGGTGGATTGTCGAGCGTACCCGGGCCTCCGTCGAGGCGGCCATTCGCGATGCGGTTCTGTCACCAAGCCGGGCCATCGGCATGGGGCGGGCGGCGCAGGAGCGCGTGCAGGAATACAGACAAGAAATTTTCCAGGCTCGCTGGCTGGAGCTGCTAAGCACTGAAGCGGGCAGCTAATCGTCGCTGGAGAAAAAGCTGCCCAAACTGCCGCTGGCGATGGCGGAGAGCGGGTTCTTTTCATCGCCGGCATGGCGGTGCTCGGCGGGCGCCAGTTCATGACGGAGACGCTCCAGGGTCATGCTCTGGAGGATGACGCGGCCGGGACCGGTGAGAGTAGTGAGGAAGAGGCCTTCACCTCCGAAGATTGCGGTGCGGATGCTACCGACCATCTGAATGTCGTAGTTGACGGTGGGCTCGAAGGCAACCAGATGACCGGTTTGCACCTGGAGCATTTCGCCGGGACCTAGAGTAAAGTCGACGTGATCGCCACCGGCGTGAACGAACACCGCTCCTGGGCCGGTCAGTTTTTGAAGAATAAAACCTTCGCCGCCGAGCAGCCCCGCGCCCAGACGCTTAACCATGGCTATGTCGAGCGTGACGGTCGATTGCGCGAATAGAAAACCGTCGCGCTGCACCATAATGACCTGGCCGGGCGCGAGTTCGAAGACCTGAATCTTGCCCGGATAATGGCCTGCAAAGCCGACTTCACCATTCGCGCCGGTAGCCCGGAAGTAAGTGAAAAAGAGCGACTCGCCCATCAGCTTGCGCTTGATAGCTCCTAGAATTTTGTCGCCGATAGTTTGGCCGGTCATGCGGGTGGCCCAATCGACGTTGGCCGACTTGTAGATCATCTTGCCAGCTTCGGCGTAGATCTCCTGGGTCGGTTTCAAGTGCACGCGCGCAATCTGCAGGTTGTGGCCTTCGATGTCGTATTGGAGAGGTTCGACCGGAGGCGCAGGCGGGTAGTAGCTCGCGCCCGAGGCGGCAGCGCCCGAGGGTTGACCGCAGTTCACGCAAAATTTGGCGGTGTCGGGGTTTTGAGTACCGCAGTTTGTACAGAAGGCCATATTTTTCTCTTTATGCTAACGAAGATAGTAGCGCAGAAGTTCAAGCGTGAGCGTCGTGTTACGCTCGTCGCTTCGCACGCCGGCCGGCAATGGAGATCAAACGCAAAATAGCAGTTACGATTTTATTCGCAGTCTGCCTGCTGTTTTTTCTGGAGCGTGGACCTTATCGAGGCATTCGATTTTGGAGAACGAATGATTTCGCCACTGTGTATGCAGCGGCACGTTGCTGGATGAACGGTGAAAATCCTTACGAGAACAGCGGGCTGGAAAAGCAGCTCAGGGAATCGGGCGCGCCGCAGAACATAATCGATCACCAGAGTGTAAACCCGTGCCTGTACTTTGTGTCGGCTCTGCCCATAGTCAGCCTGGTCGCGTGGTTACCGTGGAAAGCGGCGAACGTGACCTGGTGCGTGTTACTGCTGGGAGCTTTTGCAGCGTCGCTTTTTGTTCTTGTAAAGCGGACGAACATGCCGGCTGCGACGAGATGGATATTTACCAGCGCGGCGCTTCTTTTCTGCCCGACTTACGTCGGCGTGATGTACGGGAATCCTGCCGTTCTGACCGCGAGCGTTGTCGCGCTTGCGATCTGCATAAACTGCAAGCGGCGCTTTTGGGCGGGCGGATTGCTGCTGGGCGTGGGCCTTGCTTTGAAGCCTCAAATCGCGCTCTGCGGGGTTTTGGTTTGGGCAGTCTGGAAATGTTGGACAGCTCTCTTCGTCAGCTTCGGAGTGTTGGGCACGGCATTCACTGTTGGTGTTCTGCGCGCGAATTCGCTGGGACGGATTCTGGAGTGGTGGCATACACAACAGCGAAATATTGCTTTCACGCTCGCTCCCGGAGGGCGGGGCGACCCGAGCCTCAATGATCCATGGTCTTCGGAGCTACTGAACGGACAGACTATTCCGGCTCTCTTCACGACGAATTTCCACCTTTGTGATGTTCTGGTGTGGACGTTCGCCGCGGCCGCAGTGCTTGCGTATTTGTATCGTCGAAAAGAATATTCCCAGCCGCAGCCGTGGCGAGATGCCGGGTTTTTTGCTTCCGTGACTACGTTTGCCGGATATCATCGCTACTGCGATGGCCAGGTCTTTCTTCTGCTGATTCCTTTCTTAGCTGTTCTGTGGGAAGAGCAAAGCAGAAAGCTCGCGGCGCTGTTGGGCCTGTGCCTGCTGCTGATCGCTTTTCCGAGTCAGACGGTGCTTCCGCGATTATTGGGGCCCGGGTCAACTACTCATTTATGGGAGCAATTGCTGCTCTTGCGACATCAGCCGCTAGCGATTTTGGCCATGATGTTGATCCTGCTTTTTAGTTTCGGAGCTAGATTCCGGGCGGCAGCCGCTTGACGAAGCGCGCATCAGAGCTTTCGCGCGGCCGGTGCATCCGACTGGTTTGCCTGGCTCATTGCGCCCGTAGTATTCGCATCCCGGTGGCTGACTATGAGCCAGCCCTACTTCGTGGATGGGCCGACGATGATTAAAGCAGCCAAGGACCACGTGTACGTGATCCAGCCGCCGGGATACTGGCTCTACACCCGATTGGCCGGTTTATTTCCAGATCCGGCGCTGGGATTGAGCCTCATGAATGCGCTGATGTCTTCCCTGGGTGCATTCGTTTTTTACTTAGCTTGCCTGCACCTGACAACCCGTCTGGCCGCAAGACTTGCGACCGCTGTTTACGCGTCCGTGTATTTCGCGTGGTTCGCGGGATCGACACACAGTTCTTATGCCGGTGAGTTGCTTTTCGCGCCCTTAATTTTTCTCTTCATGCTTCGCTACATGGAGCGCCCGCGATCCTCTTACTCGATCGGCGTGGCAGCATCCTATGCAGTGGCCGCCGGCATTCGCCCTTCCGATGGTGTTTTCCTGGCGCCATTGTTCGTGTTCTTTGTGCTGCGCTATATCGGGACGTGGCGAGATCGGATCTTAACAATCGGCGTGGCGGGAGTTCTGTGCTTGGGCTGGTATGTCCCGCAGCAACTCGCTTTGAGCAAGCTGGGGAAAACTTCGCAAGGGCAGCTTTGGTCAGTGGCTCATGAACACGCTCCCCTTCTTGTTGGCTTTTCAAAGCTTGCGCTTTCTAACGTGATCCGCGTCGTGTTTCCCCTACTTGTTGGCTTCGGGTGTTTGTTGCCGGGTGTTACGGCGGATGGAGACAGGCGGATCAGACGGCTGCTCTGGATCTGGATAATTCCGGGCTTGGCGTTCTTTACGTTGATCTACATGTCCGATGCGACGTATCTGTGCTTTCTGATATCGGCAATTATTTTGCTTTTTCTGAGATCTCGTCCGAACAGGCGAACCCATGCCGCTTTGGCGCTCTGCGCTATTTGGAATATTTTGTTCTTCAGCCTGGCGCGTCCCGTGGAACAAACCCGAAGTATTTCCGCCGCGATCTATAGCGTTAGCGGAGCGCGTTACTGTGCCTGGGCGCTGCGGCATCAGTGGTATCGAACGCTGGATACATACACGGATGTTCCGCTCATTAAGCGGGAAACAAAAATTTCAGCGCGTCACGCATACGAGAGCCCCATGCTTTCTCGTCGTGTCCAGCTCCCTCGTCTTCGATGAATCGTAAATCGCGGTCCGGCTCCCATCCTTTGGAGATAAGAGCGTCGCGCAGATCTTCGGCGTTTTTGACGCACGAGTCAGGATTCTGGCCTTCACAGGTGCCGATGTCCAACCAAATCTTTTGCGGCAGCCGGTGACGCAGCTTGGTCACTTCTCTGAGGATGGCGCGGTTGGCCCACCAGATAGAAGGCGACATGACGATCAACTTGCCGAATATCCGCGGGAAGTGCAAACCCGAGATAAAGCGTCACGAGGCCGCCCAAAGAGGAGCCGCCGAGACCGGTATTCGCCAAGTCCGGGAGAGTCCGGTATTCGCTGTCGATAAAGGGCTTGAGGTCTTCGACGATGAGCTTGGCATAGGCGCGGGCCCGGCCGCCTCGGCCTCGACGGTCTCGCACATGCGTGTACTCCGACATGCGCTGTGGCCCGGCATGGTAGATTCCGATGATAATCAGCGGCTGAATCTCGCCGTTTTGAATCAGCTCTTCGGCAAGCTCATCGAGCCCCCATTCATTGCCCGCGAAGGCCGTGGCTGAGTCGAAGAGATTTTGACCGTCATGCAGATACAGCGCCGGATAACGGCGATGCGGATTTGAGTTGTAATCCGGCGGCAGATAGACGATTACGTCGCGAGCGTCTTCAAGGAACCGGGATTGAAGCGCGTGATGTAGCCGCAGAGTGCCGGTGAGGGTGTGGTTCAAAGGTTCAGCGAGTGTGCACAGTAAGCGAGATGCGCGGCGAGGCGCGTTTATGCCATCGGAAGATTTCTAGCTCTTCATGAAATCGAGCGAGGCCGAGTTCATGCAGTAGCGAAGACCTGTTGGTTTAGGACCATCGTCGAACAGATGACCGAGATGCGCCTCGCACTTAGCGCAGCGAACCTCCGTGCGAGCCATTCCGTAGGACATATCGACCTTGTTCGACACATTCTCTTTCGCGATGGGCTGCCAAAAACTGGGCCAGCCGGTACCGGACTCGAACTTCGTGTCCGATGAGAACAGGGCGTTGCCACAGCAGATGCAGCGGTATATGCCATTTTCGTGATTATTCCAGTATTTGCCCGTGAAGGCTCGCTCGGTGCCTGCGTGGCGGGTGACTTCGTATTCCTCCGGCGTCAGTTGTTTGCGCCAGTCTGCGTCAGATTTTTCGACCTTTTCCACTTCCACGATTCCCTTTCGCTGGCCTGCATCGGTGAACTCTATCAGCTTGACGGTCCGAGACGATTTGGCCTCCAGTGTCATACCGGCTCCGGCAGCGAACCAAAGGCTGTGCGTCAAGAATGCTCTGCGTCGCATACTTCTATGGTAGTCCGGCCGTTTTTATAATGCTGGACGCCATTTTCCGGTCAGCATCTTGCTACGTTAAAAGCATGCCGATCTTCGAATACGCTTGCGACGATTGCGGGACGAAATTTGAGAAGCTGGTTCGCCGCAGCGCAGAGGCTGACGCGATCCGCTGCCCATCGTGCGGGCAGGATCACCTGACGACCCAGTACTCCACATTTGCCGCCAGATCGGGGGCTGCCAAGGCATCGGAACCGGCGGGCGATTGCGGTAGCGGCATGTGCGGCTCCGAAATGTGCCAGGGCGGCATGTGCGGTATGAACATGAACTGAGGGCGGACTGTTCGGCTAATCCGGTAGATAAGAACAGGCGGTTTTTACGGCGTCGATGAAACCATCGAAAGTGGATGGCTTCGTGATGTAATCCTGGGCTCCGAGGGCCAAGGATCGACTCCTGTCAGCCGGGAGCGATGACGACGTAAAAACGATAACGGGGATGCGGCGCAGGGATTCGCTCCGCTGAAGCTCGGCGAGAACTTCCAGGCCATTCTTTCTGGGCAAATTGAGATCCAGAAGGATCACATCCGGGCGGGGTGCCTTGGCATAAGAATCCGAAGTGTGCAGGAACGCTAATGCTTGCTCGCCGTCGGAAACGCGGTATAGCTCAACGCGGATACCCGCCTCCTTCAGCGCCGTCTCGAGAAGAAAGACAGCCGCATCTTCGTCTTCCACATAAAGCAAAACCCGATCACGCATTTGCCCCGAAACGTATAGATGCGGCGCGGAGCAGTACGTATCTAGCGGAGTGCCGCGGACTTAGGTGTGTGGGCCGTGTTACTGAGGGGGCTCATAGCCCTGGTAACTTTCTTGGGTAATTATCCCTTGACGTCACGTAGAAGATGTGGCACAATCTGGATATGGGCGACGTTCAAGGCTGGAACAACATTCTGGAGAAGTCCCAGAAATACACGGTGACTGACTTCCAGCGGGAGTTTCCGGATGACGATTCTTGCCTAGACTACTTAATGGAGCAGCGGTTCCCCGGCCATGTAACTACCTGTGCCAAGTGCAATGTGGAGCGGAAGCATTACCGTATCGCTGGCCGAAAGGTTTACAGTTGCGACCATTGCGGTACACAGGTTTCGCCCCTTGCTGGTACGATTTTCGAAAAGTCCTCCACTCCCCTGAAGCTCTGGTTTCATGCCATGTTTCAGATGGCGTCCACTAAATGTGGAATCTCCGCAAAGCAGATCCAACGCGAAACCGGCGTCACCTATAAAACGGCATGGCGTATGTTCAAGCAGGTTCGCACTCTGATGTCTGAGGATCTGCAACTGGAGGGAGAAGCGGTTGAGGTCGATGAAACTCTATATGGCGGAGTCCGAAAGTATGCCTGTGGCCGGAAGCCCCGCGAGACAAAATCAATCGTGATGGGGCTTGCTGAACGCAAAGGGCGCGTACTGGCCCGCATCATTCCGAACACCACCACGAATGTTCTCAAAGACACGGTAAACGAGTACGTGCTCCCCGGCACAATCGTTTACACAGACGAGTGGAGCGGGTACAACACCCTCGGGGAGAATCGCCGTTATACGCATCGCCGAATTAAGCACGCAGCCAGAATTTACGTTCAGGGCGATGTTCACACCCAAACCATCGAGGGGTTCTGGAGCTTGATTAAGCGCGGGATTGGTGGCGTCTACCATTCCGTGAGCCACGAGTTCTTACAGAGCTACTTGAACGAGTATTCGTTCCGCTACAACCGGCGCAATGTTCCGCGCCCGATGTTCAAGCAGATTTTGGAGCAGGTTTCGGAGCGTGCGGAGTAGCTGCACGCTTTAACAGTTTGTGGAAGTCATCACGGGTAAAGGGCTTCGCCGCCATCTTCCTTGGTTTTGTTCTTTGATTCTTTGATTTCACGTCTTCATGGTGGCATATACTCTGCGAGGAATGCCAACCATTATTTTCTCTGGCCGCGTGACCCCCAAGAGTATACATGTATCTCTCGCAACATTACGGATAGAAGTTGGTTATGGAGAGGGTACCACGGTAGACGGTCTTCAAACCGAGTTCGAGTTCAGTATAAAGAACTCGGTTGTCGAGGTGAGGTGTCATTTAAATAGATTTCTGGAAAGAGACTACAACCACCTTGTAGCTCTCGCGCTTGAGGTGGCTCGCTCATCTGTAGACCTGATGGCATTTTCGACCGGCATAGGGATTTCCCTCACAATAGACATGGTGACGTTCCCGGACGGGTCATCGAGGGAGGTTTACCATCACGACTTACTCCTTCCGCCGCTCTGCACCGCCTTCCGTACTGATGGCATCGACAGTGGATTTTCGGAAGTTCTTTCCATCGTCATAGGCGACCGGGACATCATGATGGCGCTGAACGACCTAACATCGACGATGGCACCTCTCAGCCCGAGGGCTCGCATCAACTGCGCTCGTGCGGTGGAGGCGCTAGCTCGCATAATCTCACGACGTGGAACAAAACCGCCACAGCGGTTGCCCAAAATCAGCGAAGCCCTAAATCTTTCCAAAGATTACATTGAATCTGTAACACAAGCAAAAGGACCGCGTCACGGTGACTATTTTGTGCCGTTGGGATTACCAATGCACGAACTCCGAGCACGAGCGTGGACGGTTATGAATCGGTTTCTGGAATTTCGCAAAAGAGGAAGCGCCTCCCCGCTGCCTACCACTGAGTTTCCTCTTCTTTGAAGGTACCCTCAGAAACCGATATCATGGTAAGCCACACACCATTAGCGTCCTCGGCCTGCTCATAATGGCGTGCTTCATGCAGCATTTCGTGGCTTGGGATTCTAGGCACACACACGAATCCCAACTCCTCGATTGCATCGGCAATGTGGCCCCCGGATTCTCCGGCAACTTTCACTGATTACTTCCCGGCCTGTCACTTTCCTATCCTATCCTTTCTACGTGGTGTGCGGGGATAATTACCCTTTCTTGTGGTAATTATCCCTTGACAGTAGGTACCTTCTATGGCAGTATAGGGTGTGGCCGACAAGCAATTCTGGAATAACCGGATACCGAAGCAGGAGAAGTTCACAATCACTGACTTCAATGGAATGTTCCCGGATGATACGGCTTGCTTAGACTGGCTTCGTGAGCACCTGTACCCCCAGGGCATTCATTGCAAGATTTGCGACAGAGTAACCAAGCATCACCGAGACGCTGGTCGCCCCTCATTTTCGTGTGACAACTGCGGTCACCACGAGCATCCAACCGCTGGGACAATCTTCCACAAGTCTCCTACTCCCCTTCGGCTGTGGTTCCACGCGATCTACCTGATGGCATCTACTCGTTGCGGGATCTCCGCTAAACAGATTCAACGTGAGACGGGCGTCACCTACAAAACCGCATGGCGCATGTTCACGAAGATTCGCGAGCTATTGCAGGAAGGCAACATCTTGAGTGGATCGGTTGAAATTGACGAGACCTATTACGGCGGCGTCCGCAAGCAGGGCGTGGGACGCCCGATGCGCGGTGACAGGAAGAAGACTCCTATCGTTGGGGTAGTGGAACGTAAAGGGCGCGTTGTAGCCAAGACCGTTGAGACAGTCGGCAGCGCCACGCTTCTTAGCGTTGTCCGTGAGCATGTTCTACCAGGGAGCACCGTCTATTCAGATGAGCATCGCGGGTACGATGGCATCAAGGGCTTGCGCCGAAAAGACGATCCAACTGTAAACGCTGGATACCAGCATCGGCGCATTCACCATAGCTCCCGCGTGTACGTGGTCGGTGACATTCACACGAATTCGGTTGAAGGATTCTGGAGTCTCATCAAGCGCGGAATCGGCGGGGTCTATCATGCCGTGAGTCAGAAGTACTTGCAGAGCTATTTAAACGAATACTCGTTCCGCTATAATCACCGCTTCGATCAGCAACCGATGTTTCTTACGTTCTTACGGCAAATCGGCGCTTAAACCGTTTCGCTCACTCAGTGTTGTAATTACCCAAGTGGCTGATACAAGTCGGGCCGAATGCGTGAAGCCACGTCTTCCCGTCTGTGCTTACATCGACATCTAAGTAATCGAGAGAAAGCGCATGTCTAAATCCTTCATAAAAGATGCCGGTATCGATACCTCCGGTAGTCTGATAACGCATGTATCTAGGACGGTCCGGCTTGCTCTTTGCTTCGCCCTTACCGGGCATAGCTGCTTCTCCTCGGTTTTCTTTGTCCTGAAGGAACAGGACTCGATTGTCGTTGGCGCTGACAGCAGATCTACTCTTCGTGACAACAAACGGTTTCGAATGCCCGGCCCAGACATTTGCAAGATCCGCCTGTGTACCCCTAACAGATATCTTGTCTTTGCTGGAGACTGGTACGACCCCGCCACCAAGATCAATCTTCTCGATATCGCCGAAGCGTCCTGCGCATCCGGTGGTAATCCCAAGACTCGTGCGGACCAATTTCAGGATCGACTCCTTGATGCAGCGAGAGCAATTTTTTTCTTTACCAGACATGCCGTGCACTTCGCCGTGACATTCTTCGGAAACGAGGAAGGGAAGGTATACTTCGCGTCCCGCTCCATCACATACGACGTGTTTGGAACTCACATCGATGAGCCAATGGACTGCTCCGCCGGATGCCACGGTTATACGTCGGGCGGTTTTAGAAGAGTCATTCAAGCCAAGATTGCCGCCCCTGATTTTTTTCTCAAAGAGGGTACTCCGATCCAGGCAGTTAGGGATTTGCTGGATGCAGAGATCTCTGCAAACACGACCGGTGAGGTAGGTCCGCCCATCAGCGTGCTTGAGTTGGATAGACGTACTGAGCATTGGTTTGAATCCGGCGTTTGCCCACAAAAGTAAATAGAATACGGGCATGATGGTATGCTCACGCAGTGCGCGGGCCAGTCCTTACCAACATTCTTCTAACGCTGATCGCATTTAGCGTTCTAGGACAGTTTGGATGGATGATTTACCGCGATCATGAGAACGCTCAAAACGCTGAACACGATGCTGAGCAACAGAAGCAAGCACAAATGGCACAAATACGTGTGCGTCTTTGGGAACAGGCAACCGGTAAGACCCTGGAGTATAGCCTGGAGCACTGGCTAGAAAAGCAAACGGGTAAACCTACAGTTACTTTGGATTACGTCTACACCCGGACATTTCGCGCTTCTGACGTTATCTGGAACGGCGGCCCACACGCCGAAATTACTGGCACTCTGCTGACGAGAGCCGAGGCAAATAAAAACCCTGAGCTATGTTTCAGTTGGAAAACGGCCATGATCCTCGATGAGGATGGGAGTTGGTACAGTGATCGGACAGACTTTACCGAGGTCCCCTTAACGCCTGACGCAATGCACTGGCGCATCAAGACGATCCTTCCGTCCAAAGTATTCCGGGATCTCGGCATCCAGTAGCTTTTGACTCCTCGGTTAGCCACCGCTACATCTATTCGTTTGCCTTCTCCGGTTCGATCTTTCGCGACACCTTCTTTAGCGCAGCTTCAAAATCCTCTTTGGTGAATGCGTCACTACTTTGCTCTTCAGAACTAAGACCTGACGCGGCGTCCGGTTTCGGAGTCGCTAATTTCCTGTTTCGTGCGCTGCGATCAGCAATCACGCGCTCTCTGTCTTCGATAAATTTAGGGGTTTCCATCACAAGTCTGCGTATGTGCTCGACAGGAATTACAACAGCGATGCCTGAATTGATCTCTACTCCTCCAATTCTATGCTTCCGATGTCTCACTTCACGATGCAGAGGATAATGTCCATGCACCATACCAACTAGGAGTGGCTCAACATCTAAGATCACCCGATCCTTTTCGGGAGGCTTGAACTCATCGAATAGACCGGGCATTGGAGCATCAACCAGCTTGTACTTGTCCGTATAGATGAACACGGGTGATCCGCTCTCACCGCCCCAGGAAGTGGCTTCCACAAGGTGTGCTTCAACTTCGATCTCGGTTGACGGACCCACCTCAATCGGCAAGCGACTGAGGGGACGCGCAACCTTGCCGAAACGCGCAATCGCCTCCACAGAATTGACGCCGGGCAATTTCTCAAACAGTCCAACGAAGAACACATCGTGTCCTAGCTTAGGCGGTATGGGTAGCGCCGCTGGCAACGGATACTGCCAAAAGGCAACTTCGGGCGGCAAGTCTACCCTGCAAGCTGCAACATCCGAGTCTGCGGTGACCACCCAATCCTTCAATGTGCTTCGTAGGTCGAGGACGCCGCCGCCACGCGCTCTATTCAGCCGAATATACGCATCGGAGATGCCTCTTTCGTTAAGGCCTTCGACAATGTGCCGACAGGTGATTGCATATCCAATCATGCCCAGTCCACGGCCAAGAAACGCAGAAACAAAAAACACGGTACCTACGGGATCTCGATAGAGCTTGCCCGTGTCTTCATCCCGCAGATCAGCCACAACGTAGCCGACGAGTCTCGTGTAATAGTCGTCCAGCAGCACGTCTATAGGTCCACCGACCGGCCGGATTCTCCGGTCGGCTTTGTCGAACCCAGTATCCGTTTCTAGTGTACCTACTGTCAAGGGATAATTACCTTTCTTGTTGACTTTCGACCTTTATTCGCCAAAACTAAGGGGAGGAGAAGTCTCTAACCCTATGGCTCTAACGCGAAGACAGAAGGAAGTGATGGATTTCCTTTCCACCTTCATTGTGAGGAATGGGTACAGCCCTAGCTATGAAGAGATCGCTAGCGGGCTATCCCTGGCTTCGCTAGCCACGGTTCATAAGCACATCCAGGCGCTGGAGGCTAAGCAATATCTGCGCCGAACTTATAACCACAGCCGCTCACTGGAGGTGGGGGAGCGGTACTTCGCCGAGGAGAAGGCGCGAAAACCACAAGGCGCAGGCGCCACGGTTCCGTTGCTGGGACGCATAGCCGCCGGATCACCGGTAGAGGCTATTCCGAACGTGGAAACGCTGTATTTTTCAGATTTTGTGGGGAATGATCGCACTTTCGCTTTGGAAGTCCGCGGGGAATCGATGATCGAAGACCATATCTGCAGCGGCGATTTCGTTCTGGCGGAGAAGACCGATTCGGTGCGAAACGGGGATATCGTCGTGGCGCTGGTCGATAATACTGAAGCGACGCTGAAGCGCTACTACGCTGAGCCAGATGGACGAATTCGGCTGCAGCCGGCCAATGCCGCAATGGCGCCTATCTTTGTGGACCCAGCCAGTTTGCAGATCCAAGGGCGCGTTTTGGCCATCATGCGGAAGTACTAGCTGTTGATACACTGGCGGTAGTGGCTGAACTCGACCGAGGGCGGACAGTCGGCGGTTTCGGAAAACGTCTTATTTTTTGGGATTTTCCGAGAGCTTCCTGGCAGTATGACTTAGTCGTCGGACTGATTCTGCTGTTTGTCTTCGTGACCCCGAGAGATTGGTTCCACGATCAACCCAAGGCTTCCAGTATCATCCTGATGTCGTCGCTGCACGGCTCGAACCGTGTCTTCATCGCGACCGAGCTGCTTTCCGATATTGCCGAGAACCAACGTGCTCGGCGCGCGGAAGCTCTTATCCGGCAGCGAACCGGGAAGTCCTGGCACGTAGTGAGGGTGGAACCCATACGGGATGAAGCAGAACAAGAAATAAAGGGCTTCATCGCGTATACTGCCCCGCTATCTTAGCGTCTTCTTAAGTTAGAGAACATGAAAAAGCTATTGCTCGGATGCTGCCTGTTTGCCTTCGCCGGAATGTTGAGCGCGGAAAGCGTGAGCGCCATACTGGCGCGCATGGACCAGGCAGCCCCCAGCTTTCAGGCCATGTCCGCGAACGTTCAAATGGTCGAGTATACGGCCGTTCTGAGCGATAAGAACGTGGAGAACGGCACTCTTCGAATGCAGCGGCTGAAAGGCGGCGATGTGCGAGCCATCATCAATTTTCCGGGATCCCGGGAGATCGCGTTCCTAGGCAAGAAGCTGACCATTTATTACCCGAAGTTGAACGAATATCAGGAAGTCAATTTGGGCAAGAACAGTAATGTACTGAACCAATACATGCTGCTTGGGTTCGGATCCTCGGGCCAAGAGCTGGCGAAGAGCTATTCCATTACCGCTGAGGGACCAGAAAATGTTGCAGGACGAGAGACGACGAAATTGCAACTTATACCCAAGGATCCGAAGGTATTGGAGCGCTTGGTCAAGGTCGAGATGTGGATTCCGAATGATGCTGCATATCCTGTACAGCAGCGATTTGATGAGCCTTCCGGGAATTATCGCCTCACCACGTATTCCAACATGAGCGTAAACCCGGCGCTCAAGGGTGATTTGGAACTCCAGTTGCCTCCTAACGCTAAGAGGCAGAGCCAGTAGCCTGCCTCCGGCATCAACTGCTCGCGCGCGAATGGCTGAACAGAACAAGACATCGGGAGGCAAAACCTCAGGACGACTGGCTTTTATCGATTGGACGCGCGGCTTCGCGGCGGTCGTGATGCTGCAGGGGCACACCTTCGACTCGTTCACACGTCCTGATTTGCGCGACAAAGGCGCATTCATGCTGTCGCAGTTCCTAGGTGGGCTGCCGCCGGCCATTTTCCTATTCCTTACAGGAATCACGTTCGCGTTCTTGATGGACAGCCAGGAACGGCAACAAGCGAGTGGCTGGAAGCGCTTCGTGGCTGCGCTGAAACGATCACGATACCTTTTCCTGATTGCGTTCTTGTTTCGAATTCAGCTCTACGTTTTCGGTTACCCCACCAGCCCCGGCAGCGAGTTGCTGCGCGTGGACATTCTGAATTGCATGGGGATGGCGATGCTGATCCTGGCGCCTATGGCGGTGTTTACCACTCGAGAGCGAATTCGGCTATGCACGGTATTGGGCTTGGTGATTGCGGGACTGGCGCCGGTGGTAAGCATGATCGACGGAGCGGGCGTGCCGTGGATCATACGGTCATACTTTTTTCCGAGCTATAACTATTTCGGCTTTTTCCCATGGGCGTCGTTCCTGGCGTTCGGAATGGTTGCGGGAAGCGTGATTCGCACCATTAAGCAGGAAGAGATGGGACGCGCGATGCTCTGGATACTGGCGATTGGTATCGGCTTGGCCGTCGCGGCCCATCAGCTATCGAACATGCCGTATTCCTTCTACGCTAAGAGTGATTTTTGGCTAAACAGTCCCGCGCTGGTGCTGATTAAGCTGGGCGTAGTTCTGGCGCTGCTGGCGCTCGCATTCCTATGGGTTAACTTAGGCGGATTGCAGAAGTGGAGCTTGTTCCGTCAGGTAGGGACGACCTCGCTTTTGGTTTATTGGGTACACATCGAGCTTGTATACGGACGTTGGTTCGGCGTTTGGAAGCAGGGGCTTTCGGTGGCAGAGGTAATCACGTACACGGTAATTCTTGTCGCGGTGATGACGCTACTTTCCGTTTTGCGCACTCGATGGAAATCGGTCTGGACGGTTCTTAAACCGGCGCCAATGCCCGAGCCGCGGCGGGCATCGGGCGATTGATGGGCGCGGCATTCGTTAGACTTTATTCAGCTCACTAGATCATGCGCGTACTTGTAGTGGAAGACGAAAAGCGGATTGCGGATTTCCTATCGCGGGGCTTGCAGAGCGCCGGCTACGCGGTTGACGTGGTGCATACCGGCGGCAATGCGATTGAACGGGTTCATTCGACCGAATACGATCTCATCATTTTGGATCTCGGATTGCCCGACATTGACGGCCTTCAGGTGCTGCAGAAGATCAAGAATCGGAAGACCATACCGCCCGTTTTGATTCTTAGCGCGCGCGACGCCGTGGATGACCGCGTGAAGGGCCTGGAACAGGGCGCGGATGATTACCTGGTAAAGCCGTTTGCTTTTGTAGAACTGCTGGCTCGAGCGCGGGTTCTGTTGCGCCGTGGCCAGCCCACGCCGGAGAAACTGCAGGTAGGTGAACTCACACTTGACTGTATCCGGCGGAAAGTGACGCGAAGCAACGAAAACGTCGAGCTGGCGCCCAAAGAGTTCAGCATTCTTGAATACATGATGCGTAACCGCGGCCGTCCGCTAAGCCGCACCATGATTGTTGAACACGTGTGGGACATGGATTACGATGGGCTCACAAATATTGTGGACGTTTACATCCGGCACTTGCGCAGTAAGATCGATGACAAGTTCCCGATTAAAATGATTCATACGGTGCGGGGCATCGGGTACATGCTGGACGTCCCGGAGACGCCCCAGGCTGTTGTGACAGAGCCTGTCAACGCGTAGGAACATCGATGTTTTGGAAGAGGCTCCACGAAGTAAAGCTCTTCCGGACACTCCGCTTCCGGCTAGCGGCGACATTTCTGCTGCTGCTCACCGCGGTTCTCGCCATCGTCGGCTTCGTAGGAACCACCACCCTCAAAACCATTCTCGAAAATCAGAGTGAGGAAGAGCTGAAGGAGCAATTGGGCGCTCTTAAGGGATGGATAGAATTCGCTCCCGATAACGGGAACCCTTACTGGATGATCGATCACGAAGATGCCGAGGAGGAATCTGAAGTTTCGCACCTGGAAGCCGTATACCTGGTCACCGATGACCAAGGGCAAGCATATCTAGGATCGTCGGGGCCTGCATTCAAGCAGCTTTCGAACCGCAAGACAATTCTTTCTGAATTGGCGCAAATGCAACGAGCGCACGAGCCAATTATCAAGACCATAACGGGTTCAGACAAGGTGCAATACGCGGTGATCAGCAGCATCATGATCGATTCCAGACGTGGCCGGGAATGGTATGTCGCGGAGGGGCGCAGTTTACAGAACGATCGCGCTGTTCTGGGAAAATTCGAGCGGAATTTCTGGATTCTCCTGCCGATGGCGCTACTTGCTTGCGCGGCGGTGATCTGGTACTCAGCGGGAAGCATCTTGAAGGCTTTGCAGTCTGTCGAAAAAGCAGCGACGGAGATTACCGGGCCCAGCCTGGGTTTACAGATTCCGAAACGCGGGGCGGACGATGAGCTTGACCGTTTGATCGATTCGTTCAATGAGATGAGCCGCCGGCTGAAAGCTTCTTTTGAACAGATGCGGCAATTCTCGACGGATGTTTCGCATGAATTACGCACGCCGCTGACTGCGATTCAAGGACAGCTCGAAGTGGCGCTGTTCACGGCCACGCGCAAGGAGCAGTTGCAGGAAGCGATCGAAAATGCGCTGCAGGACGTGGAACGCTTGTCGAATTTGGTGCGAGCGCTGTTGCTTCTTTCCCAATCGGAGTCTGGGCAAATTCCGATGAATAAGACTGTGTTGGATTTGGGCGAGTTGTTGGATGAGCTTGTGGATCAATTTCAGATTCCGGCGGAAGCTCACGATGTGAAGCTAACCCGGACCCATCCCGAAGCTGTGCTGTGCGAGGGAGATCGCACGCAGGTAGAGCGGGTGATTACGAACCTACTATCAAATGCAATAAAATACACGCCTAGCGGGGGATGGGTGCGCGCTTATGCGGAGATGGCCGGGTCTAACGCTCGTCTCGTCGTGGAAGACTCGGGGGTGGGAATCCCGAAAGATCACTTGCCGCACATATTCGATCGGTTTTATCGCGTGCCCGATCCTAATCCCGAGAAAGGTCTGGGCCTTGGTTTAAGCTTTGTCTCGGCCATTACGCGGGCCCATGGCGGCGAAATTCACGTGGAGAGCGAAATCGGAAAAGGCTCGCGCTTCGAGGTTACTTTGCCGGCGGGTTCGGTCCGAACGGTCTCCGAAGCTCCCATCATGCAGAGCTAGCTTGTTGGCGCAACAGCAGTGAACGCCACTATTCGCCATCCAGGGGCAGAGCGAACGTGAAAACATCGCTGCCCGATGCGATCGCAACATATTGCTTTCCATTGACGGCATAGCTCATGGGCGACGCATTCATGGACTGGCCCGTGTTGAAGTGCCAAAGTGATTTGCCGGTCTGACCGTCGACTGCTTCGAAGGCTTCTGCATCGTTTCCGAAGAATACGAGGCCGCCGGCTGTGGCCATCGTGCCGCCCCAGGATTGCCCTGAACCTGTCTGTGGATATCGCCACGCAAGATTGCCACTCTGTGGGTTATAGGCCAGCAGAATCTTGTGTCCGTATTCGCCAGGCGCATGTTTCGCGCCAGTGGCGTAGTATTCTCGCCCTTCTGTGAACTGCTGCGCCCCGGCGAAGTAGAGCTGGCAATTTTCCAGAGCCATGAAGTACAGCAGATGAGTGGCGGGGTTGTAGGATGGCGAGAACCAATTAGTCGCTCCCGTCATATCGGGACAGACTAGTGTTCCACCCGCGGTGGGTTCGATGCCGCTCCGGATGGGTCGTCCGGTGGCATCGATTCCTTTGGCCCAGTTCAGCTTTTTGACGAACGGTGTTGCAGCCAAGAATTTGCCGTCGGTTCGATCGAGAACATACAAGAAGCCGTTCCGGTTTGCCTCGACCAGCAACTTCCGTTGGATTCCCTTATAAGGGGCATCTATAAGCACGGCTGTTTCGGTTGCGTCGTAGTCGAACAGATCGTGCGGGGTGAATTGGAAGTACCACTTCAGTTTGCCGGTATCGGCGTCTAATGCCAATAGGCATGCGGTGTAGAGGTCATCTCCCGGACGCACGGAGCCATCGAAGTCCGGGGCCGCATTACTTGTCCCCCAATACAAGGTATTTAGTTCGGGGTCGTAGGTGCCGGGCATCCATGTGGTCGCGCCGCCGCGCAGATACATATCCCCGGGCCAACTCGAAGACCCGAACTCGCCCGGAGCAGGTATCGTCCAAAAACGCCAGATCTCCCGGCCCGTCGAGGCGTCGAAGGCGGCAACGAATCCTCGCACGCCGTCGTCTCCGCCGGAAGTTCCAACCAGGACTTCATCTTTGACCACCAACGGCGCACTTGTCGCGCCATAATTCTTGTTCCCGTGCGCGTAGCCAACATCCCAGAGCAGGTGCCCGGATCGGACGTCCAGGCAGAGTAAGTGCGCGTTATCGGTTTCCATGTAAACCCGCGAATGCCACAGGGCGACTCCACGGTTATGGTGGGAAGATGCGTCATCCACCAATCCTTCTGTTACTGGCCGGGAGTAATGCCAAATCGACCGCCCGGTTTCGGCATCGAGCGCAAACGCGTCATTCGCCGATGTCATAAACATCAAGCCGTTCACGACCACCGGCGTGCCTTCCAGGCGGTTAGAATTTTGCGAATGGAATACCCACTGCGCTCGCAACCGATCTACATTCTTGGGTGTTATTTGGGCGAGGCTCGTGTAGCGCCGTCCCGAGTAGTCGCCGTTGTAAGAAGGCCAATTGGCGGCGGGCGGCCTTACCAGGAGATCGGAGCGAAGTACATCAATGCGAACTGTGCGCGAATCCTCGCTGCTCTTTGTAGCGGCTGGAACAAGTAGGCAACAGCAGCACATCGCATATAGACGATGAAGACTCCGCACGTTCTGTATATTTATCATGTCGAGCATTATACCAGCTTATACCCATGTTCAGAGCATTCGGATGTCCGGGAGTTCTGACGCCGCTTCTCTCGCTGGCGATCTCGTTGGCTCAACTGGCGCCGCAAACACAACAACCATCGAAGATAATCTCGAGCGGCTCGTTAGCCGGGCGGCAACTGTTTGGCTCCGCTTGCGCGGGGTGCCACGGCTTAGACGGACGGGGCGGCGAACATGGTCCGAATATCGCGAGCAATACTAACACCCTGCGCCGGGCCGATGCTGATCTAACGCACATCCTTCGAGAAGGCATTCCGGCAGAAGGCATGCCTGGATTCAGTTCATTGTTGGATAACAGCCAAATCGAGGCCCTCATCCAGTACTTGCGCGTCCTGCAGGGGAAAGGAGAAGCCGCGGCAATCGAAGGCAACCCTGAACAGGGACGCTTATTATTCTTCGGCCGTGCCCGCTGCTCTGAATGCCATATGGTGAACGGGCAGGGAGGCTTCATCGGTATTGATCTTTCGGGGTACGGAAGAACGCACTCCCCCGCTGTTATCCGGCAATTCATCGTGGATCCTAATAAGGATCCGGATCCCCGTCGCGGCGCCGTTGTTGTAGTTACCCGTGAGGGCCAGAAGTACACAGGTGTCATCCGCAATGAAGACAACTTTTCCCTTGAGATACAAGCGCTGGATGGGAGCTTTCACCTTTTGAAAAAGGCAGGACTGGCGCGGATTGAACACCAGGGGCAATCGTTGATGCCATCTCAATATGGTTCGCAACTAACGAAAGCCGAGTTGAACGACCTCGCGGCTTATCTTTCATTAGAGAAATTCTGATTCCATGAGACACCGGTTTTGGTTTGCGTCCGCGGCTTTATTCGTTGCCACCACGGCAAGCGGAGCGGAGCACAGGAATTTGCTTCCGTCTCCACAGTCTGTCCGATATGGATCGGGTAAATTGCCGGTGCACGGACTTGGCATCCGTTTCGGTTCCGATCCGAGTAGCGAAGATCGCTTCGCGGCGGCGGAACTGTCGCGTTTTCTCCTCGAAGCGACCGGTCTCGCGATTCCGGTTTGGGAATCGGATACTTCGGGGCCTGCAATCGTCTTGAAGCGAACCGGGAATGTGGACGCCTTGCCGGTTCCAGGTGAGCACGCGGGTCCGGAATCCAGAGAAGCATACGGAGTTGAAGTAACGCCAGCGGGCGTGCAGATCTCCGGCCGTTCTTCGGCGGCGGTCTTCTACGCCATCCAGACGCTACGCCAGTTAGTCGAAGGTAAGGGTCAAGACAGCTTCCTTCCTGAAGTCCACATAAAGGACTGGCCATCGCTCCCGTATCGAGGAACGCTGGTGGATGTTGCCAGTGAGGGGCCCATGTGCACCGAAGCCGAGATCGAACGGCAGCTTGACTTTCTGGCGAGGTGGAAAGCCAATCAGTATTACTTCTATTCGGAGGCATCGATCGAGCTTGATGGTTATCCGCTGCTGAATCCGGATGCGCGTTATTCGAAGGAACAAGTGAGACGGATTGTGGCCTATGCGCGTGACCGCCACATCGATGTGGTTCCGATGGTGGAGATGTATGGGCATTTGCATGATCTGTTTCGAATCGAGAAGTATTCGGACCTGGCGGATTTCCCGCACGGAGGTGAGTTCAACCCGGCCAATCCGAAAGTGCGGCCCTTGTTAGCCGACTGGGCAGCGCAGATTTCGGCATTATTTCCCAGCCGTTTCGTCAATATTGGATTCGATGAGACTTGGGCGCTCGAACAAGCAGCCGAAAAGGCCGGCGCCGGGGCCACTCCGGTACAACTGTTTCTGCAACAGCTCAGGACCGTGGCCGGATTCTTTCAGGAACGCGGCAAACAGGTGCTGGCCTACGCCGACATCATGGTGAAATTTCCCGAAATCGTCTCGCAACTGCCGCCAAATTTGATCGCCGTTCCGTGGTTCTATGAACCCACTCCCGACCCGGAGTATAAGAAGTGGCTCGGCCCGCTCGTCGCTCACGGAATACCGAACATCGTTTGCTCGGCCGTACATAGCTGGAATGAAATCGCGCCCGATTATGACACGACATTTGCGAATATCGATACGCTCCTGGCTGCCGGCCGTAAAGCACATACCCAGGGCTTGTTGAACACCGTATGGACCGATGACCGGCAGGCCTTAATTCGCATGTCCTGGCCAGGGATGGCGTACGGAGCGGCTGCGCCTTGGCAAAACTCGCCCTTATCCCGCAGCGAGTTTTTCAATGATTATGCCCGGCTGATGTATCCGGAGAGACCCGCTCCGGAAATTGCCAAAGCTTTGAGCGCTTTGAATGCAGCAGAGGTGAGCTTACAAAAAGTTCTGGGACAGGACACGATGCAGGAGTTGTGGCAGGATCCCTTTTCAGCGGCCACTCTGGAGCGTGCGCAGGCTCATCGCACGGAACTTCGCCAGTGCCGTCTACTGGCTGAAGAAGCCGAAGAGCATCTTTACCGCGCGTTTCCGGGCGACAGTCGAATAGAAGCGAATGATTTCCTGGTCGGAGCACGCTTATTGGATTACGCCGGAATGAAGTTTCTGTACGCTCTCGAGATAAACGACATCTGGACGAAGCTGCCGAACATGCCGGCTAAGAAACAGTTGCAATCGGCTCTTGCAGTAGGCATTACCAATTCAGCCCATAGCCGCGTTTCCGATTTGATGGACATAGTCAGCCAGTTGCGGGAGTCTTATCGCGATGCATGGCAGCAGCAATATACGGATTACCGGCTGTTCTCGGCGTTGGGCCGGTGGAACGCGGAGTACGAATACTGGCGACGGGCTCAAACGCGGCTGGACGAGTTTGTCGCCGGCTTTCAGAGCGGAGCGGCGCTCCCAACGCTTACACGAAGTGCTCTCCTGCGGCTGCAAGTCGGCGAGTTAACTTCACGCAGTTTGCCTATTGAAACCTGCTAGACTAGCTCTGGTTTTATTTTGAGGTCCTCCCAGTCCAAGCAAGAACGCGCCGTGCCGTCCCGCCAGACCGAGAGATATATGGTGCCGGTGGTTCGGAGCACGTTCCGAATACTGGAAGAGTTGGCAAAGAGCGGGCCGCTTGGATTACATGAAGTTACTCAGCGCAGCGGCATCTCAAAATCCACTGTTTTTCGGATTCTCACGACGCTTACCCAACTTGGATACGTAGTTCGGGACAGCGAGCGGAATTACTACGCCAGCCGCGCAATGAACGATCTGGTTAGTAGCGAAGCAAGCATGGAGGCCATTCGCCGCGCCGCTTTGCCGCGGATGCTGGAGCTTCGGGATGTGTATGGCGAGACAGTCAATCTTGGCCAGCTTGAGCTGGATAAGGTTGTTTACATCGAGGTGGTTCCAAGCGAGTACGCGCTGCGATTTCATGAGCGGCCCGGTTCCACGATCTTTGTGCACGCGAGCGGCCTGGGCAAAGCGATTCTGGCCTTTTCAGACCAGGCCTTGGTAGAAAGCCTGCTCTCCGGTCGTGAACTGCCCTTGTCTACGCGCAATACAATCACCGACGCAGGTGAGCTGAAGGTGGAACTTAAGCGCATTCGCGAAGCGGGGTTTGCGTTTGACCGCGGCGAAACGGCGACCATGGCGACTTGCGTGGCAGCCCCGATTCTAAACGCCAGTAAACGCGCGATCGCCGCCCTCAGCGTCTCTGGTCCGACATCGCGATTCAATCCGCGCAAAGATTCTCCCATCATAGAGAGCCTGCTAAAGGCGGCGGCCGACATCTCTAAGGGTCTCCAGGCCGTAGCGTTGGATCCGTTGCCCAAGGTGCGGAAATCGGTTCGAACCGCGCAGGTAATCAGTCCTGCGAATCTACGGGGCAGCCTTCCATGAGTTGGCCGTTTCGAAAAACGTATTGGATGCCGGTGGGAGAACGGTCCGGAGTTTCGTAAGTTGCCGGGCTATTCACGCTAGCCGGATCGAACACGGTCACGTCAGCAAATGCGCCGGGGCGCAATACTCCCCGATCTGCGATGTGAAAGCGTTCAGCCGGCTGCTCTGTTACTTTGTGAATCGCTTCTTCCAGGCTGAGCCACTGTCTCTCCCGACACATCTGCCCCAACAGCAGTGGAAACGTTCCGTATAGACGCGGATGCGCTTTGCCGTGAACGTAAAAACCATCACTGATGATAATCGACAACGGATGTTGAATGCTCAACCGCAAGTTCTCTTCACTCTGATTGAAGGAGAGCATGTTTACCCGGCCCTCTTCTTCTATCAGGAGATCGATCATTGCATCTATCGGCCGGACGGAACGTAGCGCCGCGATCTCCTGCAGGTTATGTCCAACCGCGCTTGAATTCCCGGCAGAGTGGACGGCAGAAATGAAGATGTCGCTCCAACTCCAGGGGAACTCCCCTTCGATCTCTGCTTTGATGTTCTTGCTTTGTTGCGGATCACCGAGACGGCCCAACATGGCATCCTTGCCGCCGTCCAAGACCCACTGAGGCAGAAGTTGGGTGAGAACAGTCGAACCCGCCACGTAGGGATAGCAGTCAAAAGCGATATCGATACCATCGCCTCTGGCGCGTTCAATAGTCTCGAGCGCCCTCACATGTTGCGGCCAGTTTGGCTTTCCCACAGCCTGCAGATGGGAAATTTGGAGGCGGCAGCCGGAACGGCGCGCCAACTCAATCTGTTCGTCGATTGCGGGCACTAGATCTTTGAAGTAGCTCCGAATATGGCTGGTGTAAACTCTGCCGTGGCGCGCAACCGTTTTACAGAGCTGCTCTAACTCTTCCGGCGGAGCGCTTGAACCAGGCGCATACATCAACCCAGTGGAGAAGCCAATTGCCCCCGCGGCGAAAGCCTCTTCGAGAAGAGCACTCATTCGATTGACGTCTTGGCGCGCAAGCGGACCCTGCCGGTTGCCGGCCACCGCGATTCTCAGGCTGCCGTGTCCGACTAGCGAAATGACGTTGGCGGTCGCGCTCTTTTCGGTGGCGTCCAGATAAGCTTGCGTGGACGGCCAACCCCAATCGCCTTCACCGCACAGAATGCCGCCGGCAAATTGACGTAACGCAGCCGGATCCATAGCGGGCGGGTAAGCAGAGAAACCGCAGTTCCCGACTACTTCGCTCGTGACCCCTTGGACGAGCTTCTCCCGACGGCCCTCAAGCACCTGCAGATCGGAGTGACTGTGCGCATCGATAAACCCGGGGGCGATAATGCAACCGCGGCAATCGATTTCCCGCGCGCCTTTCGGTTTGGCAAAAGAGCCCACCTGAGTCAAACGGCCATTGCTGAACAATACGCTGCCTGAATAGCCTTGCTTTCCGGTTCCATCGATGATCGTGCCGTGGCTAAGCAACCAAGTTTCGGACATTCGTTCTTGTCTTCTGTTATTCCAATTGGAAACCGCTCGATCTTATTAGAAAAACTCAGTATACTTCACGGTAATGAACCCCAGATTGGCTGGTAAAGTGGCCTTCATAACCGGGGCTGGCTCAGGAATCGGCCTCGCCGCCGCCACCCTCTTTGCGCAAGAGGGCGCGCGAATTATCGTCTGTGACGTGAGTCGTCAGACCGGCGCGGCTGCGGTCGAAGCTATCGAAAAGCAGGGCGGCAGGGCGGTTTTAGCCGTCGCCGACGTTAGTTCCGCTTCGCAGGTCCAAGCCGCCTTTCGAATAGCCGATGAACATTTTGGGCGGCTGGATATTTTGGTGAACAACGCATACGCGGCGTTCAACGATGTGAAGCTGGTTGATTTGAACGAAGATGATTGGGATCGTACTGTTGCCGTGTGCCTGAAGGGACCTTTTCTGTGCGCTAAAGCAGCGCTGCCGCGCATGCGTCAGTCCGGGGGAGGCAGCGTGATTTGGCTCTCGAGCGTCAATGCTCTCTTCGGTGTAGGAGAGCCAGCGTACACAGCGTCCAAAGGCGGAATAATCTCGCTGGCTCGCCTTGTCGCAGCCGAGTATGGGGATTGGGGAATACGTTCGAATGTAATCTGTCCGGGGACTATCGCTACCCAGAGCTGTATGGCGTATTGGGATCAGTTTCCGGCTGGAAAAAATAAGCTGCGAGCCATGTATCCCCTCGGCCGCTTTGGTGAACCTGCTGAAGTCGCGCAGTACGCGTTGTTTCTTGCTTCGGATGAGTCGGCTTTCGTAACGGGAGGAGTACACGTCATTGATGGCGGTTTGTTAGCAGGCCGCAAGCTGGAGGAAGTCTAATGCTCTCCCTGGAGTTTTGCCGCGAACGGCAGAAGAAATTACTCGAATATTTGGACCGCAATGGGTTCGCTTTCGCGGTTTTGAGCAGTTGCCAAGCTATCCACTACTATTCAGCCGCCTTGGTCGATCCAAACTGGCCACAAGCCTTGGTGATTGCCTTGGACGGCGAGACAACACTCATCACGGGGAAGGAACCCGACCGATGCGCCTCATCCGCAGTTCGCACTTATACCGGATATGCCATCGATCGGCTTTTCGACCGCAGCACCATGCAGGAAGAACTGAATCGTCACGTAATCGAGTGCGTCGGTTCGCGGGAGGGCAAGTTAGCGGTGGAATTCGAGTACATGCCGGCTGGTCTTCTCTCGGCTTTGTCGATGCCAGTGGGGAACATTACACCGTGGTTGGCAGAGACGCGCCGCTGCAAATATCCGGACGAAATCGAGAGCATTAAGGAAACGATTGCTCTCGCGGAGGCAGCGTATGGCGCAATTCAAAACCAGTTGGGACCGGGAATGCCGGAGTACAAGGCGTACCTGATCATTTACGAAGCGATGGTCAATATGGCGCGCGCGTCGGTTGAATTGAAGGGCGATTTCGGCTGCGGCTCGCGAGCTGTTCAAGGCGGTCCGCCCACCTCGAACGTCTTGAAAGACGGGGATCTCTGTATATTCGATCTGTTTCCAAAGTACCAAGGCTATATGTGTGATCTCTGCCGGACGTTCTGCGTCGGCAGGCCTGCGGCAGAACAGGCGGAAGTGTGGATCCATGTGGCTGAGGCACACAACATTGCTCGCCGGCTGATTCGTCCTGGCTTGAGCGTAAGGGCGGTATACACAGAGATCCGCGAACATCTAAACAAGCTGCCGCGCACGCGAGGATCTTTTACTCACCACGCAGGTCATGGCGTTGGACAGGAGGGCTGGGAACATCCGTGGCTGAATGCTGCCGGGGACCAGGTATTTATGAAGGGGGAAGTGATCGCCTGCGAGCCCGGTTTGTATTCACCGTCCATTGGCGGCGGTATCCGCATCGAACACGACTACCTTGTTACGGCAGATGGTCCGATCGCGCTTGACACTTTTTCGATTGAGCTATGACGGCCGGAGTGAAGTGAACGCGCGTTCCGCGGCGGACAAGGTTGCTTCAATATCCACGTGGCCGTGGGCTGTTGAAAGATACCAGCGGCCATCCGGCAAAGTGAAAACTCCCTCATCCAAGAGGGCCAGGACGAAATTGCTATAGAGGGTTGTATCCGCGCCGAGAGTGTCTCGGTAGGTTCGCGGCCGCTGTCGCGCGAAGGAGACGTGAAACACAGGTCCTTCCCCATTGGTCACGACCGGCAGTCCGTGCGCTCGCAATGTTCTTTCGAGGCCAGAGCGCAGAGCTTCTCCTCGTTGCCGCAATTCGAAATAAATACTGCCGGAGTTGGCCGCAAGCACCTCGAGCGCGGCTTTTGCTGCCGCAAGGCTCAACGGATTGCCGTTTAAAGTGCCCGCGTGAACTACCTGGCCGGTCGAGACCAACTCCATGTATTCGCCTTTGCCTGCCAGAACGCTCAGAGGAGCCCCGGCGCCCACCGCTTTGGCGTAGGTCGCGAGATCCGGAACCACTCCATAGAACTCCTGCGCACCACCCAAGGCCAGCCGAAACCCCGTAATCACTTCATCGAAGATGAGCAGGGACTTGTGATCGACCGTAATCTCACGCAGAAATTCGAGGAACCCATCCGTTGGCGGCAGACAGCCGCTATTGCAGAGGAGCGGTTCGCAAATCACGGCGGAGATCTCGCACGGTTTCGCGGAAAACGCCCGCTCCACGCTTTCGCGGTTATTCCATTCGGCGATCACCACCGAATCAGGCGGCAGTTGCCCCCGGCCCACTCCAACAGGCCGCCCGTGCGCGCCTTCCAGTTCCTCAGCGGATGGGTGATAACTCACCAGAACACTATCCGCCCAGCCATGGTAATGCCCCTCGAATTTCAGATACTTGCGCCGGCCTGTGACCGCTCGTGCCAGGCGTAGAGCAAGCTGGACAATTTCAGTGCCGCTTCCCGCGAAACAAACACTATCCGCGCAAGGAATGGTTTGCTTCAAGATTTCGGCGACCTGAAATTCAAGATCGTGCTGCGCTCCGAAGGTGAGGCCGCGCTGAACTTGCGCGCTGACTGCTTCGATGACTTCGCGGGGCGAGTGACCCAAAATGAGAGGTCCCCAACCCATCACGTAGTCTAAGTACCGGTTGCCGTCCACATCCTGAATGACCGCTTTCTCGCCCCGCTCGAAAAACAATGGGTAGGGTCTTGCGCTTCGTCGCAACCCAGTTGAGACTCCTCCCGCGAGTGATTGGGAGGACCTTTGGAACCGTTCCCGGGAACCACTGGTTTTTAGGCGGATCGAAGCTTCTCGCCGCGCGGGTTGGAACAGATCGGACTCTGATTGCGGGTCCTGGGATGACGAAGTAAGGCCGGGCATCGTTTGTTTACTAAAATAGCTGTTTACCTATTGGCTTGTATGTTGTCATGTGTCATGGTGGTGCAAATTGAAAGCGATGTCAAGGAGCAGACATGAGAAGCGGAATTGAAAGATTATCGGTGCCCGGAGCGCCGGCCCCGCAGGGCGCCTATTCGCCCGCTGTGAGAGCTGGCGATTACATCTATGTTTCCGGACAAGGCCCCATTGATCCATCCACAAATGAGTTTTCCTTCGGAGACATAAGACACGAAGCACACCTGGTGCTCTCTAACATCAAGAACATTCTCGAAGGTTCCGGATCGTCTATGCGCGATGTGATCAAGTGCTCTGTATTTCTGGCGGATGCCCAGGATTTTGCGGCAATGAATGAGGTGTATGCGAAGTTTTGGGAATCTGGCAATCGCCCCGCGCGAACCACTGTGGAGGCCGTATTGGTCGAGCCCCGGATGAAGATTGAAATCGACTGCATCGCCTATTCGCCGCGGAGCTGACGCTCTAGCCGCCCGATCCGAACACGTGCATTCCCAAACACGAGGAAAGCTTCAGACCAGAGATTTAATCATCTACGGAATCGTTCTCATTCAGCCCATCGCGCCGGTCGGTATTTTCGGAATCGCCAATTCGGTTTCGAAAGGACACGTGACCACTACGATTCTGATCGCGATGGTGGCCATGATGATCACGGCGTTAAGTTATGGACGGCTGGCGGCGGTGTATCCATCGGCAGGGTCGGCGTACACGTATGTGGGACACGCCTTCCGTCCGCTCGCCGGATTTCTGGTCGGATGGGCGATGTTTCTGGACTACCTCATCATTCCGGTGATTAGCGTCATCTACGCCGCCCTGACGCTGCACCGGCTCGTGCCAGTCGTGCCCTTCGCTTGTTGGGCGCCGGTTCTCGTCGCGGTGTCAACGATATTGAACCTCAGAGGCATTTCGTCGATGTCTCGAACCAACACGATTCTACTGACCGGCATGACCGGAGTGATCCTCGCGTTTGTGGTACTGAGTGTTCGATTCCTGCTGCACCGGTCCGGATGGCACGGCGTACTCTCGACCCGCCCATTTTACGACCCTGCGACATTCGACATGCGCGCCATCATGACCGCGACATCGCTGGCAGCTCTCACGTATATCGGCTTTGACGGCGTGACCACATTAGCTGAGGATGTGCATAATCCCCGCCGGGCCGTACCGCAAGCGACCGTGCTGGTCTGCTTATTAACCGGTCTGTTCAGCACCGTGGAGGTTTACCTGGGACAAAGAGTTTGGCCGGATTACAAGACCTTTACGGCTCCGGAAACGGCCTTCCTCGATGTCACGCACCTGGTGGGAGGCAATCTTTTGTTCCAGGCGATGGGCCTGGTCTTGATCGTGGCGTGTGTCGGAACGGCCCTCACGGGGCAGGCAGCCGCGGCGCGACTGCTTTACGGCATGGGGCGCGATGACGTGCTTCCGCGGAGGGTATTTGGGCGATGGGATAGGAACCGCCAGCAGCCAACCTGGAATATCTGTCTCATCGGATTTCTGGCCGTAATCGGTGCGCTGTCTGTCAGCTATGAACGTACCGCTGAACTGCTGAACTTCGGCGCCTTTCTGGCATTCATGGGCGTGAACCTCGCCGCTATACGCTTATTCTGGTTTGGCGGAAATGCTGGAACGCGGAACGCCTTTATGGATTTGCTCGCGCCTGTTTGCGGCTTTCTCTTCTGTCTCGCCATCTGGTGGAGCCTTCCCGCCACGGCCAAGATCGCGGGGACTGTATGGTTTGGCTATCGGCTTATTCCAGATCGTCGTGAAGACCCGCGGCTTTCGCCTGCCGCTTACGAACATGAAATTCGAAGAGACCTAAATTCGAACAAACCTAGTGATGCTGAAAAAGCTGAAAGAGTTGCCGTGAAGCGGAATCCGCCAGCAGTTCCGCGGAGCCGATGGCGCAACGCGAGGTGACCACTTCGTAAGCGCCTTCCGCATACGCGGGACGATTGGGAATGTATCCGAGCGCTCCGTTCGCCTGTTCCGCGACGATCGTGTTCGGAAAGGGCGAGTCTTCCTTCAAACCGAGACCCGTTTCGGCGAAGATCTCGCCGGGCAATCCAACTAACGCGACCTGATCCCCGAGAGCGATCACCTGGACCTCGCCATCGAAAGGCATTCCGCGGCGCTCCGCTACCTCGACGATTTTCGCTGCTCGCACCAGCTCGATAAAAGGCGCTGGCTTCGAGGTGCCGAAAGTAGCGGCGGTTTCTCTTGCCCAGGCAACTTCTTCGGGTCGAAATACCGGCAATGGAACTTTAACGATCTCGCTTTCAGCGCGAATCGAGGTCACATCGATGAGGGGTGCGCCTCGCATCGTCCGCAAAACGTCGGCGGCGAGAATCGTTCCGACACGGGCCGCCTCAGTGAAGCCGCTCTGGGGTGTGGCGATGCCTGTATCGATGTGGTTCACGTTTCCCGCGCACCCGATGGTAAATACGCTAATGAGATCCGCTCCTTTCGCGTCTTTCAGCGCTTTCCCGAGCGTGTAGGAATAATCGGCGGAAATGACATTCCCGCCAACTGTGTCGGAATGGACAGCATAATTCACGTAGGATGCGATCGGCTTACCCTCGCGACTCTCAAAATACAGGACAGGAACGGAAGGATCCACCGGACCCGCCGGCCGGAAAATGTTCGGATTCAATTTCCCCGGATTCCAAGCGACGGTGCCGTCTTTCATGAAATACCGCCGATTGAATGCCAGTGACGGCTCGCGTCCAACTGCTGATCGAACGGTCGCCGGTTGAAGCGCCGCATTCGCTCGCCCGGCAGCTTCGGCGATTTTGCCGGGCAAAGAAGCCGTGTATTCTTCGCAAATTTGTTCCATGCGGCCTTCCAGGTTGTAACGTGATGGATGCGTCAGCAGCACCGGCCCGGTGTGGGTGTGAATGGCGCTGATCATTACGAACTTCGCGGGAATACCAAGCTGCCGCTCAATAAGTTTGCGCGCTTCTGTCACGATTGGCTGGGTAACGAAGATCAGATCCAGGCTGATCACCGCGGCTTTCACGCCGTCTTTTGCAAATACCAGAGCCTTCGCGTGGAGATCGTCGTGCACTCCGGTTGCGGCGCGGTTTTGATAGTAACCGGCTAAAGCCGCGCCCAGAGGCGGAGTGATAACCACTTCGGCGGCTCCGGCCTGGAAATCAGCTCCCAGAACGGCGGACGCGAGGAAAGAAAGGCACGCAAGTAGCCTACAAAAAGACGAACTGACAGACTGCCTTTCAAATTGAATCTACCGGCGCTTCTCATCGTAGGACTGAACAGGCGAGTTCCTCCACTTCCGCTGCAACTTTAGACAATGCGGCGACGAAGTCTTCCAGATCCTCGCGTGTGCCGAGTAGAACTTCGTGCGAAACCCAAAAAGCATTTTTGCAAATTTGCAGCGATCTGTCACACGCCGTTTCCCGATATTTGTAATTGCGGAACAAGGCATTCTGCTGTACGGGATATGGATACCTGCCGATTCCAGGTATTCCTTCCGCCTCAAGCGCGCGCGTGAACGTTTCCGCATCGACGCCAGGCAGTTTCTCCGGCCGGATGCGAAGCACGTGTAAGTAGCGGCTGTGACAAGTAACTCGCGGATCGGGGGCAATCACCTCAAGAAAGGGAAGCGTGCTTAGGCGCTCGTCCAAGTAACGCGCGTTCGCCTCCCGCAGTTTTAGCTGCTCTTCGTATCTTTGCAGTTGCGCCAACAATACGGCCGCCTGCCATGCGGTCATACGTTGATTCGTCCCTAGCTGAACATGCTCGTACCATCCTCCACCCGGGAGGCGGCCCTGGTTGAAGAAGGACCGGGCTGCGGAAATGAGATCGGCATTATTCCCAATCAGAATGCCGCCTTCGCCGGCGGTAAGGTTCTTTGATTGTTGAAAGCTGAACGAAGCGACGTCGCCGAAGGTTCCTACCTTCTGATGCTTCCACGAAGCGCCATGCGCGTGCGCTGCATCTTCAATAACCAGAATGCCGTGTTTCTTTGCCAAGACACTAAGCGCATCCATGTCCGCCGGATGCCCCGCGAAGTGCACCGGGACGATCGCCTTGGTCTTCGCCGTAATGGCTTCGGCGGCGCGTTGAGGAGCAAGGTTACAGTGCTCATCGATATCGGCGAATACCGGAACAGCTCCCACCCGCAGCACCGCCGTAGCGGTCGCCACAAATGTGATGGCGGGCACGATTACTTCATCATCCAGGCCGATGCCTGCCGCGATAAAAGCCCCCTCCAAGGTGACGGTGCCGTTGGCCGCGGATACTGCATATTTGGCATCGTGAAATTTTGCGAAGGCTCGTTCAAACTCAGAAACCTTCGCGCTATATCCACCCCATATCCCACTCTCCAGTACTTCCCCTAGAGCGAGTTTTTCAGCCTCACCGAATATCGGCCATCTGGCAAATGGCTTTGTTCTTAGCGGCGCACCGCCGAGTATCGCCAAGCGCGGCATCTTAGAAATTAAAAGTAGTACTTCAATGCGAATTGAATGATTCGCTCAGTCTGAGCGTATCCGTAATCGCTGGCGCTGGTGATCTTTCCAGCTTGAGGATTATTGACAGCATAGACGTTTGGATCATCGAACTGCGTATGATTGAAGGCGTTGAAAAGCTCCGAGCGCAATTCTACTCGTTGACCTTCGGTTACGCGGAAATTCTTCATAGCCACGATGTTCCAGACGTTGTTGCCGCTACCCATGATAGAACCCTTGGCGCTGGTCCCGAACTGGCCCGGCGCTGGATTCACAACGTCGTTCACGTTGTACCATTCGTTGATAGAACGTTGCGATCTTGGCAGATTGGGATCGGCCAGAAGGCTGGCCCGAGTCCCGGCGTAAGACACTCCGTATGAGGAAGGAGTGAGCCAGGAGCCCGAAGCAAAATCCGCGTCCATTCCTACTTGCCATCCACCCAGCAGAGAACCAACCCAGTCCTTACGGTTTCTCAAGAATGGAAGATCGTACAGGCCTGTGACCGTCAATTGACGCGGACGATCGCCTACCGCATTACCTTTGTTTAGAGCCAAGATTCGTAATTGTTTGCGGAGTGTAAGCGTCGCCGGGAGCCGAAGTGACACCAACCGAACTGTAATCGACATCGGTCAGATCTTTTAGCCACGTAAAAGATCCCAGCAGAGTAAATCCTTTCGAATATCTCTTCTGTAGACGGGCTTGCAGAGCGTTGTAAGTCGCATCGCCGTCCGACTCGAACATATTCACCGTGCCGAAAGCCGGATATGGATACACCAACTTAAACGACGGCGGCTGCGGAGGGTACGGATTGGTTTGGTTGTAGTTTAGTTCACTCGAAAGATGAGTACTCTTTGAGCCATGGTAGGCAACTTCCAGAAGCGTGTTCTGGGTGATCAGGTATTGCGCGGTTAAATTCCACTCGCCCACGTAACCATCGTGGAAATGCGGATCGATACCAAGTACCGTGCCCAGATTGACTGCGGGGCTCGCATTCAAAAGAGGATTCTGAGCATTGATCAACGGGATCGGATCGGCTGGATTTGCTGGCCGCACCGCCAGGCTGTAAGTTGTCCCGAATGGATTCTGAAAGCCTAAGTTCCGGAAAGTATTGATGATTTCCGGAGTATAGAAGATACCGTACGCGCCGCGGAGCGAGAATTTGTTGCTGCCGAATGCGCGCCACGCAAAGCCGACTCTGGGCGCGAAATCCTTATAGTCGGGATATACCAGACTACGCGGCAGTCCATTCTGACCGGAAAGCGTTTGTTGACCGGTCGCGAGATTAAAAGAACCGATGGCGTTATTCGCGTCAACAGGCTTGCCGAAATACTCCCATCGCAGGCCGAGATTAAGGGTCAGATTGGGAGTGACCTTCCAATCGTCTTGACCGTAAAATCCGAGATTGCCATAACGGAAACGTTGCAAGTACGGTTGGGTCTGTACCGTGAAAGCGGATGGGTCGCCGAGTAACATGTCTGCTACTGAGTTAGCTCCAGTTGTACCCTTCACGGGATTTTGGGCACTGAACATGCCTGAGAAAGTGTATTGCCCGTTCGGTGATCCATACTGGGTCGAATCCAGCACTTTCCTATTAATGGTGAATCCTGTTTTGAAGGTATGATTGCCGTGCGAGATCGAGAGGTTATCTACAATTTGAATCGATTGAGAAAGCCAGGAAAAGACGGCGTTCCCGGATCCGTACCCGGCGCCATTCAAACCGGTCAAAACGACTTGTGGAGCAGCCCAGGCGCTAGCGGGCGGATTGAAGCCTTGAATGCCGAGCTGCGTAACATAATCGGTCTTGTTCGCGGCCTCCGAACTCCGGTTCCTATCGAAACGCACAAATCCGATATTCGTCTCGTTCACGATGTGGGGTGAGATAACGATCGTATTGCCTGCTACGAGCTGAAGATTCCAATCGTGCTGGTTCTGGTTATAACCTGAAAGCGCTACGTCTGCCCCCGGGCTGATGGTGGTCGGCTGATTGATTGTAAAGCGGCCGAAAAGATTATCGTTCTGAGTGACCTGTTGGTCAATACGCCCGCTGATCAGGTCGTTGTCGAAAGATTGAGCCGGTGCTCCGTAGTAATTAGCCGCCGCATTTGTGCTGTTTGGATAGGGAAAAAGATTTGCGAGCGCCTGCCCAATAGGAGTAATTTTGTTGGCGGGAATTGTGTCGTTCGCATACGGTACTTTCGTTATCGGATCGACGATGGTCGTGCCGGTTCCATTGAAGTTCCCCGCCCGTTCTTGGGCGGTTGGAAGTAAGGCCGTCGCGTTGACCGCGTTGCTCTGCCGAATGCCTTCATAATTCAGCAGCCAGAATGTTCTGTTCCGGCCATTGTACAGCTTAGGAATCACCAGAGGACCGCCGATCGTACCCCCAAACTGATTTCGTTTGAGAGGAGCGACCGTGGTACTGAAGAAATTTCTGGCGTCTAGATCGGTGTTCCTCAGAAACTCGAACAGTACTCCATGAAAGTCATTGGTACCGCGCTTGGAAGCGATGTTGATGACCGCGCCTGAATTTCCCCCGAATTCGGCGGAGTAATTCGAAGTTTGCACTCTAAATTCGTCTACCGAATCAAGCGACGGTACAGCCAGCGGGTAGTTATTCAACTCCATTCCGCTGATCTCAATGCCGTCGAGCAAAACCACGTTAGTGTTGTCTCGTTGGCCGCCAACCGAAAACCCCGGACCGTAATTAGCCTGCCGCTCAGTTCCACTTCCTTTCGCGCTGAGCACCACGCCGGCTGCCAGCGAGGTCAATTGCAGTACATTCCTTCCGTTCAGCGGAAGTTCCTTGATCTGCTCCTCATTGATGACTTGAGACAGGCTGGGATCGGCAACTTGCAACAGCGGAGCTGCACTTTGAACCGTCACCGATTCCGTTTGAGTGCCGACTTTGAGGACGATGTCGACCGTCTGTATCTGCGCCACTTGCAATTGAATGCCGGTAAATGTTTCCTTCGCAAACCCCTTTTGCTCTACCTCGATCTTATAGAGACCGAGTGGTAGCGCCCGAAATTCGTAGAAGCCCGCCGAGTTTGAGGCCTGATCGCGCGTTTGGTTTGTCTGCTCATCCGTAAGCGTCACTGTCGCTCCCGCAACAGTTGCTTTCGATGTGTCGAAGACGGTCCCCTGAATGCTCCCGGTTGCGGTTTGCGCGTGCAGCGCTACTGCTGCAAGAGCGAGAATTGCGCTTGTAATGAGAATGCGTTTCATGTCGCCTCCTTTTGACGCGCCAACGCGGCCTATTAATCCGAGCACCGATATCCCACGATCTGGGAACCGGTCCCGAAAGGGTGTTGTGTAAACCTGTACCACGAAGAAACACGAGTGTCAATAGGGAAATCCGCGCGCTGGAAAACCGGTGCGGACCTCAATCGCCGATGATAGGTCTATCGCCGGAGGCGATCGGGAAAGAACCGGATCTGTTCAGAAATTTGAGCGCTCGTCTTTTTCAGGACGTCTGCAATCTCTGCTATGCGTTCTCTCGTGATACGGCTAGCCGGACCGGAAATGCTTAAAGCAGCGACAGGATTTCCTGCATGTAAGATCGGGACGCCCACGCATCTACCGCCTTCCATGCTTTCTTCATCATCGATCGCAAACCCGCGCTTTTTCACTCTTTCGAGTTCCACCGTGAACTCGTCCGGATCGCAGATTGTTGAGGCCGTCAGGCGGACCCGGTTGTTCATTGCGGGCCGTCGCGGCGGAGGCGTCCAAGCAAGAATCGCCTTGCCCACTGCGGTGGCGTGGACCGGATCGACAACTCCCAGCGACCCTGTCACCCGTATGGGATGATAACTCTCCACCGTCTCGAGATAAATAATCGAGTCCCCCTGCAGAGATCCGAGATTAACTGTCTCCCCAAAGCGGTTCCGGAGATCCACCATAAACGGGTGTGCGACATCTCGCAACGTGTGCCGCTGCCTGACTGTCGCGCCTAGAACCAGAAGCTTTAATCCAAGGCTGTAATGGCCTGCTGCATCCTTCTGTAGATAGCCCCGGCTCGTCAAATCGGCGAGCAGGCGATGAGCCGTGCTTCGCGGAATTCCGCTAGCGCTTACTACCTGGTCCAATGATCTTGGTGTTTCGCTTTCCTGAAAGAGCTCCAAAAGGTCGAACGCCTTGTGCAATACAGCAATGCCCGAATCTGGTTTATCAGCAGTCTTCGACTTGCTCAAACTGGGAGATCTCATACGCTGCTCCCATCAATCACGGCAACACTCTTTTGATCTTGACAAGCAGGAAATCTTGAGCCATCGTGGTTATCTCTACTTATGGTATTACATTCCATATCGTGGGATTCTTGAATTAGAGGTGCTGAATGAACCGTCGTACCTTTAGCTACTTCTTGTTGGGGACTCCGGCATTTTCGGCCATGCAACCGATGCCAAACAGCACACCTCCCCGTGAAGCGCGGAGTGCCGTCGGGCTCAACTTGCCTGCAATGCGGGAACAATTGCGGAAGGATCTCTTCACAGACTATCTGCCGTTTCATGAGCGATTTGTTATTGATCGCGAGTACGGAGGTTTTCTCTGCTCGGTGCGTCCCAATGGCGAGCGGGTTTCCGATCAAAAGAGGACCTGGTACGAGGGACGCGGCATTTGGGTCTTCTCTTTTCTGTATAACAACCTCGCCCGGGAGCAAAAATACCTGGATATTGCGGCAGCGTCGGTTCGTTTGATTCAACGCAGCCGTCCCAAGGAGCCGGATGAGTTTTGGCCCAGGGATCTCAAACGTGACGGCTCACCGGCTGGACCGCCGGACCCCGAGCTCTACGGCGACATGTTCATCGCCGAAGGTTTGGCTGAATTCTCCAAGGCGACCGGAGAGCGCAAACACTGGGATGACGCAAAAGAAATAGTGCTCAAGTGCGTCCGGCGTTATGATCGCCCGGATTACAATCCTGCAATTGGAGAAACGTATCTGGGGAAAGGCGCGCGGCCGTTTCCAGGCGCGCGGATAGAGGGCGTCTGGATGGTGCTGATCCGGACGGCTAGCCAGATGCTGGACATGCATCTGGACAGCGATCTCCAACAGGTCTCAGACCGCTGTGTAGATGCCTTATTGAATCACCATTTCAATCCTCGCTTCCAACTTTTAAATGAACTGATCAATCACGACCTCTCCCGCCCGGCGAACGAATACGAGCAACTTGTGTATGCCGGCCACGCAATTGAGACTCTGTGGATGGTCATGTATGAGGCTCGCAGGCGAAAAGATACCAAGCTCTTCGACAGAGCAGCGGTGCTGTTCAAACGTCACTGCGAGGTAGCCAGGGATCGCGTGTATGGCGGGGTTTTCCGAAATCTCATGAACGTGGATCAGAACACCTGGACTATGGACAAGACTCTATTTCCTCATCAGGAGGCCCTTACCGGTTCCATATGTCTGATCGAAGAGACCGGAGATCCTTGGGCAACGGCATTCTATTCGGAACTGAACGAATATACGCGCGCTAAGTTTCCCATGCGCAGTCTTCATTCTCCGCTCTGGCAAGTGGAGGGTGACCGCCAGGTAGATCCTACGCCGGATATGACCCGGGCTGAAAATTACCATCAGCCCCGCTTTCTGATGCTCAACTTGCTCACAGTGGAACGGCTCCTCAAAAGAAATGGAGCGCCGCTGCGTGCGGTCTGACCTCGGCATCGGCGCGGCGGCAGAGATCATAACGCCGCCAATCGGCTGCCAAATGGCCGGTTTCGACGCCCGCAAAGGAGTAGCTCAAAGTATTCACGACGATCTTTATGCCCGTGCCATGGTTTTGGACGATGGCGTCACGAGGGTCGCTCTGATCAGCGTGGAATTGCTCGGTGTCGATAAGCCCTTCGCCGGCAAGGTTCGCGCGGCGGTTGAGGACCGCACGGGAATTCCCTCCGCAAACATCGTTATCGCGGCAACTCACACGCATTGCGGGCCCGTCACCTTCAATCATTTCTACAACCAGGGGCAGCCACTCGACGAGCAGTATCTTGATTCTTTGGCGGCCGCCATTGTGAACGCTGTAGAACGCGCCGCCTCCTCAACTAAACGCCGCCGCATTCGAGCCGGGCTTATTCACGTAGACGGGATTGCAGTGAACCGCCGCTCAGCGGATGGAAAACCCGTCGATCCCTATGCCGGTGTTCTTTTGGTCGAAGAATTAGATGGCGCTCCTGCGGCCATCGCAATCAGCTTCGCGTGCCACACTACGGTCCTCGGGCCGAACACACTCGCCATTACGGGAGATTTCCCGTCGTTTACGATCGAGCGACTGCACCATCTGCTGGGTTCATCTGTGGAAGTTCTTTACTTCAACGGTGCCGAGGGCGATATCAGCATCGGGCACAAGAGTGATCTCAGTGCCGTCGGTGTCATCGCGCCTTTTCGGACTTTCGAGAAGGCTGAACAATTAGGAACGCACTTAGCGGAAACGGTCGCTTCCTCTCTATCGGCCTTGAGCGCTGAGGAGCCAATTTTAAAGATCCGGAGCCACGAGCTCCTTCTGCCGCTCAAAACTTACCCGCCGCTGCCTGTCATGGCGAAGCGCCGTGAAGAAGCCGCCAACTTAGTTCGGAGTCTCGAGACTTCAGGCGGCCACAGTGATCGGGAAAGAGAACAATTGTTGCACGCACGCCAGCAAAGCCTCTTCAGCCGCATCGAAGAATACTATGCGCTTTTATACGAGCAGGCGAGTGCGGCTGATCCAAAAGCTCTTCCGGTCGAATTAACCGCTGTTGGAATTGGAAGCACCGCTCTTCTTACCTTTCCGGGAGAGGTTTTCGTTTCCATCGGATTGGATATTCGCGAGCGCTCCAAGTTCTCCCGAACCATGTTTTTAGGCCTTGCCAACGATTACATCGGGTACATACCCACCGCGGACGCCAACGCCGCAGCCGGGTACGAAGTGGCGGCATCGAGAGTATCGCCCAAAGCTTCCGCCGTTTTGGTGAAGGGTGCTGTCAAGCTGCTAGACTCCATATCCGGTCACCTCGACGCTCAGTAAAGGAGAATTCTTGGCTTCCAAATTACGAATCGGCATTGTCGGCCTTGGAATCATGGGTGAGCAGTATTTGCGTATCTATCAGGGACACCCGCTGGCGGAAGTCGTGGCGATTGCCGCGCAACATCCCGGGAAGGCCTCCGCTTTGAGTGAGAAATACGGCGTGTCTCGCGCCTGTGCTCACTGGCAGGATCTAGTGGCTATGCCGGAGCTGGATGCCGTGTGCATTGCTACTCCCGACCACCTTCACTATGAGCCGGCTCACACCGCCATTCAGGCAGGCAAGCACGTTCTGATCGAAAAGCCCATGACGACCTCTCTTGAAGAAGCGGATTCTTTGGTCCGTATCGCGCAAGAGAAAAATGTGAAGATTCAAGTCGCCTTCAACCATCGATGGCTGGCGCCGTACTCTCAGGGATACGCCGCGATTCAAGCCGGATCGATCGGTCAGCCGCTAGCGGGCTATGCCAGGAAGAACGATACGATCTTCGTCCCCACTGAATACATACCTTGGGCTTCCCGGACGACGCCCGCCTGGTTTCTGAGCTGTCACGATATCGATCTCGTCCGATGGTTCTTCGGCGCCGAACCCGTGGAAGCTCGCGCCTGGGGTGTCAAGCGTGTACTTGCCGCGCGAGGCATCGACACGTACGACACTATCCAGGCCCAAGTGCGTTTCACTAGCGGCGCGATTGCTACTTTTGAGTCCAGTTGGATCTATCCCAACACCTTTCCTGCCATGGTTGAGTCCTTCGTCGAAGTGATCGGAGAACACGGTCATCTGCATTTTGATAGAAAACGCGAAGGCGTCGAGATCAGCACAACTAAAGCCTTCAACTATCCCAAGACCTTCTTGTCGGCGGATGTGTTCGGCACATTGCGCGGCGCTTTCCCTTCGTGTCTCGATGACTTTGTCCGCTCCATTCAGTTGGACCGGCAGCCCATCGCTGGCGTTATGGACGGCAGACAAGTGACCGCCACCCTTATAGCGATACACGAATCGCTACGAACGGGTGAGACGGTTTCGATAGCGCCGCTCCATCCCGCATGAAGATACAGAACCGCGCCCGAAGAAGCGGACTTCCAGCGGCTTATAAGGGAGCGATGGGACTAGCCGTCCACCACCTGCAGTTAGCTGACGAAATCGTCATTGCCGGATATTTCGTGCTCCTGGCAAGCATCGGTCTTTACTTTTGGCGTCGCATGAAAAACATGCGGGATTTATTCACCGGGGGCAACAACATTCCGTGGTGGCTTGCCGGAGTTTCGTTTTACTTAACCGCGTTCAGCGCATTTACCTTCGTCGCCTACTCGGAAATGGCTTACCGATACGGGTTGATTGCAATTACTTTGGCATGCAGCTCGGTCGCGGCGATGATTATCGGAACGCGCTTCTTGGCCGCGCGGTGGAGGCGGGCGCGAATCGTCAGTCCGGTTCAATTTCTCGAGGCTCGCTATAGTCCGCTCATCCGCCAGGTGCTCGCTTGGGCCGGACTTCCCTTGAAGCTGATTGACGATGGTCTGAAGATCTATGCCACAGGCATATTCGTTTCCGCTGGGCTTGGATTCGATCTGAAACTGAGCGTGATCGTTTGCGGTGTCGTCATGTCTCTGTACACCTTCATGGGCGGACTTTGGGCCGTGGTCGTTACCGATTACATCCAGTTTGTGATTCTCACCATCGGCGTAGCGGTTCTGTTTCCGATCGTCTTCGCTCACATGGGTGGCTTCATTGCAGGCCTGAAAATAATGGCGCACGATTCCCCACCAGGATTCTTTCTCCCCGTTCGAGCGCCGTTTTCGCTGCTGTACGTGCTCGCGTTTTATCTCCTGGTAATCGTCAGCTACAACGGCAATTGGTCCTTCGCGCAAAAGTTTTACAGCGTTCGAAACGAGCGTGAGGCGAAAAAGGCCGGAGTGCTCGCCACAATTCTGAAGATCGTTGGACCGCCGCTTTTTCTCTTGCCTGCCATGGCTGCGCGTCATCTGATGCCCGAACTGATGCAGCCGCCGAATTCGCCTCAATACACCTATGCGGCGCTTTCCCTTAAATATCTTCCCGCCGGACTCATTGGTCTGATGATTGCCGCAATGTTTTCCGCAACCATGTCCACGCTCAGCGGCGATTTCAATGTCGTAGGCAGCGTTGTTACCGAAGATCTCTACCATCGCCTGGTGAATCCAGCGGCGAGCGACAGGAAACTTATCTTCGTGGGAAGGCTATCGACCCTCTTCGCCGGACTCATGACTCTTTCCATCGGCGTAGTCCTTGTAGAAACCGCGCGCACCGGCCTCTTTGAAGTCATGGTGACGCTCTTCAGCCTTTTCGTCGGACCGATGCTGATCCCCATGCTCGCGGGCCTGCTCAGTCGCCGTGTGACGTGGCGGGGAGCCGGAGCCGGCGTCCTTGCCGGTTTTCTATGCGGCTTTTCAATGTACTTCTATCGCGTTTTGGTCTTGGCAAAACAGCCCGGGGTAGATCCAAATTGGCTTCGCTACGGCTTCGAAGGGCTCAGCATTTTCGTCAATTTCGGCGTCACCATATTAGCCATGGTGATTACTACGGCCTTCGATCGCCCCAGCGTGCAAGAGCAAAAAAGAATCGCCGCTTTCTTTGCGCAGTTGGATACGCCTATTCACTCAGCGCCGCTCGAGCAGTCCTCGCAAGCTGTGTTCTCCCCGCTTCCCGTCATCGGCTGGATCACCGTGGGCGTAGGCGTCCTCATGCTGATCGCTGCCGTCGCAGTTGCTGGAGGTCCCGGCTGGGCCATTAACGCTGGAGTCGGGTTGGTCTTGTGCCTTATCGGAATCGGCTTTCAGGCCCTCCAGCGGATGCTCGCTGGAAAGAGAGCCGCTGATCTCGTGCCGCAAAACAGGAGCTAATACATCGTGCTCGGGCATTTCTCTTCACGGCGCGCAATGAACCTGGCGCGCAAAACGGTTTTATGCGCGCTTCTCGCCGCCTCCGTCGTTCATGCCGAAAAACGCGTCCTCCAGCCCGCCCACATGCTCGACGATTTTTCCGGGAACAGTCTCGGTCAATGGGCTTGTTATCCGGCCGTGCAGGACGTGGGCTACAACCCGTCCTTGTCCCCAACTAACGAGTTTGGAGCGTTGGATGGCCGTTCGCTGATGCGCGTCGTTCGCCCCGTGAGTACGGGACGTCTGCGGTTCGGTTTTATCAAAAAGCTCGGCCTCGTTGCTGGAAGAAGCGTCGGCCTCTCGTTTTCATATCGCTTGATACCGGCTGAATCCGCCGCGTCCATCGAGATCGGCTTAGTTGGTGACACCCGCCCCTATCTCATTCACGTCCAAGCGAGTCCCGCGACTGCGTGGTCACAGGCGAAGGTGCAGTTTAGGGATGTCCCTTCAGGAACCAACTTGGAAGCTCTCTATATAACGGTTACGTACGAACACGGCAACCCGGACATCGACTATCGATTTCTGATCGACAATGTCTCTGTTGAGGCAGAGCGCGCGGCGGAATTCCAGATACAGACACCGCGCAGCACCGCCATCTCTCCGTGGAAATCGAGGGTCAGTGCCGTCACCTACGCGCCTGGCGAGACGATTCACCTCGCCGCGTCGGCGCCTGTTCCACTAGCGAAGGTCAGCTGTGTTTTAGCCGACCAGGATGGCCATCGCATCGTCAGCCGTGATCTGAAGTTGGACGGAGGGCTTTGGATCGACCCTTCTCTCTACACCGTCCGGAACGACGATCCAACCGGCGTCTGGCACGCTAGCCTGCGTGGCGCGACCGCGGACGGAAGCGTCATCGTCTCGGATTTGCGGATTCTGGTGCGTCCACCCCGATCCGATATCCACCCCACACTCTACTTCGGCCCGAATGAGCGGGCCGCCTTAGTCGCTCGCACGGAAGACCCGGCGCTGGGTCCCGTCTGGAATCAACTTCGCTCCCTGGCCGAGAGGTCCCGAAACACCGGCGGCATAGCCCAAGGCGGCAAAATCTTTCAATTATTGGACGCGCGCTTTCTGCTTCCTACTCTCCCCGGCTATTTTGACGTCTTAAACAGGGCCAGTGACCGCCTTCTTTATAATTCTCTCGATGCCTATGTCACGGCAGATCCGCAAGCGCGTTCCGTCGCAAAAGCTGCCTTGCTCGAAATTGCGCGCTGGGAGACCTGGACGCCTCCCTGGTTTGAAGCGCATGGGCAGCACACCTATTACCCGGCCGGCGAATTGGCAACCACCGTAGCTTTCGCTTATGACCTGCTGTATCAGGACCTTTCCGGCTCCGAGCGCAACTTAGTTCAAAGAGCACTTACCGGCCGCATTATCGAACCGGTTTACCGCGAGTATGTTCTCGACAATCGGATCATGGTGAATACAAGTAATTGGATCGGTCATACAGTGGGCGGAGCAATCCTCGCCGCGCTCGCTATTAGTCAGCGGGATGACAACGAAGAACTGAATACTTATCTCGGCGGATTACTGATGAAACTTGAAGACCATATGTCCGCAAGTTATCTATCGGACGGCAGCTACGGCGAAGGTGTCAGTTACCAGGAGTTCGATTTGAAAACTCTGACGCTCGCCCTAACGGCCTTGCAGCGCGTCTACGGGATCGATTATTGGAACCGCACTTATGTGAAAGATTCTCTCAAATACCCGCTCTTTACGTTGGCTCAGCCGACCCGTGACAGCCTGGATATGGGCGATACGCATCCGCCGGCAGGATATAGCCTTGCCGCCATTCTGCAACACTCTCGTGATCCCGTCCAGCGCTGGTACTACGATCGCTTTGAACATCGATCCGTTGCCGATTTCCTTTTTCCACCCGCGGACGTTGTGGCCCAGCCCCCATCCCAGCCGGTTTCCCGCATCTTTGACCAAAAGGGAAATGCAGTTTTCCGCACGGGCTGGGGTCCGGACGACGCGATTCTTCTCTATCGCGCTGGTCCGAATTTCAATCACAACCACGCGGATCAGGGAGAATTCCTTTTGCGCGCATTCGGTGAAAATCTCGCAACCGAAGCCGGATATACCGATTACTACAAGGATCCCTACTATGCCAATTACTTCTCTCAAGCGCCGGGTCATAACACAGTTTTGATCGATGGTGATCCGGCAAGTCAGCAGATTGCCGATACGCCTCAGTTTCGCGCACTGGCTTCTTACCCACGCATAACTGACTCAGTTACAACGGACTCATACGATGCTCTTGGCAGCGAGCTAGCTTCCGTATATCAAGATAAGCTAAAGAGTTACACCCGGCGCATCGTTTTTCTGAAACCTCGCTACGTTGTCATCTATGACGACATAATGGCGGTCAAACCGCAAACGCGGTTTGATTGGCTGCTTCATGTTGAGGATCGCAATCGCCTTGAACTCGCCCCCACAGGCGCCCTCTACCGGGGTGCGAAAGCGGCTATGGCCGTGCGCATCCTACAACCGGAATCGCAGCGCCTGTCAGTGGAAGACGGCCACTTACCCGTTGCGCTTTTCACTCCCGTCGCTCCGGAAACCATACCGGCGCAGCCGGGTGTACTGGACATTGCCTCGCGTGCCTCCGAAAGCTCTACTCGCTTTCTCATCGTGTTAACGCTCGGCCGGGCTTCGAATGAGATGGCTGCTTTGAATTCAGCCGTTCAGGGCGTGGCCGGAGACGGGTGTTCCGGGGTACAAATCGGTGACGCTGATGTGTTGTTCCGGCAGCATGGAAGTCCATACGCGAGGTACGGAGATTGGCGCACTGACGCGCAGGCCTGGACCGTCGGAGGATCGCTTATTTCCGGAGAATTGGTCACCTCCATGACGAAGGCAGGGAAAATTGTGTTTGCGAGCGATCACCCGGTTAGCTTCGCGGCGCGTGTTGAAAGTCAGCGGATAAATCTCGTGGTTACTGCCGATATGCCCGCCCTGGTCAGGTTTTACACGGGGTTTCAGGCCCGCGTAGCCGCGGGCCGCACTGAGTTTGCTCTAAACAGGTGACCGCTGTTGAGAAAAGTTAGAAGTTGTACTTTAACCCAATCTGTATATTGCGAGGATCCTGGGAACTGTTGAGCAGTCCCAGATTCGCGCCTAAGCTTCGGTTCGGAGCGTTGAGAACCGGCGTGTTCAGCGCATTGACGAACTCGCCCCGCAGTTCCAGGTTCTGATGCTCGGTGAACTGGAACTGCTTGCTCAAGCTGAGATCGGCCGTATGCAATCCCGGCCCGCGCACGGTACCGACCCCGCACGTGCCAAATGTGCCTGCGGCCGCTGGACCGAACACCGGCGTTGCGCCCGTTTTATTTCCCGGCTGCGCATTATCGAACCATTGATATCCGCCTTGGGGAGCGTTCACTTCTCCATAAACAGGCGCGTAAGCCAAGCAATTGGCGCGAGCTCCGCGCGCGTTTGTGCCGGAGTTGTCAGTACCGTTGATAGTCAGCGGGAAGCCGCCATGGAAACTTAGAATGCCGTTCACTTGCCAGCCTCCCACGAAGGCATTCACGGCTTTATTCATATCCGTTCCGAATTGACGGCCACGGCCGAAGGGCAGATCGTACGAAAGAAAAGCGGTCACGTTGTGCGTGACATCGTAGTAGCAGGGTCCCCACTCCGCCGCCCGGTTATAAAGATTTTGGGAGTAGGCGGAAGTGGTTGCAGCCTGCGACCCTTCGCCGTAGAATCCGATGGAGTCCGTCATGCATTTGGAATAGGTGTACGCGACCTGACCCGAAAGCCCATTAGAGAGGCGCTTTTGCAACGTGGCCTGCAAAGCATCGTATTCCTGATTGCCACTGGCTTCAGTGCCGGAAATATTCCCGATATCCTTCTGCAGGGTCGGGTTTCCGGATAGATAGGGCGAAGGGATGACAGTTCCGTTCGGCAAAAGCTGCTTCTGCAGATACGGCTGTGCAACCACAAGATGATCGTTCTTCTGGCCGACGTAACCTACCTGAAGCGTCGTCGTGTTTCCGAATTGGTGCTGGACTGAGAAGTTCCACTGCTGAGAAACTGCCGGCCGGAAATTCGGGTCCCACAAGCGCAAAATAGTGTTATGGAACGGATCCGTTGCTGACGAGATCGGCACGTATCCCTGGTCCAAAGTGGTCGTCGGGACCGCGAGCGCCGTATATTGGCCTTCCTTCTCAACCGTGAATGGAGGATTGATTGTCAATCGGAGGTTTGTTCCGGTACCTTCCAGATACGACGAAAGGGTGTAAGCGCCGCGAAGGACAGTTCTGGCATCAGGACTGTAGGCGAAGCCGAGGCGCGGCTGGAAATTGAAAATTCCGTTGTATTGGTTATAGAGGGCGCGGTTGTTGTTGTAGATCGTGGCTGTTCCGGCAATCTCTTCCTGCCCGCTGAACGGAGTAAAATTAGCCTCGCGATTGTGTACTTCCACCCACGGAGTATGAAGCTCCCAGCGCACGCCGTAGTTGAGGGTAAGTTTCCCGCTCACGCGCCATGTGTCTTGTACGAAAGCGGCAAAGATATTAGCGCGCTGGCCCCACGTTCCACCGTTTACGCCAACGCCGACATCATCGGGAAGTCCAAGAAGAAAGTCGGCCTCGGGTTGACCGCTACCGCTTCCCGGCTTCACAGCGGCGCTTGAAGTTGTGTATTGACCGTTATAACTGAAGATACCCGCGGCTCCGTTGTTGCCTGAATAGAACGTATCCAGACGCTCGCGAAAACCTTGGAAGCCCGCATGAATCGTGTGCTGGGCCTTGGTGAGAATAACCGTGTCTTCGTACTGGGCCACAGTGTCGGCAAAAAGAGAAATCCCATCGCTGTTGCCAAGGTTGCTCGCGTACGCGCCGGTAAAATTCTGCGCCGGAAGAATCGGGATCGGCACTCCCGGAATTCCAAACGTTTGCGCCAGATTGGGAAGCGACGATTGGTCGGTGCCGGTATTGTTGTACGTGTAGTTCACGCCCACGCGGGCTTCATTCACTAATGATGGGCTGAGGGTCCTGACATAATCGACCGTGCCGTTGTAAATGCGATAAATTCCAAAGCTGTTATAGGAGAGTGGAAGGCTGTTAGTCGTCGGATTGTTGATGTTACTTTGCGAGTAACGCACGAACACGTGGTCTTTGTCAGACGCATTCCAGTCTCCTCTTATATCGCCCTGGTCGTCGTTGATGAAGCTATGAGTAGTGTTGAATTGATTGTTGATCAGATTCCCGTTTACCGGTTGCGGGTAATAGCTGGACGTCAGGATCTTTAGCGCCGCCGGACTGAACAAAGTAGCCGGAATTATGTTGCCCGGAAAGGGATTTCGGCCGCCGCTTGCGTTTAACGAGAACGGGTTATAGAGCTGGGACGGATTGGCTTGCGTCAATAGCTGCGAGAAGTTGCCCGTCCGCTCCGCAGCCGTGAATACGCTGACAGCACTCGTTACACCCGGTCTGTCAAATCTGGAACCTTGGTAATCGCCGAAAATGAAGAGCTTGTCTTTTTTGATAGGGCCGCCAAGGGTACCTCCAAACATGTTCCAACGCAGCAGTGGTCTGGGCGCGGCCTGTCCATTCGCCTGAAGCGTGAAGTTATTGTTCCACGTGTTGGCGTTCAGCTTGTCATTACGGAAAAATTCGAACGCATTCCCATGGACCTTGTTCGTTCCCGATTTGATCGAAACGCTGGTAATGCCGCCCATGAAGTTGCCGAATTCGGCTGAGGCATTCTGCGTGATCTCATTGAACTCGGCGATAGCGTCCACGCTAGGAGCATAGGCAACCTCGTTGTCAGACACCTGGTTGTTGTCCATGCCATCCAGCAGAAAGTTATTCGTCTGTTCGCGGTTCCCGTTGATATAGGGGCGATCGCTCTGAAAGGACGTCTGGCCGTTCTGAAAGCCGCTTGGGTTCGGCGTCACGGCGCCCGCCGTCAACAGCGTTAACTGCACATAATTCCGGGTTGCCAGCGGCAATTGGACATTCGTACGCGCGTCGATAACGGTGCCAAGCTGCGTCGCTTCCGTCTGAAGCACCGGCGCGGAACCTTCTACGTCGACGCTCTGAGATAATTCGCCTACTTGAAGTTGAACGTCTATTTTCGCCTGGTCATTGAGTTGAAGCTCGACGCCCCCGCGCACTGTGGTTTTAAAGCCCTTGCTCTCAACTTCGAGCTCATAACGGCCGACTGGAACGCGCGGCAGACTGTAGAATCCGTCTCCATTTGTGGTCGTGGGGAACAAAGATCCACGGTCCACGTCCTTTGCTGTCACCTTCGCGTTTGCCACCGGCGCGCCGCTCGGGTCTGTAATGACGCCGTTAATACCGGCCGTCACTTCCTGCGCCCAAAGCGGAATCGCAGTTAACGCCAGAAACGCTGCGGCACACGCCAAAAGTTGTCTCGAATACACTCTAGCTTCCCTCATACCCTGATTCCTCTCTGATTGGCCCAATCGCGTGCAATCGACAGCCTAAGATAAGCAAACTCTTGGTTTTGTATAGACATTTGATCGAAAAAACAAAACGAAAGCAACTCGGTTAGCAAAAAGTCTACACCATCGAAACTTTACTTACAAGGAATTTATCAATCGTAAAATCGGCCGCTCGGGGCCGCATGCATGTATCCAAACAGCTTCTGCTCATTCAATCTTTGATAGATTACTTGATTCCGGTATGCAAACCAGCGATCAGCCCCGCCTCAAATTGGCCGCCGTCACAACCGTCTATCGAAAGTATTCGCATACTCAACACATAGTTGACCGCCTTCTGGATGGCTATGGCTGGAACGGGTCCTATCACCACCCGCCGATGGATCTGGTCGCCCTCTACGTCGATCAGGTCGGAGCAGACGACCTAAGCCGCGAGCGCGCGTCTCGCCACCCTTCCATGAAGATTTATCCCACCATACAGGAAGCGCTGACACTCGGCGGCAGCAAACTGGCTGTCGACGGAGTTGTCGTCGTTGGCGAGCACGGAAATTATCCTCGTAATGAGAAGGGCCAAACAGAATATCCGCGCTATCAATTCTTTCAACAGGTCGTGGAGGTTTTTCGATCCAGCAATCGAACCGTTCCAGTGTTCAGCGACAAGCACCTCTCCTGGAATTTCGATTGGGCCAAACAGATGTATGACACCTCTCAAATGATGGGTTTTCAGTTCATGGCCGGATCCAGTTTGCCTGTCACCTGGAGGATTCCCTCCATTGAAATGCCGCTAGGCTCCTCCATTCAAGAAGCGCTTTCCATCTGCTATGGAGGAGTCGACAGCTACGATTTTCACGGGCTTGAGACGATTCAATGCATGGTGGAACGAAGGCGCGGCGGCGAAGTGGGAGTGCGTTGGCTGCAAGCTTATCGCGGCGACCGCTTCTGGGATGCGCTTGAAAAACGAGTTTGGTCGCACGATTTGATGAATGCCGCGCTGTGCCGTAGCCACACCCTCACCCCCGCGCGCAAGGGTTTCAATGACATCTTTCCCACGCATGATCAGATGCGTTCCCTCGTCAAAGCTCCCGTCGCTTATACCTATCAGCATGAGGACGGACTCCGGTGTACCATGCTCCTCATGAACGGCTTGGTGCGCGATTTCAATTTTGCGGCGCAGCTTAGCCAGCCCTCAAGAATCTTCTCCACCCAGATGTATCTTCCGATGCCCGATGGCAGGACCACTCTCGCCACCTTCTTCAGTCCCCTCGTGTTCAACATGGAACGCATGTTTTTGACCGGCAAGGCCGCGTATCCGATCGAGCGAACGCTGCTCACCACCGGCCTCACCGCCACCGGTGTCGAGAGCCTATATCAAGACCAAGCGCGCCTCGAGACTCCGCATCTCGCGATTCGTTATCAACCGCCGCGCGAATCTACGTTCCAGAGGAGTTAAAGATGCTGACACGCCGCGATTTCCTTGCCTCTACAGCTCTACTTCCGCTTACCGCCGCGGCGCAATCCCCGAAGCCGCTGCGTCTGGCCATCGTCACCACGATCTATCGGTACCTTTCGCACGGCCAGCACATCGGCGATCGCTTTCTGGTCGGGTATCCTCACGATGGCGCTTGGCACAAGCCAAACATACAGGTTGTCAGCCTCTACGTCGATCAGAAGCCCGAAGGCGACCTGAGTGAGGAGCGCGCCCGCGAATTCGGCTTTCGCGTGTACCCGGCCATTGCCGAAGCCCTTTGCTGTGGAGGAAGCCGTCTCGCTTGTGACGCAGTCCTCATCGTGGGCGAGCACGGCGATTATCCTCGTAATAACAAAGGCCAGGTCCTTTATCCCAGGTACGAATTTTTCGAACAGTGTGCGAACGTATTCCGCGCTAGTGGCAGAGCCGTTCCGCTCTACAACGATAAGCATCTCTCCTACAGCTTCGAAAAGGCGCAGGCCATGGTTGCCACCTCGAAGCAGCTAAACTTTCCCATGCTGGGTGGATCTTCGTTGCCCGTCACCTGGCGTCTTCCCGATATCGAAATGCCATTGGGCGCTCAAATCGAAGAAGCCTTGATGGTCGGCGTCGGCGGTTCCGACGCTATGGATTTCCATGCTCTCGAGGGCATGCAATGTATGCTGGAGCGCCGCCATAACGGTGAAACCGGCATCAAGGCTGTGCAACTCCTGGATGGTGATGATGTCTGGGAAGCCGGCAGGAAAGGTCTGTGGTCGCACGAATTGCTGAGCTCCGCGTTGTCGCGCAGCGATACGCCGCTTGGCCTCACCGTCAAAGACGGCCGAACTCAGGATCTGGTTGGCGACGGCGTCCTGCCTACCCTGGTGCCTCATCCGGCAGCTTATTTAATTGAGTACCGCGATGGCTTGCGTGCGGCCATGCTGATGCTCGATGGCGCAGTGCAGGATTTCAACTTCGCCGCGCGCGTGCGGGGAGCCGCTCCTGTATCCACCCAGTTTTTCCTCTCGCCTAATCCCAACGTCACCTATTCGGCCTGCCTGGTCTCTAAGATCGAACAGATGTTCGTGAGCAAACAAGCGCCATATCCCATCGAGAGAACTCTGCTGACCAGCGGCATGCTGGAAGCGTGCCTCACTTCCAGATTGCAAGATCATAAGAAGCTCGAAACGCCGCAGTTGGCCGTATCCTACCAACCGCCCGCTGACTCTCAATACTGCCGGAGCTGAGTTCTGCGCCTCAAATATGCACGCGCGGCTGAACTCTCGTCCTTACGCGGCCGCATCTTCGTCGTGCCGCTCGGTTCCCTCGAACAGCACGGACCCCACCTGCCGCTGTTCACCGACTCATTGATCATTTCCGAAATTGCCGATCGCGTTGAGCAACTTCGATCCAGCAAGATTGTGCTCCTTCCGGTGCAATGGCTTGGACATTCCCCGCATCATCGCCGTTTCGGCTGTCTCAGTCTCGATTTGATTCCCTACGTGGAGATGATCTGCGGAATCTGCCGTTCATTAATCGCCATCGGCGCTCGAAAGATTTTTCTTCTCAACGGCCACGGCGGCAACGACATTCCCTGCAAAGCTGCTCAGCGCGAGTTGAAGACCGAATTCGAGGCGCTCCAAGATCTCTACATCGTTTACGCCACTTACTGGAATCTCGCCGCGGAGCAGTTCAACGAAATCCGCTCTTCTCCTCCCGGAGGCATGGGGCACGCCTGCGAAATGGAAACCTCCGTCTTGCTGGCTCGTCATCCCGAGCTCGTCGACATGACCAAAGCACGGCGCGGAGGACCCAGTCCTGAAATGGGCTACCGAACCCTCGACATGTTGAAGACGCCGCCTTTTTCTCTGATCAACGAGTTCGATGAGATTTCCGAAAACGGAGTTATTGGCGCTCCCGAGCTTGCCACCGCCGAAAAAGGCGTGCAATTCCTGGAAGCCGCTACCCAGGCGGTCGTGTCCTTGCTGGACGAAATGGATACCTGGCGGTTTCAGGAGCAATCTCGACGCCCTCCACATGGCAGCGCTGGATGAGCCGCCGTTGGGTCGTTCTTGCGCTCATCTTCATCGGAATTCTGGTCAGTTATGTCGATCGTGGCAATTTGAGTATTGCCGCCGCCACGCTCATGCGCGATTTCCGCATGCCGCCCTCCTCCATGGGCGTCCTCCTCTCCGCCTTTTTTTGGACCTATGCCGTATTTCAAATACCCGCCGGACTGCTCGTGGACCGCTTCGGTATTCGCCGCATGTATGCGGCTGCATTTCTGGTCTGGTCTCTCGCCTCCGCCGGAATGGCGCTCGCCCGCAATTCTGCTGACATCTTGTCCCTGCGCATGATTCTGGGACTCGCCGAGTCCGTGTCGCCCTTAGCCAGCTTGGCCTTCATACGAAAAAACTTCTCGGGCAGTGAACACGGCCTGCCCACTTCCATCTACATCGCCGGGCAGACGATCGGGCCCGCTCTCGGAGCCTTAGTAGGTACTGCGCTTCTCGCCGGCTTCGGCTGGCGTTTCATGTTTGCGGTAACCGGCCTCGGCGCATTGCTCTGGATACCGCTTTGGTTGTACTTCGCTCCCCGCCAGCCGATGCGTGAAGAAGCTTCCGCGCATCGCCCGCCTCGCACCCTCTGCTCCCTGGTCCTGGCATCTCATCGTGGCGGACCGAACCGTCTGGGTAATGTCCGCGTGTGTTTTTCTGTTCTCTTACTACTGGTATTTCATTTTGACCTGGATGCCCGCCTATCTCACGATGGCGCGCGGGTTCTCCACCGTGGCTATGGGACACATCTTGTCGCTGCCGCTCTTTACTATGGCCGCGCTGAATGTTCTTGCGGGATGGTTCGCCGACAAACTCGTCACAAAAACCGGAGCCGTTTTCCGTGTGCGCGTATCGTTTGCTGCTGCCGGCCTATTCGGAGCGGGATCCATTCTGCTGCTCAATATACTGCCCGGCCCCCGCGCCGTGCTGCCCATCCTGCTGATTTCCATGTGCTCGTTCGGTGTCGCGAACTCCAACCTCTGGGCTATTTGCCAGCACGCCCCGCCCGTGCGCATGGTAGGCCGCGCCATTGGCTATCTCAACACCATCTCTCAGATCGGCGGTGTGACCGCGCCTCTTATTACGGGCTGGAGTCTGGGACCGCAGAAAAACTTCACTTTAGCCATCTCCTTGGCCGGCCTCAGTCCAATTATTTCCTGCCTGCTCTTGTTATTAGCCGGCCCGCATGGCCTCGACAGACTCAAGAAGAATCTCAGCCGCGTCGTGTAATATCGCTGTGGGACAGGCGCTTTCGCCTGTCTGAACAAGGGGGCTCCGCCCGGGCGCGGCACTTCGCCAGCAATGCAATGACCTACCACATGCTGGAGCAGTTTCTTTGAATTGTGCTGATTTTCAAAACTCGTGCTGTGGCAAAGCGCCTCGATATGGGCGCGTATCCGCGGCTCCAAGAGGCCGGTTTGCCGATTTTCAAACGGCTGGCTTCTGCATTCCGGGCGTCGATATTGCGGCACCGCTGGGCAGCCGGATTTATTGGCGTCGCCGCAGTTTTACACGACTCAGTTTCCAATTCGAGATGGTGCATCCGTGGCGATCCGGCTTTGACTGGAACCTAACGGAAACGATAATCAAATAGAACACAAACACAACGGCCCCGGCTGGGAGACTCCCGATCCGGGCAAGCCTGGGCGACTATTCGGCAACGAGCTCTGGCTCGCGGACGGACAATACTGAGGGCTGTTCTACGGGATCTGGCTGTTTCGCGCCGCTGGAAGCCAGCGCCAGACTAATGGTTCTGAGCAGATGCGCTTGACGCGCCGGTTTCGTCAGGCATGCGGCTATACCCAGCGATTTTGCTTTCGTTGGCACACCTATAGCCGAGACCGACGTAAGCAGAATGATGGGCACGTTTGCAAGGAGCGATTGCGAGCGGATCGCCTCGGTCAACATTAGGCCGTCCATGATGGGCATCATAAAGTCCAGCACGGCCAGCTCAAACGGCTGGCCGAGCTGATGAGCCCGCAGGAGCGCTCGTAACGCGGACGGTCCATCCTCGGCACTCTCCGGGCTCATCTGCCAGTGCTCGAGCTGAGCGCAAAGGATGCGGCGATTCGTTTCGTTATCGTCGACAATCAGAACCCGGCATCGTTCCAATCCTCCGTGATGCTCGAGGGTAGGTGACACGTTCGGCGTCATTGCGAAATGAGCGGTGAACCAAAATGTGCTGCCCTGGCCAGGTTCGCTGGTTACTCCGATGCGCCCATCCATTCGCTGCACGAGTTGCTTGGAAATCGCCAGACCGAGCCCCGTCCCGCCATATTTCCTGGTCGTCGAGGAATCGGCTTGCACAAAGCTTTCGAACAGCCGTTGTTGGACATCTTCCGGAATCCCAATTCCCGTGTCGCTTACCTGAACGTGGATTTCCACGTCATCGGAAGGACCGGCGCGATGCAGTACTCGCAACGTCACTTCACCCGCTTCCGTAAACTTTATGGCGTTAGAAAGCAAGTTGAGGACAATCTGCCGCAAACGACCGGGATCGCCTGCAACCTGAGCTGGAAAGTCCGGCCCGATATCTAAGGTGAGTTCCAGATTCTTACTATGCGCTTGAGCGGCGACAAGTTCGACCGCTTCCTCCATCACGGAGCGTGGATCGAAATCCACCGTATCCAGTTCGAACTTGCCCGCTTCGATTTTCGAGAAATCGAGGATATCGTTAATCACCGTGAGGAGCGCTTGCCCCGACATCCTGATGGTTTCGGCGTAATCCTTCTGCACCGGTCCAAGACTCTCATCGAGGAGCAGACTGGTCATGCCAATGACGCCATTCAAGGGTGTCCGGATTTCATGGCTCATATTGGCCAGGAACTCGCTTTTGGCGCGATTCGCATCCTCAGCCGCTTCCTTGGAATTCCGAAGTTCCTCGGTGCGCTCCAGCACACGGCGCTCCAGGTCTTCATTGGATTGCTGTAACGTCTCATGGGCCTTCTTGCGTTCGATGGCCATGGCGATCTGTGTGGAGACAAACGCCAGGACTTTTTCCTGCTCCTGCCCATACTGAGTTCCACCCGGGCAGTTCTGCACGCCGATTACGCCCACGGTCTGATCGTCGATGGTGAGTGGCACACAAAGCCAATCTTCAGGATCATCATCGGGCACGCCCGGTATTGCCAGAAGCGGCTTTCCCGTTTGGAAGACATGTTCCATTAAGCGCCTTCCCGTCCCGGTCAGGAGGGGCCCGGATTCCGGGCCATCGCTGGAATAGCGATAGATGAGTTCGCCCGTTCTTGAATCTCGCAAACCGATATGAAAGCTCTTAGCGCACAACAATTGTCCAATGATGCCGTGAATGTAATCGAGCAAGTCATCTAAGGTACGGGCGGAATGCGCTGCTTCTGAGCATTGAAACGTCGCGGTGCGGATCTTTTCGTTTTGGTTGCGAACGGTTATGTCACGAATGAACGCGCTGAAGGCCCAGCCCTGCTCGAGTTTGAGCGGGCAAATCGCCAGCTCGACCGGAAATTCCTCTCCATTACGCCGCAGAGCAGTGATTTCAATTCGCTCATTAACTAGCTTGCCTTCGGAGGTCAGCAAAAAACGCTGAACGCCGCGCTCATGCGCTTCGCGATATTGAACGGGTATGATCGTCTCCGACATGCGCCGTCCGATCGCCTCCTCGCTAGTCCACCCGAAGGTGCTTTCGGCGTGAGAATTCCATCCGGTAATGAGGCCTTGATAATCCATCGTGACCACAGCGTCAAGCGCCGTATCGATGATCCGCGCGGTTCGTTCCTCACTTTGCCGGTGCTCTTGCTCCTGGCGCTTTCGCTCGATGAACTGGCCCATCTGACTTCCGATAGCTGCCAGCATTTCCAACAAGTCGGGATCGGGTGGTTCGCTTTGCCGACTGAAGAATTCCATAACGCCCAGCACGCCCGCGAAGCTTGTAATCGGGAAGGCGAAAGCTGCTCGAAGACCGGACTTGCCAGCGGAGCCGATGCGCGGAAAGTTTGTGTCTTTCAAAACATCGACGATCCATACCGGTTCCCGGCTTTGCCAAACCCGGCCAGGGAGACCGATACGCGAAGCCATTGCTGTTTTTCTACTCGCAGCTACGAATTCTTCGATTTCAGGCTCGGGCACGTGCCACGCGGTGGTCGATCGAAGCAAACGCTCTTTCCCATCGATTTCCCATAGTATGCCGACGGTCCACCCCAGACTCTCGCAGACAGACTCGAGGATTTTCGGTGCGGCCTCCGCCAAGGTGGTGGAAATGGCGAGCGCCCGGGTGGCTGCATACTGCGCTGCGAGGCGCCTCTCGGCCATCTTTCTAGCTGTGATATCCCGCAGGTACGCGACAATAGCCCCCGATCCCTGGAAGACAATGCTGCTGAGGGTCAACTCAACCGGGAACTCAGCGCCATCGGAACGCATCGCGGTAACTTCAATCCGCTGCCCGATCAAGCGACCCTGGCCAGTAGATCGGAAGCGTTCCATACCCCGCCTATATGCGCCGCGAAACTTTGGAGGGATGATCGTTTCCGCGACGTCTTTGCCAAGTACCGCGGTCCGTGCATACCCGAACACTTTTTCGGCGGAGGGATTGAACTCGATGATTCTGCCGGAGAGATCCGCAATGACAATGCAGTCCGGGGCGGATTGCAGAATCGCGATACTATCCCTCTCGTTTATGTCCGGCATAAGCCGAAGGGAATGCCGTTCTGGCCAGGGGAGCGACCAACACTCGCCGCTCCGTCCCTTACGAATAAGAACGATGCTTCCTCTTGGCTTTATCGTCAGGAAACGGGTAAGGACATTAACTTCCGCAGAAAAACACGAGAACCCGGCCGATCTTGCACGGCGCCTTTATCCGCGAGTTTGCCGCCCCACCTGATGATCGGCCTGATAGGCTTGTCGATTCCCGGAGTTCACACGAGATGATTACGGATCCCAACATTGAGCAGTACATGCATGGCCTGCTTCCAGCGCGTGACGAGGTGCTGGCGGAGATTGAAGCTTATGCAGCCGAACACAAAATTCCTATCGTGGGGCCCGCGGTCGGGCGTTTTCTAGCCAGCCTTGTAATGATGGCGAAAGCCAAACGAATCTTTGAGCTCGGATCGGCGATTGGCTATTCGACTATTTGGCTAACTCGCGCGGCGGGTTCCAGCGCGGAAGTGCATTACTCGGACGGCAGCTCGGCGAATGCCGAACAGGCGCGCGGCTATTTCGAGCGTTCGGGCGTGGCTGCCCGCGTTCACGTGCACGTTGAGGACGCGCTCACCGCTTTGGCCTCCGTGCCGGGCGAATTTGATCTGATCTTTAACGATGTCGACAAAGACGGCTATCCCGCCGTGTTAGACGCCGTGCCGGATCGGATCAAACGCGGCGGTTTGTTCGTTACAGACAACACGCTATGGCACGGCAGCGTGCTCGACCCGCAGCAAGTAACCGATCGCGCAGTGTGCCTGTTTAATCAGCGCTTGTTCGCGTCGCCACAGTTTTACACGACTCAGCTTCCAATTCGAGATGGTGTATCCGTGGCGATCCGGCTTTGACTGGAACCTACCGGAAATTATTGCGACTCACAGCCGAGCGAGAATCTTAGCGCGGAGCAAATTTCAGTCATCCTCTGGGGACCCAGGCATGCGATCCGCCTTCCCAAGCGGTGTTGGGATACCGTTACCTGGTTGTGGAGATTTACTGCGCGGGGAGACTTCATGCCATCGGCCTCGTCAAGCCGAACCTCTGAGGGTACCCCTCGTATGGTCGAAGTGATCGGCGCGACGGTTGCGGTCGACAGGTACTGGAGGGCCGTATCGCGCGTGAGTACGACGACCGGTCTCTTTTTATCCGAAGGCGCAAATTGATAGAGACGAACGTCACCGGGCGCTAATCTGCCGGCCAAACCGCCTCCGATTCCCAACGTAACAGCTCATTAGCATCTTCGGATGTGCTCTGGTATCCTCGTCGGTCGCTCTTTTCCAGTTCTCCGATCTTGAGTTTCTTAAGGTGCTGACGCAGAGCCTCGCGAATTAGCGCGGATCGATTCAGTTTGCTCCGGCGCGCCGCGCGTTCGGTGGCACGCAGGAGCTCCAAATCAAGCACAACCTGAATCTCTCGATACGTGGATTGTACTCCACAATGCGCTCCACAGCGATCGCCGATCAAGATGTTTTGCCAGCGTGGCGCGAGAAGATAGTGATAACAACAAACGGTGATTAGAGGAGGACCGTATGTCGGAGCTTGAAGAACGAAAACGGCGAGGCCAGGAAATAATCAAGAAATATCGGTCCAGCGGAGCTACTGACATTTATACCTGCGCCACGGATGTAATTACCGATATTCTGTTGTTCGTCGCCCAAAGCGAAGATGAGGGGACGCAGATCCTGCAATCGGCCGAAATGGATTTCAAACTGGCGTCCGAGAAGGAGCGGTTCTTCTCAGAAGGATAGTTGGATACTCAATGCTTCCGGAGCTCCTGGCTCAGTTTGCCGAGCAGTTCTTCCCGTTCCGCGCTGCTCAATTCCTGTTCGAGCCGGCGGAGCGCGAATCCCACGATGTCGCGGTGGTGAAGTTTCGCTCCCAAGGCGTTTTCCGAACTGAGCCTCAGCCAAAGATCATGCAGCTTGTTGACGTCCTCAGGCCAGAGCCGGGGCGGGTGCGGTCCCAGATTGACGTAGGTCGAGGGGCGGTCCGGCGTGATGATCTCAAGCGAAAAGGGATGCCGAGGTTCGGGAAGCTTTTCCCATGCGAGCCCGATTCTTCGAGCCAGCTCGCTTGAATCCATGCGCGGAGAAACGCCAGTCACGAGCCGCGATACTTTCAGACGGCTGGCCGTTTGGACCAGAGCGTCAAATGGGTCCAAGGCAGGGACAACCAACAGTTCTACCGGTTTGCCCTCTTTCTCAGCGATGCTGACAGCAGCGGTAAAGAGGGTCTTTTCGTCCGAACCGAAGACCTGATCGTCGTTCAGATCGTATTCGCTATCGGTACCGAGCGGTCGCACGGTCATTACGACGATGTCATTGCGGCGAAGGTCCGTCCTTTGTAGAGTGCGCTTGAAATGCTGCATGTTGGCCGGATTGCGAACGGCAACCAAGACACTCCCGGGGCGGGCATGAAGCGATTTCGCATCGATACTGGGCTGCCGTTGCAGATTGAAGCGTTCGAGGCTATGGTCCTGGCGCGCTGCGTGCCTTCGGATGTTAATGCGCTCGGAGATCGTAAAAATCAAAAAAAACGCCACGGTGAAGCTGACGCCGTAAATGGTTGCATACTCCTTCGTGAATAGGTTGACGATAGCAGTAGCCAGCAAAATCAGAGTTGTCGCCGCGAGACCGACGGGGATCTCTTTCCCCGCAATGTGGAAATTTAGTGGAACCTTGTACTCCTGATCATGCCGCTGGAAACGCAAAGCGAGGACGCCGAGCGCCTTGAGGGCGAAACTCCAAACCACGCCAAAGGCGTACGCTTCGCCGAGTAGATAAACATCTCCCCGACTCAGAACGATAGTGGCGAGTTGCAGGACTGTAATGCCATTGATGATGCGCGAGGTGGTGCCGAATTTGGGGTGCGGCTTGCGAAACGATTCCAACAGCACGCCGTCCTCCGCAACGCGATTCAGCACGCCGTTTGCGCCGATCAGGGACGTGTTCACCGCTCCCGAGAGGATTAGCACGCCTACGATGACAACGAACACGTGGAACACCAGCCGTAACATCTCCGGCCCAGCCAAATTCATCGCCAGTCCGCCGATTAAGTTATCGACGTATGTCCTACGCAGGGCGTCCGGGATGATCATCACGGCGAACAAAGTGATAAGTCCGGTCGAAAAGATCGCATAGACGCAAACAATATTGGCCGTAATTTTCAGATTCTTCAGCTTTGGAGAAGCAATCTCGCGGTAGACCTGAGCCAATGTTTCGAAGCCGCTCATAGATAGCAGCGAGTGGCCGAAGGCAATGGTAACGGCAACAATAGGTATGGTGGGCCAAACGGTGCCTCGCAACCAGCCTAAAGATTCGTGATGCAAAACCAGGTGGCTGGGCACGGGAGAGGGCGGCAGTTGCCACTTCCCTTGCAGCAAAATTGTTACGGGAGCCCAGATCAAAATCGCCACGACCATGACGGTGGTGATCTGCATAATTTTGAGGGCCGCAGAACTGGACTCCTCGAGACCCCGGACATTGCTGCGCCAGAAATAAATCGTAACGATCACGCCGAAGAAGGCCGCGAACGTATTGGGATCGAGATGAGTGTTCCGGTGAGCGAACCCGAATAGCTCGTTGATCAGGCGGCCGAGGTATTGCCCGGCGCTGACACAACTGATGGGGCCGGTCAGAATGTAGTCAAACACCAGGGCGGAGACTGACATGCGGGCCGCAAACGGACCCATGCTGTCGCGGACTACAACGTAAACGCCGCCGCGAACGAACATGCCGCAGCTCTCCATGTAAACGGAGCGAACGGCGAAACTAAAGATCATGACGCCCAGCACGTACCAGGCGGCCGATTTCCCGACCGCCTGCTCGGCGATGCCGCCGGCGTAGAACATGGAAGACGCCAAATCGCTCAGGACGATGGCTGCGCCGCGCCAGTAGCTGATAAACGCAAGCGCTACCGTAGTGGCGACAACGACCTTGGCCGCCGAAGTCTTAGAGTTCGAATCCATATCGAAGCGCGGCTAGGTCACCACTCGGCGATAAAAAGTTCGTGTGCCGATCAGAAACGTCGCCACCACGGAGATCCCCAATGCCGGCAGAATTGCGTAGAGGCTGAGGGTGGGAAAGTTGTGCCCGCCCAAAGGAGGAACCATGGAATATCGTAATCCTTCGGCAGCGTAGGTAAGCGGATTCAAAAGCGTCAGGATCTGGAACCATCGTATGTTGCCGAGCGCTCCCCAAGGATAGTAAGTGCAACCGGTGAAGAGCAGCGGAGTGAAGATGAGCGTAAACATCAGGCTGATCTGTTCCGGCTTGATAATTGTTCCCATCAAGAGGCCGATAGTGGAACCGACGCAAGCTGTGAGGATAACCATGCCGATCAAGGCGGGAATACGATCCGCGCGAACGGAGAAGCCGCTACCGAGAATCCACCAGCCGAGCGGGAAGATGACCGAGCTCGCGATGGCTCCGCGGACAGCGGCGAAGAGCACTTTTTCCAGCGCTACCCACCAGACGGGCAGGGGGGAAAGCAAGCGGTCGTCGATCTCGCGAGCGAAACCAAGATCCAGAACCAACGGAAGCGTCACGCCCTGCATGGCGGCAATCATTCCCGTCAGCGCCACGATGCCAGGCAGCATCAGCGCCGCGAAATTACCGGCCGCCAATCCGCTGCCGGGCAGTACTTTGCCGAAAATGAAAAGAAAAAACAGCGGCTGCATCAAAGCCTGAAGGAGAAACGGAACGAACTCGCGCCCCGTGACGACCATATCGCGTTGCAGCATAGCAATGAAGGCCTTTAGAGCAAGGCCGGAGCGATTGCCGACGCGCGTGGAGTGCTTGTGCGGGATGTCGAGCGTGGTGGAATCGGTTTCGGCCACTAGCGAAGATGCCTCCCGGTCAGAAAAATAAATACTTCTTCGAGAGTAGGCTCTTTGACGCTTAGATCACGAACTTCCGCCCCGGCGGTTACTACTGCCTGCGCGGCTGGTCCTATCAGAGTGTTTGCGGCATCGGCATAAACTCGATAGGTCAGAGATCCAGGCTCGGGCGCCGGTTCGGCCGCGCCGTTCGTCAATGTGTCCACCTTGGTCACCCCGAAAAGAGCGCCCAGGGCGGCGGCGACCCGCTCACGAATAGCCGGCTCTCCTGAGAGCGAAGCGTATGCCCGCAATTCCAAAACTGTTCCCCCCGGAATCAGCTTTTTCAGTTCGGCTGAAGTGTCATTTACCAGAATTTTGCCGTGATCCATAATCGCTATGCGGTGGCAGAGCTTGTCGGCCTCATCCATGTCGTGAGTGGTCAGTAGAATCGTGAGGCCTCTCGCGTTGAGATCACGGATTCGTTCCCAGAGAAAAAGCCGCGATTGCGGATCCAGATTGTTTGTCGGCTCATCCAGGAATAGTACGTCCGGCGCGTGCATCAGCGCGCGGGCAATCATGAGCCGCTGCGCCATTCCGCCCGAATAGCGATTTACTTTTTCATTCTTCCGGTCCCCCAGCCCGAGTTCCACGAGTAGCTTGTCAGCCAACGTTTCGCGCTGCTTGCGCGGGACGCCATGATAGGCGGCATGAAAGGTCAGAATTTCGCGGACTTTCAAGCTGCGGTCAAGATTACTCTGCTGCGGCACGACAGAGATGCGTTGCTTCACGTCCATGGGATCGCGAGCCACGTCGATGCCCATGATGAACGCCGAGCCATGCGTGGGAACGATAGCGGTGGTCAGTACGCCAATGGTGGTCGTCTTGCCCGCTCCATTCGGGCCCAGCAGGCCGAATATCTCGCCGCGCGGGACCTCGAATGAAACGCCGTCGACGGCGTTCGTCTTCGATTTCGCGTAGCGCTTTACCAGATTGCGAACGCCGATCGGCGAGCCCTGTGCCACGAATTCAGCTCAACCTTTCAATTCTTCCCGGATTTCCGCAGCCGCTTTTCGCGCTTCTGCCACGGCGCCGATTGGAAAGCTGATCGCTCCCACTTTCGGATGGCCGCCGCCGCCATACCGTTCGCAAATCGTCGCCAGGTTATGGCGTAATGGCTCGCGAACCCATGGATTCGAACCTACCGAAACTTTTGTGCGGAAGCTGGAGGTGGAAACGGATACTGTGTAAGCGGAATCCGGAAACAGGTAGTACGGGATGAACTTGTTGTAGCCTTCGATACCGTAATCGACCAGATCGAAATAGATAACGCCGCGATCGCACGAACCCGCGCGGCGAATGATGTCGATGTTCAGAAGGTGAGTTTCGTGCAAGCGATTGTATTCGGTCTGGATCTCCGGATCCACGATGATCCCGGTTAGCGATTTGTGCTGCATCAAGCGGATAATCTTTTGAACCATATCCGGACCCTGGCTTCCCTCGATCACGAGCGTCAATTTCATCGCCGGTGCGTTCATCTCGACCGCCGCTTCGGCGCTCTCATATAGCGCTCCGTCGACGATGTCCGCCCAAGTCACCAATTCCTCCAGATCCGGCGCTTCGAACCCGTACTGCTCTTTGACCACAGTCGATATAAATTTCGTGCAAGAGCGATAACTGGGGTCCAGCAGCTTACGGCCGGAGGTGTCGTGCCGGAAGTGTTCCGCATCTTCCGGGCTCAAAAATGCGCTCTGGTGGTGATCGAACCACCAAGTTACGTTCGGATGTGTCGCGTATTTGAAATCCACGATGACGTTGGCGTCCCCGTCGAAAAGGCTGTCCTCAAAAAGCTGGTCGGCGCGATGAGCCAGTCCCGTGTAGTAAAACTCCGCATCCGGAAAGAACTCCTTCTGTAAAAAGCGCGTAACAAATGCTGCTGATGCTGCCCCATCAAAGCAGTGGTCATGATAGAGGACTCGCACCTTCATCAAAAAGAGTTGTTCTCCGAAAACCTTTTAGATTGCCTTACGGGGCCAGGAAAAGCAAGCGATAAGCGATAATTAACTCTAGTAACCCTGTTTTTTGAGGCCTAGGTCACTCCGTTGAGCTGTGGCTTGAAACCGCTGCCCCGATGCAGTTTCGCGTGCTGAATTGAAGCTGTACTGTTAAATTTACCGCAAAAGATGCTCAAAACCAAAGAAGAACGCCAGACGGATCTAAATGCTGAGGAAACTTCGGAATGGCTGGAGGCTTTAGATCAGGTGGTGGATGAGGCCGGACCCGACCGCGCCGCCTACTTGCTCGAGAAACTGCTCGACCGCGCCGCCAATTTCGGCGTCTCGACGCCGCAGAAGATTAACACTCCGTATGTGAACACGATTCCCGCCCATGAAGAGGTTCCATATCCGGGCGATCGCGCGATAGAACGACGCATCAAGAGCCTGATCCGCTGGAACGCGGCTGCGATGGTGGTGCGCGCCAATAAGTACGATCCCAATATCGGCGGCCACATCTCGACATATGCCTCGCTTGCCACCGTTAGTGAAGTGGGGTTTAATCATTTCTTCCGCGGCAGCATTGACGGGCAGCCCGGCGATCTTGTCTACTATCAGGGCCATGCCTCACCCGGAGTGTATGCGCGCGCTTTCCTGGAGGGTCGTCTCAGTGAGCAGCATCTACTGAACTTTCGGCACGAATTGCGCGACACGCCGGGCCTTTCTTCCTATCCGCATCCCTGGCTGATGCCGAATTTCTGGCAGTTCCCCACAGTTTCGATGGGCATCGGGCCCATCAACGCGATTTATAACGCCCGTTTCTTGCGCTATCTGGAGAATCGCGAGATCCTTGCGAAGACCGATCGCAGAGTATATGCTTTCCTGGGCGACGGCGAAATGGATGAACCGGAATCCACCGGCGCGCTGCACGTCGCCTCACGCGAAAAACTCGATAATCTCACCTTCGTCATCAATTGCAACTTGCAACGCCTGGATGGCCCAGTCCGCGGCAACAGCAGTGTCATTCAGGAGCTGGAAGGGATGTTCCGCGGCGCCGGCTGGAACGTTATCAAGGTACTTTGGGGCAGCGACTGGGACGAACTGTTCACTCGCGACACCAGCGGCTTGTTGTTAAAACGCATGGAAGAGTGTGTCGACGGTGAGTACCAGAACTTCAAGGCGCGCGGCGGCGCTTACGTCCGCAAGGAATTTTTCGGAAAGTATCCGGAGCTCCTCAAGCTGGTCGAAAACAAGACCGACGAAGAACTCGCGCGTCTTCGCCGCGGCGGCCACGATCCACTCAAGATGTACAACGCGTTCAAGCGCGCAACCGAGCACAAGGGTCAACCGACGGTAATTCTTGCGAAAACAGTGAAGGGCTATGGCCTAGGGGAAGCGGGTGAAGGCAAGAACATCACGCACCAGCAGAAAAAGTTAAATGAAGAAGAGCTGTTCTACCTTTCGAACCGTTTCGACCTGAATGTCCCCAAAGAAGACATCCACGCGATCTCTTTCATTCGTCCTTCGGACGACAGCGCCGAAATCAAGTACCTCAAACAACGGCGAGAAGCGCTGGGCGGCTACTTGCCGGCTCGAGCTCCCAAAAAGATCGAGCTGAAAGCTCCGCCGCTGGAGGCTTTCCACGAGTCCCTCGGCGGCTCGCGCGGACGCGAAGCATCCACCACCAGCGCGTTCGTGGGCGTTCTGAAAGCGCTACTTAAAGTACCGGAGCTGAGCAAATATATTGTCCCCATCATTCCGGATGAGGCCCGCACCTTCGGTATGGAATCGATGTTCCGCGAACGTGGTATCTATGCCGCCGGCGGGCAGCTTTACAAGCCTGTCGACAGCGACGTTTTGATGTATTACAAGGAAGCCCAGAACGGGCAGATCCTGGAAGAAGGAATCACCGAAGCGGGTTCCATGGCCTCCCTGACGGCCGCCGGCACGGCTTACGCGAACGTCGGGATACCGATGATCCCGTTCTTCATTTATTATTCGATGTTCGGGTTTCAGCGCGTGGGCGATTTGATCTGGGCTTTTGCCGATTCTCGAGGCAAAGGCTTCCTGGTTGGCGGCACGGCCGGCCGCACGACCTTGCTTGGAGAAGGGCTGCAACACGACGACGGGCATAGTCATGTACTCTCGAGCGTCGTTCCTACCTGCAAAAGCTACGATCCCGCATACGCCTATGAGATAGCGGTCATCGTGCAAGACGGCATTCGCCGCATGTACGAGAACAACGAAGATCATTTCTACTACATGACTGTTTGCAACGAGAACTACGTGCAGCCGGCGATGCCGGAAGCCGCAGGCACTCGGGAAGGAATACTGCGAGGGCTGTATCTCTACAAAGCTGTCGAAGGCGGGCCAGCTCAGGTAACGCTGTTCGGCAGTGGTCCTATCTTCAACGAAGCCCTCAAAGCGCAACAGATTCTCGCTGAGAAGTATGGCGTCGGCGCTAATCTGTGGAGCGTCACAAGCTATACGGAGCTGCGCCGCGATGCGCTTGCGGCGGATCGTTGGAATCGTCTGCATCCGGGCGAGCCACAACGCAAACCTTATCTCCTGCACGCTCTTGGAGAGATCGACACGCCGATTATCGCTGCCACGGACTACATGAAGATCGTTGCGGATCAAATCTCGCCTTGGTTACCGGGACGTCTCACCGCGCTGGGTACGGACGGCTTTGGACGCAGTGAGAATCGCGAACATCTGCGGCGCTTCTTCGAAGTGGATGCGGCGAGCATCGCGGCTGCCGCTCTTTCGCGCCTCGCGCAATGGGGCCGCTATGACGCGAATCGCGCCGTGCAAGCCATCCGCGAGCTCGGGATTAACCCGGAAAGCATCGATCCCGCCCGCGCCTGATCAGCGGCAACTCGTACCAATCCATTACGTATTTTTTGTTAGGGCGTTGGATGAAACCCGGGCCGCACGGGCACACGTCCTAACACACGTAACGAGTGCAGCACGCGGAATGATTTGGATTGCCGCGAACTACAACCGTTCTCGAACGGCCAAACAAATAAATTGCTGCTCTCAATCAAAATCAGAGGAGAACTTTGCTTTGAGATTACGTAATACCCTTCCGTTAATTTTTGCTCTTTGCTTTGGCGCCACGTTTGCACATGCGCAGAGCGGCCTGGATGTCTTTGCCGGCGCAGGAACCATGACCGATACCTCAAGTGGACAATCGGTCGATACCTTTGGAACCGGATCACCGTTTAGAACACCCGCGTTGGCCGGCGCTTTCGGAAAATTCGGCGCCGACTACATGCTTACGCCTCATTTCGGAGTGGGAGGCGAAACTGATTTCCGGTTTGCACAAGGCAGCTATACGGGCCTGACCTATCGGCCGATGTTTTACGATTTCAACTTCATTTACGCGCCTTCCGCACGTTCGAATAAGCGCGTGGTTCCAGAGCTTCAGGCCGGCCTGGGCGCGGTCAACCTGAAGTTCTACTATCCAAACTCGTATTGCGATCAATTCGCGGGATGCTCGAGCAGCAACACGTTTCTGGAGAGCTCGAACCACCTCCAGGTGCACCTCTCGGCGGGAATTCGCTTCTACGCTACTTCCCACTTGTTCTTTCGACCGCAAGTCGACGCTCACTACGTGAACAATCTATTCCAGTTCGGCAGCAATTGGGTGCCTGAATACGGCGCTTCACTCGGCTGGAGCTTCGGCGAACGCTAAGAACCAATCGCAACTACCCCGCACTCCACGGCCCTGGAACTTCTGTTCCGGGGCTTTTTTTGCAACGCTGCATGGGACAATCGACCTCAAGGCAACCGCTGCATGCCATCGACTGGCCCCCTTCGTATCGTTATCCCAGGAGGCACTGGCCAGATCGGCCAAATTCTGGCCCGCCATTTTCATGAGCAAGGACATTCGGTAACCGTAATCGCGCGGCATCCCAAACAGGCGGAGTGGAGATCTATTGCCTGGAATGCCCGCGACTTAGGGGATTGGACGCAAGCCCTGGAAGGTTCAGACGTGGTCATCAACCTTGCCGGGCGTAGCGTCAATTGCCGTTACAACGCAGCCCACCGGCGTGAAATCATGAATTCACGAACCATCACCACGGGCCTGATCGGGCAGGCGATCGCGCAAGCTTCTCGTCCACCGCGCATTTGGCTCAACGCCAGCACCGCAACTATTTATCGCCATGCCTTAGACCGCCCCATGGACGAAGCCACGGGAGAGCTTGGAGGAAGTGAGCCAGACATCCCCTCCACCTGGCGTTTCAGCATTGACGTCGCGACCAGTTGGGAACGCGCGTTCTTCGCAACCGAAACGCCGCATACCCGCAGAGTCGCCCTGCGAAGCGCGATGACCATGAGTCCCGACCGCGGTGGTGTCTTCGACGCGTTACTCCAACTGGTCCGCTGGGGACTTGGCGGCTCTACCGGGTCCGGCAAGCAGTACATTTCGTGGATTCACGATGTGGATTTCACTCGCGCCATTGAATTCCTGATCGCGCATGATGACATCGTTGGCGCGGTTAACGTCTCCTCCCCCTGCCCGGTCAGCAATCGCGATTTCATGTGTTGTCTGCGGCGCGCCTGGTGTACAAGCTATATCGGGCTGCCCACGCCCAAATGGGTACTTCCCATCGGTGCAATGCTGCTTCGCACGGAAACCGAGTTAGTGCTAAAGAGCCGCAGAGTGATCCCGCGCCGCCTACTGGATTCCGGTTTCGAATTTCATTTTCCGAACTGGCGCGGCGCTTGCCAGGATCTCGTGCATCGGTGGCGCGAGCTAAACAGCAACTGAGCGCGGGAATGCAGCTTCCTGCTACAAGGATTGTGCTTACGCTGGCTTTGCCGCTTTGTAACGCTACGCTGAATCGGCAGCAATTTGATAGCACCATATCCGATGCTGGTGCCTAGCACGGTATTGTCAAAGATGCCATGGAGCGAGCGCGCAAGATCACCGTCGAAATCTCGCCTGAGCTGCTCGACAAAGCTCAGCGAGCAAGCGGTGCCGGTGTCACCCAGACCGTTCGCACGGGGTTGCAGCTTGTTGCTGCATCGCAGACGTACGCGAAACTGCGAGGACTCCGAGGCAAGGTTCGCTTCTCCCGGACCTCGGCCGATCTAAGAGTCGACCGATGGTCGCAGCCGACGCCGGGATTCCGCTGTTGACACGAGACCGGGATTTTCGCGCATTCGCAGAAACGGCTCGTGTCAAACGATATCCGGCAAATGTAGTACAAGGCGACTCCTTGAAGTGGATCGTGTTCCCGTTAGATTGAAGCGCTCGAATGCGGTTCTCGCCATCGTGCAGGAACTTGTTGGGCTCTAGCTCGTTAATGGGGGCAAGCCAAGGCTCTGACTGATAAAACAAACTTGTGAGGGAATGTTTTGATCAGATCAGAAGTGATATTGGGCTTGCCCGAATACGAGATTACCGCGATGGACGAGATAGCGGGAGAAGTGCGTATTGAAGCACGGTTTAGCGGCAAGATCGGGTGTCCGCATTGCGGGGGATCGAAGCTGCGGCTAAAGGACCGGCGCACACGGCGTTTGCGGCACGAGAACTGGGGCATACGGCGGTGTGTGCTGGAGTTGGAGACGCACAAATGGGTGTGCCGGTCCTGCAGCCGTAGCTTCTGGCAGCGGTTTCCGGGCGTCCTGCCGCGGGTGCGTGCCACGGAGCCGTTTCGCCGCAGCGTATGCCAGAAGCACTTTGACGGCATCAGTCGCAGCCGTCTGGCAAAACGCGAGCGCCTGTCCAGCGCCACTGTCGAGCGCTGGTTTCTGCGCTATCTGGGCGCGCTCGCCGGTGAGCGCATCAGCCGCGAATGCCCGCAGGTGCTGGGTATTGACGAGCACTTTTTCACCAGGAGGCACGGCTATGCGACCACGTTGTGTGATCTCAAGAATCACAAAGTGCAGGACGTGGTGCTGGGCCGCAGTGAGGCAGCGCTGGACAGCTATCTGACGAATTTACAGGGCAAGCACTTGGTCGAGGTCGTCTGCATGGATCTGGCAGCCGGCTACCGCGCTTTGGTGCGCAAGCACTTCCCGCAGGCCAAAATCGTGGCCGATCGTTTCCACGTCGTGCGCACCGTCAATCATCACTTTCTCGCCTGCTGGAAGAACATCGATCCGGTGGGATCCAAGCATCGCGGCCTAGTCTCGCTCATGCGGCGCCATGCACACAATCTCACCTTCCAGCAGCACGAGCGCCTCTCAGCCTACCTGCAGCAGTACCCGGCGCTCGAGGCCATTTACAGCTTCAAGCAGCGGCTCTGTTCCCTGCTGCTGGAGAAAGCCCAGAACCAGAAACGTTGCCGCAAACTGGCTCGCCGCTTCCTAGCCGCCGTGGCAGCGCTCCGTTATTGCGGGTTCGCGCCACTGGTTGCCCTCGGCAATACTCTCCATTCCTGGCGTGAGGAAATTGCTTGCATGTGGCGCTTCACCCGCAACAACGGCATCACCGAAGGATTCCATACCAAAATGGAAGTCCTCCAAAGACAAGCCTACGGCTTCAGAAATTTCCAGAATTATCGTTTGAGAGTTAAGGTAATGTGTTCTTGAGATCAGTCGGATCCGGGGCTTGCCCCCATTAAGTGCGTAGAGCCCATTTGATTGGTGGACCTGGACGGGTTCGAACCGTCGAATAAAGGTTTTGCAGACCTCTGCCTTACCACTTGGCTACCGCGCCGAAGGGGTGGGTTCTCTTCGCAAGATACCATAGAATGCGCGGATGAACTTGCGCCAAGCGGCTCCAGTGCAACTGACTGAGGCGCTGTTCCTGCGTCTGCTCGGGTTGATCTATGTAGCGGCGTTCGGATCGCTTTGGCCACAAATTGTGGGGCTAGCGGGAGCGCGAGGGATCGCGCCGGCTGTTCAGGTTATGGCCGCTATGCGCGGCGAGCTTGGCGCGAAAGCATTCTTCTACGTTCCAACACTCTTCTGGTGGGCTAACAGCGACAGAATTTTGGTTTGGTGCTGCATGGCCGGATGCGCTGGCGGACTGCTGCTGACAATCGGAGTTCTGCCGCGCCTTTCCGCTGCTGTGTGCTGGGCGCTTTATTTGTCGCTGGTATCGGCAGGCCAGCCATTCACTTCGTTTCAATGGGACGCGCTGCTGCTGGAAGCGGGTTTCCTGGCGCTGTTTGCCGGAGCGCCATGGCTTGTGTGGGGATACCGCTTTCTACTCTTCCGCCTCATGTTCGAATCGGGCGCGTTAGTCGCCCGCGACGATCCCAATTGGCGGAATTTGCATGCGCTGCGTTTCCACTTCATGACCCAGCCCCTGCCGAATCCGCTCGCCTATTACGTGTACCGATCTCCGGCATGGCTGCTGGATGGGATGACCGCCGGGACATTGGCGATTGAGCTCGGCGCGCCTTTCCTGCTGTTTGGGCCGCGCTTGGCGCGGCAAATCGGCGCGGCGCTGCTGATGCTGTTGCAACTGTTAATCATTCTCACTGGGAACTACGCCTTCTTCAATCTGTTGGCGCTGGCACTGTGCCTGTGGGCTTTCGATGACCGCACTTTCGCTCCGCTTGCTGGCGTGCTGCGCAGGCGATGGCCCAAGATCCGATCCGGCCAGACAGCGCGTGTTTGATGGCTTGGCACGGCAGCGAATGCAGCGATTGCGATCCTGATCGCGTTTGGAGCGATTCAGTTGGTCGATATGTTCGTTCCCGAGGTTGGAAGATTGGCGAGGAAGCCGCTGAGCTTCATCGCTCCGTTTCAGATCGTCAACACGTATGGTTTGTTTGCGGTGATGACAACCACACGACCCGAGATTATGCTCGAAGGCTCGAATGACCAAACGAACTGGCAAGAGTATTCGTTCCGCTATAAGCCCGGCGAATTGCACCGGGGGCTGCCATTGGTGGCTCCGCACCAGCCGCGGCTCGACTGGCAGATGTGGTTTGCCGCCTTGGGTACTGTCCAGGAGAACAGTTGGGTGGAAAGCTTGATGTACCGCTTGATGGTTGGGGAGCCGGCTGTGATCGGGCTTCTGAATCGGCCGCCGTTTTCTAAGCCTCCACGCTACATGCGCGCGCAGCTCTTCCAATACGATTCACAACGCCCGCGGAGCGAGCGCGAACGGGAGCGGTGTGGCAGCGACAGCTTCTAGGGACTTGGTTCGGGCCGGTGTCTCTGACGGGCCGATAAGCGGAACGTTTGCGCTTGAAGACGTAGAATCATAGCTGGAGAATTTCAGGCACGCTTGCACAAGAGAAATTCTCGTCCCAGTGGACGCATGTCCAAGCGACCTCCTGCGCCATCATCGGACCCGACATTTGAGACAACTCGGCCGGCGCCGAACCGCTTTCTCATAGTCGGCATTAGTCTTGGGCTCTTCTTAACCACGCTACTGGTCTACGCGCCGGTTTACGGTTTCGGCTTCGTCAATTTCGACGATCCGGACTACGTCACCAACAACCCGCACGTGCGCCAGGGCCTTACCGTGGAAGGCGTAGCTTGGGCGAGCACCAGCACGGAGGCCGCGAATTGGTTTCCCGCGACGCGCCTTTCGCACCTGCTCGATGTGGAGATCTTCGATCTGCGACCGGGCGGACACCATTTCACCAACGCCTTCCTTCACGCGTCTGCCACGGTGTTCCTCTTCGCTTTCCTCTTCGCCGCCACCGGCGCGGCATGGCCCAGCGCATTCGTGGCCATGCTTTTCGCCGTGCATCCCTTACACGTGGAATCCGTTGCCTGGATCGCGGAGCGAAAAGACGTGCTCAGCGCGTTGTTTTGGTTCCTTGCGCTATGGAGCTATGTCCGCCGGCATTATTGGCTTACGCTGCTGGCCTTCTGCCTGGGACTCATGTCCAAGCCGATGGTCGTGACGCTTCCGTTTGTGCTGTTCCTACTCGATAAATGGCCGCTGCGCCAGTCGCTCCGCTCCGCCTTGCCAGTGAAGATTGCGTTGCTGGGACTGTCCGCGGCCGGCGCCACCGCCGCCTACCTGGTCCAAAAAGCAGTGGCGCGGTCCGCGAAGTTGGACAATTCCCGCTCGGCTTACGGGTGGAGAACGCCGTAGTCTCGTACGCGATCTACATCGTCAAGATGTTTTGGCCAGCGAGGCTGGCGGTGTTCTATCCCTATCCACACCACTTGCCGGTATGGCAAATTGCGCTGTCAGCCCTGTTGCTCTCGGGCATCTCGATCCTTGTGCTGCGGGAGCGGCGTTCGCGTCCTTATCTTGCGGTGGGGTGGTTGTGGTATCTGGGAACGCTTGTGCCGGTCATCGGTCTCATCCAAGTCGGCGCGCAAGCGCGTGCGGATCGGTACACGTACCTCCCGATGGTGGGCTTGAGCATCATGTTGGCATGGGGCCTGCGGGAAGTTCTTAAGAGCAAGATTGCCATTTCGGGGGCCATCGTCGCGTGCCTGGCGTGTGTAGTCGAGTGCGAAGCACAGATCCAATATTGGCGGAACAGCGAAACGCTCTTTCGTCATGCGCTCGATGTCACCAGCGGCAACTACCTTGCCCACCATAATCTCGGCGTAGCGTTGGCCGATGAGGGGCGTTTCCCCGAAGCAATCCGGCAATATCAAGCGGCGTTGCAAATCGAACCCAATGCCGCGAACGTGCAAACCGACTACGGAAATGCCTTGGCAAAATCCGGACACATGCCAGAGGCGATCGCGCATTATCAGGCGGCGCTGCGAGCGCTTCCTGATTCGCCCATCACGCATAACGATCTGGCCAACGCTTTCGCTGCCACTCCCGAAACGATGCCGGAGGCGATCGCCGAGTATCAAACTGCGCTACGCCTCAAGCCGGATTATGAGGAGGCGCGAAACAACCTGGCGCGGGTGCAGTCCAATGCCGCCGAAACGCAATACAACCTGGGTGTTGACTTGGCCAAGAGCCACAAACCGGAGGCGGCAATCCCACACTTCGAGGAGGCCCTGCGCTTAAAGCCGGATTATGTGGACGCGCACAACAATCTCGGCGTGGTGCTGGCGGGCGCCGGGCGGGTGCAGGAGGCGATCTCGCATTTTGAAGCCGCGTTGAGAATCGATCCCAATTCCGCCGAGGCGCACGTCAATCTTGGGATTGCGTTATCGGGGATACCCGGGCGAATGCCGGAGGCCATCCAGCATTTCGAATCGGCGTTGCGCATCAAGCCCGACCCCGAGATCCAGCAGATGCTGGATCGTCTCGAAAAACCAAAATAGCCGCGCACGCAGTACGCGGTCGTAGGAGATTACCTGGAACTCGAGACGCTAGAACGTCAACTTTACGGCCAATTGGATACTGCGCGGAGCCGCCGGTGCCAGCGTTGACCGAACCCGAGCCGCTGCTCAGCGTGCTGGTCACGAATCCGAAGTTCGCGTTATTCGCGGTGCAGCAAGTGCCGTTCGGATTGGCAAATTGCGGGGTGTTGGTTGTATTTACAGTTTCCAGCCGAAGCTGCATGGCGACGCGTTCGCCGAATTGGGTTGTCTTGGCCAAAGCGGCATTCAGGTTGAAGAATCCCGGCCCGATCAGGGAATTGCGTCCAACGTTGCCGACCTGCTGGGCAGCGCCGGGGGCCTGATCGGCGGCCCCTGTCGGGCAGGCCGCGCTAGGTGTCGCCGACTGGCAGGGTGGCGGAGCAAACGCAGTTGTGTCAAACCACGGGCTTCCACCGTTTGAGGTGGTGTTGATTCCGTTCAGAATTCTGACGGTCTGATCCACTTGTTCCGGCGTATTGGTGCCGCCTTGGGCCAGGTTTAAGTACGTCGAGCTGTAGGTCACCGTGAAGGGAAGTCCGGTCATGACCGTCAGGATGCCCTCGATCTGCCATCCGCCGATAATCTTGTTCAGCCCTCGCGGAGCGGAGTTCAGGAATTGTTTCCCCTGGCCGAACGGTAATTGGTAAACGATAGCTCTGCACGTATTCGATCGTACGATTGAAATCATTCAACCCCCAATTACGGTGATATTGACCGTTCAGATAGAAGCCGTAGAATCCATCGTCGTCGCCGCCGTTGTAGTAAGCCATACCCTTCTGCCAGCTAAACGAGGAGGTGATGCTTAGCCCGGAGGTGAAGCGCCGATCAATCTTCACTTGCAGGCCGTTATACATCGAGGACACCGGCACGAAATACTGCGATACGGTGCCTGTGTGCGGGAAGTAAGGTAGATAGGAGTTCTCGACCGCGGATGTGGACGAGGGGGCGATCAAGTGACTTGCATTAATGTTTTGAGATGAGCCCATGTCCACTCCGTGATTGCCAACGTACGCAACATCCGCAGTGAAATGGAAAGGCAACTCCTGCTGAATCGAGAAGTTCCAGGCAATGATGTGAGGATTCTTGTAGTTGGTCGGGAAGAAGTCTTCCGTAGAACCGTTTTGGCCGAGAGCGGAGACGCTGTAGATCCCGTTGGACGGGAGTGGCACCGGCGTGGGCACCGGGAGACCGCTCTCGAAACTAAGAACGGAGCCATTGTAGAACGCCGAAGTATAGGAGCTCGCGCCCGTTACCGCTCCGAGATTGCCTTTTGTCGGATAGTTGTTGTTAATGTACGTATTATCCTCAAACGGGGTGTAACTGACGCCGATACCTGTCCGGATAACCGTCTTATCCGTCAGCCGGTAAGCCAGTCCAAAGCGCGGCGCCAGATAGTTTAGGTGATTGACCAAGCCGCCATTGTTGGGATTGCCACCCACTCCGCCAACCACAAGCGTGTTATTCGACGGAATGTAGTTGGAAAACTGTCCCGGAAAGGCCGGAGTGGCTGGCGGGTAAATTTCCCAGCGTAGCCCCAACGACACGGTCAGTTTCTTGTTGACTTGCCATCTATCGGAGGCGTAGGGGAAGAAGTACCACTGCCGGAAAGTCGGGAACGTGCCACTGAAGTCGCGGCCGGTGCTGGACGCCTGAGGACTGTCCAGCAGGAAGCTCGCCAGGTCGTTGGCCCACGAGGTGGTCGTGTTCGGGGTGGTCGGCGAACTTGTAGTGCCGTTCGCGAGCTGGCAACTGCCCGCGCACGCCGTTTGGGAGGTGCCAAAAGCGTAAACACCGCGGGGACTGTAGGTCTGGGTTTGTAACAAGTCGTCACGGATGCGGCGCATATCGAAGCCCAGCGTAAAGGTGTGGTTGCCATAGGTCTTGGTCAGGTTGTCCACCAAATCGATGTTGGCCTCCGCGCGGATCCAAGGCAAACTAGCGGAAAATCCCACCAGAGGGTTGGTAAATGCGCCAATATTGATACCCACCAAACCGCTGTCGAACTGGCTGATATTGATGCCAGGGATTCCCAGATTCGTGGAAGCATTCGTTCCATAGTCGCTCGGTTGCGCCGTGTTGTTGTAGTGCGCCACGCCGACGCGGAATTCGTTCAGCAGGGTGGCCGAAAAAATGTGGGTCCAGTTGATTCCGGTACTGTATGTCTTCTGAACTCCCGTACCCTGGAAGCCTCCGTTGGCATCGCCGCCGGCACTGCCGAAAATGGGCGCTTGGTAAACCACTGGACGCTGGAAGCTGAAGCGGCCGCTGACACGGTCCTTGTCGCTGACGGTGTAGTCTATTTTCCCGTCGGTGAAGTCGGTGTCCTTAGTGAAGGGCAGGGTGGCGAAGTAGTTGTTGGAGGGCGCAAAGGTGCTTGCAAGGTTTTGATTGGGCTCGGGCAACAGCGCCAGAATCTTGAGTGCGATCGGGTTCAGACGGTTTGTGGGAATGACGTTGCCGGCGAATGGAGTCCTTCCCACACCGGTGGTCGGATTCCCGGTTGCCGGATCATAAACCAGAGCGGGGCTAGGGCCATTCAGGGCCTCGCTTAAGTTGCCGGTGCGCGACAGCGCCGATGGTATCGTCTCGGTGGTGGCGATGGCTTCGTGATCTTCGGAGCGCAGATAATCGGCGAAGAAGAACAACTTGTTCTTCTTGATCGGCCCGCCAATGGTGCCGCCGAAATAGTTGTAGTGGACAGCGCCTACCGTCGGCTGGAAGAAGTTGCGGGCGTCGAAATCGTTGTTCTGAAGGAACTCGTAGCCTGAGCCGTGGATCTGGTTGGTTCCCGACTTCAGGATCACGTTAGTGACCGCGCCGGCCCCGCGTCCTAAGTCCACGGATTGGTTGCTGGTGGAGATGTCCACCGTTTGAATTGCTTCGAGCGGCGGGATCAGGACTTGCAGCAGGCCGGTGCGCTCGTTGTCGTCGATGCCCTCGATTTGGTAATTATTCGCCACGCGGGGAGCCCCGTTGACTTGGGTCTGCAGCGAGTCGGAAGCGTTAAAGAACTGGGAGTGCTGCTCGGTAGGCGGCGTCGTGCCGGGCACCAGGGCTAGCAGGGCTTGAAAGTTGCGATTGCTAACCAGAACCGGCAATTCCGCCACGTTCATCGAGTCAATGCTACGCCCCGTATCGGCCCGGTCGGTCTGCAGTTGCGGAGCCTCGGCCGTAACGACAACTGATTCACTGACCGCGCCGGGCTGGAGAGTGACATCGACGCGGACATTCGTATTAACCTCGACGCGATTGTTTTGCTTAGTCTCCTTCTTGAAACCGGTAGCTTCCACGGTGACGGAATAGTTGCCTTCGGGAAGGTCGGAGAACGTGTAATTACCGCTAGCATTGCTTTGAGCGTTGTGCACAATCCCGGTGTTGACTTCTGTCAAAGTCACCTTCGCATTCTGGACTATAGCTCCGCTGCTGTCTGTCACAGTTCCTAGAACTGTACCCGTAACTGCCTGGGCAAATGCGGAAACTTGGAGACCGAAAACAAGCGCGCACAGGGCGCAGATAATGCGGAGAGCCTTCATGGATCACCTTTTCCTAAAGCAACATTGCTGACGAAGCGCGGCAACACCCAGCCGCATACTTCGCACTTTGAGACTTGAGTAATTATAGACAAGTGATAACGACAATGGAAGTACCAGAACCGCTGGCGTAATACAGGCAACAGATACAAGCCTCGAAATGACACGATCAGCGGTATCAACTTTTTGGGGCAGTGCCGAGCCAGTGCGCGTGACGGCCGCAAGTATTATTGGCGGAATGGTCGCTCCTCTCGCAAAGTTCGCCGGCGATTCCCACAATCTTTGAAGACCGCGGCGCGGCGCAGCAAGTGCGTGCCGCGCGGGCAGTGCTGCGGTCGCGGCGGTCCAGCGGGTGCATGAGAGCGTGGCAGGTGATTGCAATGCTATCATTGATGCGATGGCGAGTATCACGATTCGTAAGCTCGACGAAGGCGTGAAGGTGAAGCTAAGAGTGCGTGCTGCGCACCACGGACGTTCCATGGAAGAGGAGGCACGCGAGATTCTTAAGTGTGCGCTGCTCGGGGAAGAGTGTCCAGCGCAGAATCTGGCACAATCCATCCGCAGGCATATTGAGCCGTTCGGCGGCATAGAACTCGCCTTGCCGCAGAGGCAGCCGGTCAGGCGTCCACCGCCATTGAGTTGATGATCGTTCTCGATACAAATGTCCTTTCCGAGGCTCTGAAGCCATCCCCTGAGGAGGCGGTGCTTCACTGGTTGGCTGAGCAGAATCGGGAAAAGGTATTTACAACGGCGATCACTCAGGCGGAAATCCTGTATGGCGTCGAGATGCTGCCTTCAGGCAAACGGCGCAGTCGGTTACACGATACAGTTGAAAGATTGTTTCGGGAGGAGTTTCCTGAACGCATTCTCGGGTTTGATTCGGGATCCGCGCTCGTGTACCCGAAGATCGTCGCCAAGCGAGCGCGCCTGGGACGCCCCATCTCTCAGTTCGACGCGCTGATAGCCGCGGTATGCCGGTCGCGGGATGCGACAATCGCCACGCGCAACACCACTGACTTCGAGGATTGTGGGCTAACGATCGTCAATCCTTGGAATAGCCCGTAGCCGGTTATAAGGACAGAGTTTCCAGAAACCGACTAGAAGCCGCGTTGAACGAAGCCGAAGCGTCAGAGGCTACGCGTGGAGTTTTCAGAAGCGATGTAGTGACTGGGATAGTCGTCTTGCGACGGCGTAGCGCCGCGATAGCGATCAATGGCAAGGCCGAAAGCAAGAAAGTGGCCGGTTCGGGCGCGGTGGGACCCGGCTCGACGGAAAAAGAGATGATTTCGTCGTTATATGTGCCGAGGGTATTAAACAATGTCGTTGATAATCCAGAAATACCATCGGAGTCGCCGTACGGATCTGCAACCGTGATCGAATCCCCACCGGCGGAGACACCGAGCCTGACGGACTTGCACGCAGCGCTGTCAAAGGTGCAATAGACGAGCTGTGAGGGAGATAAAGTGATGCTACTGGTCACGTAATCAGGCGCAATGTATTCGAAAGTGGCGTGATCGAAGTATTGCGTGCCAACAAGCGTATAGATGACGCTCGCCCGACCAAGCGACGAAAAAGATGCTGCAAGCAAACAACTGAGCAAAAGGCGTCTAGACATGCTGTGAATCCTCCTAAACTCCAAGCGACGGTTAGCGGGAAGTTTTTCAACTAGCGGTACTAGTACGAGCAGGGAGACTGGCACACGAACAACTAACGCGGCTCATCGACGCAGCTCCTGCAATGTTCTACCGCGTCCTCTTGATGGCTCTTTATGCAACCGGATTGCGGCGCGCCGAATTGGCGCGTTTGAAGGTCAGCGATATCGATAGGGAACGACGCCGAACGGAGTAGTCCACGAAAGCTCGGCGATCCTTGAAAGGAGTCGGCGCAGACTTATGCCTCGAGTCAGCGAGGCATCTTAACCGCGCGGTCGAGGCTTTCGATATCTGTCATGCGCTTGGTGTCAACCGATGCAGCGCCTGCGGGAGGAGCGTTCAGAACAGTGTAGAACTCCTCGAGCGGCCTCGACCGGCGAAGTAGGCCGTTAAACTGCTCGATTCTATTCTCGATCAGCTCGTTTGCCGCTCGAAACTGCACTTCGAAGATTGTGCCGTCTTTTCCATACATTGGCGAAAGCAAGATGCTGCAGCCTTCACGGACGATAAGGCCGAAATGGCCGCCGCTCTCCAGCAGAGTGGCCCTTTCTTGTTCAGAATTCACGAGCATGAAGCCTGTGAACAGTCCTCCGCCTTCGAACTCTTTACCCTTGGCGCGGTATTGAGTAGCCAGCGCGTTCATCATCTCGACGTGTGAGTGCATGATCGGCGCAAGTTGTTTATCGTTTTTCAACTCTTCTTGAGTGATTATGAACACACGCCGAATCGTGGCGCACCTTTCCGCAGCGCCGCGATTCACTGAAAGGAAACGCCCATTGATACCTAGATTCTTTGTGTGCCGATACAAAAGGGATGGAAGCTGTTAAGTACTGGTCACCGCAATTCAGGAAAGATAGTAATTGGGTCAGGCCAACCACGACACTTTCGTGATCCCCGACGAGATCGTACACTCCATGCTGCATGTCCTGTAGAACCTGTTGCAAACGGCGTTGAAGGCTGGCGCCCATCTCAGCAAGAAACGGATGCGGGACGGACCGGTTCTCATTGTTTGTGATCGAAGTCTTATGTCGCCGCGGATTAAACAGCTCCAGGTCGAGCAACACACGTTCTGCCGTGGGCGTTCGGTTCCGGATGTTAAACGCGGAGACACCGGCTTATTACGTCTGCAATGCCGCAGTTCTCGTTGTAGAGGTCCGGATTCCGTTCGACTATTCTTTTGACGACGGCTTCCTTCAATTCATCGTTGTCATCGATGCGGAAGGGACGCTCGGGTGTGTCGGCGTCAACTTGATTCCGCCGGCCTTCAGCGAGAAACAGTAATAGCCATCCCAATATGAAAATATCACCAGGAACAGACGAATTACCGCGCGGCGGCATCCAACTTCGGCGCTCTTCGGTGGGTGTTTCAAAGTTCATGTCTCGAAAGAACGCCTCTCCGAAATCGATGGAAACGGGATCCTCGCCTCGCATGCGAATATTGGCGTGCCAGATGTCGCCGTGGACGACTTGCCTCTGATGAATCTGAACTAACGCTTTTGTAATCTTCGTTGCTAACTCAAAGAACGATTCCGCAGTTCGCAATCCCTGAAAGGAGTCAAGGTGTGTAGCCTGTTTTACCCACCACGTAAGGCCCCAGATCCTCTCCAGGGATGTACTCCTGCAGCGTAAAAACGGCCAGGGCCGATTTGCCCGGCAGGAGTTCTATGGGCATACAGCCGTAATCGAAAACGCTGGCGGCACAGCGGAAGATCTTCGAGGTATTGATAAGTGGTAGACTCTTTCAAAAACCTCGCCATCAGCTTTGGACTTAGGCTTATTGGGGTGATGTGGGTGGGAGCTCACGAATTTTGACATTGCGGAAGGAGACGGGAAACCCGTGGTCCTGCAGGAGGAGGTAGCCGTCGTTGGCTTCGCCGAAGCGGGGGTAGATGTGGAACTTGCTGGCGGCGACGAGGGCTCGGAACTCGGGAGTATCGCGGTCGTACTGGAGGACCTTCACGCCGTTCAGCCAGTGCTCTCCGTGGGTTCCGCGGATGACGATGCGGGCGGTGTTCCACTGGCCCACGGGCCTGATAGGCTTCGATTTTGCTGCGGGGATCAGGTCGTAGAGGGAGGCCACGGTGCGGTCGCCAGCGCGGCCTTTCTTGGCATCGGGGTGGAGGGCGTCGTCCAGGATCTGGTACTCGAAGCCGACGTCGGAACCGTGGCCGCCGTGACCAGGAGTGAAGGCCGGGTCGACGAAGTACTTGATGCCGGAGTTTGCGCCGGGGGTAATGAGGAAGTCGACCGAGAGCTCGAAGTTGCCATATTTGCGTGTGCTGAGGATATCGCCGGCGTTGCCGCCTTCTTCGCCACCGTGCTCAGTGACGGAGAGCAGGCCGTCTTTGACCTCCCATCCGCTGGCGGGAAACTCGGGGCCGTGGGTGCTGTGCCAGCCTGAGGTTGTCCTTCCGTCGAAGAGGAGGCGCCAGCCTTGGGCTTTTTCCTGGGGAGTGAGGATGTTGGGGATTTGCGCGAGCGCCGGCACGGCGGTAAAGAGGATTGCGGCGAGGAACCCGGCACAGGGCGGAACGCCCACCATCCAGGTGAGAAACTGGCGTCCCGCTCCGTTGTGCCGGCTGTTACTTAGGAAGGGCGGTAGTGAGCGCATGGAGCATCATTATAGTCGTGGTGAGGGCGGGTTGGGTAGTGGTTGCATCGAGGAGAGTAGGCCGGCTTGCCAGTGATTGCTCCCCGGCAAACGTGGGGCTTGCGGCCATAAAACAGCTGCCTGACCTCGAATGAGATTCGCGGATCCGTGCGAAACAGAGGGCAGCGCTGCGGCATGTCCGTCAGCCTCTCGACTGCTGTCTGCAACCCGTTAAGCCAGCGTAATCCGGCCTCACCTGCATGCCGATCGATGAGCCATGTCAGCAGCGTATCTAAATCGGCCTGAGCGCCGTTTGCAAATCTTGTCCATGACGCTTTGCATAGTCGTCCAACTCAGCGCGGCGTTCCGGCGTCAGCGTGATGGGCGTGATCTCCACCATCCAGCTCCTCGTTCCAATTATCCATTGAACTCGACTCGGAGATCATCAAGGCAGGCCAGAATTCGGCTTCAGTGCTCAAGTCATTGCGGGTCCCTTGAGGCTCAGCTGGCAAACCGAGACCAGTGTGGTTCAGAGGTCCTCAAATCCGAGCTTGTCATTAACCATCTTCAAGTCCTGGATTGAGCCCATCAAGGATCAGCACATTGTGGCTGTTTCCGGCGGCGATCAGTTCAGACCCACGGCGAACCCGGTGGCACGGACTCGTCCTCGTTTTCGTGGATCGGCCTGAACGGCATCGGTTTCCAGCAGGATGCGTGGGAGTACGGGT
>CAWCHX010000007.1:0-41834 GCA_963795445.1 uncultured Acidobacteriaceae bacterium | reverse complement strand
ACCGTCATCTGATATCCTTTGCGTTTCCCACCGATTTGTGACCCCGGAGCGTGAAGGAGATCGCCATGAGGCTCGCCAAAGCCGCTACGTTTTGCGGCCTGTTTTCTTGTTGTTTATTTGCTCCATCTGGCTTGGACAGTCAGAATGCCGAGCGCCCGAACGGGGGCCGCGCGCGTCTCGACATTCAGAATCTGGAGCGCCGCGAGGGCTACATCCCTATGCTCTGGGATGCGGAGCAGGGCAAACTCTACTTTGAGCTGACGCGCTCTTGATCAGGACATCCTGTACTTCACTTCGGTCGCGAAAGGCAGCGGTTCGGGCAGCGTCGGTTTCGAATGGGCCGGCGGCGGCGAAGGCGGGCGTCATCCAATTCCAACGCGTGGGTCCGCGCGTCCTCGTTGTTCAAAAGAACACACGTTTTCGCGCGGGCAATGGAGGCGCCGGCATTGAGAAAGGACTGGATGCTTCATTCCCGGATTCCGTGATTGCAGCGCTCCCGGTTCTCCGCGCCGAGAACGGCAAAGTAATTGTGGACGCAACGCCGCTTGTCGTGCGCGATGCGGCGGGCTTTGCCGCTCCTCCTCGCGGCGGCCGTGGCGGTGGCGGCCCGCAAGTCAACGAACTGGCCGCTGGAACCACGTGGAGATTTGATCCCGCTCGCAGCGCTGTTTATCTCCCACGCACGAAGGGTTTCCCTAAGAACACCGAAGTGGAAGCGATAGTCACCTATGAAGCTGTAAGTGGTGGGGCGCGCACGGCACCGGAACCCCGAGTGCTCACTGGGCGTTTGCACTATAGCTTCGTCGAGCCGCCTACGGGCTACACGCCGCGGAAAACAGACCCGCGCATCGGAGTGATGGGCATCCGGTTTGAGGATTACTCCCTGCCGCCATCCACGACGAATGTTGTGGAGTGGGTGCGCCGTTTTCGCCTTGAAAAGAAAGACCCGAATGCCGCCATGAGCGAGCCCGTCAAGCCGATCGTCTACTACCTGGATGCGGCCGTGCCGGAACCTACGCGAACCGCGATGAAACAAGGCTTTCTGTGGTGGAACAAGGCATTCGAAGCAGCGGGTTTCAAGAACGCGCTGGAAATTCGCGACGCCACGCCGGATATGGACCCCATGGACGTCCGCTACAACATGATTTACTGGGCAGACCGCGATCAGCGCGGCTACTCCACCGGTGGCGGGCTCACCGATCCTCGCACGGGGGAAATGATCGCCGCGCGCGTGCGCCTTGAGTCAGACCGTGTTCGCACCATGAGCAACTACTGGCAAGCGTATGAACCGCCGATCGCCGTGAGCGGCGGCAACAATGACGGTGAGTTCGAAGAGGGCTTTCTGGATCCAGGGCTTCCTGCTTACTCCACGCCAGAGACGGAGCAGCAACTGGTTCTCCTGCGCCAAGCTTTGCTCACTGCGCATGAAACCGGTCACACCCTAGGCTTCGACCACAACTGGACCTCGAGCATGAATGACCGCGCGTCCGTCATGGAATATCCCTCACCTCGTATCAAGATCGTTAACGGCAGAATCGATCTGACCGACGCGTATCAGAAGCAGATCGGCGCTTACGACATCATGATGGTCCGGTATGCCTACACGGTATTTCCGTCCGGACAAGGAGAAAGCGGGTCTCGACAAAATTATCAAAGAAATGCGGCAGCAAGGCTTGACGTACACTCCGTCAACCGATCCGCGCTGGGCCCGCTACGACGATGGCCCGGACCCGGCGCAGTACATGCGCGACGCCGCGGAGCAGCGGAAGATTCTGCTGGCCAATTATGGACCGGCAATTCTTAAACCGGGCGAGCCTTACGGTGACCTGCGAGGCATGCGTTTATGGATGACTTATCTGCATCACCGCTGGTCTATCGATGCGGGCGTTCGATATATCGGCGGCATGTATACGAACTACGCTGTCAAGGGCGAATCCATTCCGCCCACGGAGATTGTTCCGGCTGCAAAACAGCGCGAGATCTTAGGGCTGCTACTGGACGATGTTGATCCTGCAAGCCTGGCAATTCCCGAGTCGCTTCTTCAAAGCCTCACGGTGGCTGTGGATCGTGGGCCCAGCGGATTTGGGGGCGGACGATCCGGTCAGCCCGATCAAGAAAACATGGAGTCATCTACGGGCTATGCGTTCGATCATCTCGCAGCGGCGCGAACCATTGCCGGTCTTGTCTTCGATCAACTCTTCGAGCCCGAAACCGCCGCTCGCCTCATCGGGTTTGCCGATCGCCAAAAGGATGCGTTGACCTTGCCGGAAGTCATTGAGGCCTGCTCCAAGAAGGTCTTCGGACCGCCCGCGCCTGCCGGTATGCTGCGCAGCTTGCAGCGTCAGACGCAGCGTGTGTTTCTCGATGACGTGATGATCCTGGGAGCTTCTCCGCAATCCACGGCCGACGTGAAAGCGGTGGTAATGGCCGAGGTAGCGAAGATCAAGACTACGGTTGCCGGTATGAAGGATTCAGACCCGGTGAACGACGCGAGTCTCCGGCAGATGGAACACGATTTAACTCGCTACGCGCAGAACCCGGCCATGCCGAAGAAATCGTCTGCTGCGGCTCCGATCATGGCCCCGATTTAACGCAATACCCTGGATCTAGTCAACCGCCCTACCCGTTGTTCCGGTCCAGAAACGGGCTTCTCGTCCGTGACCCTCCCGATAAATCGCCAAGACACGATCGCTGCTGGGGAGTTTAACGCGACCTTGACAGAAATTTGCTGCCGGACAGAAGGTGCGTAGCTCTAACACGCGAGTGCTGGATGGCGCTACGCCCACGCCTTGATCCGCGTTGAAGCCTGCTCATGTGACTCGCCTATCGAACTTGCTAGAATTTCAACGGATTGCCGCGCGCCGCATTGCAGCTCCCGCACAAAGGCCTGAGATTCACGAGGGAATGCATGCTGCGAACCTTGAGCTCAGGAAGAGCGCCGAGTGCCTTCACCGCGCTATAGACGACCTGGCCCTCCCATTTCAGTGAATAGCGATCTGCCGCGGAGCTTCCAGGCGGCGTCTTTGGGCCGCGCCCCGGCTTGGTGGGCACGGGAGCAAAATTAGTAAACATTTGCACGACCATCATGCCGGGCCCGACCCCCTGTGGATGGGATAAAGCTTGTCCTACCGCTGCCTGCAGGGCTTGGTTCTTCTGTCCGCTTGGGCCGGCGACGGTAAGATTGAGGACTCTAAGCATCTTCGCAACGGCTTCCACTTCCCCGCCGGTTTGTGGCCGGACGTGATCGATGGTGAGGTGAGTAAGAGGCAGTAGCAGCCCGCAATTCTGGCAAGGTGCCGAATCTTGCATTTGGGTGTTAAGGGCCGTGCCGTTGATGTATTGAAGGGAACGGATATCCAGTTGATAGAGCTTGCGGAAGGCAGACTGTCGATCGATATTGTCGTACGTTGTACGGGCGTAGGAGAGCTCATCAATGACCATCGAGATATTGAGTAAGTCTGTCCAGTTCAGCCAAGCGGCGGTATTCACGAAACCGACCTTTTTGTTGCCCGGCCGGAACTCGATTTTTTGCCCGGTCAGCTGCTTCTCTTTTCCTGCTTCTATAGTCCATCCGTCTGCTGAGGAATTGACGGTAATCGTTGTTAGTGACTGGTTGACGGCGCTAGACAGAACACCCATGTTCCGGCTCCTTTTCGAAATAGCTTCTCCGTCAATATAGCGAAAAATCGTGTATGTTGGCAGCGCCGAGCCGAGCCGTCTCGGCCCCGAGGTAGACACTCGGCCTTGCAGTTGAGCAGCGCACCCCGAAGCCCTCGAAGCCGCCAGATGTTTGCCTCCACAAGTCACATCCGCGCGGCGGCGCGTTTTACGGCAACTTGAGAACCGACGACCCATACATCGGCTCTGCTCCACAATCCCGATTGAGCCAGGCTCGACGATCTCTCTGGCGCCGACAGGCAGTGCAGCAGCGACGCCGCTGGGCAGCCGGGTACATCGTAGTTATGGCGGAAATCGCGGGCGGCGAGTATGGCGCGCAGGTTCCCGGCTCCGGTCCATCTATCGGAATTCCTTGATCGAATACCCGCCACGAACCCGAGTTGACTCAGCAATTGAGCTAGCAACGGAAGCGTTTTAACAAGCCCAAAGCGGCAAGCCCGGCCATCAAGCTAACTACGCTGGCCGGTTCCGGAGCGGCAGATGTGGTGATTGATACATCGTCGAAATAGGCGACCTGGGGTGTGGCGGCTGCGTTAGACTGCGAATAAAACTGGAAGGTGGTCAAGGCCAGATCGGTCGCGTCGTTGAATGCGACTGGGGCACCTACCGCGGCTCCGTTATCGTACCCGGTGACGGTCTCGGTTGAGTAATTGATAACCAACCCCAATTGCGTCCAAGTTCCGGTGCTGACCTGGACCCCGGTAGCGGTGTTGTTTCCGTTGATAGAAAGAACAATTTGCCCGGATTGATCTACATTGAGCACGACGTTACCCCCGCCTGAGTAGAAGCTGCCAACAGCTGTCCAGTACGTCGGCGTACCAGCGGACGAAAAATTGGCATAGTCGCTCACGGTGAGAATCGAATTGGTCGAGAGACTGACAGCATTGCTATGCTGGGCTCCGAAGTTGCCAGCGCTTCCCGGCGTAATAACTACCGCTTGAGTTCCGCTATGGACAACGGTGTTTTCGACCAGCGTTGTCGTTCCATTGTCGGAGGCGCTCCAATTGGTTGGCCAACAAGTGCGCCGGTTGTGAACGTCGGCGGTTCAAATCCTGTTTGGTAAACGGCTGCCGAAAATGCGCTTGCTGAGAGCAGGCAAATCGTAAAAGTCAACCCTAGAATACAAGAGCAACGAGTGATCATATATCTCCTTAGGAAGCTAAATGGGACTGTTCGGCTTGTCGGTGCTTCAGCGGGCCGCGTAGTCAGTTAGTATAGACCCGCGCCCTGAGAAAGCTAGAGGGCGACCGGAGTGAGGATGAAAAGCTCCGCTTTCTCCTACGCTACGAGCGCGGTTCTGTAAACCGCGATACAAAGACCACCGCTTCCTTGCGGCCACGGCTCTGAAGACATGCGCGGTTCTGATCCCGCTATCTGTTCGTGGAGGCAGTTATTCTTTCAGAACTAGCCAGACCATCAGCACGGCTTCCGCAGCAAAGCCGAAAGACGGGATATCGAGCGCTGCGGTTGCGGCCAGCTTCCGCGAAGGAGCGGCGAAGCCGCACCATAGTCATCCTATCTCTGCCCTTCGATGCGGTAAGCCAACAAGTAACGGGAAGCGCGCTTCGCTTCTGGAATCCACTCGGACACCGGGCAATCCACTTTGTCCGTATAGTCGGCATCGCGCTGATTGGGGGCCGCACGCCTGCATATATCGGTGGAATGCTCGTTTGCAGTAGCCGCTCATCGCGCGGTCGGACGCCGGCCAAGGCGGATATGCCCCATCGGCGATACCCTTACGTAATGCGACCCATTCGGTTTTCCATCAACATCACGTTGGATGGGTGCTGCGATCATCGTGCGGTGTTCGCGGACGAAGATTTGCATCGTCACGCGGTGGAGAACCTCGATCGCGCCGATGCTCTCCTCTTTGGCCGGGTGACTTACGAAATGATGGAGGCAGCGTTTCGTACGCCGGCGCCGACGGGAGCCAGGCCTGATTGGATGGAACCCTTCGCCCGGACGATCGACGCGGCAAAGAAGTACGTCGTTGAGTTTCTAGCACCCTGGACCGGGTCGATTGGAACGCGGAGCTCGTGCGCGGGGATCTGCGGAAGGCCATTCAGCAACTCAAGCGCGAGTCGGGTAAGGGACTGCTCGTGGCAGGCGTGAAGCTCCCGCTGGCTTTGGCGGAGCTGGGACTGATCGATGAGTACGAGTTCGTGGTGCAACCCCGGCTAGCGGGCCACGGGCCGACGTTGTTCGCAGGGCTATCTAAGCGTGTCGACTTGAGGCTCGCGAGCCGGCTGGAGTTCGGCTCGGGGGCGGTGGCGATGCGGTATGAGCCGAGAAGGTAGGCATTAGGTTTGTGAGGCCAGAAGCGCGTCGCTCAATTCCCGCCCCTCAGAACTCCCGGTCACGGATCCAGTTTTTCCGCCTTCTCTCTCCGTTTCACCAACTTACCGAAAATTCTTCACTCATCGTGTACGCCGCCGTTGTAGTCCTTAGTAAAGCTGCAAGCTCCCCATCATCTGCTGCCGTCGCGCATCGGTTTCATTTTCAATTCAATCAAGGAGGACAAATCAATGTCCACGCAAGCGCAGGTCACGGCCAATCAGGCCAACGCACAACACAGCACGGGTCCCACTTCCCCGGAGGGTAAAGCAACTTCCTGTCAAAACAATCTTCGTCACGGTTTCACCGGCGGGTTCTCGCTTCTGGAGTGGGAAGATCGTGAAGAATTCGAGGATCTGCAAGCTCGGCTCACCGAGGAGCACGCACCCTCCACCATCACCGAGCATCTACTAACAGAAAAAATGGCGCAATCCTGGTGGCTGCGCATGCGTGCGTTGATGCTGCAAAACACCTGTTTCAACAACGAAGCCGAGTGTGACCGTGAAAAGCAGTTGGCGCTCTACCTGCGCTACCAAACCACCCACGACCGCGCCTTCCACAAAGCCTTAAGTGAGCTTCTAAAGCTAAGAGCCGAAAAGCGCAAACAGGAAATTGGGTTCGAATCGCAGCAGCAGAAAGTAGCCGTGGCCGCTCACCGCGAAGCTAACGAAAATCGCAAGCAGGAGCGGCACAAATGGAACGTTTTACTCGCTCAAGCCAAGCTCGATAACCAGGAATTGCAGAACCTGGCCCTCGATGGCTCCGCGGATCGCGTTTCGGCCGGCATCCAGCGCATCATCGCCGCCGAAAAAGCCGCTTAAGGCCGTCTAGTTATGACCGATCGGCAGAGTTCGTACTGGAGGTGTGCGCATCCAGCCCGCATAGCGTTGGCACAATGGATGTACCAGAACAGAAACGAACTCAGAAATGCACAACTATTTGGACTTATCACGCAAGGTCGCGCTGATCACCGGCGCGTCTTCCGGCATCGGTGCAGCAACGGCGCAAGTGTTTGCCGAACTGGGCGCGCGCGTCGCCATCGGCTATAACCGCAACGACAAGGGCGCTAAACAGGTCTTGGACAACGTTCACAAGGCCGGCGGCGAGGCGATTTCTATCCAGGCCGATGTTCGCCAAAGCGCCGATATTCAAAAGCTAGTGAATGCAACTGTAAATCAACTCGGTCCCATCGACATCTTGGTCAACAACGCGGGGTCGCTCATCGACCGTCTCCCCTTGACGGAGATGCCTGAGGAGCATTGGGACGATGTCATGAATCTCAACCTGAAGAGCGTGATGCGCTGTTCGCAAGAGGTTTCCGGCTCAATGATCGAGCGCAGAAGCGGTTCCATCATTAACATAGTGTCCATTGCGGGACGAAACGGCGGCGGCCCGGGATCAGGCGCCTACGCCACTGCCAAAGGCGGCCTCATCACGTTTACCAAAGCTCTGGCGAAGGAACTGGCGCCGCATGGCGTGCGCGTGAACGGCGTCTCGCCCGGCGTCATCGACACGCCCTTCCACGAAGTGTTTTCTACTCCGGAAATGATCGGTAATTTTGTGAAAGCGATTCCTCTGGGCCGCGTCGGAACGTCGCTCGAAGTCGCCACAGTCATTGCCTTCCTCGCCTCCGATGCCGCCAGTTACATCGTTGGTGAAAACATCGAAGTCAACGGCGGCCAGTTGATGCTGTAACATCATGCGAAAAGCTCCAATGCCTACCACATTGCCAAGATTCGCGTTGATATTGCTGCTCGCATTGCCGTTGCTGGCGGACAAGCGGCCTCTCACCCACGCCGATTACGATGGCTGGCGGCATATACAAAACCAGCAGCTTTCGAATGACGGTCACTATCTTGCCTACGCGCTTTTCCCGCAGCAAGGCGATGGCGAACTGATCGTTCGTAATCTCGTCACGGGCAAGGAGGTGCGGCAACCGATCGGCGAACTTCCTCCTCCGCCACCGCCGAACTATTCAAATCCTCAGGCCGAAGAGGCGCCGCCACCTCCACCTGGCATTGCGGTGAAGTTTTCCGCCGACAGCCGCACGCTGGTTGTGTCTACCTTTGCTCCACATGATGAGGTAGAGAAGGCCAAGCGCTCGAAGACGAAACCCGAAGATATGCCGAAAGGCGATCTGGTCGTTCTTGACCTGAGCTCCGGCGCGGTCTTCCGGGCGCCTCGCATCAAGAGCTTCCAGCTTCCCACCAAAGGCAACGGGTACGTGGCCTACTTGCAGGCGCTGGACAAGCCCGCTACCGGGAAAAAACCCGAGGCCGGCGACCTCACACTTCGCAATCTGAATGACGGAACAGAGCGCAAAATCTCCGATGTGTCCGAGTACGCCTTCACGAAAGATGCTCAAATTCTTGTTTACGCTGTCGAGGCAGGCAAAGCCGAGTCCAGCGGCGTCTACGCTCTAAAGACGACCGGTTCGGCTGATGCCGTTGCGCTCTTGGCAGGCAAAGGCAAATATGAAAAGCTGGCCTGGGATGAAGACCAGACGCGCCTTGCTTTCGTGAGCGATCGCGACGATGCTGCCGCCCGCCAGCCGAATTTCAAGCTCTATGCTTGGGATCGCAAAGCCGATTCCGCTACTGAGCTGGTCTCCTTGCACACCACTGGCTTCCGGCCGGGTTGGGTCGTTTCCGACAAAGCAACGATTACCTTTTCGAAGGACGGCAGCCGCGTCTTCTTTGGAACCGCGCCGCAACCGGAACCCGAAAAACCTCTCGATAAGACGCCCGCCGACGAGCGTGTCTCGGTCGATCTGTGGTCCTGGAACGACGATTACATTCAGCCTATGCAAAAGGTCCGCGCCGCAGTCGAGCGCTCGCGTTCGTATCGCGCCGTCTACGACGTCACCACAAAAACCTTCGTTCAGCTAGCCGATCCAAGCATGATTGATCTCGCGCCCAGTGAAGACGGCAGTTATGCAGTGGGCGGCGACGACCGCGAATACCGCCGCATCCAGGAATACGATGAACGCTACGAGGACGCCTACATCGTCGACACCGCCACGGGTCAAAGAAAGCTGGCTGCCAAGAAGCACATAGGCCGCCTAACGTGGTCGCCCGATTCCAAGTACGCCATCTATTTCAATGGCAAAGATTGGATCGATGTTTCCGTGCCGGAAGGCCGTGAAATCAATCTGACTTCCAAGCTGCCCGTCTCGTTCGGGCGCGAGGAGTTCGATTCGCCCACTTTCCCTCCACCCTACGGAGTGGCCGGTTGGACGAAAGATGGGCGCTATGTTCTGATCTACGATCGTTTCGATCTGTGGCGCATAAAGCCCGATGGCAGTTCCGCTGTTAATCTGACTGCCGGCCTCGGCCGCAAAGATCATTTGGTCTTTCGCCTGGTGCGCTACCAGCGCGACGATCCCGCTGACCGCTGGATCGATCCCTCCAAACCTTTCTTGCTGCGCGCCGAGAACGACGACACCCACGATAGCGGTTTCTACAAGACCACGCTTGAGGCCAGCGCCGCTCCGGTGAAGCTCGTAATGGCTGCCAAGAACTTCACGCCTCCCATCAAGGCCCACGACGCGGAGGTCTATGTGTTGGCTGCTTCCACATTTCGCGAATACCCGGATCTGCTGATCACCGACGCCGCCTTCCGCGAGTTTCGTAAGGTCAGCAATGCCAATCCTCAACTAGCCAATCTCGATTGGGGAACGTCTGAGTTAGTTCACTTCAAGAGCACCGACGGCATTCCGCTCCAAGCCACGCTTTACAAGCCTGAGAACTTCGATCCCAAGAAGAAGTACCCGATGCTGGTCTATATATATGAGCGGCTCACCCAGAATGTCCATAACTTTGTTGAGCCAAGGCCGACGAATGTGATTAGTCCCAGCTTCTACGTCAGCAATGGTTATCTTGTGCTCGAGCCTGACATCGCTTACAAGATCGGATATCCCGGGCAAAGCGCATTGAACTGCGTTCTGCCTGCTGTGCAAGCGGTAGTCGATCAGGGCTTCGTCAATGAGAAGGCGATCGGAATCCAGGGCCATAGTTGGGGTGGATATCAGATCGCGTACATGGTGACCCGCACAAATCGCTTCCGCGCCGCGGCGCCCGGCGCGCCTGTCGCCGACATGGTCAGTGCTTACGACGGCATTCGGTGGGGCCCCGGAATACCGCGTCAATTTCAGTACGAGCATACGCAAAGCCGCATCGGTGGAAGCATCTGGGAATATCCGCTGCGCTATATCGAGAACTCACCCATCTATGCCGCCGACCGCGTCACCACTCCGCTTCTGATGATCCAAAACGATGCCGACGATGCCGTCCCGTGGTACCAGGGAATCGAATTCTATCTCGCGTTGCGCCGCCTGAATAAGGAGGTGTACATGTTCAGCTATAACGGTGAGCCGCACAACTTGCGCCGCCGCGTAAATCAGAAGGACTATACGGTGCGCCTTCAGCAGTTCTTCGACTATTACTTGAAAGGCGCGCCCAAGCCCGATTGGATGGAGCACGGCATTCCCTATCTGGAGAAGCAGGGAGTTGCCATCAGCGCTGACTCGCAATAGAACTTACTGCTCTTCTTCACCGAAGCCGCCGTTACCCGTTCCCGCGTGGCCAGGTCCGCGGAACACGGCATTGAGGAACAGCATGTTCAAGCCGTCCATGTAGCCGCGGAAATTCGGGTCGCTGGTGAACGCCACAACGTTCCCGCGGCCTTCTCTTTGCACCACGATAAAAGGTTTGTAGGCAAGCTGCTTCCTATTCGGTTCCCACATGAAACCGCTGGCGACCATCTGGTCGGGTCCTTCGAAATAAGCCGCGTTCAAACCCTTGTCGAGCTTGATGGGGCTGAAAATCGCGCGGCCGGTCACCAGAACGTTCACCGTCTCCGGCACGCCCGCAGTCACCCAGTTGTCCTGATTCACTTTGGCGCGCAACAGAACTCCATGCAGAGAATCCGGCAGCTCCGCATCCGGAAGAATGGCTTTTTCAAAATCTTTGTCGGAGGCGAAAAGCTTTCCCGGCACGCGGCCGTTCTGCGGCGCCGCCTCTTCCTCAGCCGGTCTAGTTCGTGCCGCGCCGCCGCCCGCTGGTTTTGCTGATTCTCCTTCATGCGCCGCATTCTCTTGCGAGACGGCCAGCACTCCATTTCGAGGGTCCGCCAAATACGAAACTGCTCCCGGCCCCAGAGCGATCAAAGTGCCTCCGCTCTGCACCCAATCCCGCAATCTTCGTCCGCCGTTCGCGCCCAGCACCGATGCGTATCCCTCGCCGAATCCACCGTCCGGAAGAATGATCACTTTGAACTGGCTTAGATCGCCGCTCGCTAACTGTTGGGTGCGGACCGCCGTCACCGGATAACCGTATTGCCGTTCCAGAACGTAGCGCGTGGCCCCAGCCGAACTCGCCGAGGTAGGACGATCCCAGGCCAGCGCAATCTTCATTTGCGCCGGAATATAGGAGACGTACTGGCTGCCGAAATTTGGACCTTCGTCCATCCAACCGGTATTGGTAGTGAAGACTTCCGCGCCCGTCGATGCCGCCAGCCGCGCCACCGCGTCGCCCAGACTCGGCGGATTCTCCTTCACTTTCAGGATCAAAGTTCCGCTCGGATACTTGCGGCCGTTTTGCGTGAAGCTCTTGTCCGTGGTTGCTATCCGCAAGCCCTCCTGCAGAGCCGCGGCCAAAAATCGTGCCGAAGCCGAAATCCCCCAAGGCACCAGGTACGCGACCTCGGGTGCATCGCCGATCACTCGCCCTTGCGGTCGATAGTTTGCGGGCACGTTTTCGAAACTTCCCTTGGATTCTTGCGCAGCGCTCACCATGCTGATGCCGTACTGCAAAGGAATCGACCAAGCCGTGACATCGTACATCTCGCTCGGTTGTCTGGCCACGCGGCGCCGCTCTTCACTCGCCAGGAAGTCAGGTTCCATCGAAACTTGCGTGTCGAGCAAAGCCCGAATCAACCGGTATGAAGGCTGGGCAAGTGGGATCACGTAACTTCCCTCGGGATAGCTCTTGCCACCGCTCTGGAAAGCGGCCGTGGCGCGCTTCACCTCAATACCTTGATCGGCGAGATTCGCCGCCAGCTTGTCCACTTCTGAGGTGTTCCCTTGGCGCACCAGGATGTACTCTCGCGCAGGCAGCATGGGAACCCTCATCTATCGCCTCTTTGCGATAGCGATAGAAGTTCTCGAGAAGTTGATCGTGATTTCGCGCCGCCGTTTCAGCCGTCGAGATCGACGTGACGAAATGTTCCCGCACCGTATCGCGATAAGTCACTAGCGACCCATCCGCCTTTTTCACCACCAAGCCACGCGTCGATGCCTGTTCATAGGTCATGCCGAGGCTGCCGTAATAGAGCGGCCAACTGGCGCCATAGCCCGGATAAAACTCGTCGTAGCCTTCTTTGGTGAAGTAGCTGAAACCGAGTTGATCGAAGTAGCGCGAGTTGTTCTTGCCGAACCATTCCAGGCTCGCCTTCTGCGTCTTCGTGATGTACGGATTGTACGGATTGGCCTCAGGCGCGAAATAGTAGGTGGAATCGGAACCCATTTCGTGCAGATCGACAAACACCAGCGGCAACCACTGTCGCACTGCCGCGATACGTCCCCGGGTTTCGGGCTGCGTCATGGCGAACCAGTCGCGGTTCATATCGAAGTAATAGTGATTCGTGCGGCCGCCGGGCCAAGGCTCATTGTGCTCCGCGGCGATTTGCAAAGGGTCCGGCTGAGCACCTTCCGCAACTTCGAAATCGTGAACGAAGCGGTTCCGGCCATCGGGATTCTGCAATGGATCGATCAGGATCAGATCCTTTGCGAGGATATCGTCGACCACCTTGTCGCCCTGAGAAGCAAGCAAATGATACGCGGTCAGGAGCGCCGCGTCGGGAGATGAGATCTCATTCCCGTGTACGCCGTAGGCCAGCCAGATCACTGCCGGTAATCCGCTCATCAGCGTTTTCGCTTCGGCATCGCCAGTCTTGCGGGGATCGGCGATCTTCAGCATGGCCGACTGAATCTCCTTCAGCTTTTGCATGTTTGCCTCGGAGCCGATAACCGCGTAGAGCAGGCGCCGATGCTCCCAGGTTTCGCCGTAATCAAACACCTTCATGCGCGTGGGAGCCGCCGCAGCCAGCGCTTCCATGTACTTCACGATTTCCGCGGGCGATGAAATGCGCTCACCCGGATCATGGCCAATAACCGCTTTTTCGGTTGGAATGGCCGAATCGTACTTGGCGCCCGGCCAATACTCAAAGCGCGTCTGGGCGGAAACCGCAGCGGCAAACGCCGCCAGCACGAGCAAGGTCTTCATACACATACGATAGAAAATGTGCCAGTGCGACATATTCTGCAACTCGGTGACCCTCTGCTGCGCGAGGTCTCCACGCCTGTCGACGAGCCGATTGTGGCTGCTGCTGTTTTGGAAGATCTGCGCGATACGCTGCACGAATTTCAGCGCAGCCACGGATTCGGCCGCGGCATTAGCGCGGTCCAGATCGGTTGCCCGCAGCGCATCATCTATATGGAAGTTGACGGCCGAACCTACTGCCTCATCAATCCAGTTTTCGAATACCGCAGCGATGAAAAATTCCGGCTGTGGGACGATTGCTTCTCCTTCCCGGATCTGCTGGTGTGGCTCGAGCGTTCCCAGAACGTATGCATCCGCTACACGGACGAGTTCGGGTCCGAGCAGGTGCTTGCCGCGACTGGACCTCTATCGGAATTGATCCAACATGAAATGGATCACTTGCATGGTGTGCTTGCGATAGATCGCGCTCTGGACAACAAGAGCCTGTGCACGCGCGAAGAGTGGCGCCGGCGCTATGCCGGTAAATAATCCGAAGGCCGCGGCAGCTCGGCAACGTCGACCCAGAAATGCATCAGCGCCTTTATTTTCGAAAAGAACTGATCCATGTCCATTGTTTTCGCGATAAAGGCGTTCGCGCCGGCCTCATAGGCGGGCACGGGATCGGGCGCGCCGCTGAGAACGATAATGGGCAGGCTCTTCAACCGCTTGTCCGATCGAATGCCTCTGATGAAATCCGCGCTGCCGGCATTTCGAACGCCCATGTCAGAGAGGACCAGGTCAAAAGCGCGAGATTCCAGGAGTTCTTTGGCTGCTTCAGTAGATTCAGCGAAGCTCAGGTCGCACCTTTGGCTGCACTCCCGAAACGCCTCTCGGATGAGATGGGCGTCTCCGGGATTATCTTCTACCACCAGGATGTGGTAGCTTCGCTGGGCGGCTGGCACGAGAGTGTGTTCCTAACGGTACCATGCCTTACGCCTTCCTATTATTTCGGAACTCTCGGCGGAGTTCCGAAGCGGATCGCCATATCGGTGTTCCTCTGGAATGTCACTTCGCGTCCCTTCGAGACCACGTTTGTATACACGGACCATGCCAGCCCGTAAAAACCGAGCGCCGAACCTACGGCGCGCGGCCCGTAAGATGCTGCGATCCCAAATAATCCGAATCCGGAGAAGCCTCCCAGCGCTCGCCCGGAGGTGTTTGGGTCGCCCGTTCCGGTAGCGGTCTGCTTCCCTTCGTCGTTGTCCATGGATTTGGCTGCGACGAGCGCGGCAATAGCGGGCCGCAACAGCCGAGTCTTGGATTCGGTTGCCTGGGCTGTTCCCTCTTGATCGACCTTTACCGCATTGGGGTCCGCTTCCACCGCCGCCAGTTGTGCTTGAGCGGGCTGAACTCGTTCGTGAAGCCCCTCCGGAGTAACGCTGGATGCAAGCGCGGACGTAGGCGCTTGCATCTCTTCGATGGTGAAGCGAAGCTTGCCGCCGCGATGGAAAGAACGTGCCGATTGCACCAGCGTGATCTTGCCTCTTAACCGCGAGCCCTGCGGCAACACCAGTTTGTGATCGGCCGTGAATAACGGTTGGGACAACATTCCTTCCATGCTGTCGCCAAGATGCGCATCCCCCGAACTGATGGTCGTCAGAATCCGCATTCGGGCAATTGAATCCGGCGGCGGTTGGGTGCCCACACCCGCAAGTTCTCCCGACCCCACATCTACACTTCCGAAATCGAGCGGCGCGTCCAGGACGGCATCGAAGCGAGTGCCGCTGCGGTACCACTGCGGATGGTAAGGAAGCTTCGAAAAGACAAAATTCTCAATCCATTCCCGCTTGTTCGGGCCACGCACAAAGTCATATAACCCGAGCGTTCGAGCATTGATTTGCGCCTGCGCTTGTTGCTTCAAGAGTTGCGTGGCCTGATTACGTACCTGATTCGTACTGGCGGCCTTGGCATTTGGTTTCTTGTTAAATTTCCTGGCGCGCGGCGGAACGTAAATGGTGGCCAGCCCCAGCGCGTTCTCGGTTTGCAACGGCAGCGCGCGGCCGTCGGGCAACGTCACGTTTGTAAAGGAGACTTGCGCCCGTTTTAGCGGCGTGAAATCACCGCCGACGATGGCGCGGAGTCGAATCATCTTAGGAACTGGATCCAGCTTTACCACTCGACCCTGAACGATGGTCCCGGCAGGTATGACCACTCTGTCGAAGGCCCAAACAGGTTCGACGAGCTTTGCCTGGACAACTGCATTGAGACGGTACCAGACACGCTGCGTGATGTAGAGCCGCAGGGGGGTTCCGGCGTCCACTCGCAACGGGACAGGAACAGTTTGTTGAGCAAACGCGCTCCGCGCCAGCAAGAATGCCAGCGCGAATGAGAGCCGCCTTACGCAAAGCATCGGCTTAGATTACAAGGATAACGCCGCGACGCTGCGGGAGCCTCTAAGTTGTTATAATCACACCACGAGGCCACCCTAGCTCAGTTGGTAGAGCGGCTGATTCGTAATCAGCAGGTCGCCGGTTCGATCCCGGCGGGTGGCTCCATTGCTTTTCAATCGGTGTCAACTCAATTTATCTAGGTAGCGCTCCCCACGCGGAATCCTGTCCCGGTGTATATGTCTTGAACAGATTGACTTAGAACTACGCGGCGTGGCCCTCGTTGCGGTGGCGAACATCGATACCCTTCACCAGGAATAATACGTCTTCGGCGATGTTAGTAGAGTGATCCGCGATGCGCTCCAGATTGCGCACCACGCAGAGCAGGTAAAGGCCCTGCGAAATCTGCTGCGGAGTCTTTTCCATGAAGCTGATGAGCTCGTGATAGCTGGCGGTGCGCATGTTGTCTACGGCATCGTCGGAAGCGAGAACGCTGCGCGCGAGTTCAGCATCCCGGTTGATAAAAGCGTCCAAGGCTTTGCGGACCATCGATTGCGCGAGGCCCGCGATATGGGGAATGTCGATGAGCGGCGCGATGACGGGTTCCCGGACGAGAGCAAGGGCGCTCTGGGCGATGCTGACGGAAAGGTCGCCCATGCGTTCCAGATCGTTGTTTATCTTGATAGCCGAAGTGACCAGCCGCAGATCGACCGCGAGCGGCGCCTGCAGGGCAAGCAAATTGATCGCCATATCGTCTACTTCGATCTCGAGCTGATTGATGCGCGCCTCGTTCCTGAGCACCTGATTTGCGAGTTCCTCGTTTTTTTCGACCACGCCCTGAACGCTGCGGTAAATGGCGCTCTCGACGAGAGCGCTCATCTCCAGCAGCTTCGCCTTTAACTCTTCCAGTTCCTGCTCAAAGTGGCGCAAGGTGTCCTCATTTAATTCGAAGTATCGTTAAATCAGCCGAAGCGGCCCGTCACGTAATCTTCGGTTTCCTTCTTGCTGGGCGTCTTGAACATCTTCCCCGTTTCGTTCAACTCGATCAGTTTGCCCATCAGGAAAAACCCTGTGTAGTCGGCCAGGCGGGCCGCCTGCTGCATGTTATGAGTCACGATGACGATGGTGGTCAGGCTCTTGATTTGAAAGAGCAATTCTTCGATCTTGAGAGTTGCTAGCGGATCGAGCGCGGAACAAGGCTCGTCAAGCAGCAGTACTTCCGGCTCGACGGCAAGAGCGCGAGCAATGCAGAGACGCTGCTGTTGTCCCCCGGAAAGGGCGGATGCGGGCTTGTTGAGTTTATCCTTGACTTCATTCCAAAGTGCAGCGTGCGTGAGGCTTCGTTCGACGGCAGCTTCGACGAGAGACTTCTTGCGAACTCCGTTTATACGCAAGCCGTAGGCCACGTTTTCGAAAATACTCTTCGGAAACGGATTGGACTTTTGGAAAACCATGCCCACGCACCGGCGCACGTCGGTGACATTCATGCTGAGAAGGTTCTCGCCGTCGAGCAATAGCTCACCTTCGACCCGCGTGTTGCGGAGGGCTTCGTTCATGCGGTTCATCGTACGGAGAAAGGTGGATTTCCCGCAACCGGATGGCCCAATGAGCGCTGTGATCTTGTTCCGCGGCATATCGATGCTGATGTCGTGCAGAGCCTGGAACGAGCCGTAGAAGAAGTTGATGTTCCTGGCGCTTAACTTTTGCACCGGTTGCCTTCTGGCGGGATCGGCTGGAACCGGCACTGCAAGGTCTTCGGCCGCGAGCGCTTGCGGATGCGGAGCTGCCACAGTTCACTACCTCTCGAAAAATCCAGGTTCTCGCGCGAACATTCTTTTAACGGGCAGGTTGCACAGCGTAGTAAAGACGATAAAAGACGGTGACCATTGCACTTCTTATTATCCGGGCTGGCATCCCTCGAACGATTACAGGGCGGTTACAGTTCGATGAATTCGGGATGCCCACGGATTACTTCCGAGTCGATGCCGCGCCTCGGGCGACCACCAGTCTGGCGGTCACATTGATCACCAGCACCAGCGCGAGCAGCACGAAGCCGGCTGCCCAGGCCTGCTGGTGTAAATCTTCTTCCGGCGCGACGGCGTCGTTATAAATCATCACAGGCAATGTCGCGACGGGCTGAAGCCACCCATGGCTCCAAAACATATTGCCAAGAGCGGTAAATAGCAATGGAGCGGTTTCGCCTGCGACACGAGCCAGATTGAGCATCATACCGGCGGTAACGCTTGCAATTGCGGCCGGAATCACTACAGTGAAAATCGCCCTCGCCTTTGTGGCGCCGAGCGCCATCGCCCCTTCTCGCAATGAATTGGGAACAGCGCGCAAAAAATCTTCAGTCGTTCGCACGGCGATGGGAATCATCATGATGCTGAGGGCAACACCTCCCGCCAGCGCCGAATAGTGTTTCATGGGCCGCACCACGACAGCGTAGGCGACGATTCCCACCACGATTGAGGGCACGCCGTTTAGCAGATCGACGGTGTACCGCAGCGTGAACGCGAACGCTTTGCCGCTGTATTCAGCGAGAAAGACTCCCGCAAGAAAGCCGAGCGGAACACCAATCGAAGTTGCCACGAGAAGAACCTTGCCGCTGCCGATGATTGCGTTGGCCATGCCGCCACCGGTTTCACCTGACGGCTTGGGCAGCTTCGTGAAGAAGTTGAGGTTGAGGCTACGCCCGCCATGCCATAGAAGATAGCCAAGAATGAAGAACAGGACGCCGACGACGAGAACGGTGCACACGCCCGAAAGCGAAAGCATGACAGCGTTTGTGATTTTTCTACGTTGTGAGATCCGCGTCGGCATAATCAGGAAGCCCTCCGCGCCGTAGTGAGGGTGAGGAGTCTGGCGAACGCGTTGATGACAATGGTCAGGCCGAACAGAACCAAGCCCAAGAAGATCAGGGACGAAACGTACAAGTTACCGTTGGCTTCAGCAAACTCGTTCGCAATCACTGCGGCGATGGAGTAGCCAGGTGAGAACAGTGACGGGCTAATTCTCGGCGTGTTGCCGATGACCATGGTAACCGCCATCGTTTCCCCGAGCGCACGCGCCAAAGCAAGAAATATCGACCCGATGATGCCGGTCTTGGCATTGGGCAGAACGATTTGCCAAGTTGTTTCCCATTTCGTCGCCCCTACGGCAAGCGCGGCTTCGCGCTGTTCAACGGGAACGGCGAGCAGGACCTCGCGCGAAACAGAAACGATGAACGGCACGACCATCATGGAGAGCACCAGGCCTGCTGAAAGAAAACTGACGCCGTAGAAATCGCCCTGGAAGAGCGGTATCCAGCCGAACGCCGAAGAGAACGCAGGCGCGACATAGTTCCGGATCAGCGGTATCAAAACAAAGATACCCAGGAGACCGTAGATGACGCTCGGTACAGCAGCCAGAAGTTCGATGAGAAAACTGAGAATAGCGGACAGGCGGGGCGGCGCTAATTCGGCGAGAAACGTGGCTGCGGCGACGCCTAACGGCACGGCAATCAACAACGCCAAGAAAGCCGTCAGGGATGTGCCATAGATGAAGGGCAGCGCGCCGAACACTCCACCATTGGGGTCCCAGGTGGAGGTGGTGAGAAAATGCCAGCCGAACGCCTTAACGGTGGGCTGGGAGTGAACCCAGAGTTCGATGACGATGAGCGCGACAAGAATCAGGACAGTTATCGCGCAAGCCAGCGTTGCGAAGTATACAACCTCGCCCCCTCCGCGGAGGCGGCGGTAGAAGCCGCGAACTGCGGTCCCGGGAGGAATGCCTGCGATATAGGTCGGACTTGCCATCAAGAAACTGGGTTCAAATCCTAGCTACTGAATTTTTGAAATCTGCTGCTGTTCTTGACTGACGACCTGAGATGGCAGTTTGGCATAATCCAGGCGTTCCACATCGTTCTGCCCCTTCGTGATCGCCCACTTCAAGAACCCGATCATCGCGTTCTTTTTCGCGGAGTCGGAAAACTTCGACGGAACGAGCAGCCAAGTGAAGGTGGAGACAGGATAAACATCCCTTCCCGGTTCGTCCGTAATAGAAACGCGAAAATCGGCGGGCATGCTCTTCAGCGCAGCGCCGGCCGCACCGACGGACTGAAGGTCGGCCTTCGAAAACTCACCGGAGCGATTCTTGATCTTGCCATACGAGAGATGATTATCAACTGCGTAGATCAACTCGACGTAACCGAGGGCTCCGGGTTGCTGCTTGACCTGTCCGGCAACACCGTCGTTTCCCTTAGCGCCGATACCGGCCGGCCAATCGACAGAAGTATTCTTTCCCACTTTCGACTTCCATTCCGGACTGATTTTCGAAAGATAATCCGTCCAGCAGAATGTAGTTCCGCTACCATCGGACCGGTGCACGACAACGATTTTCGAGTCCGGCAACTTGACGCCCGGGTTGGCCCCGCTAATTGCAGGATCGTTCCATTTCGTAATCTTTCCCAAGAAGATTCCGGCTAGCGCTTCAGGCGTGAAGTTTAGTTCTTGCATCGCGCCAGGCACGTTGTAAGTCGGAACTACGCCGCCCAGGACCGTGGGAAACAGTAGGAGGTCAAAGCCGTGTGCGGTCTTATACGCTTTAAGCTGGTCGTCCGCTAAGGGCATGTCGCTGGCCCCGAAATCGACAGTTCCATCGATGATGTTCTTGATGCCGCCGCCCGAGCCAATCTGTTGATAATTGATCTGCACATTGCCCATGGATTGATATTCCTCGAACCACTTCTGATAGATCGGAGCGGGGAAGGTAGCGCCGGCCCCCGTTAGAGCGGTTTGCGCCGCCAAGGAAAGCCCCGCAGCTGCTACCATGACCGCGCACATTAGCTGCTTAGTTTGCATCGTCTATCACTATCGCGACACTGGACCAACGTCGTATAACAACGGTGTTACAGCTCTGTGACTTGCACGTTTCTCGGCCCGTAGTATCTTTGGCGTTCATTGCCCGCCCGGCTGAACCCTCGTCGCGGCAATGTTGGGGAACGGTCATCCTTTTCTAACAACTTCGTGACCGCATAGCGAAACAGGAAGAGAATGCCGAAGCACGACGCAATGTTGAAAGGTGGCGGCAACGCAAAACTCTATACTGGAGCTTTGACTGGACGAATATTCCTCAGGCTCGTTTTTGCCCTTGTGAGCGTGCTGGCCGTCGTTCTGATTGCAGCTTATTATCTTGGCGGCGCTGCTGCGCAGCATTCCTACGATAGGCGCCTGCGCTCTGAGCTTCAGCAAAAGGGGCGCCTGCTCGAGCTTTTATCCCCGGTGCAGATACGTGCGCAGATACGGGAAATAGCAGAGGCGTCGAACGCTCGAATAACGCTGATTGCGCCCGGGGGCCGGGTGCTTATTGATTCGGATGCCGAAGCGGCGTCAATGGAAAACCACGCAGACCGGCCGGAGATACAGGCAGCAATGGCCGGCAAGGAAGGTTTCGTCCAGCGTACCAGCCGCACGCTTGGCATCCAAATGTTGTATTTCGCGGTGCCCTTCCATGGCGGTGCCCTTCGGCTGGCTACCCCGATGTCCGTAGTGGCTGAGCAGGTTGCCTCGATACGGGCGCAGGTGGCCAGATCGACAGCACTCGCCATCTTGCCGGCTGCGCTTCTAGCTTTGTTGTTAGCCCGATATTTTTCCCGGCGGTTAGCGGAGATCATCGCCTTTGCAAGTCAGCTCGCGGCAGGGAACTTCAGCGCCCCAAGGCCAACCTCCAGCAAAGACGAGCTTGGAATTCTTAGCAACCAGCTTATTGAAACCGCCGAAAAATTTCAGAGGATGTTAGGAGAGCTTCAGCGCGAACAAACGGAACTCGAAAAGCTGGAACGAATCCGAAAAGACTTCATCATTAATGTGTCTCATGAACTTCGGACACCTCTAGCTTCCATCCAGGGCTACACAGAAACCCTGCTCGACGGAGCGCTCAACGACCCCGAACACAACGCGCGCTTCCTAACGATCATTCGCCAGAATGCAGAACGTTTGGGGCGGCTTACATCCGACCTTCTCAACCTGTCCCGCTTAGAATTGAAAACACAGAAATTCGAGCCGGCCACCTACCGCGTCAACCATCTGCTCCGCGAAAATGTGGACACTATGCGTCCCATGGCAGATAGAAGGAACGTTGCACTTGTTTTGGAACCGGCGCCTCATGACCCTGAGGTTCTCTGCGATGCTGAGGCGATACATCAGGTTTTGAGCAACCTTCTGGATAATGCCTTGAAGTATACGCCCGAAGGTGGGCAAATCTTCGTGGGAGCCCAGACTTCGGAGGGCGAAGGAGCCGGCGCAATGGTTGAATTTTACGTCCGAGATACGGGAATCGGCATTCCCAAAGAGGAACTTCCGCGCCTATTCGAGCGTTTCTATCGCGTTGACAAGGCCCGCTCCCGCGCACTTGGCGGAACCGGCTTAGGTCTGGCGATCGTGAAACACCTGGTAAGGTCGCAAGGGGGTGAAGTCGGAGTGACGAGTGAGGCAAACCGGGGGTCAACGTTTTTTTTCACCTTGCCTGCTACTTGCGCGGCGTCATCCGAGGACGCGAACATAATTCAACCCGAGTTAACCTCTTCGTAATCGTTTTGTAACGCCCCGCCAGCTAATCTGTTATCGAGAGGTCGACTGGCAGCTATGCGGAAAATTGCTCTGATCGAAGACGATGCTGACCTGTATTCGCTTGTAAAATACAACGTTGAAAAGGCAGGTTTTGCGCTGGTAGGATCGCAGACGGGAAAGGGCGCGCTCGATCTTTGCAGGAAAGAACGACCCGATTTGATCCTGCTGGATATCATGTTGCCCGACTCTGACGGCCTCGATATCTGCAGGGGAATTCGCAGCCATCCGGAGTTGGCGCAAACGCCGGTCATATTCTTGACGGCTCGTGCGTCGGAAACAGATCGAATTGTAGGACTCGAGCTGGGAGCGGACGATTATATCGTCAAACCGTTCTTTATTCGAGAGTTGATTGCACGCATCAAAATACAATTCCGGGGCCAGACGACAACGGCTCAATTCTTGCGGGCAGGCAACTTGGAGTTGGACCGTGCGGCGTGCCGGGTGCGGTGGAGTGGCGAGCTGCTTTCGCTCACAGCCACCGAGTTTCGGCTCCTCGAATTTCTGATGAGCCGACCGGGGGTGGTGTTCAGCCGAGGGCAGCTACTTGACGCCGTTTGGGGATATGATCGGGCCATTACAGACCGAACAGTCGACGTTTACATCCTTCGTCTACGTCAGAAGATTGAGATAGATCACTCGGCGCCTCCGCTGATCCGGTCAGTCCGGGGTTTCGGGTACAGCTTTGACGAGCGTTTCGGAGCCGGGGACAAATGCCAGGATGAAGGGGCGACCGCCGCTCGTGCGGGCTAAGAGTGCACGGCTGTCAAGGCGGACAGCCCCACCAGCGATGCCGAGCCGTTGTGCAGCACGCCAGAAACCCATCAGTAATTAGTATCAAGCTCCAGGCTGCCCTGTGTAGTAAATCGGATACTTAGCGCGATCCCACTCCGGCTGCGGGACTTAAATCGCGAGTACACGTAAGAGGCGGCCAGTAACAGGACTCCCAAAGCCACGAAGGCCGAGATGCGGTAGCCTCGCGTCAGTAGCCACACATCGTAGAAGTAAAGTTTGAAAACTACGATGCAGAGCAACGCGAGACCGAGCAAGCGGTCAATGGCCGATTTCCGCAAAGCTCCATAGGTGATGGCGACGACGCCGTACACGGCGAGGAAAACAGAATCGATCTCGCTGAGGATACTGTTGCGGTTGGCGGGAGCGGCGGTCCGGGTCGTCCACAGATCGAGAACACGCAACGCGGCAATCGCGAAACAAGCGTGAGCGCAGACATAGAATACTCCATATGCGGCAGGCGTCAGGCGCGCGGCGAACGCTGCGGTTAAGTGAACCACGGCGAAGACAAATGCGAATAGAGCGAAGCCGCCAGGGTGATGATTCTCGATCAGAAGCCAAGCCAGGAGTAGCAGCCAAAATGCGTTGAATGGGACGAGAAACAAAGCGCTCTTCTGACCAAGGACCCGATATAAGCGCATAACCGTAAGCACCGAGACGATACTGAGCAAGGTCAAATAGGCGAAATAGAGCCAGGGCGGAGTGTCGTCGCCGGCGCTACGCACAAGAAGGGGAGCAAGAAAAGCGCCGATGAAGCCCACAGCGGCAATTGCCGGGCTCGCAAATCGAAAACAGAGCGCGATTGCAAAGGCGGAAGCCGCAACCAGACCGAAAAAGCCCGCTTCGCGCGGAATGAGCTTGTAGTAGCCGAAAGAGGCGTAAACCGAGATGTAGAGGATGGCGAAGCCGCAACCGGCGACACCCTGCGCGAAAGCTTGTTGGTTACGGCGGCGCAGCCACTCACCGGCGCCGATGAGGGCAACGCCAGCCAGCAATCCGAGAACGACCAGACCACCGGAACCGATCCATTGGTTATCGGCGGCGTACTTGAAAAAGAAAATAATGCCGACGGCGAGCGTGACCGCCCCAATTCGATTGACGAAGGTGAGGCCTAGGCGCGACTCGACTTCGTCGGGCTTTCGGAAAGTATCCGGCTCTTCAACTGCGGGAGCTAGCGGGCGCGGAACGATTGAACCGCGCTCGAGCGCGTTGACGCGGCTCTGAAGTTCTGCAATGGCCTCCCGCAGACGCGCTATTTCGGAATCAGGCGACAGATGCTGCGAGGGGTTCGGCTGCTCCATATCGCCGGGCGATGTAATCGTCCAAGATATCGCGGAACTCGGCGACGATGCGATCGCCGCGCAACGTAGTGGAAAGTTTTCCGTCGATGTAAACGGGAGCCACGGGCGTCTCGAAAGTCCCTGGGAGCGAGATGCCAATGTTGGCGTGCTTCGATTCGCCAGGGCCATTCACCACGCAGCCCATGACAGCCACTTTCATCTCTTCAACACCGGTATACCTTTCGCGCCAGACCGGCATCTGCTCGCGCAAATAGGTCTGGATCTGATCGGCCATATCCTGGAAGAAAGTACTGGTAGTGCGTCCGCAGCCGGGACATGCGGCTACTTGCGGCGTGAAACTACGCAGATTCAGCGCTTGCAGGATCTGCTGGCAGACGATCACTTCCTCCGTGCGATCGCCGTTGGGAAGGGGCGTTAGAGAGGAGCGGATGGTGTCGCCAATTCCCTGCTGCAAGAGCACGGACATCGCGGCAGTCGTGGCGACAATTCCCTTTGACCCGAGCCCTGCTTCCGTAAGACCAAGATGCAACGGATAATCGCAGCGGGCCGCGAGCATTTCGTATACGTGGACCAGATCCTGGACGCTGCTGCACTTGGCGCTGAGGATAATCTTGTCGTGCGCGAGGCCGTAATGCTCCGCATTTTCGGCGCTGCGGATCGCGCTTTCAACAATCGCGCGCATGGTCACTTCCATGGCGTCGAACGGCTCGCGGGACCTTGAATTCTCGTCCATCATGCGCGTAAGCAGAACGGAATCGAGCGAGCCCCAGTTGACACCGATGCGGACCGGGCGATCGTATTCGATGGCCGCTTCGATCATGATCCGGAAGTTATCGTCCTGCTTACGGCCGATGTTCACATTGCCGGGATTGATGCGGTATTTCGCCAGCGCCCGCGCGCACTCGGGGTACTTCTTGAGGAGTAAATGACCGTTGTAATGGAAATCGCCAATGATGGGGACGTTGACGCCGAAGTTCCGGAGCGTGTCTACGATTTTCGGAACTGCCTGGGCCGCCTCATCAGTATTGACGGTGACGCGGACGAGTTCCGAACCGGCCCGGGCGAGGTCCATCACCTGGTTTACGGTCGCGCCCGAATCGGCAGTGTCGGTATTGGTCATGGACTGCACGACGATCGGATTCGAGCCGCCAACCTTGACACCTCCGACGTTGACAACGGCCGATCTCCGGCGCGGCAGAGCGGGCATGTAGAGCGATTCCTCCAGGACGATACAACAGAATGAACCCTCATTGTATCAACCGAAATGAGGTAAGAACCGGCCGCTCGATAGTACTTTTACGTGGCTTCTGCAACTACTGGCACTATCGCGGAAGCGTCTATTCTACGTATAAAGGAATTTAGCCAACGCTTGTCGCGCCGGGAAAACCTTTCTTTAAATGTGCCCACGATGTAGATCTGACCAAGTCAGCCGCTCCAAGCGTTGGAAACCGACAGATCTTTTTATGCGGCTTTGGGGAATGAAGCCGTACCGCTGCCGCGAGTGCCAGGCGCGCTTTTATTTGCCTTCGAAACTGGAGCCCAAGTTAGAGGCGCAGCATGCCTGGGTACGGGATGTTGAAAAACAGGAGCGCCAAGGTAAAGGACGGCAGCGCACGCGACGAAGACGATCCCGCCAGAGTCATTCCTAGATTCTCGCCGGAGATTCGCAATCTGTCGATCGCCATCTGCTCGGCTATAATCGCAGCATGTTGCAGCCCACTGAGAAGATCTGGTTTAACGGGCGGCTCATCCCCTGGAAGGACGCGACCATTCACGTTCTCTCTCACGTGGTGAGCTACGGCAGCTCCGTATTTGAGGGTATTCGCTGCTACGAGACCGAACGCGGTCCGGCTATTTTCCGGGCATGGGACCACGCGCGCCGCCTGTTGGACTCCGCCAAGATTTACCGCATGGATATGTCCTTCTCCATCGATCAACTTACGGCTGGCATGATCGACACTATTCGCGCAAACAAGCTGCGGGACTGTTATATCCGCCCCATCGTTTTGCGCGGCTATGGCGATGTGGGCGTGTTGCCGGTTAATAATCCGGTAGACACTTACATAGCTTGCTACCCGTGGGGCCGCTACTTAGGCGATGAGGCTATTGCTGAAGGCGTGGATGTTTGCGTTTCCTCATGGAACCGCATTGCTCCCAACACGCTGCCGGCGCTTGCCAAGGCCGGCGCGAATTATATGAACTCGCAGTTGATCCGCATGGAAGCCGCGGTGAATGGCTACTCGGAAGGTATTGCGCTGGACGAGGCCGGATATGTGAGCGAAGGGTCCGGTGAAAATCTCTTCCTGGTGCGCGACGGAAAAGTTCTTACGCCGCCCTTGGGAGCTTCGGTCCTTCCAGGCATCACGCGTGACACCATCGTCAAGATCGCGGGACAACTTGGGATACCGGTGATTGAGACGATTATCCCGCGCGAAATGCTTTACATCGCAGACGAAGTTTTCTTTACCGGCACAGCCGCTGAAGTCTCGCCGATTCGCTCCGTCGATCGCATCGTGGTCGGCAAGGGACGCCGTGGCCCCATCACCGAGCAGATCCAGCGCCGCTATTTTCAAGTAGTTAAAGGTGAGACGGACGACGAGTTCAATTGGCTTACCGCCGTCACGGGTGTTCCGGAGAGCGAACCGGTTGGCGCTTGATATGAGCCCCAGCCCTGGAGTGCAAAAACACCTCCAGGGCAGAAACCGTCCTCAACCGGGCAGTGGTGTCCGGAAGAACTGATTTCTGCCCTGAACCTTGGGTTCACCATCGCTGGCTAGCCCAATTTCGATGTTTTGTCCAAGCGCGATGACCGAACCTGCAGCCACCTCCCCCGAGATTACCTGCCGATCAAGCTCTCGCGCCCGGCCTATGGGAATTTGTACACTAAGCGCTGCCTGCTTACCAGCATGTTTTTGCGGTGGAGATAGCGTTTTCAACACGTTTATCCTTCTTCTTTCAAGGCAGTTAGGGCGGCTGTGCTGTGCGTAAGCTGTGAAAAAAACAAGGACTAGATCTTTTGTCGGATATGAGAGCTGTTGACCCGGCCGAAAAAATTCTGGTGGGAAGAATCCCCGGAACGTCTTCAGTGGTCGAGATCGCTTTCGAGCGCGCCATCCAGCGCGTCGATGATCTCATTCGGCCTCCGGACGTTCCGGAATTTGTTGGCTCCCGGTTTTATCGACCTGCAGGTGAACGGCTTTGCGGGCGTGGATTACAACAACCCCTCGACTACACATGAAGCGATTTCGCGCTCTGTCCGGGCGATGTTCACCACTGGCGTGACACGCTTCTTTCCGACCGTAATTACCGGTTCGGAAGAGCGTATCGTTGGAGCGCTTCGAAATCTACGAGCGGCGAAAGATGAATTTAGCCGAAACGGCATGCCCGAGAGCCACGCGATCGAAGCCTTTCATGTCGAAGGACCGCATATCTCGCCGGAGACGGGACCTCGCGGGGCTCATCCGTTGGAGCACATTCGGCCGCCCGATTTCGATGAATTCCAGAGATGGCAGGAAGCGGCGAACGGCGATATCCGGCTGGTAACCGTTTCACCGGAGTGGGAGCAGACGCCGTCCTATGTCAGCCGGCTGGTCCGCTCCGGCGTAGTGGCAAGTATTGGCCATACGAAAGCGACGGGTGAGCAAATCCGATCCACCGTAACAGCGGGCGCGACCATGTCAACGCATCTGGGCAATGCCGCGCATCCGATACTTCCAAAGACACAAAACTATATCTGGGAGCAGTTGGCGGAAGATCGCCTCACTGCCAGCTTCATCGTGGATGGCATCCATATTCCCGGCGTTTTCTTCCGATCGGCAGTGCGCGCGAAAGGAGTAGAGCGGGCCGTTCTGGTGACCGACGCGGTCATGCCCGCAATGTGTGAGCCAGGGTACTACAAATTAGGTCAAGTCGAGGTAGAGTTGCGTTCGGACGGCAGCGTCGTGATCCGCGGAGAAACACGTCTGGCCGGATCCGCGCTGCGCATGGATCATGCCATCGGCAACAGTGTTCGCCTCGGGCGTATTTCGCTGCGCGAGGCGATCGTTATGGCGACGGGCAATCCCGCTCGAGTGGGCCGAATACCGGGGCGCCAGCGCGGCCTCGCTCCCGGCGAGAAGGCGGACTTAGTTTTGTTTCAATGGAATGAGCCGTCCAATTCCCTCAGAGTGCTCGAAACAATAGTTGCGGGCACAACTGTTTACCGTGCTTCCGCATCATAAGAGAGACTGGTTATAAGAGAGAATTTAGAATTCAACTGGAGACACTATGGCATTCACACTTCCACCGCTTCCCTATGCTTCAGACGCCCTGGAGCCAAACATCGACAAGACCACCATGGACATTCATCATGACAAGCATCACGGGGCATACGTGACGAATCTGAACAAGGCTCTGGAATCCGCGCCGGATCTGCAAAATAAATCAATCGAAGAGCTGTTGGCCAACAATCTCGCTGCTATTCCGGAATCGATCAAAACGGCTGTTCGCAACAACGGCGGCGGGCACGCTAATCATTCGCTCTTCTGGAACCTTATGGCGCCTAATGGCGGCGGCGCGCCGAAAGGCGAGGTCGAAAGCGTGATCACGTCCAACTTCGGTAGCTTCGATGGATTTAAGGAAAAATTCAATGCAGCGGCGACAACCCGTTTTGGATCCGGCTGGGCCTGGCTGGTGAAAGATAGCGGCGGTAAGTTCGAGATCATCTCAACCGCCAATCAGGACAATCCGTTGATGGACGGCAAGAAGCCGATTCTGGGTTTGGACGTGTGGGAGCACGCCTATTACCTCAAATATCAGAACCGCCGGCCCGAATACATCGCGGCCTGGTGGAACGTTGTCAACTGGAACGAAGTAAACAAGCAGTTGAAGTAAGGCGGCTAAGAAGCCGGAGCAAGATTCGGTCCGGCTTCTATTCAACCATCAAGTTCAACCATCAAGTCGAGCCGGCGGAACTGGTCGCGCGTATTTTCAAGCGAAACGTGATGGACCGCGGTAAAGCCCATCTCCGCCGCCACCGTGACGAACATTTCGCGATCGTCGACGTAAATTGATTCAGCGGGCGTGGCTTGCGCTAAGTTCAGAGCCAACCGCCAGATCTCCCGGTCTGGTTTGCGGAAGTGCACAAAGTGCGAGATCACCAGGAAATCCGCCAGATCCCGCAATCCGAATTTGTCGACCCGGTACTCTGCGACTCCGCGCCCTTCGTTGCTGATGAGCCCCATTTTGAGCTGGTTCGCCGTCTTCACGCGCTTGAAGAATTCGATATTGTCGGGCCACGCGACAGAGGCGTTGTAAGTGTAATCGCGAAGCTCTGCCACGGTGAAATCGCGGGGCGAGGCGAAGAACACGTGCTCCAGATATTCTTCGAAACTGGTGAAACCCCGCTCATAACTGTCGAACATTAAGTGATGGCGGCTTTCTATCTCGTCTAAATCGACGCCGAAGTTAGCCGTAATGTTTTGGCGGAGCTGTGTATCCCAGCCGTTCGTACCCAGCACTCCGCCGATATCGCTATAGAGGATACGAAATTTAGGATGTGGCATGAATTTCAACCCGCGCTTTGTTAGTGACGGAAGATGGTGGTGTCCGGATGATAGTTGCGCCAGTTGAACCAGTAATCTTTGATAGCTGAAATGGGTTGGAGGCACCAACCTTTCAACTTCCCGTCCACCGCGCAACCCGCAAAGCTCCATTCGCTTCCCGTTGATGAGTCCATAAATAACGACTGATTCGGCAATACAGCTTTCAAGGCGTGCGCTGCTGCCGCTTCAGCGTCCTTGCGGTAGTAATCGGGCGCCTCCTTCCCGTTCGGAAGCCTTGCACGAAAGACGCGGACGGACTTTTCGTCCGGACCGACAACCACAATGATCGGCTCTTCGCCCAGCCGATCCTCGATCAGCTTCTCCGAAAGAATTCGCTGCAAAGGGTAGGCGCGAGTGTTCCCAAACGCATTTACTCCCAGCACGATGTCTCTGGATGCGAGGCTGGTGTTCGGAAAATCGACTACAGTCCGTGCCTTTGCCATCTTGACCTCCCAGTCTTTAGAAGCATAATTACCCTGATACTGCGCCAGCGGCTTCAACACGGTACCTTCACGGGCCTCGCTTCGCCAAAGCGCGAACGTGAGCTCATCGGTCTGTACAAACTCCAATTGCCAGCCGGTCAGAGGCCCGGAAATCGCGTGGCCGCTAATTTGCTGCCAAAACGTCCCAGTCTGGTCATCGCGCATCAGAAAATTTTGATTATTGATCCCAGCCAAGTGGAACGTGAGTGTGAGGCCTTTGGCCGTCCGCTTCCACACCAGACCGGTGTGACAGAGCGTTCAATAAGTAGCAACAACAGGCACTCCGCCCAGGGTGTCGTTCACCACGTGATGATAGGCGATCTCGCGGATCGAGTAGGCTCGGCTGATGCCATTTACCCGAATCGCGATCACCATGTCGTCCGGCTCGAGCTTGGCGGTCTGACCAGATTCAAATTGAGGAGTGCCAAGCGGGTGAAACATCCGCTCGTAAATATTCACTCGGGCCAGAAACGCCCCCGCGACAGCGCCAAGAACGGAGGAGATCGCGACCGCTCGAGCGAGCCATCCGCGCGCATGCGGCCACGTGAACACGACCAGAAGGAGGCACAGCATAGCGCAAGCGATCGAGAGCCACGGGCCGATCTGCTTGACAGCCAACGCTAGCGCGAGCTCGTTCGCGCCTTGATGCCGGAACGGGCGAATCACGTACATTGGCACAGCGAAACAGGCCAGCGACCCCAGCGCAAATGCGGCGGCCACCAGCAGGAGCATCCGCATGCGTAACGGCGTTCGTGTCATTTGATTAAACTACCAAATCTCCGCTGCTTAGACGCTAGCTTGGGTTTAGAATCAAGAGAGTTGCCGCTATTGCGCCACCAGGGCGCGAGACCATCCATCGATCGGATCCTTAGCTCAGTTGGTTAGAGCGCGTGCTTCACACGCACGAGGTCGCAGGTTCGAGTCCTGCAGGATCCACCATTCCCAAATGTTTCCAGTGATCCCACTGCTGAGGGCTAGGCGGCAGAGGAGCTTTGATCAGCCGCAGAGTTATCGTTCTGCAATAGCCTTTCGATACTGACGGAAAGGCCGGTTATGACTAACAAGCTGAAGCTATATCCCTGTGAAAGAAAAAACAGGCAAACCGAAAAGCCCACCATCATAACCGACAGCGTGCGCGCAAATGGAGCGATGAAAGCCGCGTTCGCCTTTGCTGCCCGCCGTAACGAGCGGAACGTAATGACCATGGCCGTAAAGTAGAAGGCGAAAGCGGGTAGACCGCACTCGCTGGAAATTTGGGTGTATCCGTTGTGTGTTTCGTGCCACATGCCCCGTTGTCCCGCAGCTGCTGCCAAGCCACCTTGATAGTCCTCAAATTCTCCGGGCCCGATTCCCAGCAGCGGGTGATGAAATGTAATGCTGAGACTGTCCTCCAGAAGGGCCATTCTGCTGGCTTGTGATTCGGCCGCTTCTTCTGTTACGTCACTTGAGTTGAACAGCGAGGCGAGGCGTTGCGCGGCTTCGCCTGGGACAAATGGAAGAACGAATCCGCAGAGTAACGGTATACCCAAGATAAGTCCTATTCTGAGTTTGGCCGAGCCCTTGACGAGAATAAAAATACCAGTGACGATCACGGCTACCAGAGCGCCGCGCGAGCCGGTACCCAACAGCTCATAGAAACCGAGTGCCATTACCCCCAGGCCGATAAACTTAATGAAAGGATTACGGCCAACCCGCATAGCGCAATACGCCACCGCGGGTAGCACTAGAAGCATGTGAGCCGCAAAGTCATTAGCGTTCTGAATCGTGCCGCCAGTCGTCTGCAGCTCCAGTCTTCCACTTCTGAAATCATTACTCACCAGGCCGATAATAATGCTTGCTGCTCCGGCAATTCCGATGGTGTCCAATACCTTCTGTATATCCTTTGCGGTATAGGCCACCGCGGGTATCAGCAAAACCAGCGGAAGAGTCGTCCTAAGATACGGAATTAGAACGTTTACCGATCCGCCAAGCCAACTGCTGAAGGCAGTTGCCAGGCACATGCACAGGACAAAAAGGATCCACATCAATACGGATCTATACTTTAATCCAACAAAGCAGAGTCCACTCAGGAGAGACGCTAGAAGCGAAAGCGCGCCGAAAATGAGAAGAACGTGCGTATCGATTCCGTACTTGCTCGCAACAAATTCATGCAAAAAACTGAACCGGAAGAAAATGAACGCTAGCGTGCAGTTCAAGGCGAGTTTCCGCGTCGTATTTAGGGCGCCAAACCGGAATCCCGGATCGCTGAGCACGTTCTCGTCAGCGGTCTTGGCGTCGGTTTGTCGGGATGGGACCGCGGTACCAATATATGCGCCATTTGGTCCGTTGCGAGCGGCCGGAAGCACCGGCCTCTGGCTAGCGGTAAGTGTCTGGCTTTGATTTGGCTTAAATTTGGACACGGTCGGCTATCTAGCCTGTTTCACCATTTGCGCACACATGAACAGATCGACCCGCTTCTTAGCAGATGTTAGTCCTTCGTGACGATACGACTTATATGACCCGCTGCCGGCGCATGGGGAACCAGACTCTAAGAAAGATCGCGGCTGGTTGATTGACTTGGAGTCCCACATGATCATGATCGCAAATGCTAGCGCATCGCGGGGGTTGGAATCGAAGGCTATATTCGAATGAATGCCCGCTGAGAATTAACACTGCATACGTAGCCTTTTAGATCTTCCAGTAGTCGATCCATCAGCCCTGCGGCAACACGAAAGATCGCCAGCTTTTCGAGTCGTCTGTTGCTACGCTCATGGTTTGCACTGAAAGTGCATGATCGAGAACACTTTTCGCGACTGTTGGCTCGTCAAGCGTTTCCGCCCCGAGGCTGAAGGGATTTCCGGATTGATGTCCGAATGCGGTGACTTTCTGATCGTAAGGCATTAGAACGCATGGCCTCTCGTACGCAGCCGCGAGGATGGCGGCGTGCAAGCGCATGGCGATGACCAGCCGACTCGTACAAAAGCGCCTCGCTATTTCCGCACAATCAATCGTCCAATCGAGCAGCACTGTTCGTCCGGAATGACGCATCCTACTCTGGATGTCGCGGTGGATTTGCAGGTCGCCGCCACCCTCTAAGCACTGAAACGGGAAAAAGTGGATCGTTAGGTCATGTTCCTCGATGATCGAATCCAAAACATGGGCCAGCGTTTGAAGTCGAGCATCAGTCATAGAATACTGCCCGTATATGTTGGGATTGCCGTGCAAAGCCGCTAAGACGATGTTGGCTGGATTGCCTATCGTCCCTGCGGAAGGGAAGAACTCGGGGAGCTCGGACACGATATCGGGGAGAAGCCGGGCGCGATGGCCAGCCCCCAATTCCGTACATAGTTCAAGTGAACGCTGTTCTCGTACAACAATGGTTATGCATTTCGGAAGCAACCATCTTAGTAAGGTTCGACCGTACCAGGTTACCGGACGAGAGATCCCGATATTCAGAAGGATAACGGGCTTGCGGCACAGTAGGGCAAAAACCAGCTTCTCTATCTGGTAGCTGAAGACACGCCATCCTATTCCGTCTCGCAGTACGTCGCCACCTCCTAACACGACCAAATCGCTACGGGATACCGCTTTCAAGGTCTGGAGCGCCTTGCCTCTGATCAGAGCCTCCGCCCAAGAGAATTGGCCCAGCATCGGATAGTTCTGGATGGCCTCGAACCCGTGAAGCTGGCGAACCCTTTCGGCATTCGGCGCGACAGGAGTTGCTTGTATACCTTGATCAGCCAGCCATGCTCTAAGACAGATCAGCATGAGCTCATCGCCCAAATTTCCCATGCCGTAGTACCCAAGCAGGACGGCTTTTTTCATGTCCGGATCTCTCCTTCGCACGTGCGCAGTATCCTTTTAGCACGGGTGCTCGCTCTCATCTTGACCTCACGTCACCTTCACACGTTGTCAAACCAGCCCATTACAGCGTACGCGTGTGATCTTTTCCGTCGTATCCCCGATAAGACTTCTAGGACAGTCCTCTGAACAGGCAACCGCCAAATCTTACTGCTCAGGCGTCGTGGCTGCTTATCGGGCGCGTCGTTGCTTTTGCGCTATCGGTTGCGCTTCCGCTGACTCTGGTACGCATCTTTGATCGCACGCAGATCGGAACCTATCGACAGATTTTCCTCGTCATCGGGACAGCCGTTAATGTGCTTCCCCTGGGATTTACAGTCAGCGCTTTCTACTACCTGCCGCGTGAAAACCAGCGTCGAGGGTTTTTCGTTCTGAACATTGTTCTGTACCTGGCGGCCATAGGCGCGCTCGCCTGTTGCTTGCTGATCTTTTACCCGGAACTGCTTCGACTCCTGGTAGGCAGCGATACTCTGACGCCTTTTTCCGGTCTGATCGGGGTCATAATCTTCCTATGGCTGTTTTCCGGTTTACTCGAAACGATTGCTACCGCTAACCAGGACGTAAGACTATCCACAATCTTCATTGTCGGCGCTCAGCTGACCAAGACACTCTTTATCCTCGTAGGCGCGAGCTTTTTCCGCAGCATCAGCGCTCTTCTATATGCCGCTATCCTTCAAGGCATAACTGAATCGGCGATGCTGCTGTGGTACTTGGACCGGTCATTCCCGGGCTATTGGAGGCGCTTCGACCCCCGGTTGTTCAGAGAACAGGCCTCGTACGTTGCTCCACTGGACTCGCCGGTTTCGTTTATTCGGCTCAATCAGACTTACCCAATTACTTAGTTGCACACAATTTCAGCGTTGGCGAATTCGCCATCTATTCGATCGGTAGCGCTCAACTGCCGCTAATTGGCACGCTGCGCGATTCAGTGTCGGCCGTTCTGCTAACGAGAGTGAGCTTTCTTCAGCACCAGGGGCTAACGGATCAGATTCGCGAACTCGTGTTCCGTTCCGTGCGTAAATTGAGTGCTGTTTACATTCCGGTGGCAATGTGTCTGTGCGTTTTGGGTCGGGAATTTCTGATCACAATTTATACCGCCAAGTACGTTGATAGCTTTCCCATCCTAATGCTGAACGCATTACTTCTACCTTTAAGTGCGTTCATCGCCGAGCCAGTGTTTCGGGCCCACTTTGAGCATCGGTACACTACATTGAAGATCCGTTCTGCTATGCTGATCGTCCTCGTTGTATTAGCTGTTCCAGGAATTCATCGGTTCGGAATGATCGGTGCGATGGGGGCCTATGTGATAAGTGTCGCTATCGAGCGTTTTTGGTTATTCGGCGTATCGATGCGAATCTTAAACACGAGCAAAGCGGACTGGCTTCTCTTGCTGGATCTTTTGAAATTTTTCGGTTCGGCGGTCTGTGCGGGGCTTGCTGTGATGGTATTAAAGTTCTTCCTCGCCGGCACCCGGCCGCAGGTGATCCTATTGACGGGTGGGCTGCTGTTTTGCCTTGCATACCTGTTGGTTCTCGCTGTAACGGGCGCTCTCGATCCCGGCGAGCAGGATATCATCAATCGCTTGTCGTCAAAGTATCTGCGGTTCGAGGTTTTCCGAGCGAAGGCTTCTGATTGAAATAGAGGGAATACGCTTCTTTTAGGAGCTGAAGAAGATCGGCCCCGCGCGCAACCCATGAGAAGCAGCTCGTCATCCGGGACTGGAGCTCACTCAGCCGCGAGTCGAACTGCCTAGGATCATCGAGAAAGTCAGTTACGGCGCCCGCCATCTCCTCTGCACTTTCAGCCACCGTCAATAGATGCTGCAACTCCACATCGAGAAACTCAAAACTCATCGGCGTCCCTACGACGTAAGTGCCATTCAGGATCGCTTCAATGATCTTGTTCTTGAATCCGCTACCGGTAATTAACGGCGAAACATAAAGGCTGCTGCGCGCGATCTCGGTGCCTATATCTTGGACGAAACCGGTAATACAGACCTGTTCACTGGCGCGCTCAACAAGTTCCTGAACAGGGTTCATGCCGACCAGGACAAGATGGGCGTCTGGATGTTTTCGCAACACTAGCGGGAACACGTTGTCCAGGAACCAAATAGCTCCTTCGTAGTTTGGAGCGAAGTCCATTGCGCCGGAAAAGATAAGGCGTTTCGGGATTTTCTGCGCCCCGGACGAGGGTGGCTTGGCGCCGTTCATGATCAATCGGTTCTTCGAAGCGCACCAATTCGTTCGTCCTAGCCACCTTTGATCCACCGGAGAAACGATCATGTTCAACACTGCTCGATGACCGTAATACGCTTCTGCGATCAAATTGGTCTGGAAATCGCGGAGAAAGCCGCAAATCCCTCTGAGCTTCCGGCAGCGAAGCCGCCTTCGGAGCGCACGCAGATAGTACAAAACCAAGGAATCGGTCCAGTCGAATACGACTGGGAGGGCCTGCAGCAACGCTGCTCCGGCAAAAAGCATCTTGCGATCACTCGCAATGCAAACGTTGATTCTCTTCGCCTCAGCGAAGCTGCGAAGCCTAGTTATCGTGCCGCGCCTAACTGCCTTCATAAGCCAGTCTGTAAGTCCGGGATGGAAGGCCAACGCTCCCAACCGGCCTCTCCATCGAGGGTAACTATATTCAGTAATCAAAAAACCCTGAATTACGCTTTGCCGTTCGAGCGATGACAAGAAGTCCCGCATCTCGCCAATGTCGTCAGATGGCCAACAGTTGACAACAAAGAAGACCGCTACGCCTGACCGCGTGAGTTCTCGCGCGAAATTTATGAAGCGCAATCCTGCGCCGCTGTATTCCCCGCTGCGCGGCTCCAGGTTCACAATCCAGAGCAATCGATACGAATGCGTGACCGATTCAAAATGCGAAATAGGTTGCGGTTGTGACGTCACGGCGTTTGAATCGGATTCAGCTCTCATGCTATCATTGCTGCGGTGAGCGGGCTACCCGCGATAAGGCTGAGGTCTGCACGCATGATCGCGGTCAGATATACCGGTGTAGGTTCCCACTCACGTGTCGGCAGCAGGCCCATACACGGCTCGATCATTAGCAGCAAAACCGAGGCGTAAGGTGAGGACTAAGTAAAGTAGCAATTACGTGACGACAAACGCTCGCTGTTTACTCATGGGTCCGCTACTGTTGTTCGGCCTTGTCGAAGTATCGTTCGCCGCGAAAAGCGGGCCCTTTCTTCGAAGTCACAATCGACCTCATGGTCGCCCGGGAGCTGTAGCTCTCTTGCCGAATAACTTGCGAGTTACTGGATCGACTCAAGCGGCTGGACCGGGCGAAACGGTCACGTTGACCTCGAATCGTTCAGTTACATGGTCCCTTGCGGAAGGTAGCATAGGCAGCTTCACGTCCGTCGACGGTAATCACGCAACGCATCGCGCCCCGGAATCGATCACAAATCAGAACGTTCTGGCCGGGTGTCCCGTATATCCGAACGATACAGTTTTCAACACGCGAATAGACAAGCTGCCAGTAAGTGCCCAATCTTCCACGTGGGCTGGAACATGGGTACTGTTTCCCTCGGTTTCCTTCCGAGCTGGGGCTTGAACATCGCCGACGCTTCCACACCAATAGCTAAGGAGTCTTTTTTCTACAGCACGGGAAATAACGGCTTGTTCGTACTTCCTGTCTGGCCTTCGCTGAAGCGGGAAGGCGGCACGTTTATTACCCCGTTCAACTCAACGGACCATCACATCATCACAGTTCAACGAGAGAGTTGCCGGTTTTATGAGTTTATAACACGTTTTTGAGCGGTCCACGTATGTGCCGCGATGGGTAACTCCGGGATGCACAGCTTCCAGCGGCACCATCTACTCCGGTTTGGCCTATGCGCTTCCTGCAAATGGAACGACCGATGCGGCAGGCTTACCGTTAGCGCCACTTAGTCTTCATCTCGATGAGATCAGGGCCCATGCTATTCACCACGCCCTCCGATTCACCGTTGCCGGCGGCTACATTCAAGCTACCGGCGGAACAACCTATCTTTGGCCGGCAACAGGAGGGAATTACATGGGCCCTGCGTCTGCCAACTTTCCTCCGTATGCAGCCCGCTTCCGGCTCAAACGCGCTTACGACATATCGCGCTTCAGTCCCTTAGCGCAGACGATTCTCACGGCCTTGAAAGAATACGGAATCATTCTGGCAGATGCAGGTACGGGACCTGCAATAACAACGTTTACAGATGTAACTAGAGATTCAGCGGTAATGGCCGCTTTCAACGAAATCGGACGAGCGGGTATAAAAATGCCGGATTTCGAGGCAGTAGACCAAAGCTCACTGATGGCAAACGCCGCCAGTGCGGAAGTGTCGCCCACCAACGGGTTTGTCGTGCCGGAAAACTATGCTGCCGTCTATGCGACGGATTCGCGAAATCCAAAGGTCCGGGTCGCTGTACACATCCCCTTGCGAGCAGTCGCGGTTGCCATGCCCTCGGCTGAAATAGCGGTTGCGGCCGGCACAAAAGAGTATCACTTGCCGTTTTGGGTTACGGGAGGAGACCATGACTCGGCAATCTGGAAGCTGGTGAAGGCCCGGGCCCCGTTTCGGCCGGCGGTGTCTACATTGCGCCTCAGCAAGTAGATTCGATCAAGCAAGCTGTTCTAACTGCGATTGCAGCAGCGGATACCTAAGGTCCAGTCTACGCTGTATGTTAACGTACTACCCGCACCCGCTGGGGCGATCCGAATCGATTCCGGAGGACGGGGATTTACCGACGCAAAGGACATATTCCTGCCGACGTCGCTCTTGAGACGGGCGGCTACGTTGCGACGGGAGGCGATTATCCCAATTGGAAAACATCAGATCCCGATCGCGACGTGTATCAGAGTGTTGATTACACCTGGGGCAACGACATCGAATACAGCATAGTGGTTCCGAATGGGCATTACAAGGTGCGATTCATGCTGGGACAGCCCTACAATGGGGTCGGAACGCCAGGCGGTACCTATTCGCCTCAACGGCATTCTTGCATGCACTGATGCACCTAGAGGCCAATGGACAGATTGGCGCATACAACTTCGATCTCGGAATAGCCACTGGTTATAAATGGGCAACTCCCTACGATGTTTACGTTCCGGCGATCGTTTCCGACAACGTCCTTACAATAGCGGCTCGAGGGGTCGCACCAGACAATGTCACCGATTACAACCCGACGCCGCAACTTGCGGGTCTTGAAATCATTCCGGACACCACCGCGCCGCATCTCGCGATCGATAGTCAGCAGCACGCTACTATTGCTCCAGGCTTGAGGCTGCACCTTCACGCGGTTGGCTGGTACATGAGCAATACTGTTACCTGGTCTGTTTGGGGCCGGGCCAAATCAATGCCGACGGCGTTTACACGGCGCCGAAGAAGGGGTTTTCCAACGAATTCGTTACGGTAATCGCATCCAGTAAGGAAGATCCGCGGCTAACCGCAGCAGTTAAGCTGAGGATCGAATAGGGTACTGAGTACGGTTTTAGAACGGCGCGAGCGCGCAACGGCTTGTTAGGATTGGCGGTTGGAGGCCTATCTTGGGGAGCGGAGGACGGCCACCCTAAACGATAGCGCGTCCCCTGCCGATCACCGCGCAGGTGAACCGCCCCCCATTTCACTACTTGAAGTCGTAAGTGCTTCCGGCGAAATAAATTATTGCGGTCGCGGCGATAGCGGGCGTCGAAACGCTTTTCGCCTGAATCACGACGGCGCTTCCCGCACTCGGCTGCGTGCTCGGCCCGGTATAGAGTCCGGTCGAATTGATCGTTCCTGGACCGCTAATAATGCTCCACTGCACATCGGAGAGCCCTGTGTACCAATCGACTTGATAAAAGCTGCAGGTTGGCTCCCGGCGCGATGGTGGTCGTCTGCTGCGTGTCGATCGACCAACGCGCCGGGGTCGGATCGGGGATGATCTCAATGCCGTTTAATCTGCCATTGAAACAAGACGACGAGTTCTCAAGAGCAATCGTCTGTGCTCACGCTGACTCCACGAAGCGCAATTTGCAAAAAGTTATTAGTTACTAAGGCGGGACCATAGAAGTCGCCGGGAGTCGCCCAATACTGCAAATATCCCGACGGCGCGGTTAGACCGAAGTCGAAGTTATGGGCGACCGTCTGGGTTTGTGCTTTGCAGATTTACGCGCCCGTTCACTCGAAATGGCCAAGTAGTTGTATAAGCGGGAAATCCGTCATAGAGAACCCCGGACATATAGTGAATTTTGGGAATTCCCATTCGGGAGCACAAAATTGTAAAGCAGATCGCCTCCCGCAGAGATGCGGTCGCTCATGTAAACTCCTAAAGTCGCGCTCGGATAGCCAGGGAGCGTGTTGCCGGGGAACCATGTCGGATAATCGCCGCCCAGTACCGTGTCGTCTTGCGTCTCGTACCCTTGGTCCGCAAGCCACACATTCCCATTTCCGTCTGTCAACCCGTTTCCTCCAACGTCAATCCGGATGCTTCCAGATGGATTAGAGCCTGCCGGGAGGATCGTCACATATTCGTAAGCAACGGCATTAGAATCGGCGAGGCTTGTAGCTTCTAAGACCGCAGCAGTTCCGCCTCCAGTGGAAGTCGGAGGAGTATATATGCCTCCAGTCGTAATAGAGCCAACACCTGAAACCTGTGTCCAGGCGACGGCCTGATTTGAAGTACCAGTAACCCAGGAAGGAATCTGAAAGCTGTAGGTTCCCGGTCTGACGCTGAGCTGATTACTGTTGAGACCAATCGCGACGCCCTGCAAGGCAAGGGAAGCGGAAGCCGAAGAACCAGAGCCAGTAGGTGTTGCGGTAATGATGGCTGGATTGGCTGAGCGCTCGTAAGAGTTCGTGCCGCTTACACAAGACGTACCGTAAGGGCACACTTGATAGGTGCCCGCGGCATATTGCAAGGAACTTTCATCGACAAATTCGAAGTAACTGGTGGGTAGAGAAATGCTGTAAATGGCGCTTTGCACGGCTGGATCTTCGCTGACATCCGAGTCGGCGTAGAACGTCAGGTTCGATCCAGATTCGCCGTCTGCCAATATGCCTCCATACTGCTGCAATCCGGTCAGAATATTTTGTGCGTAGGTCGAATAGCTGGAGAAGTTCGAGACACAATTCGTCGTGATGCTCCCTCCGTTGCAGATCCTCAACCGGAGACGCGCGCCATAAACCGGGTAGTTCGCAGTCTGGTAACCGTTCGCGCTGGTTGCGGGCCACAAGAAACTCTGGAAATTGATATACGAGTTGTTCATGGCAAAGCGAATAGGATGGTGAATCGCGCCGGCCTTGATCTCGTCCAAATGCAGAGTCAACGGCGCGAGTGGTAACCCCGCCGCGTCGGTGCTCCCCTCCGGTAACCCGTAGGAAACTGCCGAATAGACATCTGCTGAATCGGTATTGCAGCCGGGACTTGAATCCTGGCATGTACGGGTATATCCGGCTGGAAATCCGACCAGTGTTTGATAGGTCTCGAACGTCTTGCAGTCGGTACGTCTTACCGCAATTTGATGGTGGTCTGTGGAGCCTTGCTCTGCTTGCCAGTTGTGATAATTTCCATACTCCCGTTTGAGGTAAGGCGAGGCCGGTAGTAC
>CAWCHX010000006.1:0-430123 GCA_963795445.1 uncultured Acidobacteriaceae bacterium | reverse complement strand
GAATAGATCCGAAATACAATGAAGCGATTTTTGCCCCCTTCAAACGCCTGCATGGGAAGGGAGTGCCTGGCACGGGTTAGCTCGTATGCCGCAAAATTGTTCAAGCCCACGGCGGCAGGATTTGGGTGGAGAGCGACGGAAAGAACGGGTCCGTGTTCAAATTTACTGTCCCGACGTAGGGACCTCACCCTAGTAACTCCACGTTGACAACCCCATCACGACATCTTCTTTCCTCAAGGTCCCTCAAAGCATTCAAAGGCGCTAAGCGGTGAAAATTTGTTTTGACATGCGCCACGTGGCGCGTTACGGTACAAGATGATACGCAGCTTTCGTCATAAGGGACTGAAACATCTTTTTGAGCAGGACGATCCCAGCGGCGTAAATCCGGAGCATGCCGGCAAGCTGCGTAATATCCTGGCGACGCTTCACGCCGCCTCCACAGTTGCCCATATGGATTTGCCGGGTTTCCGGCTGCATCCACTCAAGGGCGAGATGAAAGGCTTCTGGGCGGTTCGGTACGCGCCAACTGGCGGGTGATCTTTCGCTTCGATGACGGAGCCGAGGACGTGGATTATGTCGACTACCACTAACAAGAAACAGCCCATGACGATGAAGAACCCTCCCCACCCCGGCACCGTCGTATTACAGGAGTGCATCGAGGCTACGGGTTGACAATTACCGACGCCGCGGAAGCTCTCGGAGTGACTCGCAACACGCTTTCAGAACTCGTCAATGGTAAGCGCGGCATCTCGCCTGAAATGGCTGTAAGGCTGGCAAAGGTTTTCGGCGGCACGGAAGAAGGCTGGCTTGTGCAACAGGCCCAGTATGACCTTGCGCACGTTCGCCGCGACCGGCTCAAACTGAAGCGGGCTCAAAATCGCTTAGACGTCGTGTCTCACCGTGTCTAAAATAAGGTGTGAAATGGAGGCCTCGATGCTAATCAGGTCAGGTGCTCGGCGTCGGACGCAGCCCTAAGGGTCCCATCCTCAAAGCCCGGCGCAAAATGCACCGATACTGGTGGTTTTCGGCCACCCCCCATTCGTTCTAATTAAAGATAAGTTACATCCGCTCATACACTTAGTACTTTGGCTGCTGAAATGTAAATGAACCGGCAGCGATATGTGCCGCCCGATGATTAGCTTGGTTCTGGCCGCTGCCCTTACCATCTTCGGGAATGGCCCGTCGCGTTCGGCCAATACCCCACACAGCCATATCCGCAACAATTCCCGCCTATCCGCAGTATCCTCGAGGCCCGCAGCAGTATCCGGCAGCAGCCCAGACCCACGCCGGGCCAATATCCCTCGGCAGGGCAGTATCCGCAGCCATCGCAATCGCCGAATTCGGATGGCGGCGATATTGCGGCGGACGAGCAGCACGGGGTTGCGCGGCTGAGCGTCGTCCAAGGCGACGTTAACGTCAAACGCGGCGACAATGGCGAGCCGGCGGCAGCGGTCTTAAACGCGCCGCTGATGGCTCGAGACCAGTTGCAGACCTCGCCTGGATCGAGAGCCGAGGTCGAGCTGGATTACGCGAACCTGATTCGTCTCGCTCCGAATACCGAACTCGGATTTGCCGATCTTCGAGTATCACCGCTATCAGGTACAATTCGGAGCCGGGACGATCGGCTACCGCGTTCTGAGCCCCAGCCATGCGCAGGCTGAGATCGATACCCCCAGCATTGCGGTTCATCCATTGGCGCAGGGCGAATACCGGATTTCCGTGCTGGACGACGGCACCACCCAACTCTCGGTACGGTCCGGTGCAAGCGGAGATCGACAGCCCGCGCGGTTCACAGCCTGTATGGCCGCGGGGCAATCGATTCCGGTGCGGGCAATCCGTCAGATCCGGAATTTCAACCGACGTATCTACCCCGGCGATCAGTTCGACGATTGGTGCGGAAACCGGGATCGGGAGTTGCTGCGTCCCAGAGCTACCGTTACGTGAGCCAGGACATCGAGGCGCCGAGATCTCGATCAGTACGGCAACTGGGTGCCTTCGCAGTATGGCCAGGTGTGGGGCCGCGGGCGCCGGCTCCGGACTGGTCGCCTTACAGTGACGGGCAGTGGATTTGGGAGACTATTACGGCTGGACCTGGGTGGACGCCGCGCCCTGGGGATGGGCGCCGTATCACTACGGGCGCTGGTTCTGGAATGGCGGCGCCGGCTGGTGCTGGTGGCCGGGAGCATTCGCGCTTCCTACTGGTGGAATCCGGCTCTGGTCGGCTTTTTTGGCTGGGGCGCCGGACTGGGCTGGGTAGCTTTGGCGCCGTTCGAACTGTTCCATCCCTGGTGGGGCCATGGCTGGGGAGGACGATATGGGACGGACGGCGGCTATGGGTGGGGCGATCTCGGAGGTTTCCGAGGCGAATCTGGCGAGCATGTATCGCAACGCTGGCGATTCGCGGCGGAGCCATGACTGCGGCGCATCAACGGCTTTGGCGGACCTCGTCGGCGTTTCAGCCCGCCACGCGTGGACAACTGAGCAATGCCAGCGTGTTCCGCGGAGGATTGCCGGTCTCGCCGACCAGATCCAGCTATCAATTTTCGAACCGGCAGGCCATGTCGAATCCGCGGCTCGGCGGCAGCGGGAAATCGCCAGTTCTTCCGGGCGAGCGGGAATCAGGGTACTTTCGGCAGGACTAATATGCAACGCGCCTACAGTGGACCCGCTATACGGGCGAAGCGGCTATAGCGAGCGCAGCGGCAACAAATTGAGCCGGGCGGTCGAGCGGCGGATGGCAGCGATTCGGCGATCCCGGGACGGCCAATGGGTATTCGCGCGGCTTCGTAGGCGGACAGGAACGCAGCGGTTGGCACAGCTTTGGCGCTCCGCAACAGGCGACGCCCGAGTTATCAACGCTCTCTATCAATCCGGCGCGTACAGCGGAACTTATCAATCTGGAGCAGCGGCAAGGCTTTTCAGGCAATCGCGGTACTACAATATGCGCGGCAGCGCGCCGCGCTCGCACAGCCTTTAGCGCTCCCTCGCACAGCACTCACAGCGCCGCAGCACTACAGCGCTCCCGCACAGCAGCATTACAGCGCCCCAGCCGCGCAGCATTACAGCGCGCCGAGTCGCCTCGTGGCGGCGGTGGCGGCGGATCGTCCCACGGCGCTGGCGGTTCCTATCACGGTGGCGGCGGTGGCGGCGGGCATTCCTCTTCAGGCGGTCATCATGGCCGCTGAAGGTCATGATCCTTCCCTCAGCCGTTCCGGCTCAGCCTGACAGAGCCGGAGCGGCTTTTTTTTAGGCGGTTTCAGAGCGAGTTACTTTGTGGCATTTTCTCGTCGTACAGTCGATGAGCGGCGAAGGGGGGTTGAAACCTAGAACCCTCTTTAGCGGACTTGTCGGCGGCTCGCTGGGAGTGCTTGCTGGCACCGTGGCCAGCAAAGCCGGTCGATCAGCCGGTGTAAGGGAAGGTCTGTGCCGAAGACGCAGATCGCCTCTACCTACAGCCGCGTCGTGAAACCGACGCCGCCTTCACTGTTTGTGGATCGGGGTAGTGGGACGGACTTTGAGACCCGGCTTTCCTCGCTCGACGGCTATCTGACCCCGAACGACCGCTTCTTCATTCGGAGCCACAGTCCGACTCCGGAGATCGATGTGCGTTCGTGGTGGCTCCGGATCGACGGCTCTGGCGTGCGAAATCCGCTCGAGCTGACTTATGACGAACTCGCCAGGCATGCCGCAGACTACCATCACGCGCGTGATCGAATGTGCGGGCAACGGCCGCCGCTTTTTCAAAGAACATTTCGGCAAGGAAGGCGAGGGAGGGCAGTGGCGAACGGGCGCCATTGGCTGCGCGGAATGGACCGGCGTCAGGCTGGCTAGCGTTCTTGAGCGCGCGGGAATAAGCCGCGCGCGCGCGACCTTATGCCGGAGGGTCTGGACGAACATCGGGTAACCCGCCCGATGCCTCTCGAGAAAGCCCTGAAAGACGACACGCTGATTGTTCTGAAGATGAATGGCGAGACCTTGCCTCCGGATCACGGGTTTCCCGCGCGAATGCTGGTTTCCGGGTGGGTAGGAACCGCCAGCATCAAATGGCTGAGCCGCATCCAAGTTGCCGAGGAGCAGCTTTATTCGCCATACAGCACCATGGAATACGTCATGGTGGGCCCGAGCTATCGAATGCGTTTTCCGGCTCTGGGCCACCCATTTCCGAAATGCCCGTCACGAGTGTTATCGATCTCGATTGGCCGGCCAAATGAGCGCGAAGGCCACCATCCGCGGCCGGGCGTTTGCCGGCGAGTGTAAGGTGAGAGAGGTCGCTTACAGCATCGATGATGGACCCTGGCGCCGTGCCGAATTGCAGCCGCCGAACATCGCAGGCTCTTGGGTCTGCTGGCGATTCGAGTGGCAACCTACGCCCGGACAACACGAAATTCGTATCCGCGCCACGGACGAACGGGGCCGTTCACAGCCGGATTGCGTGCCATGGAATCACTTCGGCTATCTATACAATGCGGTAGTTGCTCACCCGGTGACAGTGGCATGACCGGGTTGTATTCTTCCGCCGTTCGGCATCCGACGCGAAAATTCTGCGCATGCTGAAACGCCTGCTTGGTTCCTGGATATTGGCTTCCGCTGTAAGCGCGCTCGGTATCCAGACGGTGCAGAAGACAGAAAAGAAGCTAGCCGGAGACAAAGCTCTTACCATTCGGGGTCTCATGGCGCGGCACACCGTGATGGCGATGGTTATGCGTCGGCTGAAGCAACGTCGCTCGAAACCCGGGTCATAGCGGCTCACGAGTGGTAATAAATCTACTGACATAGCGAGATAGAATCACCTGCTGCGCAACCGGAGAAGCCAAACTACCAGATAGAAGCTCACTACGGTCAAGCTTTCAAAATGGCTACAGGCCTAGAGAATGACCGTTATGGAGCGCACTTAGCGGCCTGAATGCCAGCGGGGTCGCGTTCGTCTCGATCACAAGCGAAGCGGTGGAGTTGCCAGATCCTATTCCGATTCCAAACTGAAGCTCACAGTGAGGCCGTCAACACTGTGCCACGGCTGTCGGTATTGGACCTGCAACTGACTCGTAGCCTGCGTCAACGGAGGCACTCGCAAAGCTCGAAGCTGTCACCTGCTCAATATCGCCGGAAGTGTCCCCCACCCGGATAATAAAGTCCAGACATCCCGAACAAAACACATTGTTTGAGTCCGAGTACACGTTTTCCGTGTAGTTCCCGGAAACACGCGGCGTAGTTATAGTCCCGCTGGTCGTGGCTTGCAAAGTTGTAGTCCCTATCGTCAGAACGTCCGGCGCTTGCCCGGAACTTCCGGGAGGAAGTGTCGTTGCAAAGGCGGTCGACACTAAGCTGAAAATGGCGAAAAAGAAAGCACCGTGAAATCTATTGAGCATGCTTGCTGGAATTCTTCGCGGACAACAACTTCGTTTTGGAGCGGGCCTACTTGGCTTGCTGTGCATGCGGCGCGGGATTCGCACGCTCCATCTACGCTAATTTCAACGCACGTTTGGGACGCCACATACGAGCTCACTGCCCAGTTAGCCGGCGGTGTCAACATTTACGGATTCAAGTTGACGCAAGGTCGGCATCATCGCGACCGACTGCCGTTCGCCGGCGATGTATCGTTTATGAATATTGCGTCAGGCTTTAGCGCCTCGGGTGGGTGGCGTCGCTAACTCGCATAGCCGTCAAGCGGACTGAGGTTCGCAGCAGGAGCGCCGCCGGCACCAGCCAGGTCGGTAAGGTCGTTGTGCGCCCAGGCGCCATTGGAATAAACGAGCTCGTGGACATGGCCGCCGGAATCGATGTAGTTGACGTGCTGCTGTAGCTGGTTGTTGAACATAGTCTCGTAGCCGTCAAGAGAGCTGCCAGGCGCGGCCGTGTATGTGGTTGCGCCTGCCTCTTCGGTGAGATCGTTGTGCTGCCACTTGCCGAAATAATATAACTCGTGAACGTGTCCGCTTGAATCGGTGTAATTCACGTGCTGCTGGCTATTGGACAGCGTCTCGTAAGCGTCGAGACAGCCGCCCCGCTGGGCCGTGTATCCGGTTGCGCCTGCCTCTTCGGTGAGATCGTTGTGCTGCCACTTGTCGAAATAATATAACTCGTGAACGTGTCCATTGGAGTCCAGATAATCCACATGGGACTGGTTATTGTACAGCGTCGCATAACTAGCCAGAGCGCTTCCGCGCCCGCGAATACCTCCGATTAACGGTGGCGAGGCGGCGGTGAAGTCCTCGGCGCCCGCTACCTCGGTGAGATCGTTGTGCTGCCAGCCGCCGCTGCTGGAATACCACAGCTCGTGGATGTGCCCGTTCTTGTCAATGTAATTCACGTGCAGTTGGTTATTCCAAGGTGTGACATAGCCGGCCACCGGGCTCCATGAAGCGGCTGGATACGCGGTCGCGCCCGCAAGCTCGCTGAGGTTGTTGGCGCCCCAATTGCCGCCAACCTGGAACCACAACTCGTGAACCTGGCCCGAGGAATCAATATAGTTAACGTGCTGTTGGTTATTCCACAGCGATTGGTAGCTTGCCAGGCCGCCCTGTCCGGGGACCGTGACCGCGTTCGAAAGCTGAGTAAGGTCATTTGTTGTCCAATTGCTGCCGGTGTATAACAGCTCACGTACGTGCCCGGCGGCCCCGATGTAGTTTACGTGCTCCTGGAACTGGTTATTAAACAGCGTCTCGTAGCCGTCCAGCAGGCTCCATGGAGCGACCGGATAGGCGGTCGCTCCCGAGAGCTGCGTGAGGTTGTTCACGCTCCATTTGCCGCCCGCAAACAACAACTCGTGGACTTGGCCGCCGGAATCGATATAGTTTACATGCTGCTGGTTGTTCGCCGGAGAAGAACCGCAATTGCCGCTGGGCCCGCCGCTGACCGTCACGAACAGCGGGTTTGCTAACGCCTCCCACGGAACGGAGAAGCAGATGCCGTTGCCTTTATCCGCGTTCGAGGCCGCCTGCTCGTTTAACGCTAGGTAAGCGGCGATGACGCCTGCCGCGGCCGATACGGGAGGCGGACCGGCAGCCGCAATCGCGCTCGCCAATGCTGTCGCATAGTTGCCAGCACTCAAAACCGCCTCGGTCTCCTGCTGATTCAGGTAAAGCGACACCCCGCCCCAGAGCGGGTTCCCCCAGGTGTTCCAATTCGCCATATCATCCTCCTACGCTCTAAGGGATTTCAGCGCGAGTTACGGCTTTTGACTCGCGGTCCTTAGTCTACACCGATCCTGCGTACACTTACGAATACATACAGCCCGAAACGACTGCGACGTCAAAGTCGGCAAGTCGGACAAGCGGACTTGCTCATCAGGTCTATGTGGTCGCGAAGTGACCGGCAATCCACAACGTATTACTGATCCTGTTGCTCATGATTAGGCCGTTGCTGACGATGTGTGGCCAACCCCTCTCATTTCCCGGATTGCCCGTCAAGGGTGGGCATCATAGTTCGCGGTCTCGGGGACCGCGAAGCATGGCAAAGGAGCGTTCGCCCGTGAAACGCCGTACTACGTTCCGCAACAACGTTGAACTCGTCCTTATCGTGTGTATGGCTGACGAAAGCGTTAAGGCTAGCCAAGAATCTTGTATTCTCCGGACGAAATTTATCAGACGGCTGTCTGGTCGGCTCGGAGTAGGACCCCACGATCAGGGCACTCTCCGCGCTGACGCGCTCATTTCGTCGATTCTCCACTGTCGCGCACTGACGCGGGCCACAATGCTTATCCCGGAGCGGGACCCAAAACGGGCTTGGGTCCAATTCACACTCCCGATAAATCGCCTTCTATGCAGTCTGAGCTACGCGAGAAAGCCGGACATGGAGGCAAGACATCGCCTTCAGAAAAGATGAAGGGTGCGGCTTCTTCACACGGCGCGCTGCCGGAGGTTTTGGCGAGAATAGCTGATCGAGATGCGCGCGCATCATGCCTTCAACATGCAGCCGCCGAAAACGGCTAAACAATCCGGACCACAAGAGGCCGATCACCGTCGGGGCGAACAGCAATTGAGGATACCGGACTAGCGCGGGGTTGGACAGCTCCCCGCTGTCCAGCGCGGCGCGCTAAAGATCCAAGGTTCTTCATACCGGGTTCTATTACGGTCCGGAAATACAGTTCGGCCAGTTTGGGAAAACGAGCCGCTTCCGCAACCAGCAGCCGGATGACTGCGCCTCCTTGCGAGCCCTCAAGATCACGAGAGCGGCAGCGGCGACCCTCACGACGGGGGGAGATGTGCTGGCGGATAATTGCTTCGAATAGCGCCTCTTTATCCTTGAATATTGACTGACCGGTCAGTCATGAAACCTAGAGAGGTATAGCCGATGAAAGAAGAATCAGTTCGCGCTTCCTGTTGTGTCGTAGGCGGAGGTCCGGCAGGAGTGATGGTGGGCTACCTTCTAGCCCGCGCGGGCGTGGCAGTCACAGTGCTCGAAAAGCACGCCGATTTCTTTCGCGATTTCCGCGGCGACACGGTGCATCCATCGACGCTGGAGCTGTTGTACGAACTCGGCTTGCTGGAAGAATTCCTCAAACTGCCGCACCAGGAAGTCACTTCGGTGGGAATCACGTTTGGAAATTCTTCGTTTGAAGCCGCGAATTTCAGGCACCTTCACACACATTGCCGCTTTGCGGCCATCATGCCGCAGTGGGATTTCTTGAACTTCTTAGCGGAACAAGCCAAGAAATATCAAGGCTTCGACCTGCGGATGCAACACGAAGCCGTTGACTTGGTGTATGACGAAGGACGAGTTAAGGGTGTTCTGGTTCGTACGCCACATGGAATGGAAGAGATTAAAGCGGACCTGGTCATAGCATGCGATGGCCGCCACTCGGTCACGAGAACGGCAGCGCGCTTGCAGGTGATTGAACTGGGCGTGCCCATCGATGTGCTCTGGTTTCGGATCAGCCGCCGGAAAGATGACCGTGAGCAGGTGTTGGGGTATGTGAATTTCGGCAAAGTCCTGGTATTGATCAATCGGAACGAGTATTTCCAGGCTGGCCTGATTATTCGAAAAAATTCTTTCGAGCAAATCAAGCAAGAGGGGATCGCGAAATTCCGGCAGAACCTTTCGCAGATCGCGCCTTTTCTAGGCGATCGAGTTGAAGAGCTGCAGAATTGGGATCAAGTGAAGCTGCTTACCGTGCAAATTAATCGACTCAAGCATTGGCATCGGCCAGGATTGTTGTGCATCGGAGATGCAGCGCATGCGATGTCGCCAGTCTTCGGCGTCGGAATCAATCTGGCGATTCAGGACGCTGTAGCCACTGCGAACCTATTAGCGCGACCGCTTCGTGACGGACAGAATACCGACGGATTATTACACAAGGTACAGCAAGGGCGGGAGTTTCGCACCAGGCTCACACAACGCTTACAAGTGATCGCCCACGCGGGTTTTCAGTATGTGTTTCGGAGAAAAGGCCCGTTGACCGCGCCGTGGCAGTTCAAGCTCGCAATGCGAGTACGCATTATGCAACCAATTCTGCTGCGCGTTGTGGGTGTTGGAATTCTCCAGGAACATGTTTCCGGCGCAATAGTGCCCGGACGGCGAACAGGGCCGGGCGTTTTGCGCATGCTCGGTCTGGCTGCTGGAACCGCCGCGGCAATAACCGTGGTATGGCTTGGGTTTAGAAGACGCCGCTGAATCGGCATTGCCGGGTTCAAATGCGTAATCATCGGATATGAACCTGTGGAGTGACGTTCGCTTCTCCTTTCGCCAACTGCGCAAGAACCTGGGACTGACGGTGACAGTGCTGGCCACGCTGGGGCTCTGCATAGGAGCGAACACGGCTATTTATAGCGTCATCGATGCGGTGCTGGTACGATCCTTACCTTTCCCGAACGCGGATCGTCTAGCTAGCCTCGCCAGGCACGAGCGCTCATCGAAAGGCGATGGACTTGATTTCGGCATGAATGGAATCATGTGGGAAGCTGTACACCGCAACGCGACGAAAATCGACGTCGCTGCTGCCGAGCGCGGCGCTTCGGGCGTAAATCTTGCGGCAGGCAATCGCATCGAGTATGTCCAGCAGCAGCGCGTTTCCGCCGGGTACTTCCACGTTCTCGGAGTTTCGCCGCAAATCGGCCGGGAGTTCGACAGCTTAGAAGATTCCGCCGGTGGTCCCACGGCGGTGCTGCTCAGCTACGGCCTGTGGCAGAGGGTTTTTCACGGGAATGCGGACGTCATCGGCCACAGCATCCATCTGCGGAGTGAGCCGTTCACGGTGGTCGGCGTGATGCCGAAGAGTTTTGTGAACGTGGACAAAGCGGACCTATGGACACCGTTGCGGCCTTCTTCGACTGGCGAAGGCGCGGGGCTCAACTACGTGGTTTTCGCCCGCCTCAAGCCCGGCGTGAGCTGGAGTGAAGCCAACGCGGAAGTGACAGTGCTGGAGCAGCCGGTCCTGAATGCGCTAGCGGTTCAGTGGCACAGTACGCCGGGTACCGGTGCGGATATGCGGCTAGTCTCGCTGCAGCGGGCTCTCACTGAGGACGTGCGCTCCGCCGTTTTGCCCAAGTGGGGAGCAGTCGTATTGATCCTGCTCATCGGCTGCGTGAACATCGCTGGACTGCTGATCGCGCAATCTTTTGGAAGACGTCAAGAAATGGCGACGCGGATGGCGCTGGGCGCGGGCCGCCGCAGAATCATCTCACAACTGCTGACCGAAAGCATGCTGCTCGCCTTGGGAGGCGGAGCCATCGGGATAGCTTTAGCTTCGGTAGCGCTGGATGGACTGAGACGCCTGGGCATGGAGGGTTTCGATCTTTGGCGGCCGGTGACGCTGAATGGGCGCGTGTTGTTGATGACCCTGGCAATTTCCCTGGTCACCAGCATTTTGTTGGGACTGGTTCCGGCGCTGGAAACGAGCCGGGTGGACATCCGATCCGTCTTGATTGAAGGAGGGCGCGGAACGCCCGGACAGGGGCAGCGGCGCTTGCGGCACATCCTTGTCGCCGGTGAGATTGCATTGGGAATGGTTCTGTTGGCCAGCGCTGGATTGTTGATTCGAACTTTAGCGTATCTAGAGGGGCTGGATCCAGGATTCGATCCGCATCACATTGTGGTCGCGCAATTGTCTCTGCAGGACGCCCGCTATAAGACGAGCGCCAGTATCGATTCTCTGTTCCAGAAAGGCCTGGAACGGATTCGCGCCTTGCCCGGTGTTGAATCGGCTGCGGTCGGGCTGACACTGCCTTATGAACGGCCGTTGAACGAGGGAGTACGAATTCTGGATGGCCCGAACAAAACTGCGGACTACTTGATCACCGACGCGGTCCTGGTAACGCCGGGTTATTTTGAGACGCTTCGAATGAGGATGATAGGCGGAAGGACATTTACCGATCACGATAGCGCCGCCGGTCAGCCGGCCGCGATTGTCAATCAGGCCTTCGTCAGGAAGTATCTTCGGCAGCAACGCCCGTTAGGCGGCCATCTGGATTTCGGGGGGACAAGCACTGAAATTATCGGTTTGGTGGCCGATACGCCGCAACACAGCGGGGCTGGAAACTTCGGACCTCTTTCCGCAACACCGACCGTGTATGTGCCTTTCGCGCAGAGCGGCGATAAAGGCATCACCACGCTCTACACCTGGTTCTCGCCGGATTGGGTGGTTCGCACCCGCGCGGGCACGGGAAACCTGATCGGCCAGATGCAGGCAGCAATTCAGAGTATCGATCCGCAACTACCGTTTTCCACATTTAAGAGCATGGAGGAAGTTCAGGATAGCTCGATCGCTCACCAACGCTATGAAGCAACGCTATTTTCCATCTTCGCCGGGCTGGCGCTGCTGCTGGCGGCGATCGGAATCTATGGACTGATTGCTAATTCGGTTATGCAGCGAACTCGCGAAATAGGCATTCGCATGGCCCTGGGCGCTAGTATTCGCGATTCTGTAACGAGCATCGTAGCTCCAGGCTTGAGGCTGGCGGTCACGGGCACGCTGATTGGCTTAGTTCTCACCTGGTTCGCAAGCGCATTCATCCAACGTCTTATCTGGGGCGTGCGGCCGCACGATATCGGGACCTATGCCGCAGTGACGGCGCTGATGTTTGCCATAGCAGTTGCGGCAAGCGTGCTGCCAGCCCTGCGCCTGCTGAAACTCGATCCGGCGCAAACGCTGCGGCAGGAGTAGCGGCAGCTCGATTGAATAATTGTCAGAGGGACTCTTTCGGGCTCTATGGCGTCACGTGAGGAGCGTCCTTGACTTCTTCCCTATTCCAGGCTATACATAGGTTGGAATAGGTTCTGCTATGTCCGAGGACTCACCGCAACTCTTGCCCGGCACGCTATACATGCTGATTCTGCGCACGCTAGCCGCCGGTCCGCTGCATGGATACGCGATTGCGCGGCGTATCAAGCAGTGCTCCGCCGAGGTGCTGGAGGTAGAGGAGGGATCCTTGTATCCCGCTTTAAACCGGATGCTGCTGAAAGGCTGGCTGCGGGCGGAGTGGGGGACATCGGAGACGAACCGGAAGGCGCGCTTCTATCGGCTCACCAAGGAGGGCCAGAAGCGGCTGGAGGCAGAAGCAAATGAATTCAAAAAGCTGATAACCGCGATCCAGCTGGTGATGAAGAGCGCCTGAGGAAGTATTCATGCAATTTCTGAGAGAACTTTGGCTGCGATTATGCTGGCTGACCGGGCGATCGCGTTTCAGCTCTGAGCTCGCCGACGAGATGCAGTTCCACGTGGAAAGCCGCGCGGAAGAACTCCAACAGAGCGGGGTATCGCGGGACGAAGCGCTGGCGCGGGCGCGGCGCGAATTCGGCTCGCGGCTGAAAGCGGCCGAAGAGACATCGGGCGCATGGCAGATGCAGTGGTTGGAAGACTTATTCTCGGATCTGCGATATGCGGCGCGAGCTTTCCGCCGGAATCCTGGTTTCGCGGTGACCGCCATTTTTTGTCTGGCGTTGGGAATCGGCGCGAACACAACCATCTTCAATATCACAACCAGCTTTTTGTTTAGCGAGCCTTCGTGCCGCGATAACGCATCGCTGATCGCCATATGGGAAGGCGGGAACAGCTCTTCGTCGTTTAGCGATTACAAATTCTTGCGCGACGCGCGCATTTTTGAGGGCATGGCGGGTATCAATGTCGAGCGCGAGGTGAACTGGCGCGATGGCGATCGAACCAGCCGGTTTTACGCGGGAGTGGTTACCGACGATTTTTTCCGCACGTTGGGCATACCGTTCTTGCAAGGGCGGGGCATTGCGCCAGGCGAGACCAATACCGCGGTTCTCTCTTATCAGGGTTTGGCGCAGCACTTTTTCCGGAGACCCGGCCATTCTGGGCCGCAAACTGATCCTGGAGGGCCGCGTCTACACGGTGGCGGGAGTGCTTCCGGAGAACTATCGTTCGGTGGTTGGTTTCGGCATCTCACCGGAGATTTATGTTCCCGTTGCGCATGACGGCGATTACGTGCAATTGTACGCGCGCATGCCGCAAGGCATGACGCTTCCGATTGCTCGAGCCCGCTTGCAGGCGGTTCTTGAGCAGCTCGACCGCATTCACCCGAATGGCGACTGGAAGCGAAGACCAGGAACACGAGTCACGAGCCTGACAGGTTTCGATCTGCTGAAGCAGGAGATGCCTAACGTCGTTACTGCGTTTTTCGCAATGCTGCTGATTGTGGTTGGGCTGGTATTGCTGATCGCTTGCACCAATGTAGCCAGCTTATTATTGGCACGCGCTTCGAGCCGTTCGCGGGAATTGGCCATCCGTCTGTCGCTGGGGGCCAGCCGCAGGCGAATCGTCCGGCACCTGCTGGCCGAGAGCTTCTTGCTGTGCGTGCTGGGGTCGATCGCGGGGCTGGCAATTAACATTGCGTGCGCCAAGCTAATCAACAATCTCACCCTACCCGTACCCGTTCCGATTCATCTAGTCGTCGCGCCTGATGGGCGCTTGTTGTGGTATTCACTTGGCGTTGTATTCGCCAGCGCGCTGCTGTGCGGGTTACTGCCTGCGTTTAAAGCGGTCAAAAGAGACATGAATCACGCGCTGAAGCAGGAAGAGCGTCAGACTTCGCGGACGTGGAATCTGCGGAGTGTCTTGGTTGCCGGGCAGTTGGCCATATCCATTGTGTTGTTGGCGGCAGGCTTTCTGTTCGTGCACAACCTGCTGCGAGCCACTTCCATGAACCCGGGGTTCGATGTCCATCACACGATCTGGGCGTATATGCGGCTGGTGCCGGAACAGTATAAGGACCCAGACCAGACGAAACAGTTGTCAGTGACGCATGCCGCGCTGGAGAGATTGCGCGCTCTGCCCGGAGTTGAAGCGGCCGCGATTACCCGGCACGTTCCCTTGAACGACAATTGCGTGATGGGAGTGCACCTTCAAACGGACATCTCCTCCACATTGATTCCGGCGAGATACCAATGCAACAATGTCGGCCCGGACTACTTTCGCACGATCGGCATTCCGATCCTGCGCGGCCGCGAGTTCTCTCCGGCTGACCGGAAAGGCGCGCAACCAGTCGTGATCGTGAACGAGACATTCGCCCGCGCTGTTTTCGGCGGCGTGGACCCGGTGGGCCACACAATCAAGACCAACTTGCCCGATGACAAAACCAACTTGCCGAACGGCAAGGCCAAGCTGATTGTGGGAGTGGCGAAGGACAGCAGGTACTTCGCTCTGGGCGAAAACCAGCAGCTGGCTGTATACGAGCCGTACTTCGCTTACGACGAGCCGATCAATCTACACTTCCTGCTCCGCACATCCGGCTCGCCGGCAGGATATGTGAAGGCCATCAACGATGCGCTCGGCCGCCTGGATTCCGACAGCGGCAATCGAAACGAAACCAATGAGCCGCGCGCTGGGACTGGCTTTGCTGCCAAGCCGGGCAGGGGCGGTGATGCTGGGCGCGATGGGAATACTCGGACTAATTCTGGCGGCTATCGGACTCTATGGAGTGCTGCTGTACTCGGTTTCACGCCGTACCCGGGAGATTGGTTTGAGAATGGCGCTAGGGGCGCGGCCAGCGGATGTGTTGCGGATCGTCGGAGGCCACAGCTTGTTGCTGGTGGGTTGCGGCGTGGTTGCCGGTCTGGCTCTGGCCTTTTTTGCTATGCGGCCACTCGCGCTGTTCCTTGTTCCCGGTCTGAACACTGTCGATTGGACCGCTTTCCTGGCAGTGATCGGCGTGCTCGGCGCAGTTGCGCTGCTCGCTACCGTGGTGCCTGTCAGCCGGGCGCTACGCGTGGATCCGATGACGGCGTTGAGATACGAGTGAGCCGGGCTTTTTTGGGATTGAAGGATCATTGGCGGGGCGATCGCCAATCGGCTTGACGCTCTATTCCAAGCGCGCTCGGCGGCGATCCCACTGCCATCCATAGAAGAAAAGGGACGCGAGCCAGACGAAAAGGCAAAGGCAGGCAAGCAGTACTCCTATCGTTTTGATCTCCAGTCCCACGGCAAAGAGCGCGACGATCTGGATGATGCCGTCAGGAAATAATGCTCCTGAGGTAAACCGCCAGCGCGCTTGAGGAACCGCTTTCAAAACCGACCGATGATGGCCTACCGCTAATACCGCGAGGCCACTTGCGAATCCGCTGACGAAATCGAGAGGCAGTACCAGTACGGCGAGTAGCGTTAGGAAACCCAAGTCCTTTGCGAGCAGAATCTGCCAGCCTCGAATCGGCAATAAACGATATCGCTCGGCGCCATTACCATCGATTCCGAATAACACTTGAGCTTCGGTGCTCATAGCCAGAACAATAAGCAGAGAAATGATCTGTGCTGCAGCAGGCTCGAAGGACTTTCCGGACGCTCTATAAAATTCCGCGCAGGCCAACAGAGCAAACGCGAAATAGGGATCGAGGGTTCGCAGCATTTCTCGGACTTGCAAGCGCATGATGGCTCCGATTGCGCCGGGAGGAGCTGGGATCCAGTGCAGCCACGAGTTCGATGAAGCTCGCGCGAACCGCTTGGCAAAGTACGTGAACAGTTGCAACAGGGCACCGGCCCCGGCCACTAGCGCGCTGGTCCGCCATCCGGCCCGCAAAAGAAGTAACAGGCCAAGGGGCACAAGCGGGTTAAGCGCGAGAGATGCAACCCGAACAAAGCTCCATTCCCAGCGAGAAACGGGCCAACTCACTCGGCGCTCGATGGGGATCTTCTGCATCGGATCGGCCGAAAGCGGGAACAGGATTATGAGGACCAGGATCACGACAAAGAATTCAGCACTCTGGGGCTGAAGAGCTACCAAAAGCAGAAAAAGAAAAAAATTCTGTCCTGCGATGGAACGAAAGGACTGAATGTCCCGCCAGGAGGCCAGCGCAAGAGCTTTCAGAAGAGCTAGGACTTTTGCGGTCCCAGCCATTGTAAGTCTTCGATTGGAACGCGTTCAATTAGATCGAAATAAACATCCTCGAGCGCTTGCGGCAGATCGGCAACCGCAGTATCGAGAGCAATACTGCCGTGGTTGATCATGACAACCTGATCTGCCACGCGATCGACTAGAGACAGGATATGGGAGGTCAGAAGAACAGTTACGCCTCGTCGAGCGATGGCGCGAAGTTGAATGCGGAGAGTCTCCGCAGTGACCGGATCAACGCCTTCGAAGGGTTCATCCAGGAACAGCGCCCTTGGGTTCGGCAAGAGCGCCATGGCCAAAGCCGTCTTCTTCTTCATGCCATAGGAGCACTGATGGATGAAGGTGCGCCTGCCGTGCTCCAGACGCAAGATGCGTAAGAGCTGGTCTGACCGGGACCGGATTTCGGCTGTCTTCAGCTTGTAAACTGCTCCCGTCAACTCCAGGTGTTCCGCTATGGTGAGCGCATCGAAAAGAGCGAGGTTCTCGGGGAGCACGCCTACAATGTTTTTCAGCGCAGGGTCGGTGACTGGCTTTCCGCAAACCTCGGCTGTGCCGCTTGTAGCGCTGAGTAACCCTGTAAGAATCTTGACAAGCGTAGATTTTCCAGCTCCGTTAGGCCCAAGCAGCGCACACACGCTGCCGCCAGCAACCTGGAAAGAAACTCCCGAGACAGCACAGACGTTGCCATAATTCTTTGTGAGAGCGTGGCAAGAGATCATCTCGCCTGAGTATCGCCCGATCTATCGCAAGAAACCAAGCAATGTTTACGGTTCTGGTTCTTGTTTGTGCAAGACTGTGATGCGGCCGGCAAGCGCCCCTTCCCGGTGCCGCATGGTCAAAACCTTATCCCCATTAGACAATCGCCAGCTGGTCTGAGAATATTTTCGGAAGCTGCCCATGACAATCGACAGGTCGACGATCAGTTCGTCTCCTTTATCCCAGTAGGCGTTCGTTTGCACCTGCATTCCGTGAGTGGTGGTCACTACCTCAGTCCCGTCGGTGCGATAGTTCAACACGAAATTTCCGAAGGCGTATCCAGGGGCTGAAGCCGCGATAATAACTTGAAGCAGCGGTTCAACGTGATCGATCTTGACCGAGATCATGCCGGCTTCTATGGCCGGGAGAAATGCATCACTCGCCGGCTTCGCTTTCCACCTGCCACTGAAATCGACGCTCATCTCGCGCTTCGATTCTTTCGCGAATGCTGGGTCGATGCAGGCGCCTGAAAAAGCTCCTCGCTCATAGGCCGGAACGGCTTTCGGGAGAAGATCGCAGACAACGGCAATTTGAAAAATTCTGTCAGGCGAAAGGCGAGTTCGAGGCTGGCCTTGTAATCGCCGCGCTCCAGGTAACCAATGGTTTGATAATTCACGCCGATGGCGTCGGCCAGCTCTTGACGGCTCAAACCCCGCTCAGCCCGCAACACTGCGACGCGATTGTAAAGCCGGTCTCCAACTCGAGCATCACCTCTAGCGGGGGACTTCATACTACAGATTATTGTAGTAGTACAACCGAATGTCAAGGAAAGTGCTAAGTCTACGGCCGCGAAAACAAGCGTGCGTCCGGATGAGTGGGGTCGGGAGGCAGTTGCAACGAGCGCTGGGCTGCGAAGGCTTCGTCGATCAAAGATGACAGCAGCTCAGAAAAGAGCAGGGGGCGCGGGCCAGCTTCCCACAAGAAGTAGCCGAAAGATCCAGGGCAGGGGTTCACTTCGTTCAACCAAAGCTGGCCGCTCTTGCTGTTGCAAAGAAAATCGATGCGCGGGGCGCCCGTGCCGTACATCACCGAAAAGCAGGTCTTCGCCCAGGCGTGAATGCTGGAGGCGAGCGCGGCATCGATTTGAGGATTCAGCTCGCGCGTGAGAGAGAGCATGCCTTGGCTGATGGCGCCGGGTTGCTTAGCGCCCTTACTCCCAGAGCCGCCGGAAAGATATTTCGATTTGAAATCGAGCAGTTCCTGCTGCGGCTTGGGGCGCTCGATCGCGGAAGTCTCGACGTCCCCGCTGCTTCTTCGCACCGCGACGTTATACTCCACGAGATTCTCGACAAACGGCTCGATAATAGCTTGAGTATCGAGGCGGAAGATAACCGATAACGCGCCGCGTACCTCGTCGATGGTGGCGGCGCGGGCGACACCAATACTCGAACCAAGATGCAGCGGCTTGACAATTACCGGGAACGGCAGCGCTTCCAGGCTTTTCTCTACATCATGCGCGCTGGGTAAGAGCCCGCTAGCGGGGCGGTCCACGATGGAATCCGGCAGCAAAGCAATATCCGTGCCGCCGAGCACGCGCTTGGTTGCGGCCTTATCCATAAACACGCTGGATGCTAGCGGCCGCATACCGGTGTAAGGCACGTTGGCAATTTCGAACAGCCCTTGCATGCGGCCGTCTTCACCGAACAGACCATGGAAGGCCAGCAGAGCCACATCGAACTCGATCGGCTTGGGCTTGCTAAAAAGACCGCCGGTTTTGGCCGGCAGCAAACGTCCGCGGCCATCGACATTGGGCCAGAGGTCGAGCGTGACGCTGTCGAGCGCTTTTAGAACGATCTCGCGCGGGAGATAGTTACTACGATTGCGCAGCGCCTCGCCGGTGAACCATTTTCCGTCCGTGGCAACGTAGACTGGAAATGAGCTGAAGCGGTCCTGGTCAAGCGCCTCCAGAGCCTGGAGGCCCGTCACAATGCTGACGTCGTGTTCGGGGGAACGGCCGCCGAAAAAGACAGCCACTCGCGTTTTCATAAGTGGGTGAGAAGTGTCCACTCTAGCAGAGCGAAAAATGCACCTGGAATACAGTGTGGAATGCGGAACAAAGCTGGCAATCACCCGGATTGGCGAAGCGCAAGAGAAGAAGCTGCATCTGGTGTGGGGCCATGGTTGGGGACAATCGGCTGCAGCGTTGGCGCCATTGGCGGAGACGCTGAAACCGTTTGCTTCATCGTCGCTAATCGACTTTCCAGGGTTCGGAAAGTCGCCGAATCCGCCGGATACTTGGGGCACGGCGGAGTACGCCGATGTGGTTGCCGAATGGATCGGGACTCTGCCTGCGGCACGGCTTGTCTGGATCGGCCATAGCTTCGGCGGCCGCGTCGGCCTTCAACTCGCGGCGCGTCACCCGCAACTCGTCTCCGGAATGGTGTTGATCGCGTCGGCCGGTTTGCCGCGGCGCCGCAGTTTCCCGGAAAAATTGCGCTTCCATCTGCGAAAGACAGCATTCAAGACTGCGCGGCGGTTTGTTCGGGAGGGCCCGCATCTGGATCGCTTACGGCAGCGTTTCGGGAGCAGCGATTATCGTTCCGCCGGAGCATTGCGTCCGGTGCTGACACGAGTTGTTAGCGAAGATTTGACGCAAGTGGCGAAAGCGGTGCGCTGTCCCACTCTTTTGATGTACGGAACGGCCGATACCGAAACGCCGCCTGAAATCGGCCAACGGTTGAAAGCGCTGATTCCCCATTCCGAGTTGACGGTGCTGAATGGATTCGGCCATCTAGGTATCCTCCACGAAGGACGGCACCAGGTCATCCTGCGAATTCGCAAGTTCCTGGAGCTTCTGGATCGATGAGCTTCCTGCTTCTCAATGGATTCCTATTGTTTTCCATCCGTAGGCTCCTCACTTATCTGCATATTTATCAGCAGGAGGAATACGACTCGGCGCGATTTCTCCGTTGGTTGCCGGCGCGTTTTTCGTTCGACACGCGAGCTACTCTGCTGATCGCGGTAATCGGCGGCCTGGAACTCGCGAGGGTTTTATCGGCCTTTTTTGCCTCGCAAGTCGTGGCGATAGGCCTCTTCGGGCTGATGCTGTTGGAGAAAGATCCTCGATATACATCGAAGAAGAAGCTGGCGATGACCGGACGCGCAAAGCGGATCTACTTCGTCGCGCTGGCGCTGCTAGCCATTGGCGGATTCGCGTTGGCGTGGTCGAAGCCGCCTGTTCTTATCTGGATTGTCCCCGTTCAACTAATTCCCGTCGCGCTCGTTGCAGGCAACCTGCTCACCGCGCCTTACGAGAAAGCGATTCAGAAGCGCTTTTGGTCTGAGGCGCGCAATAAATTGCAATCTCTGAAGCCGACGATCGTAGGGATCACGGGGTCATACGGAAAGACTTCTACAAAGCATCTGCTGGGCCACATCCTCGAGACGCAGGCGCCCACGCTGATCACGCCCGGCAGCGTGAATACGCCCATGGGGATCGCGAGAGTGGTGCGCGAGCAGCTGAGCGCGCATCATCGTTTCTTTGTGTGCGAAATGGGCGCGTACGGACCGGGTTCGATTGAAAGACTGTGCCGATTAGCGCCGCCGGATGTAGGCGTGATCACCGCGATTGGCATGGCTCACTATGAGCGCTTCAAGACACTCGAGACGGTCGCCCAGACCAAGTTTGAGTTGGCGGAAGCGGCGGCCGCGAAAGGTGGCACGGTTATTGTTGCGGAGCAAGTGCTCGAATTGGAAGCGGCGAGAAAATTCTGCAATCGGTATACGCAGAAGACCGTTGTTGTGGGAGCGGGACCGGAATGTACGCTGCGCGTTATCTCATCCACCCAAACAGAGGCCGGCATCCAGGCTGAAGTCCTTTGGCATGGGCGCGCTTACGTGTTGAAGGCCCCGCTCTACGGAGAACACCACATTTCCAACATGGCTGTAGCGTTCGCAACCGCCTGCACGCTGGGAGTCGCTCCCGAAGATGCGGTGGTCGCGCTCGCGTCGGTTTCGCAGATCAGCCATCGCCTGGAACTCAAGAGCGGTCCGGCAGGGGCGCGCGTCATCGACGATGCCTACAATTCCAATCCGGTTGGTTTCGCGTCAGGACTGGCACTGCTGAACGCATTGAGCAGGAATGGCGGACGGCGCATCCTTGTTACCCCGGGGATGGTCGAGTTGGGAGAAGCCCACGATGAGGAACATCGGAAAATCGGAGAACTGGCGGGCGGCCAAGTGGATGTTCTGTTAGCAGTGGTTCCCGAGCGCATCAAAACGCTAACGAGCGCCTATGCCGTGGCCAACCCAAACGGGGTCGTGGTGCTGTGCGCTAACTTCGTGGCCGCGCAGGAGTGGCTGCAATCGAATCTTCATTCCGAGGACGTTGTCTTGATGGAAAACGATTTGCCGGATTTGTATGAAAAAAGGCTGAGGCTTTGAATCTCTCCGAGTGATATGCTCAAACGATTCCGCGGAAAAGTGGAAAGGGGATGGTTACCGCAATGGCGAAATATTTCAGTATCGTATTCAGCCTCTGCCTTTTGACGCTCGTTGTAGGAGCAAAAGCACAGGACAAAGCGACGAGTCGAAGCATACAGGTCAAGCTACATTACACCGGAAATGGCACGGTAGACGAGCATCATAAGATCTTCGTTGCGATTTGGGATTCACCAGACTTTATGAGCGGAACCGCTACGATGCCGATGCTGGTAAAAGCAACCGATTCGAAAGACGGCACCGTGACGTTTTCGGACTTTACAAAATCGCCAGTTTATGTGAGCAGTGTGTATGACCCCAATGGAACTTGGGATGGCCAGTCCGGCCCACCGCCTTCGGGTTCCTCGCTGGGACTCTACAGCAAGACTCCGGGAAAGCCCGAACCGGTCGACGTCGAACCGGGAAAAACCGAAAAGATCGTGCTGACCTTCAACGACACGGCGAAGATGCCGTAGGGGCACAGCCGCTCTTAATTGGGCAGCTTCCAAACTTCCAGCGTGTTTGCGATGTCATCGACGGCTGCCAGCCGCCGCGCGTCGTCGCGACCCGCCACCGCCAGACCGAACGCGCCTCCTTGACCGCCAGTATCTACCGGGAACTGGGCGACGAAATGGCCCGCTCGGTTAAATTCGACCAATTCGCTTGGTAGTGCCGGGTCGCCGTTGATGGCGTCTCCATTTGCCGCGATGAGATCGCCGTTCGGGGCAAGCAAAAGGCCGAGAGGACCGCGAAATGAGCGTTATCGCTATAGACGAGACGGCCGCGAGCGGCAGGTTCGGAGCGCCTCGCCGCGTTGTCGACCGCATAGATGGCGTTATCTCCGGTTGAAGCTACAAACAGCGTATCTTCCTCGGGGTCGAAAGCCAGCCCAGTAGGGCCGATGACGAGGGCGTTGGGATCGCCACGATGCAAATATCCGCTTGCAATCTGCGTGGCGCGTTCGAGCAAGATATGTTCACCGTCCTGCGAGACATCGAAGTCCAGGCGTGATACGGTACCGTTGAGCGCGCTCGAAACAAACACGCTGGCTTCGGCGCCGCCGGAATCGGCGACCGTCAGATCCCAAGGGCCGTCCAACAATGTGGAATCGCTGAAGGACGCGATCTGCTTTCCGGAGCGGTCTATGGCAATCAGCGAACCACGTTTCACGGTGTTGAATGAGCCGTCGGTCGTGGGCATGTTGCCGACTAGCACAACACCACGACTGAGGACTCCTAGAGCAGTTGTCAGGCCCAAGCCTGCTTGGCCTTGAAAGAACAGCGTTTGCGTTCCATTGCCCGTGATCGCCACGATGGTGGTTCCGGTTCCTTGAAGATTGCCGGAATTGTTGAAATTCGATACGAGAATTTCTCCCGCATGAATAGTTCCGCCCGATGGAAAGTCATGCGGCACAAAGGCTACGCCGTACGGGTTCACGTCACCGTTCGCGGGCATGGTGCTGGTCACCTGGAGTGGGCTGCCCGGAAGTTGCGGCAGGATCGGCGCGCGATCATCGTCATCGGAGACTGCGGCGCCGTTGAACACCAGCAGCAAGGCAAACGCGAACGTTAGGGACGGCAGTTTCTTCATATAGACCTCTGCTGTACTGAGAATATGCCGTGCTCTCGAGAAGGTTGTTTGCGCTTTGTGAAAACTTTGTAAGTGCCGCGGGGAAAATCCGCGTGCATCGGCGTTCATCAGCGGCCAATAATGCGCCGATCAACCCTGATAGAACGAATCATTCGTGTCGTAACGCGATCAGCGGATCGACCTTGGCCGCGCGATGCGCGGGTAAGTAAGACGCGAGAAGCGCCACTCCGAAGAGCGTCAGCGCCGCTGCAGCCAAACTGATTGGATCATCGGATCTCACGTTGTAAAGCATTCCAGCCAGCGCTTCGGTCGCCCACAGAGCAACGATGGCGCCGAGTGCGATCCCGGCGAACGCGAGGCGAGTTCCATTGCTCAGCACCAGTCGAATAATGTCGCCAGCATTCGCCCCTACGGCCATGCGAATGCCGATCTCGCTCGCCCGTGCCGCGACCGAATAGTGCATCACGGCGAATACTCCCAGTGCCGCCAACGCCAGCGCCAAGGCGGAAAATACGCCAATCAACCATGTTTGAAAGCGTCTTTGCATCATTTGCCGATCAAGCAGTTGTTCCATCGCCGTCACAGAAGACACGACGGCATTATGGTTCACCTCGTGAATCAGCCTTCGAACTGTGGCAGTTAACTGCAGCGGATCGGCGGAGGTGCGAACCACAAGATGGCCGACCTGATCATGCGTTTGCGCCTGTGCTTCGTAGATCTGCGAAAAGGGCGGCTTTCTCCATGCCGCCGCTGCGCGTGTCTCCTACCACTCCGACCACAGTTAGCCAATCATCGTGCTGGCCGCGCGGATCAAACCCTTTCAAACGTTTTCCAACGGGATTTTCTCCGGGCCAATACCGCCGCGCGAGACTTTCGTTGATGATCGCGACGGGCGGTAAATTCGGCCCATCCGTTCTCGGTGAAGAAGCGTCCGCGAAGCAGCGGAATGCCCATAGCCTGAAAATAGTCGCCGCTGATCTGCGTCCAGACCAGCTGCTTCCATGCGGATTTCGGTTCAGGCGGCCGGCCTTCGACCAGGCGCAGAGCGTGAGTGCGAGTCTCGTCCAGAAAAAATAAATTGCTTACTCCTCCGACGGCCTTCACGCCAGGCACGGCGCCGATGCGCTGCATCACCTCGCGGTAAAACTGGACGAGTTGGGGCGGCTGCATTTCATTGGGTACGCCCACGTCAATGGTGAGAACATTTTCGGTGCGAAAGCCGAGGTCCACATTGAGCACGGCGACGAAGCTGCGAATCAGCAGCCCGGCTCCGGTAAGCAAGACCATGGCGAGCGCGAACTCGGCCGCGACTAAGATGTTCTTAAGCCGGCGGCTCTTGCGCGCTTCGGTCGAGCTGCGCCCGGTAGCGCTGAGAGATTCATTCAGCTTGCGGCGTGACACGCGCCAAGCGGGCATTATGCCGAGCAGCACGCCCAGCGCGAAACTGAGCGCCAAAGCGAACAACAGCCCGCGTCCATTCATCGTCACGTCATTCAGCAGTGGTGTATCAGCCGGCGAGATCGCCTTCAGCACGGGCACAAACGCGAAAGCGCCGGCGGCTCCCAATGCGCCCGCGATGCAGGAGAACGTGACAGATTCGGTAACAAGCTGCCGTAAAAGGCGGCCCCATCCGGCTCCTAGCGCTGTTCGAATCGCCAACTCACGCTCGCGTTGCGCCGCCCGCGCCAGCAGCAGATTCGCGACGTTCGAGCAAGCGATGAATAACAGCGAATGCGACCGCGCTGAAGAGCACCAACATGGGTTTTCGCACATTGCCCGTGAAGTGTTCGCGCAGCGGGACAATTTGCACGTCATCGATATGGAATTCAGGCAGCGCCGCTCGTAATCCGTTCCAGATAGAATCGACTTCCGCTTGTGCGGCAGCGATCGAAACGCCCGGCTTCAGGCGGCCCAGGACGTCCCAGCGCGCGCGATCCTGAGGATTGGTCTGTTCTTGATCGTTCCATCCGGGATGCGACAGCACTGGCGCCCACAATTGAGTGCCGAGAAAAGGAACCTGAAAATCCGCGGGCATCACGCCGATCACTCGCCAGCGCGTGTGGGCGATCTCGAGATCTTGCCCCAGAGCTTCGCGCGAGCAGCCGAAGCGCCGCGCCCATAAAGCTTGGCTTATCACGACTACCCGCTCGGCGCGCAGATTCTCTTCAGGGGTGAAGGTGCGGCCCAGCATGGGAGAGCGCCCGAACAGGCCAAACAGATTGGGTGAAACGAATGCGCCTTGAACCGTCACCGGTTCGAGTCCGCCCGTGAGACTAACGCGCGACCAGCCGGTGCGGAACGTAACGGCGAGATCCTCAAACGAGCGGTTCTTCGCTCGAAGCTGCTGAAAATCGTGATACGAAAGTGAGCCATTGGAATCGTACGGCGGCTTCGGCGCATAGCTGGTGAGCGTCACCAGGCGGTGGGGATCGCGATAAGGGAGCGGCCGCAGCAGCACGCCGTCGACCAGGCTGAATACCGAAACGCTAGCCGCGATGCCAAGTGCCAAAATTCCAATCACCAGGCAAAAGAAAGCGGGCGCCTGGCGGAAGCTTCTGAACGCATAGCGGAGATCCGCGATGAGCGTGTCCATGTGGCCCATTAAGCAGTTGTGCTTCCAAGGTACGGCTAAGGAACTGAATGACTTGGGCGGAAAGCGGCGGCGCGGCCTCGGGAATGAACTGTTCGCAAACGGACATCGTTCGACTTGAAGTGATATGCTCTGTCGATCGGATGAGACAGATTACTTGCCTAATGCCATGCGCGTTATTTGCCTTGGCGATGCTGGCGGCGACGCCCATAAGTGCCGCGACTTGCGAGAGCTTGAGTGGCATCGCGCTGAAAGATACAACCATTACGCTGGCTGAAACAGTCGCGGCGGGTGCATTCACTTTGCCTGGGTCCGCGAGCCGACTACGCCCGCAGCCTTCAAGACTCTGCCGGCCTTCTGCCGTGTAGCCGGATCGATCGAACCCTCAGCCGATTCCAACATCGAGTTTGAGGTTTGGATGCCGGTTTCCGGCTGGAACGGCAAATTGGAAGGAGTCGGCAACGGCGGATTTGCGGGTTCCATCAACTACGGCCTCCAAGGCGGGATGGCGGCTGCTCTCTTGGGCGGGTACGCCACGGCATCCACCGATACCGGACATAAGGCGGGTGCCATGGTGGATGCGAGCTGGGCCTTAGGACATCCGGAGAAGATCGTCGATTTTGGCTATCGCGCGATTCACCTCACTGCTGAAAATGCAAAAGCAGATCGTGCGAGCCTTCTATGGCGGCAATTTGCAGCGATCTTATTTCCTTGGCTGCTCCAATGGCGGACGTCAGGCGTTGATGGAAGCGCAGCGCTTTCCGAATGATTATGACGGCATCATCGCCGGTGCCCCCGCGAACTTCTGGACGCATCTTCTAAGTCCCTGGAATGTGGAGGCGACCTTGAAAGATCCGGCCAGCTACATCCCCCCCAGTAAGCTGCCTGCCATCGAAAGCGCAGCCCTGAACGCCTGCGATGCGCTCGACGGCGTGACTGACGGAGTCATCGATAACCCCGCCAAATGTCATTTCGATCCATCCAAGTTGCTTTGTCGAGGCGCCGACTCTGACAGTTGCTTAACGCAGCCGCAGTTGACGGCGCTTCAGAACATCTATGCAGGCGCGAAGAATTCAAAAGGGCAGCAGATCTTCCCGGGCTATCCGCCGGGTGGCGAAACAGGGCCGGGAGGATGGGGACTATGGATCACCGGCCCGGCGCCAGAGAAGAGCCTGGACTTCGCCTTCAACACTCAGTTCTTCGCGAATATGGTCTTCAACGATCCGAGCCTGGGATTTTCGAACCTTCGATTTCGACCGCGACGTGAAGCTCACGGACGAGAAGATGGCCCCCATCATGAATTCGACCGACCCGAACTTGAAAGCCTTTAAGGATCACGGCGGGAAGCTGATTCTGTTTCACGGCTGGAGCGATGCCGCCATTTCGCCGGTAAACAGCATTGACTACTACAAGAGCGTCGTCGCGAAAATGGGCCAGCACGATGCGGATTCGTTCGTCGAGCTGTTCATGGTTCCGGGAATGCAGCACTGCGGCGGAGGCCCAGGGCCCAACGTTTTCATCCAGCCGCCGCCCCAGCACGATCCGGAGCGCGACATCGAAACTGCGTTGGAACGCTGGGTAGAAAACGGAGTTGCTCCGAAGAAACTCATCGCCACGAAATTCAAGGACGACGCGCATCCCGCGAGTGGAGCAGTGAGAACCCGGCCATTGTGCCCTTATCCCCAGATCGCCAAGTATAAAGGAACGGGCAGCACCGACGACGCAGCAAACTTTGTCTGCGCAACGGCGAAGTAATCGCAGTTGGCCCGTGTCCGAGCGCGAACGTTGCTTCGCGGAATCGGACAGCCGTGCTTCCTCACTCGACCCAACGGCGGCGCTACGCTACGATTAGCTTCTTCCCGCCGCCTAACTTCTCCCAGAGGGACTGATGATGCGCGGCTGCTCCGTCGCGGGCGCCGCGTTGTCGCTGGCCGCCTTCACCATCCCCTCTGGATTCCGGCTGGGCTGAGAGCCATAGCGGTTGGCGAAGCTTCTGGTGAACTCCGCCCCAAGAAAAAAGATTTGGCTCGAGTAGTAGACCCAAATGACCAGAACAACGATGGAAGCGAAGGCTCCGTAGGTGGAAGCAATGCTCGCTTTTCCCAGGTAGAGGCCCAGCACCAGTTTGCCCATGGTAAACAAAAGCGAGGTGACCGCGCCGCCAAGCATTACGTCGCGCCATTCAATCCGCACGTCTGGAATGATCTTGTAAATCGCCCCAAACAAAACCGTGATCACCGCAAAAGAGACCAACGAGTTCACGATGTGCAGCAGAGCTTCGGTCGACGGCAGCACGGACGTCGAGACCGCTCCCAGCGCGGCAATCCAGGCGCTGACTGCCAAAGAAACCACCAGGAGGAAGCCAATGGAGAGCACCATCGCGAAAGAAAAAAGACGTTGCTTCAGGTAACCGGTGATCTTGTTCCGCAGTCCGCTTACCACCGCCGTTGGAACCTCCCAGATCGTATTCAGCGCATCGCGCAGTTCGATCATCACGCCGGAAGCGCCGAACAACAAGGTCAACAACCCCGCGACGGTCGCGATGATTCCGTGCGTCGTGTTTCGCGAGCCTTCCAGCAAAGCCTCGGTCGCTTTCGCGCCTTGACTGCCCACCAGCATTTGCACCTGTTGCACGATATCGTGCTGCGCGGCCGTGTGTCCGAACACCAGGCCGACGATCGCCACAACCACCAGCAACAGAGGGGCTAGTGAAAACAAGGTGTAAAAGGCGAGCGAGGCTCCCAGCCGCGGAGCGTTATGCTTGCTCCAGCCCTCGAGACCTTCATTGAACAGCAGCGCAACGTCGCACCATCGAAAGGATTTCAGCGGCTTGCGATAGCGCCGCGCGCCGCCCGCCGCCGTACTAACCTCGGTGCCGCTAGGCTCGAGTAGCTCCTTCCCCGTGCCCTCTGATTTCAATGTGTCTTCTTCGTTCACCGAATCTTTCCAATTCCATTCTCCTATTGCGCCCTGGAGGATCGGGCTGGCGGCGATAATGTCAGCCGGGTGGCGTGTCGATGCAGGAATCTCGGTCCAGTCATTTCACCGCCGAACCCGCCGATTCCACCACTCAGAGAGTCGCTTGAAATGACCTAAATCGACGGCTTGGCTATTTCCATCGACTTAGAACGAGAATATCGTCCGATAAGCCCACTGAGGTTACGAGTGAGCCCGTTTAGTTTGAGGGGTGCACGATGGCTGGCCCTACTGGCAACGTTAGTGCCCGCCGTGGCTCAGCAAAGTGCTGTTGCGCCAGAAAAGCAGTCCGTAGTCAGTCAAGCAACCATCGACGATCTCCGTAAGGAACTCGCCGCCCACGAGGCGCGTATCAAAGAGCTTGAGGAGAAACTGGCGCAGCAAAGCAATCAACATCCACAAGATCAGAACGCGCCTAATCCTCAATCGACCCGCTCAGCCTTCTGCCTCTTCTGAAGCGCCCGCGCAGCTTCCGCCCGCTGCGTCAACTCCTCCCGAATCTATCGCTGCGGATATGGCCGCTTCGCAGGGCCACACCATGGACTTGCCAGGAGGCGGGCCGAAGCTCAAAATCCGCGGCTTCTTCGATTTCAATTTCGGCGTCGGTCGAGATGCGAACCCGCTCATTTTCCCTTTGAACGCGCCCGTTCACAACACCTTTCAAAGCGGCGAGTTTGATCTGTTCATCACGTCGAAATTGTCCAATACCCTCAGTTTCCTCAGTGAGCTTGTGGTCGGATCTGATGAAACCAACGTATGGGGCCTCGATATCGAGCGGCTGCAACTAACCTACCGGCCCAGTCCCTATTTCGAAATAAGCGCCGGGCGCTATCACACTTCGATCGGCTATTACAACACGGCTTTTCACCACGGAACGTGGTTCCAAACCGCCACCGGCCGGCCGTTTATGTACTTTTTTGAAGATAGTGGCGGCATTCTTCCCGTGCACAGCGTCGGAGTCAGCACGACGGGCTTAGTCCCTGGAACAGGCAAGCTCGGTTTACACTGGGTCGCCGAATTAGGAAATGGACGCAGTTCCTCGCCTGTCGGGCAACCCGTCCAAAACTTCCTGTCGGATAAAAATCACAAGGATTTCAACCTGGCAGCCTACATAGAGCCGGCCTGGTTGCCAGGGCTTCAGATCGGCGCCTCGTATTACCGCGATCGCATGGTACCCGCCGGTATCCGGCCGGTTGAGCAGCGGATCGCCAGCGCCTACCTGGTCTACATCACGCCGCGCTGGGAATTCATGACTGAGGGAGTCCTTCTCACCAACCGAATCGACGGGCAGACGAAGCTCTACAACACGCCACTGACCTATGGCCAGATTTCCCGTAAATTCGGCGACTACCGGCCCTACTTCCGTTACCAGTACGTCGAATCTCCAACCCAAGATCCGGTCAACATCTACACCGGCCGTTACGCGGGTCCGTCGCTAGGACTTCGCATGGACTTCACGGAATACGCGGCGCTCAAGATCCAATACAACCGTCTGTATCAATTCAATGTGAAGCCCTGGAACGGACTCGACGGCCAGGTCGCGTTTACCTTCTGAAACATCGGCTTGGCGCCGCCTAACAAAGCTGTCTCGCCTATCCCTCCCTAGCCACCAGCACTGCCACGGGAACTTATTGCTTCCCGGCCAATTGACCTAAAGACCGTCGATTACTCGCCGATTTGAGATCACGAGGGCATCCGCTCGCAGAGTTGGTGCTGCGATTTCTTGCAGGACGCCGCATAGGTGGATGATTGTCCCGAAAAACGGATCGGCGAAAAACTCTAACCCACAGGCAGATCGCTTCAGTTTTTTCCTGGGCAGCCGCGCCGCGCCGTCAATGTCTCAACCAGCGCTGCGGAAACCAAAGTTCTCGCGATGATGCGTCCATGCAAACGCTGCTTCCTTAGCCGCTACCGGAGCGCTTTCGTCAAGCGCGCCGGGATGGCCTGCCTGAAGTTGTCAATCCTCCTCCCGCTGTGGATCGCGATGTTGCCTGCTGCCGTCGGCCAGGATCCGATTCTCACGGTGATCGTCAACAAGTCGAATCCTGTCGACTCCATTTCAACCAAGGAATTACGGGCTTTCCTGCTGGGCCAAGTTGCCCAATGGCCGAACAAGCAGGCCGTCATCCTGGTCGAACGGGAATCTACCAGCCCGGCCTTTCAAAAGACTCTGCAACTCGTTCTCCACATGAGCGAAGGAGAGTACGAAAGATGGTTTCTGCAGCAGGAATTTCGCGGTGAGAAGACGCCCCTGATCAAAACTCTGAACAGCGATGAGGGCGCCGGGAAGTTTGTCTTCAACGTCCCCGGCGCGTTAGCTATCACCGAAGGCGTTCCCAGCCTGGGCGCTTCTTCGGAGATTAAGGTGCTTCGGGTGGACGGCAAGCTTCCTGGAGATCCCGGGTACGCCCTCAAATGAGATTCTTGAATCGGTCGTCTCAGCCTGGATCTCGAAATTGGCCCTTCGTGCTGGCTTGCGCCGCTATCGGGCTGCTTGATTATCGTGGCCTTTGTGGCGTCGGATTTCTATTCCGCGATCGGACGCGCGCGCGCCCTTTACCGCGTCGGAGTTCTGGGTGAGAGTAACCAGGGCGATGTCGCCTACTATCTGCAGGAAAGCCGCCGCACCGTCATATACGCCTTAACCACGAAAGATCCGAATTCCCAGTTGCCCTATGTCGATCAGGCCCGCTCCGCCGACCAGGAAGTGGACCGTTTGATCGGCCTGTTTTTGAAACTGGACCTCGATGCGAAAACACGCTCGGCGGCCAGAGAGTTTACCGCCAACCGCCTCGAGTATCTGGCTGCCCGGGATCAAATCATTTCACTCATACTGACCGATGAAATTGCCCAGGCCCTCGCCGTGGATCTCACCCGCAGTACGCCCGCCTTCGAACGCGCCACGGAATCGTTGCGGCGCGTCAAGGCAAGTCTGGACCGCTATTCCGCTTCACTTTCCGACGAGCTCATGCGCGCCTTCTATCGCAGTCTGGCGGAGTTTGCGTTGTTGCTTGCCGTTACTTTCTTGTTCATTGCCGCTGCTGCCAGTAATTTCGAGAAACGGCGCGCGCTGGAAACGCTGAAGAGCGTCAATCACGAGCTCGAGTCGGCCCGGACCGCGGCCGAACAGGCCAATCGCACGAAATCCGAATTCCTGGCCAACATGAGCCATGAAATTCGAACTCCCATGAATGGAGTCGTGGGCATGACCAGCCTTCTGCTCGAGACCAAACTGGATGCAGAGCAGCGGGATTTCGCCAATACCATCCGCGCCTCCTCCGACGCGCTCTTGAGCCTGTTGAACGACATCCTCGATCTCTCCAAGATCGAAGCCGGCAAGCTCGAGCTCGAACATGTTCCCTTCTCGCTCTCCGATGTCGTCGAGGGCAGTATCGAAATGTTCGCCGCGAAGGCCGAGGAAAAGCAGATTCATATCTGCGCGCTAATCGAACCGGACGTGTCTCTGAACATTTCCGGCGACCCCATACGCTTGCGCCAGATTCTGGTGAATTTGCTCAGCAATGCCATCAAGTTTACTGCCGCGGGCGAGGTGCTGCTTTCCGTCTCGCTTCTTCCCGGCTCGCCGGACGCACGGATTGGGCTTGCGATTTGAGGTGAAAGACAACGGAATCGGTATCTCTGACGATGCTAAGGAGCGGTTATTTCAACCCTTCTCGCAAGCAGATTCTTCCACCACCCGGCGCTTTGGCGGTTCGGGCCTGGGACTTTCGATTTCCACGAAACTAGTGGCGATGATGGGCGGAGAGATGGGCGTGGAAAGCCGCCCCGGCGTCGGCTCCACTTTTTGGTTTTGGTTGCCCGTTCCGGACAGCGAATCCCGAGCGGATGAAAAGGAACTCAGCATCGGCGCTCCGAAAGTGTTAGTGATCGATGACAATGAAACCGATCGAAAGTTCATTCGTTATCTGCTGCTTCGGCGAAGAATTAAATTCGACGAGTTCGGCGATCCACTGGAGGGCCTGGCTGAACTGCGCCGCGCCGCCCTGCAAGGCTACCCCTTCGATGTCGCCCTCATCGACTACCGTATGCCGGGGCTGGACGGAATATCGCTGGGCGAGCGAATCAAATCCGATCCGCTTATAAATCGCACGCGCCTGGTGCTGATGACTTCATTTACCGAGAGAAAGATCGGAAAGCAGGCGCTCGAACGGGGGTTCGGTTGCTTCTTGTCCAAGCCTTTCAAGCAGTCGTCGCTTTTTGAGTGCATTGATCTTGGCCGCGATCCCGACTTCGAGCTGCCAGCCCCGCGCCGCTCCCGGAGGCCGCGCCGGAAACAAAACGACAGCGGAATCCGCGTGCTGGTAGTGGAAGACAACCACGTCAATCAGCGCATCGCGCTAAAGCTGCTCAACGGCTTGGGATATCTCGCCGACCTTGCCGCAAACGGGCGAGAGGCGATTGAAGCGGTGCTGCGAAGGCCGTACGACGTGATCCTGATGGACTGCCAGATGCCGGAAATGGACGGGTTCGAAGCAACGGCGGAAATTCGCAAGCTCGAAAGCGAAGAGACCCGCGTCCCGATTATTGCTCTCACGGCGAATGCCATGAGCGGTGATCGCAATCGTTGCCTCCAAGCGGGAATGGACGATTATCTCGCGAAGCCGATCGACCTTCACAGGCTGGGTGAGGTTCTTCGCCGCTGGACAGAAGCCGCCGCGAAGCCTCAGAATACTGCTGCGCCCGGCCGGGCAAACAGCTAATTCCGTTTCGCTACCGGCTGGCGAAATGCGCGCTCCACCATGTCGTTCGGATCGGTCGACACCGGCCCGTCGCGCCACAGCCAGCGCATCATCTCCGGCATGATCGCCCCGCCGAATTTCTGCCCGTGCAGATTCATGCCCCAGGTGTAATTCACGTCGTAGCCCTTGCGCGTGAGCGCCTTCATCAGCCGGACATTCTGGAAAAACCAATCCCGCTTCTCGTTGTAAACGCCGTCGCGTCCGAATCCTCGATGATCGTTGCGGCCGTCGCAGAGAAATACGCGGATCGGTTTCTTCTCGCTCGCCAGCACTCGCTCCGGATACACATACCCGCCGCGCAGATCCACGAAGCTGCCGACATTACTCAACACTTTTCGGAAATCGTTAGGACGTTCCCACGCCACTGTGAAAGCGGCGATCGCTCCTGAGCTCGATCCGCCGATTCCGTGCTGCTCCGGATCTTTTGAGATGTTGTATTGCTTGTACAGCGCCGGCATCAGTTCTTCGGTAATTACCCGCGCGTACCGGTCGTCCAGCGTGTTGTATTCGGTTGCGCGGTTGGTGGTGCCGTCGCCCCATCCGGTTTGGGGCGACGGCTCAACTTGCTCCGGCGTGCGCCCAGGGTTGATGAAAACGGCCAGCATCACCGGAATCTCGCGCCGGTAAATAAGGTTGTCCATTACATTCTGCGCGCGAATATCTCCGTTCTCGTCTTTGAAGGCTTGCCCATCCTGATAAATCATCAGGGCCGTTGGAATCGACGGATCGTACTGCGCCGGCACGTACACCCAATAGGTATGTTGAGTGCCGGGATAGACTTGGCTCGGCAAGTGAAAAGGCCCGCGTATTTCGCCTTTCGGGACGCCTTCCTGCGGCATCGAATCCGGACCTAACCGATACTGCGAGTTCGGGTTCGGTCCCGGCGGCATAGGTTCCTGGACGCTTTGCCCCACGGCGCCCGCTACCGCCAATGCAAAGATGACTGCTGTTGTCTTGTTCATCGAAAAATCTTGAGTTCTGGAAATGCAGTGATGCGCAGTTTCGCCGCGGCGTATGGGATCAGCCTGATCGTTTCTTCCGGTTGGTCGCTGGCCACTGGGCTTTGGGGAACGGGATTGGCCACTCCATCTTCGCATCGCCACTCGGGCAGCTTGCGCGCCTTCACTTCCAGCGTCACTGGTGCATGCTTCGCGCTGAACGGGTGATCGGTGATTTCAGCTTCCGTCACCGCAATGCCGTGTGCCGGAGATTCCGCGTCAAGAGCAAGCGCGTAATTCCATTGCGTTGTCGGATAGACCTGCCAATCCGCAGTCATGCCGCGGTCGCGCAGCTTCAACCAGTCTTCGCCGATGCCGTAGGAGAAAACTAGCGGGCCGCGCTCCACCGCGACCGAGTCGTTAAACCAGCGCGAGATGCGGGGCTCGAGTGGGAACTCAATAACCACGCGATCGCCTGCCTTCCAGGTGCGCTCGATGCGCGCAAAGGTTCCCGCGGAGGGCTCAGCCTGCCGCTGCCCGTTCACCTTGATACTCGCGCCAATCGCCCACCCGGGAATCCGCAGCTGAAGCGGGAAATGTAGCGGCGAGGCCGGGTTGATTGTGACTTCCACCGTTCCTCGAAACGGATAACTGGTCTCCTGCACCACGTGTACTGGAGTATCGCGAACGACTGTATGAACCTCGCACGGAGCGTATGCGGCGGCAACCAACCCGTCATCCTGCGAGAGCATGAACAGGCTTGCCGCGAACTTGGGCCAGCCCTGGTGGAAGTTGGCCGTGCAGCAGCCAAAATTCGGCTCCAGTCCATACAGGTTGGATTCAGGCCCGTCGGTCGTCCACGGCTTGCGATGCAGGCTGCATTCCACTTGGTTCGGCTCCTGGTTGTATTGATGCGCCCACATGTCGTCGGTCAATGTGCCCGGTAGCGCGTTGAACGCCAATCGCTCCAGCTTGTCCCCCAGCGCAGCTTCACCCAAAATGGCCAGTGACTGCTCCAGCGAAAACATGTATTCCACCACCGTGCACAGCTCTGAACCTTGCGAAGGATTACGGCCCGCCAGATGCTCGTCGCACGAGAACATCCCGTTGGGCAAGCCGTGGTACCGGTCGAGTTCGGCGATCGTCTGCAACACGGCTCGGCGATCCGCGTCTGAGCCGGACACCAGCGACCAGACCGGGCCTGCTTTGACGGCTTGACCGTTATTCACGCCATGGGTCGATAACGACAGGTCTTTCAGCCCGTTACCGGCATTCAGCTTCAAGTACTCAGCGGCTGATGCGTTCGGTGTATTTGAAATTTTGAAATTGCGCCAGCCAATCGTGTCCCTGCTGATGGAGCAGCTTCAGCAGATCGAGCAGTCTTGCATCGCCGTTCAGATTGTAGAGCCAGATCACGCTCAGCGCTTCATCCTGCCAGCGAAACTTACCCCAATCGCGCAGCGGACGCTTGGGCAACTCCGCCAGTTGATACGCAAAGTAGCGCTCCATGAACGGAACCACGCGGGAATCGCCCGTGACTTCCTGATATTGCGTCAGCGCCTTCAGCATGACGATGCGCGGCCACCAGTCGTCATTCGAACGCGGGCCGATCATGCCGTTCGACGATTGATTGTTCAGCGTCCACTCGATGTACTTCTGAGCCTTCGCTTTCAATCGCGCGTCGTCCAACGCATACGCCAGCGGCAGCAAGCCGTCTAGAAAGTAAGGCCCGCGTTCCCACGACTCACCCGTGCCGCCCAGCCAGCCGCTGTTGGGGCCAACGTCCGCCCATGTTTCGTCCAGATGGCCGCTGAGGCCGTTGGCCTGAATCTCGAGTTGATCCCGTAACCAGCCACGCGGGTGAATCGCTCCCAACGGAAGCCGGTAAAAAGCGTTAGCGGCAAGAGGCGCGCGATTCTTTACCGCAGCCCGTGGAACTGAGCGCGGAGCCGAATCAGCAGCGCGCGCCAGCCGTGAGAACGCCAATCCCGCCAAGCTGAGTTGCTTGAGGAAGCACCGCCGGCCCAAATAGAGCGGAGAGAATGAGGACAAACTAACTCCTGATGAGAACCTGCCGTCATCATAAAACGAAGTCGCGACGAGCTTAGGTGCCCTGGTCAAGGTGCTAGTCCAGCAAGGGCGAGTCTAGAAGGGACTATTTCCATGAATAGCTCATTCTCATTGTCGATAAGCGGTAGAAGGAGTGCTAAGAAATGCTCGTTAGAAACCGGCTGTTCGAATGTACGACGCGAACAATCATAGTAGGACTACTCGCAATACAGCTAAACGCAGCCCAGCTTGCAACCTTACCGCGGGGAACGGCGATCAGGATGAAGCTGGATCAGAACCTGTCCTCAGCTTATGACCAAGAGGGCGACAACGTACAGTTTGAAACTCTTGATGATATTAAGATCGAAGACGTTCTTGTGATTCCGAGGGGTTCGACCGCTTTCGCCACCATTACTCAAGCGACTCAGAAGCGTTACATCGGCAGGGGTGGCAAGCTGTCCATGAATATTGATTCTGTTCGCATGCCAGACGGCAGCCAACTCGCTCTCCGCGGCGTTCAGCACTCCGTCGGTGGTGGCCATGTAGGCCCGATGATAACTGGACTCGTCGTTACCGCCATCGTATTTTGGCCCGCCGCCCCATTCTTTTTCTTCGCTCGTGGAAAGGACGCCAGTATTCCGGACGGCCATGAGCTGGTGGTTTATACCGATTCGGATTATCAACTGATCCCCAGGGTGGAGCAAGCGCAAGCTTCCATTCCAGAGTTTCTGCATAACAAAGACGTACTGGGGATGAGAGCCGCCGGCTTTAGCCCGGAATTGATCATCGCAAGAATTCACTCATCGTTAGGGCTTTATGAATTGGGAACAGATGACTTGTGGAAGTTGAAACAGGCCGGCGTTCCAGAGACCGTTATCACAGCGATGATTCAGGCGCCCGACCACCGCAATTGAGCGGTGAGGCTCTGGATATCGTCAATCGCACGGCCCGCGCCTCCGCTCGGGAGCTTCACCAAAGAATGCTGCGGAAACCAAACGCCCCTCCGTCAGCTCGTGGCTAAGCGTAACGCGATGCTGGCGGGTTCGCCGGGGCGCGTTGTCGAATAGACCGGCCCGCTCACAGGTCTGATTTCCGGACCTCGCGACCAGCCGTAGATTGGGCGGGGAAGTCATCGCAGTATGCTGTCGTAGTCCGTGTGAGTGCCGATCCAAAACCAAAGCACGCCTTCAGGGATTTGCACCGCCAGCGCGCGGTGGCGTAGCCCTACACGTGCCGACCAGAACCGGCCGATCTTTTTGAAGTGGAGTGATGGATGGTGAGGATCAGCTTTCAGGAGTTCAAAAGCTTTTTCGGCCAAGCGTCTAATTTCGACTGGCAATACTCGGTACTCGACCCAGAACTCAGGCGCGGCATAATGCCTCACAATTCACTTGAGGTACCGCTCTCGTGGTCTCGAAGCGCGCGCTCGGCGAGGGCATTCAATTTGCCCTGATTTGCATCGGCTTCAATTTGCCTGTCCCAAATCTCGGCATCGTATTGCGCAAACCATTCACGAAGCGCCTGGAGTTCAACCTCCTCCAGCCTCTTAATTTGTGCTTCAATTTGCTCGACGCGACTCATACTGCCTCTGATTCAGGGTACATCTTTTCGCCATGTTTATAAGCTGCCGCGGCGATCGGATGCTGCGAGGGTTCGAAGCGCAGCCGCCTGTTTCTTCGCGGGCTTCTCCAGCGGTTCGTCCAGGTGTTCGCCGACTGCCAGGTCATCGGTATCAGTCACTCTGCAATCCCGGCTGCTTGCCGCATACAAATCATATTTGCCACCCGGTGGACATATGCATTGTATATACAATGTAGGGATGGATGTTTGACTGGGATGAACACAATCTGCGCAAAATTCGAGCGCATCGGATCGAGCGCGAAGAGGTCGAGCAGGCGCTCTCAAGCGATCCCATCCTGATCTATCAGCAGGCTGTGGAAGAGGAAGTCCGCTACGTGTACTACGGCGAGTGCGGCAGTGGGCGTCTACTCGCCTTAACTAGACGGCTGCAGGAGAATTGAGTCTATGAAAACGATGTCGACGATCATTCCAGTTTTCAAGAGTGAAAGCGACGAGGCGGATTGGTGGGCGAGCGATGCAGGCCGAGCCTTCATCAAGCAAAGATCTGCCGGCCCCGCCAGTAAGGAGAAGAAATCCGAAGGCTCGCCTCTCGTGGCGCAATTGAATAAGACCGCTAGCGTCCAGATCGCACTCCGATTGCCTGAAGCGGATCTAGCGGAAGCGCGGAGGATCGCCACCCGCAAGGGCATTGGCTATCAAACGCTTTTGAAGATGCTCCTTCATGAGGGACTCCAGCGCGAAGCTCGACGGCGATAAGCCCTCTCCAGCCATGGCGCTGGGTCACCGCCGCTAAAAATATTCCCAAGCCCCTCCTTTCATCAGCTTGCAATCCAAATCTGGCATCGGCGGTTCCAGCTTCCTGATTGCCCGTGTTACTCTCCGGCCGATAAGGAGCCATCAATACGCCATGACATCCCGTGAAGCTCGTAAAGCAACGCCGTGAAGCCGAAAGGAAAGCGGCCAAACTCGCATTCAAGGCCGCCAAAGCCGCTGGCGCTAGAACTGGGTTCGTTTCGCACGCCGCCGAAGAGCCGCCCGCCCAGCAGCCTGGGTTCGTTCCGCAAGCTGCCGCGCAACTCTTCAAGCGCGCCGAAACCAATCGCCGCAACGCCACGCACAGCACCGGTCCACGCACTACCGCAGGAAAACTGGCTTCCTCTCGTAATTCGCTCAAACACGGATTGGCTTCCGGTGAAACGATCATTCCCGGCGAAGATCGCGCCGCTTTCGAAGCCCTCCTGCACGACCTATTAGAAGAGCATCAACCCGCGGGCGCGAGCGAAGAGCTCCTCGTCAAGGAAATGGCCCAGTCGTATTGGCTCACGCAGCGCGCCATCCGCCTCCAAAATGAATGCTTTACGGAAAACGCTGTAGACGAGAAACGTCTATCCTTATTCCTGCGCTATCAAACTACCCACGAGCGCGCCTTCCACAAAGCTCTCAACACCCTCCTCCGCCTGAAACAGAGCCGCGCGCGTCAGCAAGCCGTTGGGTTCGTTTCGCACAGGAATGCACCGCTCGAACAAATTCCGACACAGCAGCACCCTCTCGACGACGGCTTCGTTTCGCAAACCGGCCCCGCAGCCCTCACCGAGGCCGCCTGAAGCATAAAAATCCCGCTCGGTGCGATCATCGGTACTGATTGTGCAGGTCACCGTCCCCTGTTTTGCCAAGCTGAATCTCGATCTGCGCGTCTTGCGCCAGCGTTCCGACGGCTATCACGAGCTCCGTACCATTTTTCAAACCATCAGCCTGAAAGATACGCTCCGTATCGAATTCGACTTTGCAAAACGCACCAAAATTGAGCTAACTAGTTCCATCGACATTGCCGATAACCTGGTAGTTCGTTCGGCAAAAACTGTCCTGGACCACCTCAAAGTGAACGCTTGGGTTCGTTTCGTACTGGCGAAGCGCATCCCTATGGGTGCCGGCCTAGGGGGCGGCTCCAGTAACGCCGCGGCCGTTCTGATCGCCCTACCCGCTTTGGCAGGCAAGCAAATTCCTATGCCCGAGCTAGTTCGTTTGGCAGAATCGCTGGGCAGCGACGTCCCCTTTTTCCTGTATGGCGGCACCGCCCTCGGTATAGGGCGGGGAACTGAACTTTATCCTTTGCCGGACCAGCCTTCCCACCCCGCCTTGATCGTTTCGACCGGAATCCATGTCTCGACGGCTGAGGCCTATCGCGCTCTGGCCCGCGATGTCACGAATGCGTTGACTTCATCCGCCGAGTCCCCTATCCTGAGAGAGTTTCAGACCATCGCCTGGGCTCTGGACAGCTCCAGTCTGGAGCAACTTCCGCTTAAAAACGACTTTGAGGAACCTGTTTTCGAAGTTCATCCGGAACTTGCAGTTATCGCGCGTAAACTGCGCCGCTTGGGGGCGAAACCGGTGCGCATGACCGGTAGCGGTTCGGCCGTGTTTGGAGTATTTGAAACCGTTCAGCAAACCGAAGCGGCAGCGCTGAAGTTTCCAGCCGGAACGGCCTTCCCGGTTCGTTTCGTCTCGCGGCGGCAGTATCGCAATCTCTGGCGCCGTGAGTCTGAGCCGCGACTGCAAGGAGCGGTTTTCAGAGCAGCAGAGGGAGATTAAAGCTTAGCCATGTCCGCGCCCAAACCGGCTAGAACGCTGTTCACCGATTTCAAAGTCTTCACCGGCAGCGCCAACCCTGCGCTGGCGCAAGAGATTTGCGAAGCCTTGGACTGCCCGCTGGGCGCGACCATGATGAAGAGTTTCGCCGACGGCGAGACCCACTTTCAGATTCAGGAAAATGTCCGCGGTACCGACGTTTTTCTGGTCCAGCCGACCTGCACTCCGGTCGACCATCACGTCATGGAATTACTCCTGATGATTGATGCATTTAAGCGCGCCAGTGCGGAGCGCATCACCGCAGTGTTACCCTATTATGGGTATGCGCGGCAGGACCGGAAGGACCGGCCGCGAATGCCGATTTCCGCGAAGCTTGTTGCCAGTCTGCTGGAAACGGCGGGGGCGAGCCGGGTTTTGGCGCTCGATCTGCACGCCGCTCAGATTCAGGGTTTCTTCGATATTCCTGTCGATCACCTGTTTTCCGCGCCGGTCATGGTCGAGTACTTCGAGAACCGTTACGATCCGGGCGAGCTCACCGTGGTTTCGCCGGATGCCGGTGGTGTGGAGCGTGCTCGATCGTACGCGAAAAGGATGAATGTCCCGCTCGCGATCATTGACAAGCGCCGCACCGACGCGAATGTAGCCGAAGTGATGAACATCATCGGCAAGGTTCGCGGCAAGCATTGTTTGATGGTGGACGATTTAGTGGATACTGCTGGCACATTGGTAAAAGGCGTCGAAGCGCTGCTGGAACAGGGCGCCATGAGCGTGACGGGTTGTGCCACCCACGCTGTGTTGTCGGGTCCGGCAGTGGAGCGTATCAGCGCTTCGCCTTTACTGGAATTGGTAGTTTCAAACTCGATTCCGCTTTCCGGGGAAGCCCAAACTTGTAGCAAGATTCGAGCGCTTTCCGTGGGGCCCTTACTAGCCCGGGCGATCCAGTCGATTCACGAGGGCGGCTCGGTCAGCAGGTTGTTTATTTGAGGTATTGAAAGAATGAGGAAAGACATTACAGTCGCCGCGGAGTCTCGCGATTCCCGCGGCAAGAATGAGGCGCGCCGCTTGCGTGCCAAGGGTTCCATGCCGGCCGTGCTTTATGGCGGTCCCGCCGGCCCGGCCCCGGTTGCCGTGAACCCGAAAGAGTTCACCAGGATTTTGAACAGCAAGACCGGGCACAACACGATCTTCAATCTCAGCGTGGCGGGAGCCGGCGATACGCCCGTCATGATCGTCGATTGGCAGTATGATCCCATCAAAGATTCCCTGCTGCATGTCGACTTGAAGCGAATCGATTTGACCCAACGCATCACCGTGAAGGTGCCCGTCGTCACTCAAGGCGAGCCGAAGGGCGTTAAGATCCAGGGCGGCATACACGAGATCGTCACGCGTGAAATCGAAATCGAGTGTTTGCCGGACGAGATTCCGGAGCACTTCGTGGTGAACGTCATTGAGCTGATGATCGGGCAGAGCATTCGCGCTGGAGAAATTCCCTTGGAAGGTTCCGTGAAGTTGATCAGTCCGCCGGAAGCGGTGATCTCTCACGTGGTTGCCCTGAGGGTGGAAGAAGCCGCCGGCGGCCGAGGCAGTTGCGGAAGTGGCGCCCGCGGCCGAGCCTGAAGTCATCAAGAAGGGCAAGAAGGACGAAGAGGGCGCTGCCGAAGCCGCCGCTCCTGCGAAAAAGAAGTAGCAAGTTCGCTTGTAGTTGCGAATGTCTGATGGGCCTGAAGAGGAACCGGAGCGCCGAATCTACTGCATTGCGGGGCTCGGCAATCCCGGTGTCGCGATATGAGGCGTACGCCCCACAATTTCGGATTCTGGGTGGTCGACGAGTTGGCGAGCCGTTGTTCCATTCACGTCTCCAAGAATGAGCGCGGCACGTTGACGGGCGTCGGCAAGCTCCGGAACAAAGATGTTGTTCTGGTGAAGCCGCAGACATTTATGAATAATTCAGGTGCGGGAGTCAGCGCAGTTCTGAACTTCCGCAACCTGACAAATCGGGACCTGATCGTGGTCCATGATGAGCTCGATCTTCCTTGGACCGCCTTGCGGATCAAGGAGGACGGTTCAGCGGCTGGGCACAATGGTGTCAAGTCGGTTATCGCCGCTCTGAAGACAGACGTCTTCATTCGGGTTCGGGTGGGTATACGCCCGGATCATCCGATTGCGGATGCGGCGGAATATGTTCTTGCTCCTTTGGAGCGGGAGATGAAGCAAGACGTGGCGGAGATAGTGTCGTATACCGCCGATGCTATTGAGACCATCGTTGCCGAGGGCGCCGTTAAGGCCATGACGAAATTTAATCGTCGCGCCTCGAGGCATACAACAAGAGGACAAATGAGGATCTACGAAGAGCTGTTCATCGTTCGTCCGGATGCCACCGAAGAAGAAGTGGATCCGCTGATCGAACAATTGAAGAACGTGATTACCCAGACGGGTGGCACGCTCGACAAAACTGAAAAATGGGGCGTTCGCAAGCTTGCCTATCGGGTATTGAAGTACAACGAAGCGCAGTATATTCTGCTCCAGTTCACCGCCAAGCCTGAAACCGTGAAAGAGGTTCAGCGCCGGCTGCGCGTGGCCGACTTGGTCATGAAACATATCACCGTGCGCATCGACGAGAAGTTGAAGCGTATTGAGAAGCGCAAGAAGGCTCGGGAGAAGCGAGCTGCCCGTAAACCACCGCCTACTGCGCCCACGCCCGCAATGGTCTCGCCGCTGTTGCCCTCGGAAGGGCCCGCTTCCAGTACCCGGCGCCCCGGGTGCGACACCAACACCGGCTCCAGCCCCGCCCGCGCCGCCATCGCCCGCCGCGCCAGCGCTAGACAAGACAGAATAAGGCCAAAGGAATAGGAGAATCATCATGCCAGAACAAAGAAGCGGCCGTCCTATCGCGGCCTCGCAGCGCCCTACCGGCGGCGACAAGGCCATTGCGACAGGCAAGAAGCAATATTTCCGGCGCAAGAAAGTGTGCCGGTTTTGCGTCGACAAGGTCGACGACATCAATTACAAAGATCAAAGATTGCTCATGAGCTTTATCTCTGAGCGCGGAAAGATTACGCCGCGCCGTATATCCGGCGTTTGCACGCCGCACCAGAAGCGTCTGGCCGAAGCCATCAAGCAGGCGCGCAGCATCGCCATGGTGCCTTTCGCGTCACGAATGTAGCGGGCGGAGGAAAACATGGAAGTCATCCTGAGAGAAGATGTCGAGAAGGTCGGCGCGCGTGGCGCGGTTGTCAAAGTAGCCGACGGTTATGCCCGCAATTTCCTGCTGCCGAACCATTTGGCCGTTCTGGCAACCGAGTCGAACAAGAAGATCGTCGAGCAGGAGCGCGGCGCCCATTTGCGGCGTGAAGCCAAAGAGCAAGGGGAGGCGCAAGGGCTTTCGGAGCTGATGGCGAATGTCACTGCTAACCTTTCATCAGAGGGTCGGTGAGAATAATCAGCTCTTCGGTTCGGTGACGGCGAAGGACATTGCCGACGCGCTCGAAGCTCAGAAGTACCATATCGATCGCCGCAAGATCCAGCTCGATGAGCCCATTCGTACGCTCGGCGAGCACCAGGTCACCTTGCGCCTGCATCGCGACGTATCTACTTCCATCAAAGTAGTGGTGGAACCTGAGCAGTAAACCAGCGTTGTTTCTCGATCCAGGCAAGCTTTCCGAATCCACGCCGGCCGAGGTGCTGGAGGCGGCTGCGCGCGGGCATCTTGGTCTGGATCACCGCTTCTTGCACGCCTTGATCGATCGGCCCGGCGAAGCGCGTGCGGCGGTGCTAGCGGTCGCGCAGCGCGATCGCAGCGGCGACGCCGTCGATCTCATCCCCGAGTTGATTGCGCTTTTCCGCCATTGGAAGATGCCGGAAAGCGTGCCCTTCCTGATCGACTACATCAAGGAAGATCCGGCCAACGTTCCCGACGAGGCGATCGAAGCCTTGGTCGAAATTGGGCCGCCCGCTCTCGAGCCGCTGCTGAAGCTCTATGAAGAGCTCGATGAAACCGAAAGCGGCGAAGTAGCATTTACGCTGGCGAACTTGAGAGTGCGCGATGAGCGCATTTTGAAGATTCTGCTCGATCGTTTGGAGTACGACCTTTCCGACACCGCGCTGCTGCTGGCGATCTATGGCGATCCGGCGGCTAAACCCGCGCTTCAAGGCGGCGGCAGCAGAGCTGGACGCCAGCGACACTGAGCTGCAGAAGGAAATCGCCGATGCGCTCGAGGCGCTCGGCGAAGCTCATTCTCCGCAGTCCGCGCCCGAGACCGAGCCTTTTGATATTTGGGACTTGTATCCCGAACAGGCGGATCTGCCGATCGACTTGCTCGATGAAGACGAGCGCGCCGGGCTGCTCGATCATCCGGTCGCTGCGGTTCGGGCCGCGGCCGCGAGCTCATTTTTCAATCGCGAGCTGAATGCGCCGCAACAGAACAAGCTCTTGCATCTGGCGCAGCACGATGCCAGCTCGTCCGTCCGGGCGCGGGCTTGGGAAGCGCTGATGGATGCGACCGAAAGCGCTGAAGTAGTAGAGGCGATGCTCATAGCGCTGCGGTCACCTGAAACTTCCGTTGAGGAGCGTGGTGGATTGCTAGTGGGTCTAGCGTCGGAAGCCGACCGCAATGAAGTTCGTCAAGCCATCGTGGAACTGTATGGGGTTCCCGAGGGCCGCGCGAAAGCGCTCGAGGCCATGTGGCGCTCCGTGCATCCCAGCTTCCGCGATTACTTCGCAAAGCATCTCGATGATGCCGGATCTGGAGCTGCGCAGAGGCGCGGTCTGGGGCGTCGGCTACTACGGTTTAAAGGGTGAGCTCGATCGCGTGCGCAAGCTTTTTGACGATGAGGAGCTTCGCTCCGACGCCCTGTTTGCTTATGCGCTGGCGATTCCGTCAGAAGTCTCTCGAGGCCGTATGAAGGGTTTGCTGGCCCGCATCGAGAAGGATGCGCGCGGCCTTTCAGAAATGGAAGAGCAGTTAGTGAAAGCCGCGCTGGATGAGCGTCTCGTGCTCGCCGGGAAAGAACCGTTCTTTACCCAGCAGGAAGATTGATCGTTTCGCAGTGGCTTCACGGCTCAATCTCCTGTTCCACTCCGCGCCGAAGCAGTTTCTTCAAAAGACAGTCCTCTTCACGGATGAATTGGCAACACCTGAGTCGCTAGCTCTGACCCGCAATCGGCTCGCGCATCACATCGACATCCAACCCCTAAGCGAACGGGCCACGGCGCGGGTGCTTTCCGGTTTACATCTTTACAGCGACACGCCTCTGACGAGCTATTTTGTGCCGCCGGGCGGCTCGGCGATGATCCCGAAGAAGGACCCGCAATATCGCTTTGTCTTCCTGCCGGAATTCAGCGGCTGCCGTTTGCTGCTTCGTCCCGACGGAGAGGACTGGCTGCGCATTGAATACGAAGCCGGATTGTCTGGCGCGTTGCCTCGGCCTGAATCGCAGCGAGGTTCACGCTACCTCGATTCCTTCTCCTATTGGGATTACACCACCGGCCACCTGGTCGGCAGAATTCGCGCCACCACCGTCTTGGTGAAAGAGCAAGATCAGCCTTGGACCGCTTACATGCAACAGATCGTGGGCACCGCCGGGCATGAAGTTGTAAGATCGCTCTTCTCTCGCGCCCTGCGCTATTGACTCTGTTGCCTTGATCTGGCGCCCGTTGTGAAACACCATGGCGATCTTCTCTGTGTTGTTGATATCGGTCGAAGGATCGGCGTCAAGCACGATCAGATCCGCTCGTTTGCCCACCTCAATGGTCCCAGTCTTTTCACTGAGCTGAAGCATTTGGGCATTCACGCCAGTGGCGCTGTGGATGGCTTCTAGCGGCGTCATCCCGGCTGCCACCATCAGTTGAAGCTCGCGGTGTTCCGCCCAGCCTTGAATGCGGAATGGATTGGCGCCTGAGTCGGTTCCGAAGGCAACCTGAATGGAGCCGTCCCGCAACTTCTTCAGATTGACCATGGCAGTTTGCAGAGCGGCGCGATGGATGGCTGTCGCCGGATCGTGGCCGATCTTCTGCTTGTAGGCGGCCGAGGCGAACATCTGCGCCAGCGCCGGGTTCACGGCGTTTTGGAAGAACGGCGTATTCATCCAAGCCGGATCTTCCGCGAAGATGAAGAACGATTCTTCCAGTTGAAGAGTCGGGATGTAGTAAATGTTCTTCTCTTTGAGCAGGCTGATCGTGTCCGCATCGATCTCCTGGTCACGAATGCTGTGAGCCAGAATGTCGACTCCGGCCTGAAGCAGCCGCTTTGCATCGGCTAAGTAGTACACATGCGCGGCAACTTTCAAGTGCAGCTTATGCGCCTCGTCGATGGCGGCCGCGTCGACAGCCGGGTTCGGGGCGGGCAGCTTGTGAAGGTTATCGTCTACCCAGATCTTAATCAGGTTTGGATCGCGCGTCGCCATTTCCTGAACAGCCTTGCGCGCCTGTTCGGGTGTCGACGGCCGGTATATCTGATCGGCCCCAACGTTCACCGCTGGTACGCCTCCCGGAGTGCCGATTCCGCGATCTGCTGTGAGGATGGTCGTTCCGCCGAGCTTCCCTTTCTCCTGCTCAGATCTCAATTGGTACAGCAGATCGCGATTCATGCCCAACGAGATCATGGTCGTGATGCCGTAGCGTTCGTATTGCGCGAGCTGGCGCTGGATATTTTCAACGGTGTAATTCGCTGCAGAGACAGACGTGCCTTGCGAAAGCCCCAGGTGCCCATGGCCGTTGATTATCCCGGGCATGACGGTCTTGCCGGATAGCTTCAGAGTTTGTGCATCCGGGTTGCTGATCGAAACTCCGGTCCCGGAAAAGATTTGGGCAATTCTGCCGCCCTGGATCGCTATCGAAACATGATCTCGCGGAGCCCGTCCGGTTCCGTCGATCAGACGAACATCCTGAAGAATAAGATCTCCACCTGCGGTCTGCCCGAGGGCGGAGACTGAGCAAAACGCCAGTAGGGCTATGGATAAGGACTTCACGGTCTTCGTGCGTTCTGAAGGGCGCTGGTATGGCGGCTGTAGGTGAAGTAGATTACCAGACCTATTGCCATCCAACTCAGGAATGCCGCCCAGGTGATTATCCCGAGACCGGCCATCAAACCCAAATTCACCAGCACCCCCAGAATCGGCACCAGCGGAACCAATGGCGTCTTGAACGGGCGCGGCAGGTTGGGTTGTTTCTTGCGCATGATCACGACCGCGATACAGACCACAATAAAAGCGAAAAGTGTCCCGATGCTAGTCAGATTCCCCAGGCCGTTAATTGGAATGAATGCTCCGCCGAGCGCCACGAATACCATCAGCAACAGGTTCGATTTCCAGGGCGTGCGAAAGCGTGGGTGTACATCCGAGAATAGCTTCGGCAGCAGCCGGTCGTTCGACATCGAATAGAATACGCGCGACTGACCCAGCAGCATCACCAGCATCACCGACGTTAGTCCGCACAGCGAGCCGAGCTTCATCAGAAAACCCACCCAAGGCAAACTCTTCATCTGGTCCACAGCTAAGGCAAGTGGCGCGGCGACGTTCAGGTCTTTGTAATTCACAATGCCGGTGAGCACCAGCGAATACAGGATGTAAAGAACCGTGCAGATCGCCAGTGAGCCGATGATGCCGATGGGCATGTCGCGTTTCGGATTGCGCGCTTCCTGCGCCGCGGTTGAAACGGCATCGAATCCGATATAGGCGAAGAAGATCTGTCCGGCGCCGGCCAGCACGCCACTCCAGCCAAATGCGCCGAACTCGCCCGTATTCGGAGGTAGAAACGGATGGTAGTTGGCATGGTTGATAAAGAAGTACCCGATACCGATAAAGAACACCACCACAGTGACCTTGAGGATCACGATGAAGTCGTTGAACTTGGCCGATTCGCTGATGCCGCGAATCAGGATGCGCGGTGATTATGCAGATGATGATTACGGCGACGATGTTGATGCTGCCGGGCACTGGATCGAACGGCGAAGCGACGATTCCATGCGGCAAATTAATCCCGAACGACACCAGAATGGAATTGAAGGTAGCGGCCCAACTGACGGAAACAGTAGCGGCTCCGACCGCGTACTCGAGCACCAGCGCCCAGCCGATGATCCAGGCGACCAGTTCACCGAGGGTGGCGTATGAGTATGTGTAGGCGCTGCCCGCGATGGGAATCATCGTGGAAAATTCGCTATAACAGAGCCCCGCGAACGTACATCCGATAGCGGCCAATATAAAGGAGTAAACCAGACCAGGGCCAGCGTGCGTAGCCGCGGCCACTCCGGTGAGGGTAAAGATGCCCGCGCCGATAATGGCTCCAATCCCCAGCGCTACCAGCGAAAGAGCGCTGAGGCTTCGCTTCAACCCCTTGTCGCCTTCCGCTTCGGCTATCAGCGTTTCAATGGGTTTCGTCGCAAATAGGGTCATGAATTACCGCTAGCCTAACATAACGATCCATTCTGGTGATCTTTTTGATGAGTAAGATGCTCCACCGGGGGTTGGGAACACAATCGCAAGAAGATTTCTTGCGATATAGAGCAATCTGTTGCAAAATAACTCGCACCACCTGTCGCAGGATTGTGTCTTGCGATAGACGGAGCCAGAGTTAACTGTGGGCGCCAAACCTGAGCCCGAACGGGACCGTAACCAGCAACTGCCGCCCGGCTGCGTGCTTGAAAGCCGCTTCGTTATCAAGGAGTTGCTTGGCATCGGCAGCATGGGCTACGTGTATGAAGCCGAGGATCTTCACCTAAATCGAGCGCCCATCGCTCTGAAAACGATCCGGCCAGATTACATCGCTAACCCGGATGTCCGCGCGCGATTTCAGCGCGCAGTCTTGCTGGCGCGCGCCATCGCACATCCGAATATCTGCCCCGTGCGTGAATTCTTTTCGACCTCCTCGCCGAGAGGCGAGGTCTGGTTTTTCACCATGAAGCTGCTCCGCGGGGAAACCCTGGCAGCACGTTTGGAAAGGCTTCCTCGGCTGCTGATCGAGGAGGCGCTGGCGATTGCGCGCGAAGCCGGAGCAGCGCTCGAGGCAGCCCATCGCGCTGGTATGGTGCATCGCGATCTGAAGCCGGGCAATATCTTTCTGGAGGAACGCGAAGAGCGGCGGGAGGTTGAGTGCCGTGGTCACCGACTTCGGCTTGGCAAAGATCTGGACCGATACATCGAGCGATTCGACGGCCATCGTTGGAACACCCGGCTACATGGCTCCTGAGGCGTTTCTGGGGCGCCCGGCGACACCCGCCAGCGACGTGTATTCCTTCGGTATCGTTCTGCGCGATATGATCTTCGGCTCCAGCGACAACGATCGAACCGCGCCGGTGCGGAAACGCAGCCAATTCCGAAGGATGCTTTGTCACGCGGGGCCATGGGTGTAATCCGGCGATGCCTGGAAGTGAAACCGGAGCTCAGGTTTCAATCAGCAGCGGCGGTGATTGAGAGCGCTCCGGACCACCTCTCGCTAGGTGAGCCGACTCTGACAAGCAGGCGCCAGATACTGATGGGCAGCGCAAGCGCGATTGCGGCGACGGCCGCTGCGGGTTGGATCTCCAAAGAAGCAATCGAAAATCTGCTACATCCTGTGCCCAGGCCGAGGCGAGTTGCGCTGCTGCCAGCGCCCAGACTAAATGGTTCGCCCAAAACGCCTTACTCTTGAGCGAAGTGCTGGACACAGTCAGCAGTCAGCTCGCGCGGCAGAGCCAGAGAGCGGGACCTATGTGGTACCCCCGGGCTATATTCGACAGCAAAATGTTTCGGACGCGTCTCAGGCTGTGGGGCTGTTCGGGATGACGCTCCTTCTGACTGCCGACATGGATCGAAGCTCTGAGGCGGTCGAGGTGCCCCTGACGTTGACAAAAACAGCCGACGGCGAGATCGTCAGACGGGCAGCAATCAGATGTCCGCTCATGACGCTGTACGAATTGCCGGCCTTGATTATGAGCCGGGCCGCGGCTCTGCTGGATATTTCGCGCGCGAATCTTTCGCCGCAGATTCCGGCGGGGGATACGACCAATGCCGCGGCATTCGCTGGATATACGCGAGCACGCGATCTGCTATATGCTCACGGTCTTGCGAACACAGACAGAGCGATTGCCGAATTGCAGACGGCTGTTGATCTGGATCCGCGGTTTGCTAAAGCGTGGGCTTCCTTGGCGGATGCCTACACGAGGCGTTATCACCTGACGCGAGATGAGGCTGCTTTAGACCTTGCGGAGCGCAACAGTAACAAGGCGCTGGCGCTTGCGCCGAAGCTTCCCGCGGCTTATTCGAGCCGGGCTAGTATCGAAGTCAACCGCGGGAGCTACGATGCCGCGATCGCGGACCTGCAGAGAGCGCTCCGGATGGATCCTGCAGATACTAACGCCCAGTTGACGCTGGCACATGCGTACAGAGATTCCGGACGTTTGAGCGACGCGGACAGCACCTATCAACACCTGCTCTCCGAGAACCCGAACAACTGGCCTGCCATGAACGACTGGGCGAACTTTTACATCGATAGAGCGGATTACCTCCACGCGGAACAGTTGCTTCTGCAGGCGACGATTGCAGCTCCCGCGGCGGCGCTGCCGTGGCGCAATCTGGGGGCGGTTTATCTAGAGACAGGGCAGTTCGATGAAGCCACAAAGGCGCTAGGCCGCTCCTTATCGCTTCTGCCTTCGGGGGAAGCCTACTCGAATCAGGGTACCGCGCTGTTTTCACTGGGCAAGTACACGGAAGCCACAGCCGCCTATCAAAAGGCGGTGGATCTAAATCCCGGGAGATATGAGCATTGGCGCAATCTCGGTGATGCCGACGAAATGACCCATAGGCACGCGCAAGCAATTTTGGCTTGGCAGAAGGCCGCGGATCTGGCTGCAGAGGAGCTGAAAGTGAATCCCAACAGCGCAAATGCGCTGGTCGATTTGGCCACATACCGCGCAAAGTTGGGAGAAAGGGCTTCAGCACTCGAATTGCTGACCCGCGCGTCCAGCCTAGGGAAGGCAGATGCTGACCACCTGTTTCGGGAGGCGGTGGCTTATGAGTTGGCTGGAGAGCGCGACACGGCATTGAGGCTACTCGCAGACGCCGCACGGCTCGGATATTCGCGTTTCGATATTATGCATGCACCCGAGTTGCAGGCGCTGAGAAAGGATCCGCGCTTTAACAGTGCGGTTACTCAGATTGCGGCCGCCAGGTAGTACCAGGCTTTGATGTAGACGTTGTTCGGCTTATTGACCGGAAGGAGGATTCCAGTGAAGAAATTAGGGGCGCTGTTGATAGGAGTATTTCTGGCGGGCATCTCGACCGGATGTTCGAAACACGCATGCAGTACGACCGTGAATATCACGACAACTGGCACGGTGGCGAACGGAAACCCACCTTCTGTTGAGGTATCCGACAAGCAACTGAACGCCGACAAATGCTGGCCATACTACACGATCCGGTGGAAAGCCAAAGGTTCGTGGTGGGTGGAATTTCAGGGCGCCTATACCCCATGCGGCAAGGATTTCGTATTGGAGAAAGGAAGAACAGAAGTTTGCACGATCGATGCTTCCCAAGTACCAATAGGCACATTCAAATACTGGTTGCTGGATGACAACACGGTATCGCAAGACCCGCAGGTTGTTCATGATGACACGAAGGGCGCTACTGCAACTCTCGCGGGTTCCAGCGGACCGGTGAGCCCGCCTACACGTTTCTGCTTGGATCTGACACGCGGCACACCTGTTCCCTGTAACAGTACGGATCCGCCGCAGCTACCACAACAAACAGCAGAACCGCTTGCGCCTGCGCATCCTCTGGACGTAATCCGTTGGCAGGGAAGTAGCGGCTGGAGTGTAACATTCGGGAATAATACGCCCTGCGTAGAAGCTGACCCGATTAATGAAGCGCAGCGGTATTGCACAATCAACCCCAGTGCTGTAGCGTCATGCACAAACGCGACACCGTGTACTTACCCTTACACCGTGCAGGGCGGAAGCACATATCACGTTAAAGTGTATCCGGCTCCGTCTCGAGATAAGTGAACCCTCGATGAGGGATATCAAATATGCCTGGCGCACGCTGAGGCGCAGTCCGGTTTTCTTGTGCATGGCGGTCGCGACCCTCGGTTTAGGCGTCGGCGCGACGACTGCGGTCTTCTCGCTCTTCTACCAAGTGCTGCTACGCGAGCTTCCGGTCCCGAACCCGGAGCAGCTTGTGGTTCTGCACAGGACGGGCGGAATACCCGGCTATTCGAATAGCGACAATTTCGAATCCGTGTTTTCAGATCCGATGTACTTGCAGTTGCGCGACGTGTCAGGACCCATTTTCCAGGGATTGATTGCTCGTTCCGGTGCGTCAGTAGACATCATGCGCAACGGGCATACCGATCGAGCGCAAGCGGAGACTGTCTCCGGTAATTTCTTTCAAGTTCTAGACGTACATCCATTCGCCGGACGTCTTCTTTCTCCGCAAAGACGATACCGTCCGTGGCGGCAACGATGTAGCGGTGCTGGGTTACTCCTTTTGGGAGCGGCACTATGGAAACGCGAACGTGATCGGGCAAAAGATGCTGGTGAACGGCCATCCGATCATCGTTGTAGGAATAGCTCCATCGGAATTCCATGGTGTGCTGTCGGGTCGCACTCCGGACCTGTATCTGCCGATTTCCATGGCGGGCGTGGCGGACCCGGCGTTCAACGGCTTCGATAATCCGGGTTGGCAGTCACTCACCATGATTGGCCGCCTTCGATCCGGTATATCGCGAAATGCGGCACAAGCGGCGCTGAATCCTCTATTCACGTCGATTCTGCGTGACGAACTGAGTACCCTTCGCATCAAGAGCCAGCACAGCCGTAAACGGATTCTTTCAGTTCATCTGACGTTGGATCCGGCTGCTGCGGGACTGAACGAGCTCGAACGATCATGGAAAAAGCCGTTGATGGTGCTTATCTTTGCCGCCGGCGGGCTGCTGCTCATCGCTTGTTCGAATCTCGCTAGCTTGTTGATGGTTCGAGCAGCGGCACGGAACCGCGAAATTGCGATCCGCCGGGCGGTTGGAGCCAGCCGTCCCCAGATCATTTCGCAACTGCTTTCCGAAAGCGTCTTGCTGGCATTTTCTGGGGAGCGCGCTGGGAGTTTTGTTGTCGGTTGCGCTTACGCGAGGAATTCTGCACATGCTGCCGCCGGATGTGACTGGAGGCTGGATCGGCGTCTCTGCTCAGTTGGAGGATTCTCGCGTTTACTTTGGGAATCTCCATCGTCTCCGGTCTGGCGTTCGGCATTTTACCGGCGTGGCAGGTGAGCGCCGAAAGCGCGGCGTCCGCCCTAAAGGATCAGGCGGTCCAGATGGTATCCGGGTCGAACCAAGCATCCTGGCGGAGAGGTTTGGTGATGCTGCAGATCGCGTTATGCGTAGTGCTGCTGGCAGGCGCGGGACTCTTTACCAAGAGCTTGAGCAAGCTTCTGAATCACAACCCGGGATTCCACACGGAAAACCTGCTCACGTTCACGCTGGATCCCGCGCTGAATCGCTATCGGAGCGGCCAGGCTATGAATCTTTATCGCCAGATTCGCGAGCGGCTGGCTCAATCGCCCGGCGTCACAGAAGTAACGTTCTGCGAGTTTGGTCCTTACTCAAACTCAGATGCGTCGGCGAACGTCAGTGTTGAGGGCTATCACCCGGCTGAGGACGAGAACACGGACAGCCAAATCAATGCTGTCGCGCCGGGTTTTTTTCACACGCTCGGCAGCCCCATTCTCGCCGGCCGTGAATTCACCGAAGCCGATGCTCAGAATGCCCAGAAGACAGCGGTGGTGAATGAAGCCTTCGTGAGGCGCTTCATTCGCGGACGAAATCCGATCGGTACGCACATGGCAAAAGGCGCGGGCGGAAAGCTGGATATGACGATCGTGGGCGTGGTACCCGATGCGCAATTCTCGGACCTGCGCGAGGTCTCGCGCCCGCACTATTACGCTCCTTTCGCACAAACATGGCAGTCTACCGAGCCGGCTGCGCAAGCCGTTTTCCTGGTTCGAACGCAGAATGAGAATGCAGCGCTACCGTCATCCATTCGCAGAATAGTCGGAGAACTGGATGGCGCGTTGCCGGTGACTCGGATGGAGAAGATGCAGGTTCAGATCCAGAACTCCGTGTACCAGGACCGTGCCGTAGCGGTGCTCACGAGCGCGTCCGGATTTCTGGCCTTGCTGCTTGCAGGCTTGGGATTGTACGGCGTGGTGGCGTACGCGGTGAGCCGCCGAACCGCGGAGATTGGTATTCGCATGGCGCTGGGCGCTGGCCGCGGGTCGATTGTTTCTCTGGTGATGCGCGAGGTGATGTGGATGGTTTCGGCTGGCGCGGTGATTGGAGTTGTTGCGGGATTAGGGTTAAGCCGAGCGATCGCATCGCAGCTCTTTGGTGTCCAAGCTACCGATGTGGCGATCTTCACGAGCGCGGTGGGCGTACTTTTCGTAGTTGCGCTGGCAGCCGGTGCCGCTCCCACGCTACGCGCCACGCGCGTCGATCCAATACAAGCGTTACGGTACGACTGAACGATTCTGACTCGGGATAGGCACGGCCAACAACCGGATCCACTCTTCGGCATTCCTGCGGAGCGCTTTTTTATCGCACTTGTCGGGTATCAGGGCGGAGATGACGGCTACGGAGTCGGCTCCCGCTTCCAGAACCTGGCGGGCGTTGAGCTGGTCAATACCGCCGATGGCGACCAGCGGCTTCTCAGTGAGAGGCGCGAAGCTCTTGCAAGCCATCGATACCGACGACGGGATCGGGGCGGTTCTTTGAGTTGGTGGCGAAGATGGGCCCGATGGAGAGATATTCGACCGGCTCTTCGTTACCACGAGTGAGCTGAAGTTTATTGTGGGTGGAGAATCCCATCACTTCATCGCTGATGATGCGGCGTGCGGCTACCGGCGGCAAGTCTTCTTGCCCCACGTGCAGCGCCGCCCCGAGCAGACGCGCAAAATCGGCGCGGTCGTTCAGTACGAACAGGACGCCTGCGGCGTGGCAAAGCGCGGCCAGGCGTTTGGCTTCGTCGAAGTTAGTCTGAGTCCAATTGTCTTTATGACGATACTGCAGAATTCTTACTCCGGCATCGATTAAAGCTTGTGCCGCGGGAATGGGCGAACACCCACGCTCGGATAAAGTGAGCGTGTCGAGAATCGGGTAGAAACGAGGAAGCTTAAACGGGATCGACATTCAGGCGTTCAGTGAAGTCGCATTCAACTCCGTGGCTACGGACGTAGAGAAGGGAATCTGCTTGATAATCTGAATGCCGAAGCCTTCCAGGCCGACCACTTTGCGCGGATGATTGGTCAGAAGGTGGATGGTGGACAGCCCGAGATCGGACAAGATCTGGGCGCCGACGCCCGATTCGTGTTGGATAGGTTGGTGCCGTTCGGAGGGCAGAAAACTCGATTGCGCGCGGCCATGCGTGACGAGTTCGCGGCGGCCATCGCGCCAGATGGTTTGCACGCCCGGGCCGGTTTGATGCAAGTAGATCAGCACTCCGCATTCAGCGCGCGAAATGGCCTCGAGCGCGCCGGTAATCAACTGCTGGCAATCGCAATCGACAGAATGAAGGATGTCACCGTAGACGCAATGCGAGTGAACGCGCACCAGCACGTTACTCTTTTCAGCGACCTCGCCGCGGATCAAAGCAAGATGTATTTCGTTATCGATGCGGCTGACGTAGCGGATGGTCTGAAACTCTCCAAACGCGGTGCGGATATGGCCAGAGGCTTCGCGCTCGACCAACTTTTCGGTTTGCATGCGGTAGCGGATCAAGTCGGCGACCGAGATCATCTTGAATCCGTACTGTTTGCAAAACTCCCTGAGTTGCGGGACGCGCGCCATGGTGCCGTCCTCGTTCATGATTTCGCAGATGACTCCGCCCGGCGAGAGTCCGGCGAGCCGCGCGAGATCGACGGCGGCTTCGGTTTGCCCGGAGCGGACGAGCACACCGCCTGGACGCGCGCGCAAAGGAAAAATATGTCCGGGGCGAGCCAGGTCCTGCGGGCGGGTTTCCGGATCTATAGCGACGCGAATCGTATGGGCGCGATCATATGCCGAGATGCCAGTGGTGACACCTTCGGCGGCGTCGACGGCTTCGCAAAAAGCTGTACCGAAACGGGCCGTATTAACCGCTGACATGGGTTGAAGATCGAGCCGCGTGCAGGTCTCCGCATCCAAGGCCAGGCAGATTAGGCCGCGGCCGCGCGTGGCCATGAAGTTGATAGCTTCGGGCGTGATCTTTTCGGCCGCGATGGTGAGGTCGCCTTCGTTTTCCCGATCTTCATCGTCTACAACGACAAGGATCTTGCCTTGCCGGAAATCTTCGATTGCTTCGGGGATGGAAGCAAAGTGCATGGACTTGAGCTGCTGTTAAGCAGTGACGGCGACGTTATATTTAGCGTGCCAGGGCTTGGCGGAACGAATGGCGTCGTTCACCGCGTTGATGTTCTTCACGCCTTGATCGGAGAGCCAATCTTCGAGCGCTTTCACGCCCTGTTTGGCGTAAACGGGTATGCCCTCTTTCCAGGTCGCGCGCCCGCACAGAACTCCGGAATAATCCGTTCCGGCTTCGGCTGCCATGTTCAAAGATTCCACGAACTGAGCGTTTCCGACACCGGCGCTTAAGTAGATGAACGGCTTTTGCGCCACCTCTGCGGCTTTGCGGTAGAGGTCCAAAGCTTCCTTGCGGCTATAGGCGGCCTTCCCTTTGAATGTGCTGCTGCCTTCCACAAATTCAGCATTGACCGGTACTTCGACCTTAAGAATGTCGACCTTGTATTCAGGTTTTCCGAATTCCTCCATGGATTTGATCACCACTTCGGGCTTCTTCTTGGCGTAGTCGAGTCCCTTTTCGTCGCCGCCTTGCGAATCGTAGCCGACGAACTCCAGGAAGAAAGGGATATCGTTGGCTTCGCATTCGGCGCCAATGCGCTGGATGAAGGCGTGCTTGATATCGTTCACATCTTCTTTGTCGAACGGGGTGTAGTAGATCAGGATCTTCACCGCATCGGCGTCGAGATCTTTGATGCGCTTCACCGATAGATGCGGGAGCAGATCGGGTAGGCGGCCGGGCTTGGTATTGTCGTATCCGCTCTCTTCGTAGGCCAGTAGGAGACCGGCGTTTTTTGACCGGGCCTTTGAGGCCGGGATGCCGAATTCCGGGTCGAGCAGAATGGCGCTGGCATGCGGAGTCAGGATCTTCGCCACGGCCACTTTGAACTCGGCCATCATGTCGTTATTGATCTGCTGTTCGGGGACGCCTTTGGCGGTGGCGATCGATTTGCGCAAGCTGCCGCGCTGATCCATAGCGGCTGCGGCGATGACGCCTCTATCGTTCGAAAGCGCGTTTAAGTGCTTTAATTTGCCCTCGGAAAGCTGCATGCGCTCTCATTGTAGCGAAGGCGCGAGGGTAGAGAGGCGGCGCCAATAAGCTTGGGCGCGCGGCGACATCTTTCAAGATTTGGGCCTTGAGGGCATCGGCGGTCTGGGAATTGGCGCTCGGCGCGGATGAAGTGGCGGAATTGGACCTGGATGTTCTCGGGCGCGGGGCCATCCAGCGAACTGAGAAGGAAGGTTTCGATAGTGAGGCCGTCGCCGCCGAAGGTGGGTCGAATGCCGGCGTTGGTAATGGACTGCCAGCGGCGGCCGGTGGAGGGTTCGACTGTTTCGGTGACGTAGACACCGCGCGGGATGAGTTGACCTGCAGGAGGGCGCAGGTTCAGCGTAGGGACGGTTTGTTTGCTACCGACGCCGTGGCCGGAGACGACCGGTCCCTCGACCGAGAAGCAGCGGCCTAAGAGCCGGCCTGCACGAGCGACATTGCCGTCGGCGAGGTACTGCCGGACGGCGGAACTGGACACGATCTCGCCGCGGTAAGTGACCGGCTGGATGAAGTGCGAAACGAACCCAAACTGGGGGCCAAGCGCGCGGAGCGTATCCGACGTGCCCGCTTGTTTATGCCCGAAGCGGAAGTTCTCACCAACGAAGATAGCCCTGGTATCCAACACATTGGCGAGAATTTGCCAAACGAACTCCTCCGGCGAAAGGCAGGCAACCTCTGGCGTGAAGGGCAGGACAAAGATGTGAACTGCGCCGGCCGATTCCAGCAGCCGCAAGCGTTCTTCCAAGGTGCAGATCAGGGGCGGGACGCGCTCGGGGGCCACAATGGCGGCGGGGTGGGGGTTGAAGGTGAGCGCGGCGGGGATAAGGCCATTTTGCGAAACGAACCCACGCACCTGAGACAGCAGGGCCTGGTGGCCGAGGTGAACTCCATCGAAGTTGCCAATGGCCAGAGCGCAGGGTCCGAAGCGGCCACGAGCCTCTTCGAGCGAACGGTAGATCATGAACGGTCCGCCCGGCCAATGGGGATCTCGAGACCGTCATAGGCGAGCCGGATGTGGGATGGCAGACGCGCTTCAACCATTGCATGAAGAAGATCATGCGAAACATGTGTGAAAAAAGCTCTTCGAGGCTTCAAAGCTTCAACGGTTCGGAGTGATTCTTCCACGGTCGAGTGAGTGGGATGTGGATTGTGGCGCAAGGCGTCGAGAAAGAGCACATCCAGGCCGGTGAGCTTCTCCAAGCTCTCGGAAGGTATTTCGCTGTGGTCCGTCAGATAGGCGCAATCGCCGAAGCGGAACCCATGAACGGTGCCTCTGCCGTGGGCGGCGAGGATAGGCTGGAACGGGACGCCTGCGACGGAGATGGCTTGGCTCCCGAAGAGGTGAGGAGTGAGGCGAGGGCGGCTGGATTCCGAGGGACCGGCATCGAACACATAGCTGAAAGTGCGCTCGATGACTTGCCAAGCTTCAGCCGAAGCATAAATCGGAATCTCTCGCCTTTGTAGGAAGTTGAAGGGCCTAACGTCATCTAAGCCTAGAATGTGATCGGCGTGAGAGTGAGTATAAAGGATGGCGTCAATGCGGTCGATTCCAAAGTGCAGAGCCTGATAGCGAAAATCGGGTGAAGTATCGATGAGAATGCGCTTGTCGTCCAAGCGAAGGAGCACGGAGGGGCGCAGGCGTTTGTCGCGCGGATCGGTGGAGGTGCAGACTTTGCAGCGGCAGCCGATCATGGGCACGCCGACGCTGGTGCCCGACCCAAGCACTAGGATGGAGGCATGCTCGAATTCATCGAGCATCTACTCGGTCTTCGTTCCTTTGCCTCCGTCCGGAGTAACGATCCGAGGGCGGTCGTCTTCCTTCTTGTCTTCGAGGGTCGATTTGGGTTCGTTTTTGCGCTTAAAGGAATCCGAGACCTGAACGAAGCGGAAGCGGAGCTCGGTGAGACCGTTTTCGAGTAGCCGCTGTTCTTCCACCGACAGGTTGCCCCTGGTTTTCTCCTGGAGCATGCCTAAGAGATCAATGGAATGGCGGGCGAGGGGCAAGTTGGGCTCGGACTGCTCGTCCTTCTCGTCATTTTCGCCCAGATTCAAAAGGCCGAGCTGCATCTGGGCCTGCATCAGGATCGACTCGACCAGGAAAAGGAAATTTGCGGGAGGAATGGGAAAGCCGGTGCTGTCTGCCATACAAAACCCTATCTTACTGAAAGCTCTGTCGACCGATGGATAGTTAGAGATCCTTTTCTCCCTAGTTTCAATGGAGCATAAACGTCGATGGCGGCGGGCAGCGTTTATTCTGGCGTGCGCGGCGGGGCTGGGGCTGAATGCCTTCATATATAAGCCCGGGCTGGGATATGACCCAAACAGAGATTTTCTGGGGCTGTATCCAGGCGGGCGGCTGGCGGGGAGCGCACACATGTACGATCCGGCGAGCGTGCTGGAGGTGCAACGCCGCGCGGTGGGATTCACTAATGGGCATCGGCTGTTTATTCGGGCGCCATTCTATGGAGTGCTGCTATGGCCGATCGCGCGCCTGCCGTACCCGGCTGCTTACGGCGTCTATCAGGCGCTGCTGCTGGCAGCCACTGTTTTGTTCGTTTGGGTATGGCGAATCCCAAACATCGGCGCGGCCATTCTGGCTTGCTGCTGGTCGATGCCACTGTTTGGAAGCTTTGCGAGCGGTGAAGATGTTGCGGCGCTGCTTTGCATTATCGGCGCAAGCTATGTGCTGCTGAAACGAAAACACGACTTTGCGGCGGGCTTACTGTTCAGCCTGGGCGCCATCAAGCCGCATCTATTTTTTTCTACTCCGATTTTCATTGCGGGGCGACAGATGTGGAAGTTCGGGGCGGGGCTTGCGAGCGGAGGAGCCATTCTGATCGCGTTGTCGTTCGCCGGGGCAGGACGTAACTGGCTGCCGCTGTTTCTGCACACTGCAACGCTGGGTGAAACCAACATGGGAATCGATCTCATGGTCAACTTGCGTGGGTTGTTCAACGGCAGCGGATGGTTGGAAGTTGCGGGAGCTTGCGGAGTGTCGGGATTGCTGTGGTTCGTTGTGAGACGGAGCGATCTCGAGTGGTCATACGCGGCGATGTTAGCGGCAGGATTACTGACGAGCCATCACGCGTATGTGGCCGATTGCGCCATACTGATTCCCGCGTTATTGATCGTGCTGCAACAGTCGAACCGGGCTTGGCAGCGCTTTCTGGCGATGTGGCTGCTGACGCCGTTTGCCTACGTTGAAATCTTCCTGGGTACGGCCGGATTTTTCACGCGCGTGTTCCTGGTGTTATTTGCGGTAAGCTTCGCCGCAGGGCCGCGCGGTGTCGCTATATTCGGAGCGAGGCCTATCAGTGACGGATCGTTTCGAGGAAGCGGGAGAGAAGTTCAGCCAATTAGTTAAGGTGATGGCGCGGTTGCGAGCGCCTGGAGGCTGCCCGTGGGATTCCAAGCAAACGTTCGACACGATCAAATCGTACACGTTGGAAGAGACCTACGAGGTGATGGACGCTATTGACCGGCGCGACTGGCCGGGCTTGGCGGAAGAGTTGGGCGATTTGCTTCTACAGCCGGTATTCTTCGCGGAAATGGCGGCCGAGCAGGGGCTGTTCAGCATCGCCGATTCGCTGGATGCAATCAACGAGAAGCTGGTGCGGCGGCATCCGCATGTTTTCGGCGATGTCGAGGCCGAAACGCCAGAGGATGTCAAGCAGCGTTGGGACGAGATCAAGAAACAAGAGAAAGCGGAGCAGGGGATTACGGCGACCACTTCTGTGCTGGACGGAGTTCCCCGCAATCTTCCGGCTCTAATGGAAGCGGAGAAGATCAGCAAGAAAGCCGCAGATCTTCGCTTCGAATGGCCCAACATTGATGGCGTAGTCGAAAAGCTGCAAGAGGAAGCGGCGGAACTGGCAAGCGCTCGGGAGGCCGCGAATCAGGAGCACATCGAGCACGAAGTTGGAGATTTGTTGTTTACGATTGTGAACCTGGCGCGCTTCTTGAAGGTGGATCCCGAACAGGCGCTACGGAAGACGAATAGACGGTTCCGGCAACGATTCGCGTTTGTGGAGCGAGAGATCGGAGAAGACACGCCGCTCGAACGAATGGAAGAACTGTGGCAACAGGCAAAGCGGCTGGATGAAACTTAGATTTGTTCTGTAGCAGGACATCCAAGCGCTCGGAAAGCAATAACCATGAAACCGTCAACCACGATGTCACGTGCTCTTCTAGTTGTCGCTGCTGCGCTCCCACTTACGCACGCAGCCATCACGCAACCGCCGGAGCCAGTTGATCCCAGCCCGATCAACGGCGAAACATATTATTTGATTAATCAGCTTTCGGGTATGCAGATGGACCTCAACGGCAGCTCGATGGCGAGTGGCGGCAACATCCTTCAGAACGCGCGAAGCTTCTCGAACCTGAGTCAACGATGGGCGATGACCAAGGCGCCCGACCGCAACTGGAAAATAAGCAACATCGCCAATGGCTTATGTCTGGACAGCGTATCGGCGCAAGGAGTCGCATGGACTGTGCAGAACCCATGCGGCGTGGATGTCCTTACACAAGAGTGGTCCTTCACTTATGTCACTAATGGCTACAACGCGATCGTCAACTTCGGCTCCAAACTGGCGCTGGATGTGCTTGGCTCCAGCACGAGCGCGGGCGCGGAATTGATTCAGTCGCCGCTCTCCGGGCCCCCGAGGCAAAGTCAGCAGTGGCTGTTTCGTCCAGCGTTTTGGCGAGGGGACGACATGAGTCTTGGCGAAAAAGCGGAGGTTGACCGCGTCCTGCACAATACGAACAGCATCCCCTGGTGGCATGATGCGTACAACCCCGGGCAGGATCTCCTGCAGATTTTCAAGAATAACGGGTTGAATTCGATTCGCCTTCGCCCGGCCTCTATCAACACGACGATCGTGTATGGAAGCAACAGCTTCTCGATGACAGCGGCACCCTATAGCAACTACGCTCTTGCCGCCGGTACCTCGACAACGTATCCCTTGTCGTCGGTGAGCCAAATAATTCCGGCGTCCGTCCCAGCGGGGAACGCCGGCAGTGGCGGGAATGACGCGCAAACGGATTGGTCAGCCGTGGACTTGTGCCACCGGGCGAAGGAACTCGGCATGGCGTGCTTTCTCTGTCTGTTTTACAACGGCTCAAATGGGGAAGCGCCAACGCTTTGGAACGGTAAGACGATCGCCCAATTGTCGGGCATCCCCTCCGGAGGCCAGTGCCCGGCTGGGAACGGCTGCCTGATGTACAACTACGTCTTCCAGGAAATCGAGCTTTTTCGATCGAACGGCGCCATGCCGGACATGGTGGCATTAGGAAACGAAGTCAACGACGGCCTGTTCCAATCCTTCGGCGGCGCCAACGGCTTTAGCCTTTCGCCGTCGGGCACGAATGCTACCCCGAACAGGGCCGGAACACCGAACGCCAGTTTTGCCAACTTCGCGGCAGTCCAAATACCGGCCATGCAAGCGATTCTCGATGCCTCGTCGGACACTGCTCTCGGTCCGGCGATACCGCCGCCGCTGCGCTGCATTGACCCGGATGGCAATCCCTGGCTGCAGACGTTTTTCACCACAGCGACGCAGGTTTATCATATTCCGGTTGACAACGTCTGCGCGAGCTACTATCCCGGCTGGCACGGAGCGATGACTCAAGCTGCGCATGACTGGCGCGCTACTGGCGGCAACGCCACGTCAGGACAAGTCTGGGAGGCGAATGTGGACACCGAAGCAAGCGAGCTCGGAATTCCCATCTACAACGCCGAAGACGGCGTCGCTTATACAAACAGTGGAAGTCCCCTGGACATTTGGTATGGGAGCGGGTTGACGCCTTCGGCGGCATCCAGAGCAAAGCAGCGTGAATATTACATCGACCAAACCCGGGTTGAGAAAAACGAGCCGCACAATCTGGGAATGGGCATGGACTGTTGGGCTTGCGAGGCAACCACCATTATCGGGGCGACCGGCGTCAACAGTTTCTACACCAATGGTTACTTAGGGCTGTTCGATATGACAACCACGACCGGGAACCCTATTGTAAATGCAGTGTTACCGGATATGCTGGGGCTGGGTGGCAAGGTGGATCCCACCCTCACCTATGTGTTTGTGAATGCCGCTAACGGGCGCCTCCTGGAGACGGCCGATGCCTCGACCGCTGCCGGCGCGTCGCTGCGTACGGGTCTTGTTACGGGGGTTACAGGGCCGCAGCAAGAGTGGCAGATCCTTCCTCAAGATGGCAATGCGGAATTGAATTCGGCTGTCTACCCGACTCCCATGGACCACCTCGGCGACGGTTACTTTCAGATCGTCAACATGAACCAAATCCATGGGCTGAATGTGCTGGACACGAATGGGGCCACTACGGCCGGCAGTCCGGTGGTGCAGAATCCTCAGGCCGTCAGCGCCGATTCGCTAATGGGGAACGCCCACCAGGAGTGGGACATAATGACGGCTGGAAACTGCGGTGACATACCCGCGAACTGCGCCTCGCCACCTCTGACGACGACCGGAAACTACTATATGATCATCAACAAGGCTACCGGTCTGGCCCTGGCGACAGCGGGAACGGGGGCGTCCGCGACGATTCAGTTGCAGACGCCGGCGGCGGCCTCAAATCTCGATTGGACTACACCCGCCAACCAGGGACAACTGTGGCAGATCTTTCCTGTACACATCACGGCAGTCCCGACCGTCATCTCCTCCGTTTCGACGAGGGCATCCGGTCTGGCTTACAGCCGGGTCACTCAAACCTTCAACGGCAGCGTAACGATTAAGAACAACAGCGGCAACACGCTGAACGGTCCGTTCCAGATCGTCTTCTCATCATTGCCTGGCGGCGTAACACTGGTAAACGCCACGGACAGCTTTCAGGGAAGCCCGTTTCTCACGGTTGCCGGGGTGGCTAGTTTGATGCCCGGACAGGCCGCTACCGTCAATGCGCATTTTAAGAATTCTTCGAACTCTACTATTCACTTCACGCCAGTGACTTACTCGGGGAGCATCAACTAACACTGGCGGCCGGACCCTTGCTTATAGGTGACGTAAGTGGTGGGCCGCTTCGGTCAACTTTGACGTGGGTTGACGCTCTGGTTTCGGCTGCGACACACGATATGTCCAGGCGTTCAGGCTTCGAGCAAACGGAACGAGATTTAGAGGCGAGCTCGCAATTCCGGATGTTCGGAGATGCTCAAAGTGTTTCCGTCGGGATCCTTAAACCAGGCGACCTTTGCGCCTGTCGGCGCCGTCCAGATGCCCTGTGCGTCCTGTTTCAGTTGGTCATAACGTTCGAAACGGATTCCCGATTGTTCCAAATCCCTTACCGCAGCGCTTGCATCCGGGACCTGCCAGCCGAGAACCGTACCGGGAGTGGGCGCGCGCTCCTTACCCATTCCCAGGCGCAGCATGATACCGTTTGCGTCGAACACCAGTGCGAAGGGAGGCTCTTCAGCGAGTAACCGCAGACCGAGCGTGTCACGGTAGAATTCTTTCGCGCGATCCACATTCACGATCGTAATGAAGCCGATTATGTTGTACTTGCCGAGCCCGGAGCGCATGACAATAGCATGAGCTGATTTCTCAGTTGTCGCAAGACTACTACGGCGTCATAATATAGTGCAATTGCGACACTCCCAAATTCTCAGGCAATTTGATCCCAGGCCGGGGATTTCCGTTGCAACACTCGCCTACGAATACCCAGGCGGTTTTCGGGTTCCTGAACACGCGCATGGGTCGGATCAGTTAATTTATGCGATCCGCGGAGCTATGGAAGTGTGCTCGGGCCAAAGGACGTGGGTAATACCGCCCCATTTTGCGCTTTGGATTCCAGCGCGAACTCAGCATCGAATTCATATGCCCAGAGCTGTTTCCATGCGCACGTTGTACATCAGACGGGGACTGGTTGGCGCGTTACCATCGCAGTGCGCCGTCCTGCATGTGACTCCCCTGCTGCGAGAACTTATCGTAGAGACGGTACGCATCGGCCAACTTCGAATAGCGAATCACCTGGAGCGAGCGCTGCGCGACCTGGTCATCTCTCATCTGGAGAAGGCATCACCGGTGCCGGTCTTTGTGACACTGCCGCGAGAGCCGCGGGCGCTGGCAGTGACCCAGGCCGTGCTGAAAAACCCCGCTCAATCTCAGACGCTCGCCGGACTGTGTGCCCAGGTTGGCGTGAGTGTCAGAACTATTGAACGAGCCTTCCGGAGAGATGTGGGCAGCGACTTTAAGTCTTGGCGCCGTCAGGTCCGGCTAATGAAGGCAGTGGAACTACTTGTTGCGGGATGCCCGGTAAAGCAAGTGGCGTTCGGGGTGGGCTACCGGCAATGCAGCGCCTTTGTCAAAGCGTTTAGCCGGACATTTGGGAAGACTCCAAAGGCTTGGGTCTCAGAACTAGAAAAACTCAATGAGAGCAACCGAACTTGTCGCGCCGATGCGACCGCTTAGAGGCAAGTCCCACTCGTGATGTAATAGCGAGTATCTTTACTAACACTTTCTGGAGGTAGTTTGTCAAAGCTTCACAGTTTGGCCCTGTTTGCCTTACTCGCCGTTGGAGCTTCGGCGGCCAGCAACACCACAGTTGATTTTCAACGCCAGGTTCGCCCCATTCTTTCTGACAATTGCTTCCTCTGCCATGGCCCTGACAAAGGGACGCGAATGGTGGGCCTACGGCTCGATATTCAGGAAGGGGCAATGGAGAAACGCAAGAACGGTATTCCCATTGTTCCGGGAAAAGCAGACGAAAGTCTGCTGATTAAACGCATCTATTCCAATAATCCGAATTATCGGATGCCACCTACGTTCTCACATAAGACGCTGACCGAGGAGCAAAAGGATATTCTGCGGCGTTGGATTGAACAGGGCGCTACTTGGAAGGAACATTGGGCATTCATACCTCCGGTGAAAGCAGTTGTTCCAGCGGTGAAAGATATGTCGTGGCCGCGGAACAACATTGACCGGTTCGTTCTGGCAAAGCTCGAGAGTAACGGATTGCATCCCGCGGCCGAGGCGGACCGGCGCACACTGATCCGGCGAGTCACTTTGGATCTGACCGGGTTGCCGCCTACTCCAGACGACGTGCGGGCGTTCGTGAAAGATAGTTCGAGAAACGCCTACGAGAAGGTTGTGGACCGGTTGCTGGCTTCGCCGCATTATGGTGAGCACCGCGCGCGGTACTGGCTGGACGCGGCACGTTATTCGGACACGCAAGGATTTCATTTCGATAATTACCGCGAGATATGGCCCTATCGGGATTGGGTGATCGCGGCTTTCAACAAGAACATGCCCTTTGACCGGTTCACGGTAGAGCAGTTGGGCGGCGATTTGTTGCCGAACGCGACACTGGATCAGAAGATTGCGTCGGGTTTTCAACGCTGCAACATGACCACAAACGAGGCTGGTGTGATTCCGGCCGAAGTCGATGCCATGTATGCCAAGGATCGAGCAGATACGACGGGCACGGTGTGGTTAGGTCTGACAGTTGGTTGCGCCACTTGTCATGACCACAAGTTCGATCCGATCTCGCAGAAAGATTACTATTCGCTGACCTCCTTCTTCCGAAATACGACGCAGCCGACCATGGATATGAATATCCGCGACACGCCTCCAGTCGTGTACGTGCCAGCGGCGGCGGATCGCGCCAAGTGGGACGAATTGAATACGCGGCGGGACGCATTACGCAACGAATTGGCGGGGAGGAGAGATAAGGCCGTTAATGAAGCTGGAAAATGGCTCGAGTCTACTGAGCCTAGGGAGATTGGTTCTTACGGCGCTTTGTACCGGGTGCTTGATCTCAAAGTGGGTGAGGAGGTTGAAGTAACGCGATCTGGCGTATCACGTTCGGTGGCCGTACCGAAAGAGGCGACTATCGTGGATGCCGCGGACGCACACGGCAAGGCGCTGCACTTCAATAAAGACGGAAAGGTGAGTCTTCCGAATGTGCCGGAGATCGACACAGCGAAGCCGTTCACCATTGCAAGTTGGATTTTCATTCCGAAGGTAAAGGAGGATCTTGCGGTTGCGAGTCAATACGACACGTTGGAGGGCGAAAAGGACGGAAAGAAGAAGCGGCGCGGTTGGCGTTTCAATATTGACTCCGGCAACTTAGGACTGTACGGTCACTCGCCGGCGATTTACTTGATGGGGGAAGATGGGAAATCCATCAGCGCTCGTCCGGCGCCTGAGTTTACTTTCAAGCCGGACGCCTGGTATCACGTGGTGTTCACTTACGACGGTAGGGGCCGGCAGCGGGGTTTCAGTATATACGTGAATGGCGCTGCTGTGACAGTAATTGGACGCGTAGATGACACGGAACTACTCGCGTCATCCTGTAAGTCGATTGCTCCATTGGTTCTTGGCAGCTATGAGAAGCAAGGGTTCGAAGGCGGCGGCATTTCCGGCTTCCAGATTCTGAATCGCATGGTGGATGCCGAAGATGCGCAACTGCTGTATCTGTCGAATAGCATAGAAACTGCCGCGAAGAAGTCACCGGAGTTGTGGACGGCGGCAGAGCGCGATGCGGCCGCGACCTATTACGAGTACGTTATCGATCCGTCCAGCCGCGCGACTATCGCGAAGCTGCACGAAACGGAGGATGCCTGGAATGCCATACGTCTCCGGTCGGCCACGACATTCGTTATGCAAGAACGTACGGACGCGCAGCCTATCGCGCACGTGTTGTACCGCGGCCAGTACGATCAGATGCGCGAGGAGGTGACGCCCAGAGTGCCTAGCGTTCTGCCTCCGATGACGCAGTCGATGCCACGGAACCGGCTTGGCTTGGCGATGTGGATTGTGGATCCAGCGAATCCTCTGACCGCCCGCGTGACGGTGAATCGTTTCTGGCAGGAAGTATTCGGAAACGGCATTGTGAAGACGGTGGAAGATTTCGGTTCGCAAGGGGAGCCGCCGACTCATCCGGAGCTGCTGGATTGGCTGGCGGTGGATTTTCGAGATTCGGGTTGGGACGTGAAGCGACTTTTCAAAATGATCGTGCTTTCGGCCACGTATCGGCAATCCGCGCAAACGACGCGGGAGAAGATTGCTCGCGATCCGGATAACCGACTGCTCGCGCATGGGCCTCGTTTCCGCATGGATGCAGAGATGATGCGCGACTATGCATTGTCCGCAAGCGGCTTGTTACGGCCTGAGATCGGCGGTCCGAGCGTGAAGCCGTATCAGCCATCAAATATCTGGGAGAACGTTGCGATGGAGCAAAGCAACACGCGCGATTACAAACAGGACAGCGGGGACAAGCTGTACCGGCGCAGTATTTATACCTTCTGGAAGCGAGCTGCTCCGCCGCCCTCAATGGACATTCTTAACGCTCCTTCGCGCGAGACCTGTACGGTACGCCGTGAGCGGACGAATACACCGCTACAGGCCCTGGTGACCATGAATGATACACAATTCGTGGAAGCGGCGCGTGTGCTGGCGCAAAACGCGCTCGAGAAGAACAAACAGTTTAAGACGGAAGCCAATTACATGGCCAGCCGTCTGCTGGCGCGACCACTTGAGGCCAGAGAGCTTGAGGTACTGAGTAAGTCCTACGCGGATTTTCTCGCTTACTACTCTTCTAGTCCGGACGATGCGGGCAAGTTATTGCGGATAGGAGACGCACCAACCGATACTAAGCTGGCGAAGCCTCAGTTTGCCGCGCTGACGATGGTGGCGAACGAAATGATGAATTTGGATGAAGTGCTGGTCAAGTAGCAAAAGGATAATCGAATGACGCCAAATCAAGACAGCATACTGATGGAGACGCGGCGACAGTTGTTTGCTCGAGGCGCTCGAGGGTTAGGAACGCTGGCGCTGTATTCACTGCTGGAAAAGCAGGCGGCAGCGGTGGAAAAGAAGACCTTCGGCGGGTTACCGGACTTGCCGCACTTTGCTCCAAAGGCTAAACGCGCCATCTATCTACACATGCTGGGCGCGCCTCCACAGATGGAGACGTTCGACTACAAACCCGGCATGGAAAAGTGGTTCGACAAAGATCTTCCCGAGACGATCCGGCAGGGTCAGCGTTTGACGGCCATGACTTCGGGGCAGACGCGTTTCCCCGTAGCGCCATCAATCTTTAAGTTTGCGCAGCATGGACAGAGCGGGACGTGGGTTTCGGAACTGCTGCCCCACACGGCCAAAATGGTGGATGACATTGCAGTGATCCGGTCCATGAATACCGACGCGATCAATCACGAGCCTGCTGTGTTGTTCTTGCAGACCGGTTTCATGATCGCCGGTAAGCCGTGCGTTGGATCATGGATTTCTTACGGGTTGGGCAGCATGAACCAGGATCTGCCGACCTTTGTCGTGTTGAACGCATCTCACTCGAACCCGAAAGCGAACGTGCAGGCGATCTCGGCTCGAATGTGGAGTTCCGGATTCTTGTCCGGGCAATACTCCGGTGTTGCTTTGCGATCGGGCGGCGACCCGGTGCTTTTTATCAATAATCCCGACGGTGTTCCCGCCAAGATACGGCGCCGCATGCTGGACGCAACCGACGAGTTGAATCGCATGCAAATGAACCGCATTGCGGACCCGGAGACGCAAGTTCGCATCGCCCAATATGAAATGGCTTTTCGTATGCAGAGCTCCGTGCCGGAGTTGACGGACATCTCAAAAGAGCCGGAGAGTACGTTTACGCTGTACGGCGAAGATGCGCGGAAGGGCGGCACATTTGCGAACTGTTGCCTGATGGCGCGGCGAATGGCGGAGCGTGATGTGCGCTTTGTTCAGGTCTATCACCGCGGTTGGGATGTTCACAGCGATTTGCCCGGGGTGCTACCGAGCCAATGCCGCGACATCGACCAAGGCGCGTACGCTTTAGTTCAGGATTTGAAATCACGCGGGCTGCTCGATGAAACACTTGTGATCTGGGGGGGCGAGTTCGGTCGAACAGTTTACTGTCAAGGCAAGTTGACGGCGCAGGATTACGGCCGCGATCATCATCCCAAGTGTTTTTCGATCTGGATGGCAGGCGGAGGAATCAAGGGCGGCGTGGTACACGGTGAGACAGATGACTTCTCGTACAACATTGTCAAAGACCCCGTGCACATTCGTGACCTGAACGCCACCATTCTGCATCAATTCGGCATAGAAGACACACGGTTCACGTTCAAATACCAGGGTCTGGATCAGAAGCTGACGGGCACGGAGAAGCAGGCGGTGGTTGTGAAGGATATCCTCGCTTAGTTTTCCGTCGAATTCCGCCGCTACATTGCGCGATCAAGTGACTACACCTTTTCGCACTGCATACAGGATCAACTCCGGGATACTGTGCACATTTAATTTCTGCATGAGATTCCCACGATGCGTATCGACGGTATGGGGGCTGACGCCAAGAAGGGCTGCTATATCTTTTGTAGATTTTAGTTCGGCCACTAGCTGCAGCAATTCCCGTTCTCTTGCAGTCAGCAGATCGTACGGGTCTTCTAGTCCCTGGCGTTGAACCTGCCGCAAATAATCCTCTGCCAGAATCTTGCTGACAGCGGGACTAAAGAATGCTTTGCCGGCGCAAACGGCGCGTATGGCTTGGATGAGATCCGCTTCGGCCGAGTCCTTGAGCAGGTAGCCACGCGCTCCGGCTCGCAACGCTTTAAGAATGTAGGCCTCATCCGAATGCATGCTAAGAATGACTATGGCAGTTCGTAAACGTTCTTCATGAATTCTCTTAGCCGCCTCAATACCATTCAAAAGGGGCATAGCGATATCCATAACAACGACGTCAGGAACTTCGCGAATGACTATGTCGATAGCCTCTCGTCCGTTATTTGCTTCGCCGATAACTGCAAAATCCGGCTGCCGCTCGAGCACCAAACGAAGCCCGTGCCGCATGATGGTGTGATCATCGGCTAACACGATGCGCACCGAAGTCATGTCGCCACCTGCATAGTCTTCGCTGAGAGAGGTAACTCAACCATAACCGAGGCGCCAACCCCCGGTGTCGATTCGATACGGAACGAGCCTTGTAAATGTCTTACCCGCTCCTCCATTCCTAAAAGACCCAAGCCTCTGTCTCGCTCTGGCATGAATCCCTGTCCATCATCTTGGATTGTGAGGAGCAGGCTGGAACTGCCTCGATGTAAGTGAATCTGAACATTCTTCGCCTTTGCATGACGGACGACGTTACGTAATGCTTCCTGAGTTATGCGGTAAATGCATGTCCTATGCTCATCGGGAAGATCTTCCGGCACGGATTCAGCGTTCACCTGCACTGAGACGTTACTCGTTCTGGATACTTCACGGGCCTGCCACTGTAGCGCCGCGATGAGTCCAAGATCGTCGAGCATGGACGGCCGCAGCAAAAGCGACATGTCCCGCACAACGGCCACGGTTCTTTCGGCAAGCCGGCGCAGATCGTTGAGCTGTGCCCGCGCATCCTCGTTGCCATGTGGCGAGAGAATGGCGGCAACGTTTCCTATTCCCAAGAGAAGCGCCGATAGGGACTGGCCGATCTCGTCGTGCAACTCACGAGAGAGCGACTTCCGATCGGATTCCTGAACTGCTATCAGACTTGCGGATAATTCCCTCAAAGCTGCACGAGCGTGCGCCACCTCTTCGAAGCGCGCGGCGGAGAGGCGCTCCAAGCCTAAAATGCGGCGGAAACTCCCGCCCGCCAGCAGCGCTCCACAAACCAGAGTAAGCACCAGCAACAGGATCAAAGATCTTCGAAAACTGGAAAAGAGGTCTACGATGTGTTGGTTCCCGGCCTCCATCTGCTTTTGGTTGACAGCTCCAATTTGATCAGCGAGCCGAACGATAACCATCCGCCGCGGCAATAGAGCATCCTTCATAAAGGCATAGCCGAACTCCCGGCGTTGAGCGGCATTCCATTCGAGCGCGGGTTTGAGGGAATCGAAATATAATTCAACTTCTCTTATGAACTGACGAAACGGACCACGCTCCTCACTGCGAAGAACGCCGTTATAGGCTGCAATGTTGGCCTCTATGCGCTGCCGGGCTTCCTGCAACTCTCGCCGATGTATATCTGCTTGAGTGGCATCTCGTTCGAGAAGTAGATCGCGGACGTAAGTGCCGGACAAGTAGATATCGGAACGTAACTGCTCGAGAATCCGATCGCGGTTGAAGTAGTCCTCCCGGATAGCTTCACTCCGCGCTTCAATTTTTCGCAATACGGAAAGCGCATTCAGGCCGGTAAAAGCAAGAAGGAACAGGAGACCGCCAAATCCGACCAGGAGCAGTCGTCGAGTCTGCCTGTCAACGCTCACCATTTCACGCTCTGAGTGCTTGCGCTACGTGTCATAGTTTCCGCGGCGCGGTAGCTACGGTTGTCTTGAATATTAATGCAGCAACCCCAACGTATACTGAAGCGCGGAGTAGGCTTCTTCATAGTCGTATTGCGCGCTGAGATTTTGTACCTGAGCTTGAGTTTGTCCCAATTGAGCCTGCGTCAGCTCTACGATTGAGGCCAGGCCAAGGTTATATCGGCCCTGCGATAAATTCAGGGCCATATTCGCTTGCGCAAGAAGCTGCTGGCTGGGAGCAATAGCTTCATAGGCGGTTCTTGCATGGTTCCAGGCGGCCCGAACGTCGCGTGCGATCCGATCTTGCAAATCACGGGCGCGTTGATCGGCTGCCTGTAACTCGTACTCTGCTGCCCGCCGCCGGGCTGCAAATAAATGTCCGTTGAATACAGGAATCTGGACGTTGACCGCTGCGGCTTCATATCCCGGAGTTATGCCGGGATTGGCATTTCCAGGTTCTATGTACGGCAGAGCTCCACCTACCGCCATAAGACTTACGGTCGGCCGTTTGAGGTCACGCTCCGCATACACGAACTTTTGTGCTGCTTCCTGTTGAAGGCGCATACTTGCCATTTCCGGGCGATTCTGATTGGCTTCCGCGATCAACGGATCTGGGGTGTCGGGCGGCGTGGGCGGCATCGGTTGCGGAATAAGTTGGTATTGGGCCGCTTGATTCGTACCAAGCGCTTGGCCCAGGTTCGCATACGCGGTTGCCAAACGATCCCTGGCACGGATCAACATCAATTGCGCATCGGAAAGATTCACTTGCGCGAAGCTCAAATCAACCTGGGACTTAAGCTGGTTCTGTGTTAGAGCCGTCACCTGATCGACTACTGTCTGGCGAGCAGCTACGGTCTGTTGGGCAACTTTAATTAGTTCCTGCGAGAGTAGGACCTCATAATACGCTTGATCGACGCCAAGTATTATGTCGTATCTCGTTGCCTGGTAATCTTGGCGGCTTGCTTGCGCTTGCAACCGCGAGTTAGCTACCAAATTGGGAGTTCTACCTGAATCCGTGATTAATTGAGAAAGTGTCAAGCCAGACCCGAAGTGATTGAATAAACGAGGATCGTTAATTACACCCGAGCCCAGCCGGCTGTTTACATTCGCCTGAGCGCCCGTGACATTCCCGTTCACGGCGGGATAATACGCGGAACGTGTTTCCGTGACTATCTCACCCGCTCGAAGGTAATTGGCCTGAGAGGCGAGCACCTGTGGATGGTTCTTCAGGGCCATCGCCTCGGCATCTTGCAACGTAAGTTGCGGCCCAGGCGCCTGAGCCCATGCGAATTCCGCAAGCGACGCGATCAAGATTGCGGTGAGAGCGGCCGTTCGTCTCATGCCGATGCGCCTACGCTGGTACCAACTCATTTTCTTGAGCCTGGCGCCGGTCCTTTCTGCCGTACACAAGCAGGTATGCCGCGGGAACGATGAACACAGTCAATATGACTGAGGAAGTCAGGCCGCCAATAATGGCGCGCGCCATGGGTGCATATTGCTCGGAACCTGTTCCGAGTTTGAGGGCCATGGGAGCCATTCCGATGATAGTGGCAAGCGACGTCATCAGAATAGGACGCAGACGAACACGGCACGCGGTAATGACGGCATCCGCGACCGAAAGGTTTTGTTCTTCCAGTTTGTGAGCGAAATCGACGATTAAGATACTGTTGGACCCGGCGACGCCGATTAGCATCAGCACCCCCATCAGCGACATGACATTGAGAGTAGTTCCCGTCAAAGGAAGAATCACTAAGACGCCAATGAAGCCCATCGGGATAGCAAGCATGATGAGAAGCGGGTCAATGAAAGAGCGGAACTGAGCCACCAGCACCAGGTAGAGAAGCAGGGCAGCCAGAATGAAACCCTTGGCGAAGCTCCTGAAGGATTCGTTCATGCCTTGCACCATTCCGCGCAGATTCACGCGAACATTTCCGGGAACCTTCATGTCAGTAATAATTTTCTGGATTGCGCTCGCAATCCGGCCAAGGTCTTCGCCACTGGGTGTCACATAGACGTCGGCCGCGCGTTGGATCTGATAATGGTCGATCTCGGTAGGTGTTTCGATGTGGTTCAGCTTCACAACGGTATCGAGAGTTGTGGGCTCCTTCAGGTTTGGGGCCTTTAAGGGAATGTTGGTCAGGTCCAGTAAATTGTGAATCGCCGGCCTGCCGTGTTCGTAGTATTGAACTGTGAGAAAGTAATCGTTTCCAGTCTTGTAATCTACCCAGTAATTGGGAGCGATCATGACGTTGGAATTCAGAGCGGTAATAACATCGTCAACAACGTCTTTTTCAGTTAATCCTAATTCGCCCGCATGGACGCGATCAATATCCATTCGCACGGCGGGATAGTTTATATCTTGCGGGATATAGATTTCGCCGACGCCGCGCAATTTCCGAATCTGGTTGCCAAGTTCCTGGGCTAATTGGTAGTTCTGCCGGATATTTCGGCTGGTAACCTGTACGTCAATCGGCGCGGGCATACCCGAGTTCAGCGTGGCATCAACCATTGAGCCGGTTTGAACGAAGGTCCGAATGTCCGGAAACTGTCGCGCAATCTCGTTTTGGACCCGATCCATATATTCGAAGGTGCTCACCTTGTGGTCATCGTTAAGGGCCGCTTGCACGGTTGCGGTGTAAGGACCAGCATTGTTGGTGTAGAGGGCTGAGAAATCGGGGACAATGCCAATGTTGGAAACGACCATTTTGAGGTCGTGCCCCACGGTTTGGCGGATCACGTTTTCAACTTTGGCGGCATATTCGTTGGTTAACTCAATCCGAGAGCCGGTGGGAGCCTTCATGTTGATTGTGAATTGACCGGCATCCGTTTGCGGGAAGAAAGCAACGCCGAGGAACGGAAAAATCGCCAAGCTGATAATAAAGACGCCGGTAAGAGCGATCACCGTTAAGGCAGGCCGCTTCAATGAGCGCCTCACCCAGAGTTCATAGAAATTCAGAAGGCGATTGAAGCCGGCGTTAAACCCCTCATTGAATCTGGTTCCCCAAGACGTTTTCCGGCCGGGGGAATGTTCGATTTGCCGGCCACCCTCCTGATGATCCGCGTGCGGTACGCCCTTCAGGAACCGCGAACAGAAAAGCGGGATCACGGTCATGGCAACCAGGAAGGAAATAAATAGCGACAGGCAGAAGGATAGCGCCAGCGCGGAAAACAAAAACTTGCTAACGCCAGCCAGTGTTGTGACGGGAAAGAAGGCGACCACGCCCACCAGAGTGGCGGCGAGAACCGCGAGCGTAACCTCCGAACCGCCAGCGTCCGCGGCCATTGTAGGCGGTTCGCCCAATTCGAGGTGGCGATAAATATTCTCGAGTGAGATCACGGAGTTATCGATGACACGCGAGAAGGCCAAGGCCATGCCGCCCAGGATCAACGTATTAATAGTTGCGCCCATTAAATCAAGGATGATGAAAGTAGCTAATGCCGATATTGGTATTGAAAGCAGAACAGCGGATGTTGCCCGGCCGCTTCCTAAGAACAGCAAAATCATAATGCTGGTCAGCGCCAGACCGATGAGTCCTTCGTGAAGTACGGTATTGATAGCTTCCTTTACAAAAACAGATTGATCGAAGACTATAGTAGTGACGAGCTGCTTAGGAATGTCGTACAGGTTAGTAAGTAGTTGGCGAACTCCATTGACCACTGCGATGGTATTTGTGTCACCTCCCTGTTTCATGATCGGTATATAAGTGGACTTTTGCCCGTCAACACGAACGATGTTGTACTGAATTGCGCTCGCGTCCTCTGCGTTGCCCACGTCCTTCACGGAAACCCAGGAGTCGCCGACGGTCTTAATAGGCAGGTCGTTGAGTTCCTTCATGTTATCCACAAGGCTGTTGGAATAGACGTAATAGTCGAATGGACCTACCTTTACGTCGCCCGCGGGCAAAATTAAATTCGACTGGTTGACAGCGTTTACTACGTCCATGGGGCTTAACTGCCGCGACATGAGCTTGTATGGGTCGACGTACACCATCACTTGGCGGTATTTGCCGCCAAACGGCGGAGGAATCGTCGCGCCTTTTACGGTTGCGATTTGGTTACGGATCGTGAACTGTGCAAGATCGTGGAGTTGGGTTTCAGTCAACCCCGATCCCTTTACCGTTACCAGGCAGACGGGCTGGCTGGAGGCGTCGAATTTCAGCACAACCGGAGGAAGAGTGCCGGGCGGCAAACGCTTCAAGTCAGCGAGCGCTAAGTTGGACAACTCGGTAACATCTGTGTCGGCATTGGTTCCCGGCTGAAAAATGACTTTGATTAAGCTGACGCCGAGAAGCGAACGCGACTCCATGTGATCCACGCCGGCAGCCATCGTGAAAAATCTTTCCAGCGGGTTAGTGATATCGTCTTCGATATCCGCGGGCGGCATTCCGGAGTAAAACGTCGCAACGACAACCGTCGGTATGTTAATAGTCGGGAAGAGATCGACGGGCATACGCACGATGCTGGCCGCGCCGATTAGTGAGAGCGCAAGGCAAACGGCAACGATGAAATACGGATTGCGAATTGAAAAACTTGACATAAGACTGGAGTCTCCGTGTTAGCGTTGTTTCAGCTTTGACTCTGATATGCCGCGACTTGCGTAAGTTTCGGATGTACCGCTTCACCTGGCCGCAAGCCGCTTCTGTCACTGATCACAACCTGATCACCTTCTTTAAGACCGGAGAGCACCTCAGCATTGGTGTCCGTCTGTATCCCTAGAGTGATCTGGCGATCTTCAATTTTGTTGGCCGGATCGACAACCACAACACTCGGGTGATCGCTTCCCTGATTTACAGCCTGTAAGGGAACAACCAGCGCATCGCCGTTCCTGTCGAGTGCGAGCGTAGCTTCCGCGTATACTCCTGGAATCAAGACGCCTTGCGGATTCGGTACATCTACCTCTGTGTGCATGGTGCGCGTCGATCCCGTTACATCCACTGAGAAGCGCGCGACTTTTCCAGGAAAATCTCTGCCCAAAGCCGGGACGCGGACGTTTACCTGGTCCCCAATCTTGATGTAGCGGACATAGGATTCGGGGACCGGTATTACTAAGCGGAATAAGTCCTCCTCCGAAAGTTTAACTAGCGGCAACGCTTGGGTAGAATTCGTTCCGCCCTGCATGAGCGTTCCAAAGTTCGCGTATCTTTGGGTGACCACGCCTGCAAACGGAGCTGTTATGTTCGAGTAATCGAAAAGAGCTTTGTCACGTATCAATTTCGATTCGGCCACAGCCATTTGGCTTTGCGCGGCTTGCAAGCTCGATTTGGCGCCTTCCACTTGAGCTTCGGCGGCCAAATCCTTTCCTTGCGCATCATCCACTTCTTGTTGGGCCACAAGCCCAGGCTGGCTCTTGGCAACCTTATTCAAGCGGTCGTACTGCAGGTGTAGAACGTTGTGCTGCGCTTCAACCCGCCCCAACTGGTGCTCTGCGTCGGTTACCTGATCGGATGCGTTCTTAATAGACGCCTGATCCTCTTGTAACTGCGCTTGCAGTTCCGGTATCTCGAGAACCGCCATGAGCTGTCCCTTTTTGACGTGAGTGCCGTAGTCAACGTATAGTTTGGAAACGAAGCCCGATTCTTTCGCGTATACGTCGATTTCCTGGAACGGAATCAGCTCGGAGGAAATCGTGAGCTCTCGCGCCATGGGCTTTCTGCTCACTTTCGCGACCGCTACCTCCGGCACGCTGTTCTGCGAGCCCGCGCCCGCTTGAGCCACGTCGCTCTTTCCGCAGGAGATCAGTATGAGGCCGACCGCAGCCGTGACAAACGCAACGGAACCTTTCAAGAGGGGCCGCGAATTGCCATGCTGAGCGGCGCTCAACCGGCTAGCCTGATAAGTAATCATTTTGGTTCTTGGTTGGGCTTACCCGCTTTGCTCGAGACATGGTGGATCTTGTCAGTCAGTTTCTGGAATGAGAAATCCGGAGAGCGGCAAAGCTCGATTAGTTCCTTTTCTGTTTGCAACATCTCCGCGGCTACTTTTGGAATTTCTCCTGCAATGGAAATAGGAATGGCCACTACGCCGTGCTGGTCACCGTGCAGCAGCTCTCCAGGCCGTATTTGCAATCCGCCGATCTCAACAGGTTCGCCGAATTCCACTATGTGCGCATAGGCGTGTGAAACTGCCACATTTCCCGCGAAGGCTTGAACGCCCGCAGCTTCAATCCCCGCCAAGTCACGCACCGCCCCATTGGTCAGATACGCACTGGCGTCCAGAGCTTTGGAAATGTATGCGTGAATCTCGCCAAACAAAGCTCCTAGACCGGGTATGTGGTCGACGTCCTCGGCGACGATGAACCGAGGCGCAGGAATACTGAGCAAGTACGACCACCAGTCCATTCGCTCGTAATACCAACGCCCCGCAATGGGAGTCGAGGAGGTGCGGATGCGCGCTGTCACAGCATAACCGGCTTTTGGAGAAAAGCGCGGAAACATGCAGCGCACCGAACCGTTTACGAACCCTTCGTTGCGAGTTCTAACATGGAACTTCTCTATCGCGTTTGAAACGGTACACGTATCGTAGGCCTGGAGCTCCTCAAGAATACTGTTTGACACGGTCCGCAAATCGCGATGCATCAAGTCGTCACCCCAGGCACGCGGTTCGCGCAAGGAGATCTACGAATAACATTTGCCCTAGAGGAAGAGGATTGTGGCGTAACAAACCCACTGTAAACAACTCAAGCGTCCGAAGGCCATACCCTGAGGGCATGATTTTTTCGACTGAACGGCTGTATTGAGGCCGTTTCTTGTTTATTCCCGCGCACGCCGTATTACTGTTTTGACGCTCCTACTGTAAAAATACGCTGAGAATACCCTCATGGCGCGATAGCGAAGGGTGCAGGAAACCGCTACGATTCCGGTATCGCTCCGGATGAGAAAGCTTATTCGGTTCACTATGAAGCCCACCCGCGTTCTGCTTTGTAATCAGCATCCGATCGTTCGAAGCGGTTTGCGGCTTTTGCTGGAAAGAGAAACAGCATATCGTGTTATCGGAGAGGCTGCAAATGCCCGCGAAGCAGTGGTGCTGGCTGAGCATACTCATCCCGAGGTCGTGCTTCTCGACATCAAACTGCCGGATATAAACGGGATCGTTGCTGCACGGGAGATCTGTTCGAAAGACAGCAATGTGGGTATCGTCTTTGTTACTGCGCACGTCGATCAAGAGTACGTCTCCGAGGCCTTCAAAGCGGGGGCTCGGGGATACGTGATTGCCGACTCGGTTCAAAGCGATCTCATTCGCGCCATACGGGTGGTCGCAAGGGGCGATAAATTTTTGAGTCCGAGCATCACCTCACAACTTCTTGAGGAATATGCGAGAAAACACGTCCATGATCGCGAGCAAATTTCGGAGCACGAGAAGCAGCTATTTTGCTTACTGGCTGAAGGGTTAGACGATCACGAGATTGCGGCGCAACTGCATACGAATGTTGACAGCGTCAAGGCCGATTGCCAGAGCGTGAAAAGCATGCTCCTGCATGTTGGCATTCCAGAGTTGATTTGGCAAGCCGCACCCTTAGCGGACAAACACTTCAATCGGTAACGGGTGATTTATAACGTAGCTGCCGAAATTCTCGTCATGCTTATCCGGCTGAGTAGCGCCCTTTGAATCCGTGGCGCGCGCCATCAAGGTGTAAGATCCCGGCTCCCGGGGGGTGAGCCAATCGAGTTTCCAACGGCGCCAAGCGTACTGCCGCACCGGGTCGATGAACTGGCCTTGCATCCAAGTCTGGCCGCCATCAGCGCTTACGCTAATCTCCGATACTTCGGTCTCTCCTGCCCAAGCGGCGCCACATACTGTGTAGACCTCATTGGCTGCGATCGTTTCGTGAACGCCCGGCCGTGAGATCTCGGATTTGACCGCCATTTCATCCAACCTGCGTCGCACCGGCTTTCCATTGAGATAAACCCAATAAGCGTAGTCGGACGTCTGGAAATAACCCTGAAACGGCTCGCGGACAGCTTGAATTCGCGTTAGCCACTTGACCGAGGCCATTCCGTAATGGCCGGGAACAATTGCTCGTACAGGATAGCCATGGTGTGGCGGAAGATCACGGCCATTCATCTGATAAGCAATCAGCACTTCGGCCTGAAGCGCTTTGTTCCGCGACAGACTACGGGCATAAGAAATTGCGCCTGGCGGAACCGGGTCTTCCTTCGGCGTCCCTTGATCGGCGCCTTCGAGCACAATTTCGCAGGCTTCGTCGTTGATTCGAGCACGCTCCAGTAAAGCTCGTAAGGGCACGCCCGTCCATTCCGCATTGCCCACCGCGCCGAGCTCCCACTGCGCTCCTTCCACTTGCGGCACCAGAAAAACGCGGCTGTTTCCCGCGCATTCCAAAGTAGCGACTCGTGTTTCACTGGGCATGGCTTTCAGTTCTTCGTAGCTCAGCACCAGTGGATTTCCAACCGCGCCCTCGATGCGTAACTCGTAGGAACCGACTTCTAATTTCGGTTGGGGGAAATGGCTGCGTATGTAAAACAGCTCTGCCGGGGTAAGAAACGAATCCAGCCGGTCGAAAGGCATCTCCAGATTTACGGGTTCTTTTTGCCGGATGATCATACCAGTTAGATCACCGCGCCACGATCAGGTAAATGCATGCTGCCCCAGTGTCACCGTATCAAGCCTCTACTGGATATCCTTTGGCTACCCAATCCGTATGAAAATTTGTGGGCAAGTCGAGCACCCTCGCATCCTCGAAACTCATTTCCATCAGAATGCGATAAGCAGGCCGGATATTCGGGCAATCCTTCATCGGGCAGCAGCCGCAATAAAGCACGATCTGCGCGTTGCGGGGCAGCGGCTGAACAGCGCTTCGCAACGCGGCGATACCCTCCGGTTTATTGGTAGGTCCGGCGAACTGCGCCTGTGGAATATGTTTCTGCCGGTACAGCACTGGAAAAGTGACGCAGATGATATGAAGCGTCTTGTTCCGGGCGTTCAGCAATTTCACGAGCTCCGCGGGTTCAATCAGTCCGGCTTTTGACCAGGGATCGAATTTTGTTTCCTCGCTCCGCATTTTCGAAATCAGCAGCGAGCTCGCAGCTGAGGCCAGCAGGAAGCTGCGGCGATGGATGTTTGCCAAATTCCAATTCTCCTTCCATATGAGAGACTGATGAGATGCCGAACCGGCCGGGTAGCATCGCGAGTGCAATTCTTTGGATGTTTATTCTCTCGGTGCTCTTATTTTGGCTGCCGATTATGGGTCCGCTGATTGCCGGATTCGTCGGTGGACGGAAAGCCGGCACTCTTGGTAATGCGATCTTGGCCGTGATCCTGCCGGCGGTTGTTTTCGGAGTGGCGCTATTCTTTCTAGCAACAGTCCTGAGTGGAATCCCGCTGCTTGGCTTTATCGCCGGAGCAGGAGGCATCACCCTTGCTCTAGCCCATGTCGGGCCGCTTTTAATCGGCGCTATTGTCGGAGCGATACTTTAAGAACGCTACCGTCCCATCGACCTGTCGCTGGCCGGGGGCACGAGGCCTTTCAAACGCAGGTGAACTGTCATGATCCCGTATTGCTCATTGTCATGGCTGATATTGCCATACAGCGCGCCCAATCTTGACCGCTGTCGCGAACCCATCTTAATCATCTCCGTGGCGTTCGCGTCCGTCACCGAGTCGTAGGCCTTATCGCACTCGCTGAAGGAATCGTTCAGCGCTGCCATAACGTCGGCTTTAGAGGTTTTGCCCGCTGCATTCGGCGTCTTCTGGTCACCAGCGACCGCCGCACAGGTGCGCATCTGCGAGTCGGATATATGATTCAGCACCTCCGCGAAGCTGCGAACATCCGGCGTAGGCTTGAACCCGAAATCTTCGGCCGGCATCTTATCCGCTGTCTTCAGAATGTTGTTCTTCACGCCATTGTAAGATTGCTTGACCTCAGCAGCCAGCCCCGCTGGAGCTTGGGCCTGCAATGCGCAAGCGCACGTCAAACTAGCGAGCGACATAAGTACGAAAATACGTTTCAATTTGCGTTCTCCTTTTGAATCTCTGCTCTGAATCTCTGCTCTGAATCTGCCTGGCGAGCCCTTGTCATTGTATTTCAGTGCTGGAATGCCGGAGCTCTATTTAACCGTGAACGGTACGGACGCGACATGGTCTTCCCATGCCAACTGCAGCTTGCCCTTGTGGCCGCCCGTGTCCGAGAGCGTGTATTTCAACTGTTCCACCATGGCCGGTGGCTTGCTCATGGTCATCTTGACGCGCCCTAAATCCTTGCTGGCATCGTAGGTAAGGCCCCATTGGCCGGTCTGCTTATTGACGACGAGTTCCCAATGGTCGGGATCTGCCAGGTTGACGTAGAGCGTATAATCGCCTTTCGGCACCGCCAAACCGCCGAGGTCGAGATCGGCATCCGTGTGAAGCGCGGTAGCGGAGTTTGCGCCTGCCCGCCACACGGGATAATTTGGATCTGAACCAATTCTTCCGTCCTTGCCGAAGAGTTTGCCTTCGCGGCCCTTCACCGACGGCGCGGAGTAGTTAATCGAAATCGTCTTGCCGTTAATAGTGACGGATTCCGTTGCGCGGCCACCGCCCTGGGCTGAAGCGAGACTCCCAACGGCCGCTAGCGCCACAGCGCATATCAAAGACTTCATACTTGACTCCTTCTTCATCTTCTTCTGTCCATCAACATTCTACAGGCCGGCTGCGTCTCCGGTGGAGAATGAAAGCGTGGACTGGAAAGAGCACGGGATCAAAATCGTCCGGGCGGGCAGCTTAGACCCAAACACACCCCAAACCGCTGGCATGAGCAGGGCCGCCGCTATCACCCATGCCCGAACCGGAGCTAGTAAGTTGTGGGCCGGCACAGTGGTGGTTCAGCCCAATGCGAAAACAGGGCCGCACCACCACGGCAACCTCGAAACTGTCCTATATATAGTGCGCGGACGCGCGCGCATGCGCTGGGGGGAGCATCTGGAGTTTAGCGATGAAGCCGGCGCGGGGGATTTTATTTATGTCCCGCCGTACGTCCCGCATCAGGAAATCAATGCTCGATCGGATGAATCGTGCGAGGCGGTTGTGGTCCGCAGTGGACAGGATCCCATCGTCGTGAATCTCGACCTCGAAACTCCGGAGCCAGCCAGCGCCGGCGTGCCCGGCCAACCATTTCACCCTCGCGATCGATAGACGTTACGCCAATACCTGACCCGTATGGGCGGTTTCATATCCGGCAATCGCTTGCAGCTTTGTTCGGAACCTAGCGCGGTTTAGTAGATCGAGCAGCGCCTTTGCAGCGGGTAGATCGAGAGACGCTTTGCTGAACGATAAATCAAAACGCTCGACCGCCAGAGGAATAAAATCAAGTCCGAAGCAGCGGGACGCTGAGCGCGTGGCGATGCAGCAGTCAGCAGCGCCAGTAGCCACCGCATACGCAGCCATCAAGTGGCCCTGAGCAATCGAGTGATATCCCGTGACGCGCTCGGCGTCAACACCCGCTTTCCGTAGACCGCTATCGAGGAGATCTCTGCTCCCCGATCCCTTTTCGCGATTCATCAGCGTCACTTTCCTGCCACCGAGATCCGCAATCGATCGAATGCTCTTCGGATTGCCGCGCCGCAGTACCAGCCCCTGTTCCCAAACAGCGAAGGTCACCACCCGAACCGAGCCTTTCTGAAAGAGGCGCTGGATGACGGGAAGATTGTAATCCCCCGTAGCGCGGTCAAGAAGATGGGACCCGGCCGAGTGCACGCTTCCTTGCTTCAGCCATTGCAAAGCGCGCCGGCTTGTACACGGAACGCTGATAATTTCAATTCCTGAAGCGCTCAGTAGTTCGTTGAGCAACGAAAGCCCAGGGTCACACCCGGCGAGTAACAGCCGCTTACCGGCTTCCGGCGCATCGCTGGCGGACTTGATCGAAACTCTAAGTCCCGATTTAGATTCGAATGATGCCGTCGGCCGCCGGGAGATAAGTTGGCAAAAAAGGAATGGGAACGGCGGCGAGCCGCTTATTCACCTGGCACAACCGCACGAATTGCCCCTTGCGGGCGCCTCGATCGCTGTCGAGCAGGTTGGCTTTGACGGCCGCAGCCGGCTCTTCATCCGCGATGCAGAAAATCTCTTCGACCGTGACGTCGAGAGCTCGGGCGAGTTGCAGAGATACGGTTGTGTTCGGAACAAAACTTCCGTCTTCGATCGAGTAGATCGTCTGCCGGCTGACCCCGACACGGCGAGCCAGATCGGCGGCAGAAAAGCCCCGCATTGTGCGGATTTTCTGGAGATGCGTTTGTGTCACTTATACTTTACAGAGTAGCGTAGAAATGACAATACCAATGGCTCGAGGGGCCCTCGGCTGTTTTCTTGTTCTGGTATGCGGTTCAGCGCTGTGGGCTCAGGTCGCGGCCGCCATCTCAGGGACGGTAAGGGATCAATCTGGCGAACTGGTTTCCGCTGCCGCCGTCACGGCCGGGAACGAAGATACTGGAGCAATTCGTAACGGCGTCACCGATGGCGCGGGCCGGTATCAACTTTCGGCGTTGCCCGTGGGGCGCTATCGGATTCGAGCGGCGAAGTCGGGATTCGCCGAAGAAATCCGCACCGGCATCGATCTAGTCGTGGGCCAGGACGCCAGCGTCGACTTAACCTTGCGGCTCGGACCGTCAAGCCAGCAAGTCACCGTAAACGCCGACGCTCCCCTGGTGAGTGCCACCACCGCTGACACTTCCGGCTTGGTGGGCGAACGGCAGATAAAAAACCTTCCGCTGAACGGCCGCAGCTATGACGAGCTTCTTACTCTCAATCCCGGAGTGGTCAATTTCACATCGGAGAAAACGGGTGGCATCGGCGTATCCAATTCCACGGTCGGCAATAATTTTGCGGTTTCCGGAAATCGACCCCAACAAAATTTGTTCCTGCTGAATGGCATCGAGTTTACCGGCGCGGCCGAGAACAACATGCAGCCGGGCGGCGCCAGCCAGCAGTTGCTGGGCGTGGATGCCGTGCGCGAATTCAACGTGCTGCGCGATTCTTACAGCGCGGAATACGGCAAACGTCCAGGAGCCCAGGTCTTGATCGTTACTCAATCGGGGGCGAATCAGCTACACGGATCGCTTTTCGAATTCCTGCGCAACAATGCTTTCGACGCTCGCAATTTCTTCGATGGCGCTTCCGTTCCCGGCTTTGAGCGCAACCAGTTTGGCGCTTCGCTGGGCGGCCCCATTAAAGAAAGATAAGACCTTTGTCTTCGGAAATTACGAGGAATTCCGTCAGCACCTGCACCAAACGGGCGTGGACCTTGTCCCGGATACGAACTCACGAAACGGCCTCCTGCCATGCAAGCTGGTGAGCCCGGCGCCGAATCCCTGCCCAGCTTCCGGAGCTCGCCTCAGTCGGTGTGTCACGGTTGATCTCGGCTTGGCCCGCGCCCACGCCCGGAGCTCCGGATTTCGGAGGAATCTCCGAAGCGCTGAACAGTCCACTGCAAACCATACGGGACGATTTCGGGACGGCGCGGCTCGACCACATTTTCAGCGCCAGCGATTTCCTCAATGCGGCCTACACCGTGGACGACAGCGCCGATTTCACCCCCACCAGCACTAACCTGTACAGTACCGATGTAGAAAGTCTTAGAGAGCAGGTCGCGAGCATCGAGGAGACACACGTTTTCTCCGCCACTCTGCTCAATGTGGCCCGTGCCGGTTATTCACGAGCGGCTTATTTCTTTACCGGCGAACCGACGCCGAATACGCCCGCCGCGGCTCTGCCCGGCTTTTTGGCTGGTGACCCGATCGGCGCAATCGTCGTGGGCGGCAGCGCTGCCTCCAACCCCGCCGCCCAACTTAGCCTGGCCGGTAGCAACAACGGAAGCAACTTGCGCGTGGCTCGAAATCTCTTTACATATGAAGATCGCGTGTCCTTTACTAAGGGCCGCCATCAATTCAATTTCGGCGCCTGGTTCCAGCGGCTGCAATCCAACGAAACGCTGGCGCTGAGTCAGTATGGACAGGCGACGTTCACCAGCCTGCAGACTTTGCTGCAAGGAACGGCGAGCTCGCTTTTGTATGACCCGTCGCCTACCGAGATGAACTGGCGGTCGTGGTTTGGCGCTTTGTACGCCGAAGACGTTATGCGGCTGAGTCCCAGCCTGACGCTGTCGCTCGGGTTTCGTGATGAATTCAGCACAGGATGGAATGAGGCGCACGGGCGCGCGGCGAATTACACTTATCCAAACGGAGTAATCTCGAATCAACCGGCGATTGGGAATTCAGCATTCACCGTCAACAACGCCAAGTTCCTGCCGCAGCCAAGAGTCGGAATCGCATGGAGTCCCTTCGCCAACGCGAGCAGAACTGTCATTCGCGCAGGATTCGGCATGTACAACGATTTGCAGGATGCCCTGGGCTATCGCACGGATCAGAATGCGCCTTTTAACCCAACCTATAGCCTTCCGAACGTGTCCGTGGCGCAACTTCCGCTCTCGCCAACCGCTCCTATACCGGCGACTGCGCGCTTAGTGCCAGGCGGAGTTCAGCCGGACCTGCAGACTCCCACGTTGCTTTCGTGGTCTTTCCGAATTCAGCAGGAATTGACGGCGAATACAGCTCTCAGCGCCGGATACATAGGTTCGCATGGATACCACGAACTTCTCGGCATCGATTCGAACGAACCCTTCCCGGTCATTTGCCCGGCATCGCCGTGCCCGGCAATGTATCCCGCCAACTTCCCGTCCGGTATTGCGAATACGCCCGTACCTGCCGGAAGCTATTACGTCCCCACAGCTACCAGAGCCAACCCCAGTATCGCGAATACCTGGACGTATTTTTCGGAGGCCGATAGCTCCTACAACGCTTTGCAGGTGGACCTGAACCACCGCTTCAGCAGTGGCTTTTCATTGCGCGGAGTCTATACCTGGTCGAAGACGATTGACGACGGAGATTCGCTCAACGCCACTACCTCCGGGGGTGAGCCGGCGCTCGCTTCGAATCCTTTCAATCTGCGTGCAGATCGGGGTTTGGCGAATTTCGATGTCAGGAACGTGGGCGTAATCAATGCATCCTACGCGCTGCCCTTCGGCCCTGGAAAGCGATTCCTTAGCTGATGCCAAAGGCCTGGGTAATGCGCTCGCTAAGCGGCTGGACGGTGAACTCGATTGTCACGTTGCAGGGTGGCTTCCCGTTTACGCCGCAACTCAGCTATAACCCATCGAACAACGGCGACACGCGCAATCCCGTGCGCCCATTCGTGAATCCGGCCTTTGCCGGCCCCGTGATTCTGGGCAGTCCGAATCAGTGGTTTAATCCAGCGGCGTTCCTCGCCCCTCCAAACGGCAGTGGCTTCTATGGAAATCTCGGAAGAGACACGTTGATCGGCCCTGGCCTGGCCACCTGGGATTTCTCTCTGCTCAAGGACACGCCCATTCGCGAAGGATTGAATTTGCAGTTTCGCGCCGAGCTGTTCAATCTTTTGAATAGGGCCAATTTCAATACGCCCAACGCGGTCGTCTTTACTCCCACGGGACTCTCGCCAACAGCCGGCGTGATCACAAGCACGTCCACCACATCACGCCAGATTCAATTCGGTTTGAAGTTGCTGTGGTGATAGCCCGCATTGGTCGATTCCAATCGACCCACGTCCTGTCGCGCGCGCCCTGTCATAGCGATTCATTCAGGAGCCGCGCCAATCTCAATCCAGCTTTCTCCAATTGGCCGCGTACCACCGGCTTCATGTCGTCCAGATATGCAGCTGCGATTTGAAGCCTCAGCTCGGTGATTGGCGTGGGAGCATCCTTACAACTGGCTGGAAATTCGACTGGTTCCATGGGGATGCGCAGCCGCTGGTAAATGTCTTTTATGGCGAGCTCGTGTGATTCCCAAACCCAGTCATCCTGATTGCCGCTGGCGATCTCGTGTTCGCGCTCGCTGCCGAAACCGGCAATTTCCGTTTGCAGGTCGGCGGCGAGAAGTTTGTCATCCGGGTTGATCGCATTCACAATCTCGCCGTCCCATAGCGCGTGCAGGTTCTTGGCTTTTCCCACGGGTGGATCGAGCTGCTCGCAATTACCGCCCAAATCGGCATCGGAAACGGCGTGTAGCGGCTGATGGACATCGCCGACGAAATGCACCACAAAACGGAGGGCATCCAGTTGGCTCCAGCGGGAATCGGCGGGCCGCGAGGAGAGCTGAACAGCAAAGAGGCGAATGCGCGCGGGAAGGCAATCGTCGTTTTTGCAGCGCGCCGGCATGTCGGATCGTTGATCCTGGAGCGCGAGATCGATGTAATGCCACTCGCCCGTCTTCGTCTCGCTCTTGGTCTCGTCCGCCCAAGTAGAGGCTCTGGCCATGCCATCCGAGACACCTTCAGGGGTGTCCGGCACATCTAATATACGGGCAACCCGGGTTCGGGCTGCGGGCGTGAGATGAGCGGCAGCGATCCTGGCCACTACCTGGTGACCGGTTTCCCACCAGGAATAAGCCGGAAAGCACCAAAGAAAACAATAACTTAGCAGAAAGGCAAGAAGACGTTTCATAGAGGATCAGCTCTACTGTAACGCAAGCGGGGGTGCTCCGACGAGGGTTAGGAATCTTAGTCTTACCCGCTAAGATTATTGAATCTTCAGGCACTCATCTGCTATCTTCTTATTGTAAGGACTCAATCAAGGTTATGGATCTCAATCGGCTGACGGAAAAATCGCAAGAAGCGATCCGCCAAGCCCAAGCAAAGGCGCTCGAGTACGGCCAGCAGCAGGTCGACGTAGAACATTTGCTGTTGGCGCTGCTGGAGCAGGAAGGCGGGCTCGCGCCGTCGATTTTGCAGCGGGCGGACGTTCCGCTGGAATCGCTGCACCGGCGTTTAGTTCAGGAAATCGAGAAATTGCCCAAGGTGAGCGGCAGCGGAGCGCATGCCGATCAGGTGTACGTCACGAACCGGCTCTCGCGGTTGTTTACTGCCGCCGAGGAACAGGCCAAGCGCCTGAAGGACGAATACGTCTCCATCGAACACTTGCTTTTAGCTGCGGCAGACGATCAAGGCACGGCCGGCAAGTTACTGAAAGAGTTCGGGCTGACGCGCGACCGGTTAATGAAAGCCTTGGTGGAGGTGCGCGGCAACCAGCGCGTGACCACCCAAAACCCGGAAGCCACTTACGAATCGTTACAAAAATACGGCCGTGATTTGACCGGCATGGCTTCGAAAGGCAAGCTGGACCCGGTCATCGGGCGCGACGAGGAGATTCGCCGCGTCATTCAGGTGCTTTCTCGCCGTACGAAGAACAACCCGGTGCTGATCGGCGAGCCGGGCGTGGGCAAAACAGCCATTGTGGAAGGCTTGGCCCAGAGAATCATCCGCGGGGATGTCCCCGAGGGCTTAAAGGATAAGCAGGTAGTGGCGCTCGACATGGGCGCTCTCATAGCGGGTGCGAAGTTCCGCGGTGAATTTGAGGAGCGGCTGAAGGCTGTTCTCAAAGAGGTGCAATCGTCGGAAGGCCGCGTGATTCTGTTTATCGACGAGTTGCACACCGTCGTGGGAACTGGCAAGGCTGAAGGCGCCATGGACGCCGGTAACTTGTTGAAGCCGATGCTGGCGCGTGGTGAACTGCATTGCATCGGCGCGACAACGCTGGATGAATACCGGAAATATATCGAGAAGGACGCCGCGCTGGAGCGCCGCTTCCAGACCGTGTTTGTCGACCAGCCGAGTGTCGAAGATACGATTTCTATTTTGCGCGGCTTGCGCGAGCGCTATGAGCTGCATCACGGCGTTCGCATCAGAGACACGGCCCTGGTAGCGGCGGCGGTGCTTTCAAACCGCTACATCACGGATCGCTTTTTGCCTGATAAGGCCATCGATCTGGTGGACGAAGCGGCCGCCAAGCTGCGGACTGAAATCGACTCCATGCCCGGCGAGTTGGATGAGATTCTGCGCCGGACTATGCAACTCGAGATCGAGCGGGAGGCTCTGAAAAAAGAGCGGGATGCGGTTTCGAAGGACCGGCTGGCGCGAATTGAAAAGGAATTGGCTGAATTAAAAACAGCAGCTTCCGCATTGCAGGCCCAATGGCAGACCGAAAAGGAAGGTGTGCAGCGCGTGCGGGCTCTGCGCGAACAGATCGAACAGGTCAAGGTACAGATCGCTCAAGCGGAGCGGGCCTATGACCTGAATAAGGCTGCGGAGCTTAAGTATGGGCGTCTCACCGAACTCGAGCGGCAACTGAACGCCGAACAGGAGCGAGTCTCCGGTAAGCAGGGCGCCACGCGTCTTCTCAAAGAAGAGGTGGATGAAGAGGATATTGCTGAAGTAGTCAGCCGTTGGACGGGCGTTCCCGTTTCGAAGCTGCTCGAAGGCGAGATGAAGAAGCTGCTGGCGCTCGAGGATGAGCTGCACAAGCGCGTCATCGGCCAGGACGAAGCCGTTCTGGCGGTCGCCGAGGCAGTGCTTCGCGCCCGATCCGGACTGAAGGATCCGAAGCGGCCCATCGGCAGCTTTCTTTTCTTAGGTCCGACCGGTGTGGGGAAGACCGAACTGGCGCGGGCTTTGGCGGAATTTCTGTTCGACGACGAGCGCGCCATGATTCGGATCGATATGTCGGAGTATCAGGAGAAACACACCGTGTCGCGTTTGATCGGCGCGCCTCCCGGATACATCGGTTATGACGAAGGCGGCCAGCTTACTGAAGCGGTGCGCAGGCGGCCTTATTCCGTGGTGCTGTTCGATGAAATTGAAAAGGCGCATCACGATGTGTTCAACACCCTGTTGCAATTACTGGATGACGGCCGGCTGACGGATGGTCAAGGGCGAACCGTCGATTTCAAGAACGTGATCGTGATTATGACCTCGAATATCGGGAGTCATCGCATACTCGATTACCACGGCGCTTTCGAGGGGGAAGAATACCGGCGCATGAAAGACATTGTTTTGTCGGAATTGCGTCAGGCGTTCCGGCCCGAGTTCCTCAACCGGCTGGACGACATCATTGTGTTCCATGCTCTTAGCGAGGAACATCTAAAACAGATCGTGGATATACAGCTGGCAAGTCTCCGGGGGCGTCTGGAGGAGCGTCACATTCGTCCTGAAGCTTTCGGATGGGGCCCGCACCTATCTAGTGCGAAACGGGTACGATCCCAACTACGGAGCGCGGCCGCTGAAGCGCGCCATTCAACGAGAGATTGAAACTCCGCTTGCAAAGCGTATTGTGGGCGGGGAAATACGGGACGGTCAGACCGTCCGGATAGACGAGAACCCATCCGGATCGGGTCTCGCTTTCCGTGTGGAAGCGAACCAAAAGGCGGAAGCGGTGACCGTCAATGCCTAAAACGCCGCATGTAAATCAAATTGTGATTTAGCACGTCAAATGTTTGGAGAGCGGCAGGGCTTGCCCAAGCGCCGCACAAGAAAGGATTTTTTAAGGACATGTCAAACCAAGTCCAATTTCGCCGCTCGACAGCGATTCTAACGCTACTGGCGGCTTCTATCGGTGGCGGCCTGATTGCGGCCTTCGCTGTTGCTACACACACGAATACGCCCGTTTCGGTCGTTGCCCGAGCTGATACAAATACGCAGCGGCTCAGCCAACTTTCGAACTCGTTCGCCGACATTATTGAAAAGGCCTCCCCTGCGGTCGTGAAGATCAGCATGACGCGGATTATCAAGGCATCGGAACAACAACAGAGCAATCCGTTTCTATCCGACCCGTTCTTCCGCCAGTTTTTCGGCGGCAACGGTGGCCAGTCGATGCGGCCTCGCGATCAGCGCGAGGAAGGCCTGGGCTCGGGCGTAATCGTGAGTTCATCGGGTTACATCCTGACCAACAATCACGTGGTGGACAAAGCAAGCAGCTTAAAGGTCGAACTCTCTGATGGCCGTGATTTTACGGGGAAAGTTGTGGGCACTGACCCGCAGACGGACGTCGCAGTTGTTAAGATCAACGCCAGCGATCTGCCAATTCTCCCGTTTGCCAATTCCGATTCAGCCCGAGTGGGCGATCTGTGCTTCGCGATCGGCAACCCGTTCGGACAAGATCATACCGTCACGATGGGTATTGTCAGCGCGAAAAACCGGCATTTGGAGTATGGAAGCTACATCCAGAACTTCATTCAAACCGATGCGTCCATCAATCCTGGTAACTCAGGCGGTGCATTGATCAATGCTCGCGGGGAGCTGATTGGCATGAATACGATGATTCTCACCGGCGGCGGCAGCTCCTTCGGAGGCGAGGCTGGAAACGTCGGTATCGGCTTTGCGGTTCCTTCCAACATGGCCAAGCAGGTTATGGATCAGATCATGAAGAGCGGGAAGGTCTCGCGCGGATATATGGGCGTGCTTCTTGGCAACTTGACGCCGGATCTGGCCCAGGCGTTCGGCGCGAAGGACGCGCATGGAGCAGTCGTCAATCAAGTGACTCCTGGAGCGCCTGGCGCGAAAGCCGGTCTGAAGTCGATGGATGTCATTACCGCCATTGACGGAAAGAGAGTCGAGAATTCCGACGATCTGACCATGGATGTGATTTCGCACGCTCCCGGCAGCACGGTTACCTTAGAGATAGTCCGCAACGGTCAACCGATGAAGGTGAATGTTACGCTCGGTCAACGCCCTGGCGGTATCGATTGGGACAAACAAGCCAACGGTACTGGCGACAATGGCAACAATAACAACGACAACGACAACACCGGGAATGCGTCCGCGCTGGGTATCAGCGTGGAAACTCTGACTCCGGATCTGGCTCAACAGATCGGCGCAACCGCAAACTTGCGTGGCGTTGTCGTCGATAGCGTGGACGCGGACAGCCCTGCCGCCGACAATATCGCCCGCGGCATGGTAATCACCGCCATCAATCGTCAACCGGTCACTAGCGTCAGTGATTTCAAGCGGCTGATGTCGCAAGGCCAAAGTAAACCAATTCTGATTACTTTTAACGCGAATGGTAATACCGGATTCACGGTAATCCATCCGAAGTAAAGGACAGCGCAATACGTGGCCCGGGCGATTCCGATCTCCCGGGCCTTTTTTGTCGACATGAAAAGTTGAGTTAACGGTGCGCAAGGAATCGCAGCTTCCGGCTGCTGCCCCGCATCGAATGAACAGGAAAGATTCAAATGGCGAACAATGACTTTCAGGTACTGCCAGCGCTGCCACTTAAGAACACAATCCTCTTCCCGGGATTGCTGTTGCCGCTGTCAGTAGGACGCGAGAACTCGCTGCGGGCGGTGGAAGCCGCTCTCAAGACGGAGGAAAAGGAAATCATCCTGATCGCGCAACGCGATCCTCAGATCGATCAGCCGCAGCAGGATGACCTTTATACGATCGGCACGAAGGCGGTGATCCGCAAATCATCTCGCCCGAATGACGGCATAGTAGAAATTCTGGTTCTCGGGGTAGAGCGTGTCGTGGTCGTGAAGCTCGAGACCGGCGAACCTTACTTGAACGCGAAGTTTCGCATCTTCCCGTTACCTCACGACGGCGGTTCTGAAGTCGAGGCGCTGTCCGGAGCGCTGTTGGAGCTTGCCTCCAAGGCGATCACGCTGGCGCAGCCACAGTCCGCGGCTGAGTTGACCCGTATGCTGGCGGGCAGCGAGGATCCGCTGCGGTTGGCCTATCTGCTGGCGAGCATTTTCAGCTTGGACCTGGCGCGCGAACAGAAGCTGCTCGAAGCCGAGACCCGGGTAGACGCTCTGCGGCTGATGCACTCGTATTTGGCTCATGAGCTGCAGGTGCTCGAGCTGCGCCAGAAGATCGCTTCGAACGCGCGCGACGAGATGTCGAAGGAGCAGCGTGAGTATCTGCTGCGGCAACAGCTTCGCGCTATCCAGCAAGAGCTGGGCGAGAAGGATGCCGACAAGGCCGAAACCGAGATGCTTCGGGAGCGGTTTGAGAAGGCAAATCTTCCGGAGGAAGCGAAGAAGGAAGTTGAGAGAGAACTGGCGCGGCTGGAACGGCTGCCTACTGGCGCGCCCGATTATCATGTTACTCGCACTTACCTGGAGTTTGTCCTAGACCTGCCGTGGAATGCCTCGACCGAAGACAATCTCGATATCGCGCACGCGCGGCAAGTGCTGGATGAGGACCACTTCGGATTGAAGGAAGTGAAGGAACGCATCCTCGAGCACCTGAGTGTTCTGAAGCGCAATCCTGAAGCCAAGGCTCCGATCTTGTGCTTCGTAGGCGCGCCCGGAGTTGGCAAGACTTCGTTGGGGCAGTCTATCGCGCGCGCGTTGGAGCGCAAATTCGAGCGGTTCAGCTTGGGCGGCATGCATGATGAGGCTGAGCTTCGCGGGCACCGGCGTACCTATATCGGCGCTATGGCGGGCCGATTACTGCAAGCCATGCGGCGCGCGGGAGCGATGAATCCGGTTTTGCTGCTCGATGAAGTAGACAAGTTAGGCCGTGATTTCCGCGGCGACCCGGCCTCGGCGCTGCTCGAGGTGTTGGATCCTGAACAGAACAAGAGCTTCCGTGATAACTACCTCGATATGGCCTTCGATCTGTCGAAGGTGCTGTTCATCACCACGGCCAATTCGCTCGATAGCATTCCGCAACCGTTACTCGACCGTATGGAAATCCTGCGGCTCTCCGGCTACAGCGAGGAAGAAAAGCAGCAGATTGCGCGCCGGTATCTCATTCCAAAGCAGCTGAAGGCGACTGGATTGACCGGCGAGCAGATTGAGTTCACCGAGGAAGGTTTAAAGACCATCATCAGTGGATATACTCGCGAAGCTGGTTTGCGGCGCCTGGAACGGGCAATCGCACGAGTGACGCGTAAAGTGACGCTTCGCTTCGCGGAGGGACAAACCGAACGCGTGATTGTCACGCCCGACGTTCTAAGTGATTTGCTTGGGCCGGAGCTTTTCCTACCCGAGCAGATGCGCAGGACCGTTCCTCCTGGTGTCGCGACCGGACTTGCGTGGACTGAGACAGGCGGCGACGTCCTCTATATTGAGAGCGCGCTACTACCTGAAGGCAAGGGCTTGACGATGACCGGTCAACTTGGCGAAGTGATGCAGGAATCCGCCAAAATCGCGCAGAGCTACATTTGGGCGCACGCGGCGGACTTGGGCGTCGATCCCGAAATGATCAAGAAGAATGGAGTTCACGTCCACGTTCCGGCGGGCGCGATTCCTAAGGATGGTCCATCGGCAGGCGTGACCATGACCAGCGCGATGGCCTCGCTCTATACGGGGCTGCCGGGCCGCAGTGATATCGCCATGACCGGAGAAGTAACATTGGCGGGTCTGGTCTTGCCGATCGGCGGCTTAAAGGAAAAAGTGCTGGCCGCCAGACGCGCCGGCATTCATCGCGTGATCCTACCGCAAGGCAATAAGAAGGATCTGCGTGATTTGCCGGATCATGTCCGGCAAGAGATGCAGTTCCACTTCGTAAATCGAGTGGAAGAAGTGCTCTCCCTAGTCATACCGGATCTAAACGTAAGACCGCTAGCTCTGGCAAGTTAGTAAGTCGCTGTGAAAGTAAGTCCCGAATTACTCTAACTGGTAGTTCGGGGCTTCTTTCGTGATGATCACGTCGTGAACGTGGCTTTCGCGCAACCCTGCCACCGTGATTCGAAGGAATTTCGCTTTTTCCTGCAATTCAGGAATGGTGCGGCAGCCGCAGTAACCCATCCCTGCCCGCAAGCCTCCTACTAACTGATAGGCCAGATCGGCCAGCGCACCCTTGTAAGGAACCCTGCCTTCGATACCTTCCGGCACCAGCTTTCCGCTCGGCGATTGTGAATAGCGCTCCGAGCCGCCTTGCGGCATCGCGCCTAACGATCCCATGCCGCGGTAACTCTTGAACGTGCGTCCCTGGTACAGAATTGTTTCTCCTGGGCTCTCGTCAGTGCCGGCGAGCAGACTGCCGATCATGACCGAATCCGCGCCGGCGGCGATCGCTTTTGTGATGTCGCCCGAGTATTTGACGCCGCCATCGGCGATTAGAGGCACGCCCGCTTCCCGAGTTGCCTTGGAGCACTCCGCAATAGCTGTGATCTGCGGCACCCCGGCGCCGCTAACAACACGCGTCGTGCAGATGGAGCCGGGGCCGATTCCCACTTTGATTCCTGAGGCGCCCAGCCTGATCAGATCGCGCGCGCCTTCATACGACGCGACGTTTCCCACCAGCACTGCGATATCCGGGAAAGAACTCTTTACCGCTTTCAATGCATCCATCACACGCTGACTATGGCCATGCGCGGAATCGATCGCAATCGCGTCGACTTTTTTGCGGACCAGCTCTTGGGCGCGCTCGAGAAAATCTCCAGTTGAACCGATGGCGGCCGCAACCCGAAGCCGTCCCTGGCTATCCTTGGCGGCGTTAGGATACTTCAATTTCTTCTGAATATCTTTAACCGTGATCAGACCCTTCAGCGCGAAGTTCTGATCCACCACCAGCAACTTTTCAACCCGGTGCGTGTGCAGTATCTTCTGAGCCTCTTCCAGTGTCGTGCCTACGGGAACGGTGATGAGATTCTCTTTTGTCATCACCTCGGAAATCGGCAGGTCATAGCGAGTCTCGAAGCGGAGATCCCGATTCGTTAGTATTCCGACGAGTCGTCCATTCTTCGTAACCGGCACGCCCGAGATGCGATAGTTGCTCATCACCTCGAGCGCCTCGGAAATTTTGCGCTCGGGTTCGATCGTCACCGGGTCAACGATCATCCCGCTCTCGCTGCGCTTCACGCGATCAACCTCTTCAGCCTGCTTATCAATCGGCATGCTGCGATGGATGATTCCGATTCCGCCCTGCTGCGCGAGAGCAATGGCCATGTGCGATTCCGTGACGGTGTCCATCGCGGCGCTAACGATGGGAATCTTCAACTCTATTTGCGGCGTGAGATGGGTGCTGGTATCTGCTTCCGCGGGTGTCACTTGGCTGTGCGCAGGCTGAAGAACCACATCGTCGAATGTCAGTCCTTCTTGTATTGCCTCAGGGATCATCGCGGTTAAACACATCCTAACAAGAGGCCGGAAAATCCTATACTGAAGTAGCGTGAATCAGGTCGGCCGCTATCAGATTCTAGAGGAACTGGGCCGCGGCGCCATGGGCGTTGTCTACAAGGCGCTGGATCCGGCGATTGGGCGCACAGTTGCCATCAAAACTATCCGGTTGAGTGAACTAACCAATCCGGAAGAGCGGCAGCGTATCCGTGAGCGCCTGTTGCGCGAGGCACAGTCGGCTGGAGTTCTGTCTCACCCCAACATCGTCACCATTTACGACGTTCTCGAGAAAGAGGACTACGCGTACATCTTCATGGAGTACGTAAATGGGTCGTCGCTCGAGAAGATGCTGCGGAAGCGGCTGTTACCCGAGAGCGCCGCATTACTGCACTTCCTGCGGCAGGTTGCCGATGCGCTGGATTACGCGCATCGCAAAGGGATCGTACACCGCGATATCAAGCCTGCCAACATCATCATTTCCGAGGCCGCCCCGGGTGTTGAACGGCTTGCGAAGATTGCAGATTTCGGCGTAGCGAAGTTCGTTTCTCATGAAATGACACATAGCGGGACCATGATCGGCACTCCGAACTACATGTCTCCTGAACAGATTCAGGGCACGACAGTGGACGGGCGTTCGGATCAGTTTTCGCTTGCTGTCGTAGTCTACGAACTGCTCTCAGGCGAAAAGCCGTTCACCGCGGATAACCTTCCGGCGTTGTTCTATCTCATTTGCAAACAAGATCCCAAGCTGGTTGAGCAGGCTGAACTTAAGCGTGAGCGAGACGGTCGGGAAAGTGCTTCAAAGGGCATTGGAGAAGGACCCGAATGGGCGCTTCTCATCCTGCGGCGACTTCATAGGCGCTTTGTCTATCGCGCTGGCAGAATGTCCCGAATGGATTGCCGTTCCTCGAGTAAACGCGGTGGCCGAAGAGGGCATCTTAGATGCTACTGCAGTGGAAACGGCCAGTCGCCCCAAGGGACAGGCAATCACACGTAAGGTAAGTGAATCGGCCGGAAGCTCGCGCGACTCCGCGGCAACACCGAGTGGCGTCGTCGGCACCGCTTCTCTTAACAACGGTTCGATTACTCCTCCGCCTACCGCTTACGATTTGCCATCTATCACGAGGCGTCGTCGAGACGACGATGAGGCCGACACGGAAGCGACTTCGCAACGGGGTTCGTTCGGCAAAAAGCTTGGCCTGGTACTGGCGATGTGCTTCGCGATTGCCGCCGCTATCGTCTTCATTGTGAAATGGAACTCGGGGCCTACCGTGCCCATGCAGGTGGCCGACACGAAGTCTGCTCCGCTTACGCCAGCGCCTGAAAACATAGCCGCCGCGAAGAAGGAAAGGAAGCAGCGGAAATCGAATTCGAGTGCTGGTACGCAGAGGCAGTTCGCGGCGAATAGCTCTGGAAATGCCGCTCAGGGTCCGGCTGGGCCGGCCGGTATGGCGGATGTGGAACTCCTCAGCGATCCTCCCGGCGCAAAGCTAATCGTTGACAACAAGGCGGACGCGACTTGCCAAGCGCCGTGCAGTCTTTCACTGGCTGCAGGCCGGCATACCCTGACGGCCGAGTTGGAAGGATACAACGTTGCGCGCCGGATCTTCACCGTTCCCAATGACAATAGTCTGTTCATTCCGCTGAGCAAGAGTCTTGGAGTGCTCCTCGTCACATCTTCTCCAAGCGGGTGCGCGATTTTCATCGACGGCAAGCAAGTAGGCCGTACGCCGTCGACCCTCCATTTGACGCCCGGATCTCATCGCGTCGCGGTTATAAACGGGTCTCGACAGAGCGAACAGACCATCGAAATTCAGAGCGACAGTTTCGAAGCCCGAAGTTTCCCCTGCCAGTAAGAGTCTACTTACTATGTAGCGAGATCGCGATAAGCAGGGATAACCGCGAATCCCCGTCGCGGTGAAGACTGCGCGGTTGACTGCGCGAGCCATTGCTTCGGCCGCAACGGCTCCGATGGTGGTCAGATCAGGAGCCACCTGGCTGGTTCCGGTAGCAGCAGCGAAGATCGTGTCGCCATCGGCCATGGTGTGTACCGGATTGATGGTACGGGCGAATCCGTCGTGCGCCATCTGCGCCACTTTAGTGATTTGGGTCTTTGTTAGCTTGGCATTTGTGGCAATCGCGCCAATTGTCGAGTTTGTTCCCGCAAGGCGTTCTTATAAGCGCGCCCTTCATGATCTCGGCCATGGTGTTGCGAAAGCCTTTACCATCCGGAGTACGGGCGCCGGCGATAATCTTTCCGGTTTCGCGATCGATGACATCTCCCATAGCATTCACGGCCACGATCGCACCGACCATAAGGCCGGTCTCGCCCACCCGAATGCTGGCTGTTCCCAGCCCGGATTTCATCGCGGATTGGATGCCGAAGAATTTGCCCACCGTAGCTCCCGCGCCGGCGCCGACGTTTCCTTCCGGCACCTGCGCGTTCGAAGCCGCCGTACACGCCTGATAACCGGAGTGCGCATCCGGACGGATCTTCGGATCACCAACGCTCAAATCGAACAGAATGGCAGCGGGCACAATGGGCACAACGAAGGGGCCGGCGTGAAATCCCATACCGTGCTCGTCTAAAAAGCGCATGACTCCGCTGGCCGCATCGAGACCGAAAGCGCTGCCTCCGGAAAGCAGAATCGCGTTCACTTGCTGCACGGAATTGATGGGATTTAGAAGATCGGTTTCGCGCGTGCCGGGCGCGGATCCCCGCACATCCACACCGGCAACGGCTCCACTGTCGAATATCAATACCGTGCAACCGGTCGGCCGGCGTGAGTCGGTGAAATGGCCGACTCGAATGCCGCCGACGTCGGTGATGGCTGCCGGCCGATGGCGGAATGTGGAGATCATCGGCCGCGAGGCTCAGACCAGGCGCGACGCATGGCAGACAATTTCAAGAAGTTGCGTCGATGCATACCGCTACGATCATAGACGTTGATACGCTCCGGTTCGCTCCGTTGGATTGCAGTTGGCATATTCGTCATCTCTTCCACGCTGAACTACCTCGACCGGCAGTTGCTCAGCGTTTTGGCGCCATTGATTATGGCCGAGCTGCACTTCAACCAGACCGGGTTCGGCTGGATCATCTCCGCTTTCTCGATTGCTTACGCCGCGAGCTCGCTTGTGACGGGCTGGTTCCTGGATCGCGCCGGCATCAATCGCGGCATTTCCGCTGCCGTCGACTTGGTGGTCAGCCGCCGCGCTTAGCACGGGCTGGTTGGGAGCTTAGGCGGGCTGACGGCGTGCCGGGCTGCGCTCGGCATCGGCGAGTCGGCCGGAGTGCCGGCGGTCGGCAAGCTGAACGGCATGTATTTGAAACCTGAAGAACGGGCCCTGGGAGCAGCGGTAAACCAAATTGGGCTGAGCCTGGGACTAGCGCTTGCTCCTTTGTTCATCGGCATGGCTACTGCGCGTAGTTGGCGCGCTCCATTCGTCATTACAGGAGTTTTAGGTTTTGTTTGGATACCCGTCTGGCTGTTGGTTAGCCGCAAGATCCAGCCGCAGTACGGGTCCGAAGCGCCAGTCCGCTTCATCCTTTTCGATCCTGAAAGACCGCTCCTTGATCTTGCTTGTCATCGCGAACGTGCTCTGGATGGGCGGCTATTCGCTGTGGTCGAATTGGACCACGCTTTATCTCATCCACGTACATCACATCACGTTGGAACAATCCAAGAGCTACGTTTGGATTCCGCCGTTGATCTCGAACCTGGGCGGATTCTTCGGCGGATGGATGTCGCTGCGGTGGATCAAACGAGGAGTTGAAGCGGTCGCAGCGCGCCGCAAGGCGGTATACGTCAGCGCGGTAGGTTTGCTGAGCACCTTGCTGATCCCGCTGGCCCCGAATGCAGGGTGGGCGACAGCAGTTATTTCAGCCAGCTTCTTTTTCGCGCTCGCGGGCAGCGTGAACATCTATGCGATGCCGATCGATATCTACGGCGCCGCGCGTTCCGGCTTGGCGATTGCCGCTTTGACTTGCGCCTTTGGAATACTGCAAACGGTTATTTCGCCGATCATTGGTTTCCTCAGCGATCACGAACTCTATAAGGCGGTGATTTGGATGGTGACAATTCCGCCCGTACTGAGCGTGATCTTTCTGGCCGGTTGCCGAGCCTCGAACAATAAGCCCGAGCTCTTGGGCGCCTAGGTGTTCTTCAGCCAGTCTGGAGAGACCAGCGCCCGCACATCGGGTTTGTCGAGGTCGGCTTTGAGAATTACGCGAGCGGCCAGCTCAACGTGTTTCGGAGGTGTTAGGCCGTTCAGTTTGTCTGAGAGTGACTTGACAGCTTCGTATCCGATGCGGAACGGATCTTGCACGAGCATGGCGTTGATGGTTCCATCTTGCAGCGCCGCGACATGAGCCTTGCTGAAATCGAAGGTCACCAGCTTGATTTTGCCGGAGAGATTACGGTTCTTGATGGCTTGGATGCTGCCGAGCGAAGCTGCCTCGCTGGATGCAAACATGCCGGCCAGGTCGGGATGGGCAGTCAGAATATCTTCCGCGGCGGCGCGCGATCTGGCGGGGTCTGCCATGCCGTACTGACGCGCGACGATCTGAACGTCCGGAAATTCTTTAGGGATGGTGGCATCGAAACCTTGCTCACGCAAGACGGTAGAAGTGCCGCCCGGCTTTTGCATCACCATGCCGACTTTGCCTTTGCCACCGACAAACGCGGCCAGGGTTCGTGCCGCGGTACAGCCAGCGGCGTAGTTGTCTGTGGCAATGAAGCTGACGTAGTCCTTGATGTTCACGGCTGAATCGAAAATCGTGACAGGAATGCCGGCTCGAATCGCACGCTCCAGAGGAGCGACGAGAGCTTCTTCGTCGGTGGCTGAGATGGCGAGAGCCGCGACCTGCTGGGTGATCATCGAATCGACGATTTCGATCTGACGCGCATAGTCGGTCTCGTTCTGAGGACCATTCCAAAGCACGTCGACGCGCAGATCCTTCGCGGCTCGATCGACTCCGGCGTGCACGGACAGAAAGAAGAGATGAGATGTGGCCTTGGGAATGACACCGATCACCTTCTTACCGGAACGCTGGCAACCGGAAAGGAGCGCCAGGCCATTTCCAACTAGCAGGCCCCCGCTTCCAACTAGCAGACTCCTTCGCTTGATTGTCACGTGGATTCCACCCTCGCAGCCTGGCCGGGTCCGATGACGGCCTGCATCCCTGCCGAGATGACCTCTTGCGCGCGCACTCCGTCGCGATGAGTGGTTGGAAAAGGAGCGCTGTTACGGCAGCAATCGATGAAGACAGCGAGTTCGGTTTTGTATGCGGCGCCGAAGCGATCAATAAACTCCGGCAGCGGACGTCCATAGTTCCGTTGAGGAAATTTACGGAAGGCGAGCGGTTCCGTCCGGCCGCGGCGTCCATACGCTTCGACGGTGATCTCAAGCAGTTTCTGATCAAAGTGGCCGACGTGAATCTGTCCCTCCTCGCCGAAGACAATAGTTTCCACCCGATATCCGGAGACGTGGTTGCGGCTGACTTGCACCTGGCCTACCAGTTCGTTTTCGAACCAGAGATAAAGGAAGCCGTCGTCAAAATCTTCCTGGCAGCCGCCGAGGCGATGACCGTAGAGGCGGGATCCGATAGCGGCCGCCGAACGAGGCATCTTACCTGTTAACCAAAGGATCTCGTCGACGTTATGGACCGACATGTCGGGCAGAAGACCACCGCTCTTGTAATGTTTGGGAGCGGGACCTGAATCTTCGAGAGCGGAGTAGACCTTGAAGACGCGCCCGATGATGCCGCTGTCCATCAGCTCCTTTACATATTGCAGGGCAGCATCGAAGCGGCGCTGAAAGGCGAGCATGAGGGCGTGCGGGTGGTGGCGATCGAGATGGGAACTGAAGGCTCTATCGGAATCGACCGCCCCGGTTAGCGGTTTCTCGAGCAGGATACGATGGCCGGCTTCGATCAGGGGAAGGGAATCGGCGCGATGATTGTCGGTTGGCGTAACGATTACCGTGGCCTCGCAAATACCGGAGCGAGCGAGTTCGCCGATGGAGCTAAAGACTGGAACATCCACGCCGAGCTCCTGCGCCAGAAGGCGCGCTCGGGCAGGATCAATATCCGTTAGCGCGGCTAATTCGCACGCGCCATTGTCCTGAGCCAGCTCATGCACATGAAGCGCGTGGATCTGGCCCATTCGTCCAAGCCCCGCGACCGCGACTTTCAAAGCTTTAGGCATTTTATAAGGTAGCAAGGCTCCGGACGCGCGGACAGACGTTGAGTGCAAGGCTGCTTCGCGAGGGCGGAATCTACCGCGATCTGGGCGGCGGCTATTACGACTCCTTACATCCTTTCCGCACTCAGAACCGCCTCATCCGCCGACTGGAACGCCTCCGGCGTCCCGTGATCGCGTCATACGCTACGCCAAATTCTTTAGCCACGGTGGAGAAACGTGGGTCCGCCGTCCACAACTGCAATTTTCCAACGATGGCCGAAGCCAACAGGTGAATGTCGATCCAACCGACGCCTCGGCCGTGCAGGTCGCGATGACGAACGAACTCGACGACTTCGCGGTGCGGAACCGTGCTCGCCTGATGTATGCGCTCATAGGCGGTCAGGAACTTCCTGCGGCCTCCACGGTCGCCAATCAGGAGTTCTCCATAGACCAACTCGTGTCCTGTTACCTCATCGAGACTGAGCAGCCTGTCCAGTTCAATCTTGTAAGGCGCCCGGTTGGCAAGGGAACGAATCCAGACGGAGGTGTCGACCAGGACCATCAGGCTACCTTGCTGCGTTTGGCACTTGGTTTGGACGGCGCCTGGGAACATCTTGCGCGTGAGGCTCGCTGCCCAGGAGACCGCGAAGGCGCTCATAAGCGGCGTGTCGCACGAGGGCCTCCAGACCTAAACGGACCGTTTCGGTATCGCTAGATGCGCCGCAAGCTACCTTCGCCTGCTGGAAGAGTTCGTCGTCGATGTTTAGGGTCTTCTTCATACATACGATTCTGCCATATAAGTATGGCATTGTGAGCCTTCCGGTGCACCCTGGTGCATTATCGGATTACCGCCATTCGCACGACGAGCATACCGGAGCGGGACTATCTTCTGAGGCAAGCGGCACGATTGAGCGAGAGCATATCTTGAGAAGGGGAGGCGCCCGCACTTATGAATTTTTTCACTGATCTCCGGGCAGATTTGCGCTATGCGGGACGGTTATTCCGGAACAGCATTGGCTTTTCGGTTGTCGCGATTTGTTCGTTGGCTCTGGGGATCGGCGCAAGCTCAGCGATTTTCAGTCTCGTTTATGCGGTCCTCATCGATCCATACCCTTACCAGAACTCGGATCGCATGATCACACCCGCATTTACGGACAAGCATGGCCGTACGGGGAGAGTCTGGTACACCATTCCCGATTACCAGGAGCTACGAAAAAGCAGCAGAGCGCTGGAGGATGCGATCCTTTTTGATCAAAGGCCGGCGGTTGTTACGGGCGCCTTGCCCGAGCCCGTGCGGCTAGAGGCGTTCTCACCGAATGTATTTAAATTCATGGGCGTACCGGCGATGCTGGGACGCACGTTCGCCGCTCGCGATATTCCGGTGCCGGCAGCGCCGCCAAATATCGCGGTGATCAGCGCTATTTTCTGGCAACGCCATTTCAACAGCGATCCGGGGGTGGTGGGGAAGACGCTCGAGATCAATCACCAGCTGTATGGGATTTGGGGAGTTCTGCCCCCGAGGTTTACCTGGAACGATGCAGACGTTTACGTTCCGCTGCCGATGGTTGCCGATTCGCGCAGACCAATCGATTTTATGGCTCGCATGAAACCGGGCGTCACCCTGCAAGCCGCGAGCGCTGAAATGCAGGCGCTGACGGAACGCTTCGCGAAGCGAACGGTGAACGTGTATCCGCGAGATTTTCGGATTGAAGTGAAACGGTTGATACGCTGGTTGTTCCGCCGGGCTGCACGTATCTGGTCCGCACGAATGGCGATCCTCACAAGTTCGTACATGCGTTGGCTGAGCAAGTGCGGGCGGTGGATTCCGACCAACCGATCACGGAAGTGATGACGATGGAGGAGTGGAACAGCCGGTTCAACCGATCGTATCCGCGCTTCAGTACGATTTTGTTCGGCGTCTTTGCGGGCGTGGCTCTGCTGCTGGCCGCGGCTGGTATCTATAGCGTGGTTTCGTACCTGGTGACGCGCCGTACGCACGAATTTGGCATCCGCATGGCGCTGGGCGCGCGCAGCGGCGATGTTTTGAAGCTGGTGGGAAGCACGACGGGGCGACTGATGTTGACCGGCATGGGAATCGGGCTGGGTTGCAGCCTGGCTCTCAGCAAAGTCCTTGCGAGCTATCTATGGGGCTGGAATCCGAGGGATCCGATTGCATTCCTGGCGGTGACGTTCGTGCTGTTGTGCGTCGGGATACTGGCGTGTTTCTTTCCAGCACGGCGAGCCATGGCGATACAGCCGATGCTTGCGTTGCGGCACGAATAGTAGTTCGATATAGGTTCGGCCGAGCGCGAAATTCGGCAATAATGTAGGTAAGGCAAATGGCAACTTCAAAAGAGCGTCTTCGGGAATCCATTGAGGGTTTGACCGAGGAGCAAGCAATGCGGACTCTTTATCTGATACAACGCCTGATTGAGACGGACCGGGGAAGCCTCTCGAATGAGGTACTGCTTCCTCCAGCCGACGCGCGTCCGTTTGCCGAGTTCGAGCCGCTTGTCCTTTCTGGACCAGCTGCGTCTGAACTGCTCGTCGCCGACCGGCGATGACCGTCTACTATCTGGACTCTAGCGTCTGGGTAAAGCGCTACGTCTCCGAAAGGGGCAGCCGCTTTGCCACGGATCTTTTTTCGCGCAATGAATCTCTCGCGTGCTCGACGCTTGGCCTGGTAGAGATCGTGGCGACCATTGCTCGCAAACGAAAGGCCGGTGATCTGCGGGAGCCGGATTGGGTCTTAGTTACTGGGCGATTACGGCAGGATTGGGAGAGGTTCTATCAAGTTCCATTGAGTGCAGCGGTCATCGATTCCGCAGTGCACGTTGCCGAGAAAGAGGCGTTACGAGGATCGGACGCTCTACACTTGGCCTCGGCAAACTTGCTAACTACGTTCCTCCACGAAAGAGGAAACCATCTTATATTTGTCTGTTCGGATCGCGAATTGAACGATGCAGCAGAACGGCTCGGTCTTTCCGTAATTGACCCACGCGACGGAGCCGCCCTTTAGCGGTATCCTTGCACTTTTAGCCAATCGGCCAGGCGGTCGCTCCAGGTTCGTAGCACAGGATCGTCTTGGGCTAGTCCAACGCCGTGACGTCCTTTCAGGTAAATGTGCATCTCGGCAGGAACACCGGCTTTGCGGAGCGCCAGATAGAAGAAAACGCTGTTTTCGACCGGCACGGTTTGGTCCTCGGTGGTGTGAAACAGAAACGTGGGTGGAGTTTTCGTGGTGACCTGCCTTTCATTCGAAAGCAGTTCGATGAGAGCGGGATCTGGCTTTTCGCCCAGCAGATTGGTACGCGAACCGACGTGCGCGTAAGGGTCTTCCAAGGTGATGACGGGGTAGGCCAGGATCAGGAAGTCGGGCCTGGAACTTTGACGATTAATCGGATCGGTGGCAGCTGAATCGCCGGCGTCGAAGTGCGTGCCGGCCGTGGAGGCGAGATGGCCGCCAGCGGAGAAACCCCAGATGCCGATGCGATTGGGCTGAAGGCCGAACTCAACCGCATGCGCGCGGACGTAACGAATGGCTCGCTGGGCATCCCAAAGTTCGATCGGGTGGTGATACTTGGGCCCTAAGCGGTACTTCAGTACGAAGGCTGAGATGCCGAGATGATTCAGCCACAGGGCGATTTCGCTGCCCTCGTGTTCCATCGAAAGATGGCTGTAGCTACCACCCGGGCAGACAACAACGCCGGTGGGTACCTTGTTCGCGTCGGAAGCGGGGTAGAGAGTGAGAGCGGGCTTGTCGATGTCCGCGATTCCCTGCGCTCCCGGCGCGCCGTCTGGCCACAGGAGGATGGTTTGGGGGGAGCTGGTGAAACATACGGTGAGGAAAAGAGCAATATTACGGACAGACGAGCGGAAAAGGGCCGACATCTTACTACTAGCGTAGGTGACCGTCGCCTCGCGCTCATCCTCAACATTCCACGCCCCGCCGCCGATAGGCAATTTATCGACACTCGGCAGACGTGTCTGCGAAGCTTGCCGCCTGCGCGAATGGACTGGCATTTTGTTCACGAGACAAGCACTTACGCGGCTAGGCTTACTCGCATGCGTGGCGTTGTTTCGCGGCCAGGCCGGAGCGGCCCTCGACCCCAGCAAAGCTATCACCCAGTACATCCAGAGTGTCTGGGAGGCTCAGTCGGGGCTACCGCAGAATTCCGTTCTGGCGTTGGCGCAGACGCCGGACGGATACCTTTGGGTGGGCACGGAAGACGGACTGGCACGCTTTGACGGAGTGCGGTTCACCGTGTTCGAAAAAGAGAATACGCCCGAGCTGCAGAGCAACGATATCTCGGCTTTAACGGTGGATCGTGAAGGCAGCCTGTGGATTGGATCCAGAGGCGGCGGTTTAAGCCGTTTTCGAGAGGGACGATTCTCGACATTCACCACTCGAAACGGGCTATCTAATGACTTGATTCGATCGCTATTCGTGGATCGGGAAGGAACTCTTTGGATTGGCACGGACGGCGGCGGTCTGGACCGGTTTCAGAATGGCAAGTTTCAGGTATATAGCACGAAAGATGGATTGCCGGACAATGCGATTTTTTCTATCGCCGGCGGTGTGGATGGAAGTTTGTGGCTGGCTACGCAAGCCGGACTGGCGCATCTGAAGAATGGCAAGTTCACTAGATATACATTGCGGGATGGATTGCCGGATAACTACATCAAATCGATCTTCACTGGGCGCGATGGCAGTTTGTGGATCGGGACTGACGCTGGCGGTTTAAGCCGGCTAGTGAGCGGACGGTTCCACAACTACACCACACGTGACGGGCTTTCCAGCAACGCTATTTGGTCGGTTTTCGAGGACAGCGCCGGGACGGTCTGGCTGAGTACTGGCGAAGCCGGGTTGGACCGCTTGCGTGATGGCAAGTTCACGGCATACGGGGCCCGCCAGGGCTTGCCTGCCGATCAAGTCTGGACGACATTCGAGGATAGGGAAGGCAGTCTTTGGATCGGAACCAAGGGCGGGGGACTGGTTCGGCTGAGCGATGGCGCCTTCACTACTTTCACGTCGCAGGAAGGATTGTCGAACGATGTCGTGTTGCCGGTCTATGAAGACCGCGAGGGCGCTGTCTGGATGGGCACGAACGGGGGCGGTTTGAATCGCCTGAAGGATGGACAGTTCACGCACTACACCACAAAAGACGGGCTGGCGGACAACGTGGTATTTTCCATCGCTCAAGATGCGGAGGGCATTTTATGGGTGGGAACGCGCAAAGGTTTAAACCGCTTGAAGGATGGAAAGTTCAGCTTGTTCAATTCGCAGAGCGGCTTGCCGAACGATATGGTTACGGCCACGTATATCGACCACAATGGATACCTATGGGTGGGGACGCGCGGCGGACTGAGCCACTTTGACGGAAAGCGATTCTCTACGTTCTCGACGAAAGATGGGCTTTCGAACGCTTACGTTTTGTCCATGTATGAAGACCGGCATGGCGTGTTTTGGATTGGAACCTTCGGCGGTGGATTGGATCGGCTGAAAGATAACCATTTCACCGCATACACCACGCGGAACGGTCTCTCGAACGACGTCGTGTGGTCCATCCATGGAGATGGTGACGGAACGCTCTGGATTGGTACGAACGGGGGTGGGCTGGACCGTTTGAAGAACGGAAAGTTTACCGCCTATACAACGCATACGGGGCTGTTCGACGATGCCATCTTCGAAATCCTCGATGGCGGCCACGGTTATTTGTGGATGAGTTCGAATCGGGGCGTGTTCCGTGTTCCCAGAGACGATCTGGAGTCGTTCGCGAAGGGACGTAAACAAACGATCGAATCGAGGGGCTTCGGAATCCCGGATGGGATGAAGAGCAAGGAGTGCAACGGAGCGTTTCAACCGGCGGGGTGGAAGAGCAGAGATGGAAGGCTCTGGTTTCCGACCATGAAAGGCGTGAGCGTGGTGGATCCGGCACGCGTGGACACAAAAGATTCCGCCATTCCCCCGCCGGTGGTCATTGAGCAAGTGGTGATTGATCGCAAAAGCATTCCCTTTGACCAGCCGATTCGACTTCCACCCAGCAATGGAAGCCTGGAGGTGGAGTTTACCGCGCTGACGCTGCTTTCCTCCGAGAAGGTTCGCTTCAAGTACATGCTGGAGGGGTTTGATAAAGACTGGGTGGACGCAGGCACGCGGCGCATTGCATACTACACCAACATTCCACCGGGCAAGTACCGGTTCAGAATTATCGCTGCTAATAAAGACGGGGTCTGGAACACAGCGGGCGCGTCGGTTTCGATCAGCCTTTCGCCGCATTTTTATCAGACGCACTCATTCGCGTTCCTGTGCTCGCTGCTGGCGGCGGCGCTGTTTCTCGGCGCGTATCGGTTGAGACTCAGGCAGCTGCGCATGAACGAGACCAAGCTGGTTCTGCTTGTTGACGAGCGAACCAGGGCGCTGGCGCATCACACGCGGGCGCTTGAGGAAAGCGAGAAGCGTTTCCGGCAACTTGCGGAGAACATCCACGAGGTCTTCTGGATGGTGGATCCCAGAAACGGGCGATTTTTGTATGTGAGTCCGGTATTCCAGGAGATTTGGTTGCGAGAGGCCAAGGCGGTTCTGCGGGACCCTGGCGCATGGCTCGATTCGGTGCATCCAGACGACCGCGAGACCGTCCGTTTGTCGATTGAACATCAACGGTTGGGTAATCCCGCGGAAACCGAATACCGCATTGTTCGCTTTGACGGATCGCTGCGTTGGGTTTGGGATCGATCGTTTCCGGTGTTTGACGGATCAGGAGAGTTGGATCGCATTGTAGGTATTGCCGAGGACATCACCGAACGCAAAACAGTGGACGATGCCATACGGCAGTCGCGCGATGAACTCGAGCTTCGCGTTACGGAACTGAAAGCCGCCAAGGAAATTGCGGAGGAGGCGAATCAATCCAAGAGCGAATTTTTGGCCAACATCAGCCACGAGATTCGCACGCCTTTAAACGGCATTATCGGAATGATGCAACTGGCTCTGGATACGGAGCTGATGCCGGAGCAGCGCCAATGCCTCGAATTGGTGGAGACCTCGGCCGATTCGCTTCTAAGCATCATCAACGATGTTCTGGATTTTTCAAAAATCGAGGCGAAGAAGCTGCAACTCGAGTTAATCGATTTCGATCTGAGGCGGTGTCTCGATCAGTCCTTGAAATCCCTGGCGGTGCGCGCCCATCAAAAGAAACTTGAACTCATCTGCCAAATTGAACCTGACGTTCCCACAATGCTGCTGGGCGATCCCATCCGGTTGACGCAAATTGTGGTGAACCTGGTGGGTAATGCGATCAAGTTTACGGAGCTGGGCGAGATCGTGGTGTCCGTCAGCAATCTGGAATTAAAGGGCCAGGAGGCCGGATTGCGCTTTGCGGTCCGGGATACGGGGATCGGCATACCGCCTGAGAAGCAACGGCTGATTTTCGAAGCTTTCACACAAGCGGATGGCTCCTCGACGCGAAAGTATGGCGGAACCGGATTGGGACTTTCCATCTCATCGCAGCTTGCCGCCATGATGGGCGGATTAATTTCGGTAGACAGCGAAGTGGGCCGTGGCAGCACGTTCGCTTTCAGCGCCCGCTTTGGCTTAGCACGCGCTGTGGAAGCCGAGCGCAAACGACTCAACCTGGAGGGAATTAGCGCCTTAATTGTCGACGACAACAATACGAGTTTGCACATGCTGGAGGATTTGCTGAGCGGTTGGGGCGCTCAGGTAACACCGGCACAGAACGCGCACGAAGGGTTGCGGGAGTTCCAGCGCAGGCAGGAGAGCGCGCAATGGTTCCATTTGATTCTGATCGATGCCGAGATGCCGGAAATCAATGGGTTTGCGTTGGCTGAGAAGATGCACGCTTCGGCAGAACGGATTGGCAGAACCATCATGATGCTTGGGTCGGCGGGTGATTTGGCCGATGCCGGGAGGTGCCGGCAGCTTGGCATTGATGAAAGCGTGGTGAAGCCGATCGGCGAGGCGGAACTTCGAGCCGCTATCGATCGCTCTGTTCGTCACATCGCCAAGCCCTTGGCGGAAAGGCCGCAGAGCGTTCGTGCAGTATCGGAAAGAAATAGAACGGCGCCTTTACGAGCGCTGTTGGTCGAAGATAATCCGGTAAATCGGAAGCTGGCGGTGCGCGTACTGGAGAAGCAGGGACATGTGGTGATGACCGCCAACAACGGGCGGGAGGCGCTAGAGGCGCTCGATGCTCTAAATTGGGAATTCGACATTGTTCTAATGGATATTCAGATGCCGGAGATGGACGGATACCAGGCAACCACGCTCATTCGCGAGCGAGAAGCTGCCTTTGGCCTACATGTCCCGATAATTGCCATGACCGCACATGCCATGGAACGCGATCGCGAACGCTGTCTCGAGGCAGGGATGGATGGCTACGTTTCTAAACCCATTCAGATGGATAAGCTGCTCGCACTCATCGAAGAAATTGTTGTTGCACACCCGGTGCTGAATTAGTTCGACCCATGCGGCGGAGCTTTGTTTGCGGTGTTTCGTAACCGGTTGCGCGGGGTTCATCGGCAGCAATCTTACGGACAGGCTGCTTGCGCTCGAATATGACGTTGCCGGGTATGATAACTTTTCGACCGGTCAACTTTCCTTCCTTCGCGGTGCATGTTCGAATCCCCGTTTCCACCTGGTGAAGGGTGACTTACTCGATCTGAGCCGCCTCATGGAGGCGATGCGCGGCAGTGAGTTCGTGTTTCACCTGGCGGCCAATGCGGATGTGCGCTTCGGGACCGAGCATCCCACCAAAGATCTCCATCAGAACACGATTGCGACTGTAAACGTGCTCGAGGCCATGCGAGCGACGGGAGCCAGGCGAATCGCTTTCGCTTCAACGGGATCGGTTTACGGCGAGGCTGCGGTAATTCCAACGCCCGAGGACGCGCCCTTTCCTGTTCAGACCTCGTTGTATGGCGCTTCGAAATTAGGAGCGGAAGGGTTTATCGAGGCGTACTGCGAAGGCTTCGGCATGCAGGCTTTCCTCTTCAGATTTGTTTCCATCTTAGGCGAGCGCTATACCCACGGGCACATATTCGATTTTTACAGGCAGTTGAAGGCTGATCCGGGGGTCTTGCACGTTCTGGGTAACGGCAAGCAACGGAAGTCGTACCTGTATGTGCAGGATTGCATCGATGCCATTCTCACGGCCATCGACGAATGCAGCGCGAAGGTGACAGTTCTGAACCTCGGGACAGACGAATATTGCCAGGTGGATGACTCGATTCGTTGGATCTCGGAAGAATTAGGAGTAACTCCGGAATTAAGATACTCCGGGGGAGATCGCGGCTGGATTGGAGATAATCCCTTTATATTTCTGGATTGCACCGCGGTACGCGCGCTCGGCTGGCGGCCCAAGCTGAGTATTCGGGAAGGTGTTGTTCAGACCGTGCGCTATCTGCGAGATAACCCTGAAGTGTTCGAGAAGCGGGATATCCAAGCGTGATCATCACACGAAGTCCCTTACGAATTTCGCTGGGCGGCGGTGGGACCGATCTGCCGTCTTACTACCGGGAGCACGGAGGATTCGTCATATCCGCGGCAATAGACAAGTATGTCTACATAACACTTCATCAGACGTTTTTCGAAGATCTGATCATCAAATATTCGCAAATGGAGCGGGTGCGGAGGGTGGAAGATATACAGCATCCTCTCATTCGCGAGGCCCTCAAGCTGGCCGATCAGGAAGCCAATTATTTAGAGATCACGAGCATGTCCGATATTCCGGCGGGCACCGGTCTCGGCTCCAGCGGCAGCTTCTTGACTGCGCTCCTGCACGCGTTGCATATACACACGAAGACGAATGTTCCGAAACAGGAGCTGGCCGAGCAGGCTTGTCATATTGAAATCGAGCGGCTGGCCGAGCCAGTCGGAAAGCAGGACCAATATATAGCGGCATTCGGCGGCATAACCAGCTTTGAATTTCGCAACGACAACACAGTCGCCGTCGGCCCTCTGAAGATCAGCCCGGAGACGTTGGCGAATTTAGAAGATAATCTGGTTCTCTTTTACACTGGATACACCAGGTCGGCCTCAGAGATTCTGCGTGATCAAGATACGAAAAGCAAAGGGCGCGACCAAGCCATGGTGGACAATCTTCATTTTGTGAAAGAACTCGGATTTCGGAGTAAAGAAGCGCTGGAGAGCGGTGACTTGCGGAGCTTCGCTGAAATCATGCACGTTCATTGGCAGCACAAGAAACAGCGATCGAAGGTGATGAGTAACAGCATGATCGATGAGTGGTATGAGCTCGCACGCAAGAGTGGAGCGCTGGGCGGGAAACTGATCGGCGCGGGCGGAGGCGGTTTTCTGATGTTCTACACAGAAGATAAGACCAGATTGCGCCATGCAATGCGCGAGGCGAGTGTTCGGGAGGTGCGGGTAAGATTCGACTTCCAGGGAACGATGCTGGTCACGCAATCCTAGTTAGTGAGAAAAGTGAGCAATAACTGTGCTTCCCTGCGTGATTCTGTGCGGAGGTTTGGCAACGCGGCTTAGGCCTACAACGGAAACACTTCCGAAGTCTCTGATCCCGATAAACGGGGAGCCGTTTATTGCGTATCAACTACGGCTTCTACGGATTCAGGGAATAAATCGGGTAGTGCTGTGCGCGGGTTTTTTAGGAGAGATGATTCAGGAGTTTGCGGGTGACGGAGCGCGCTTTGGCGTGAGCATCTCCTATTCCTTTGACGGCAAGCCCCTTCTAGGAACGGCAGGCGCTATCCGAAAGGCTTTGCCGCTGCTCGATGACTCGTTCTTCTTGATGTACGGCGATTCGTATCTGACGTGCAATTACAGGAGCGTCGCTCTGGCCTTTGAAGCGGCGCGAAGGCGTGGCCTGATGACGATCTATCGAAATCAAGGTGAACATGATGCCAGTAACGTAGAGGCGGCGGAGGGTCGCATCGTCCGCTATGACAAGAAGAACCGAACGAATAGTATGCAGCACATCGACTATGGGCTGGGCGTGTTTGCAAGGTCCGTTTTCGAAGAAATGCCGCCGGACGAGTTCCGGGATTTGGCGGAGGTTTACCAAACGCTGCTAGCGGCCGGTGACCTGACGGCCTACGAAGTCGAGGAACGCTTTTACGAGATCGGATCCGCTCTGGGGATTCGAGATTTGGAGGAGTATCTCGGTGGGCGCTTATGACGTTTTCTGAACAGTATCTAGATGAGGTCCACGAGGTAACTAACCGGCTCGACAGGAATGCTCTGGAACGTATGGCGGCGCTGTTGGCGCAGATACGAGAAGAGGAGGGCCGCCTGTTTATCTTGGGTGTTGGTGGAAGCGCGGCTAACGCATCGCATGCCGTGAATGACTTTCGAAAAATCGTGGGGTTAGAAAGTTATGCGCCAACCGACAATGTCTCCGAACTGACTGCCCGAACAAACGACGAGGGTTGGATCACTGTCTTTGAGCGATGGCTGCGGGTAAGCCGGTTGAGAAGTCGAGATGGCATTCTGGTGCTTTCCGTAGGTGGAGGGAATCTGGAGAAGCAGATTAGTCCGAACCTGGTGACGGCGCTCCAGTTTGCACGTTCCGTGGGAGCCAAAATCATGGGCATCGTCGGAAGGGACGGTGGATACACGGCCACCGTGGCGGACGTGTGTATTGTCATTCCTACTGTAAATGCTTCGCATGTTACTCCTCATTCCGAAGCGTTTCAGGCGGTTGTGTGGCATTTGTTGGTCTCACATCCGCTGCTGAAGGCAAAAGAAACTCGGTGGGAATCGATCTGACCGGTTCCGATGGGTCGAACGCGCCGTATTTTTGGATCGGGACGGAGTGATCAATGAGGCGATTATTCGTAATGGGCAGACCGTATCCGCCGGCCGGCATTCAGGAAATGGTCATTGTGCCCGACGCCGAAGAGTCGCTGAGCCGCTTGAAACAACGCGGGTTCCTGCTGCTTGTAGTTACCAATCAACCGGATGTCGGCCGTGGAAAGAGCAGCCGGGAAGAAGTGGAGGAGATACACGGAGTTTCTTTCCCAAAGACTCCCTCTCGACGATTTCTTCACTTGCTATCACGACGACCGGGATGGCTGTAATTGCCGGAAACCGAGGCCGGGTCTGTTAGTGGAAGCGGCGAAACAATATGATATTGACATCGCAAGGCAGTTACTTAATAGGCGATCGTTGGCGAGATATAGATGCGGGCGCTGCGGCGGGGTGCCGGACGGTGTTAATCGACCATCGCTATGACGAGCGGAAGCCACAAATTCCGCCGAACGCGAGTGTGCAGTCCTTGTCTCAAGCTGTGGACTGGATTCTAGAGCAATCCGGGCGGCGTATCCTAGGTACTTACGCCTGATTCTCAAGATATCGGCAAAAGCTTTCGCGAAATCCGTCGGCACGAAGTTTGGAGCCTTCGATATCCACCCATACCTCGAGTGGATATTCATAAATAACCTGCTCCAAACGCTTCGGCTCGCGCTCATAGAGGTTTAGGTAACGAGCTAATATCTCGACATCGAAGACCCACCTGGAGAGAAAGGGTTCGGAGAAGACCTTTCTGGCTTGAGCGTTTGCGCGGAAGAGTTTCGCTCCACATTGCGTATCGTAGACAGAAAGCCGGAGCATGACGGAGACCGCGGTTGCGAATACTCGGCCCAGATAATGGCGCACGGCGCGCCGTTCAACATGCCGCCCGAGAAGCTTGACTCGCGACCCGAAGATCATCTCTACCTGCGGGTATTGGTCAAGAACGACCAGGAAACGGGCAACGGAGTCGAGTGGAGTTGCCAGGTCTGCGTCCCAGTAGCCGATGAACTGCTGGTTGAAATTTTGGAAAGCGTGGTTGATTCCGGCTCGAACTGCTTCTGCTTTGCCTTTGTTGCGTTCGTTCACTAAGATTCCGGCTCGCGCTTCGTGGCCGCGGCTAATTTCTTCAAGAAGATTCCGCGTTTCGTCGCTGCTGCCATCATCTACGAAGAGGATCCGCGTGGGGCCGTTCGCCGCCAGGAATTCACGGAAGCGCGGAACGTTCAAGCGGCGAGCTTCGTTATAACACGGGAATTATCAGAGAGACGCGGGGTGCATCGTCGGCGTCAGTTTCGCTAATCAATTGCGTCAGAGCCTTTTATTTCAGCGGCAAGGCGACGGTCCTGCCTGTTTGCGCCGACTGGCGCGCGGCGTCGAGAATTTCGCTCACCACAATGTTGGTCTTCAGTGATGACAAACTGTTTTCGTCCGTCACGGCTCCGCTGATGACCGCCTCGAAATAATGAAGAGAGTCATCATAGGGTGCTTGCAGGCGCTCTAACATTGCGATCTGTCCTTGCTTCTCACCCTGACGGCGAACTTCGACCTTATCGCGAAGAATGGTCTTGACGGAACCGGTTCTGCCATAAACCTCCATATCTTTTCGATCGAACGGCCAATTCCAAGAAGCCTGGAGAATAGCGACGGCCTTTGGATAGGCGAGAATCACATTCGCTTCATCGTCGATCTTCGGATAGTCAGTCTTGAACTGCTGAGTCACGGCGGTGACCGTTTGAGGCGCTGCGCCGTTCATCAGCCACGTCATCAAATCAGCACCGTAGCAGCCGAAATCGTAGAGCGCGCCGGCGCCGCCTAATTTCGGGTTGGTGAGCCAGTTGAAGAACTCGGGCTGAACATGGATCTCCCTGGGGCCGCTGTGCCCATCGTGCACGACAACTTTGCGAACGTCGCCGAGAGCGCCTTGCTGGAGCAGGTCATAGGCGGCTTTGTTGCTTGCGTACCAGGTTGTCTCAAAATTCACTAAAACGTGAATGTGCCCGCGGCGCGCGGCGTCCTCCATCGCAAGAGCATCCTTGTAGCTGACCGCGAGAGGCTTCTCCATCATGACGTGGACGCCGCGGCTGGCGCATTCTTCAACGGCCTTGCGATGGTCGAATGTATTGGTGTACACGAGAACGGCAGCCGGATGTTCACGGGCGATCATGTCGTTCACGGAACCGAAATAGAGATTGGGATCCAGGTGGTAGCGGGCGGCGTAGCGATTGAAGAGGTCATGGTCAGGCTCGGCTATACCAACAATTTCAATATCGGTTCTCTTCAAAGCTCCGTTGAAAAACCCGGCGACGTGGCCGTGCGTTAGACCCACAACACCGATGCGAAGGGGAGCAGGGCCGTCTGTTTGAGCCAACAGGGTGGTTACGCAGGCGAATAAAGCAAGAGCCGAGATCCGAGGAATCTGCATGATCTCTCCATTATGTAAAGAAGAACTCGCAGGACAGCATTATGCGGGGTGTAGGTGTCCTACATGCAAGGAGGTAGAATATCTACATCCTTCGAATGCCCAAAGCGCGTTATCAAAGCCAGATCGAGCTAGTGCAAGGAACGCTCGATATGCTCATTCTCCAGACCTTGCAATGGGGACCGCAGCACGGATATGGCATCGGCAATGCAATCCGGGCGAAGTCGGGTGAGATTCTTCGCGTTGAAACGGGTTCGCTGTATCCAGCGCTTCACCGGCTGGAGAAGCAGAACTGGCTGAAATCGGAATGGAAGGTCTCGGAGAGTGGCCAGCGCGCAAAGTACTATCGCCTGACCGCGGCGGGGAAGAAGCAACTGCTATCGGAGCGGGATCGCTGGACGCAAGTGGTCAGCGCAATTGCAGGAGTTCTGGAACCGGAACCCAACCAGGGATAGAGATGAGCATGCGGTATTTTTTTAAGCGGCGCAGGAAACGGGAAGAAGATCTTGAGGAAGAGATCCGCAGTCATTTGCGAATGGCGGAGCGAGACCAAGTCGACCGCGGAGCGACGGTTAAGGAAGCGAGTTCGTCTGCCCGCCGGGAATTCGGGAACGTCGGCCAGGTGAAGGAGGTCACGCGAGACATGTGGGGGTGGATGTCGCTGGAGAGACTGGCACAGGACCTTCGATACGCGGCCAGAGTTCTGCGCCAAAGCCCGGCGTTTACGACTGTGGCTGTTCTGTCGATTGCCCTTGGTGTCGGGGCGAATACGGCAATTTTCAGCCTGATTAATGCGGTGATGTTGAAATCTTTGCCCGTTCCAGATCCGAATCAGCTGGTGGTAATCGGCGATCCCAGCCGTATCAGCAGCCTGTCGCACGGATCAGGCCGGACCGACATTTTTTCGTATCCGTTCTACGAACGATTCCGCCAGCGGAATCAGGTGTTCAGTGACGTCTATGCTTCTGGACGCGCTGAGCAACTGAACGTTGCCTTTGTAAGTGGGTCATCGACAGGGAGTGCAATAGATCAGAAGCCGAGTGGGCGTTTTGTGACGGGCAACTACTTCGCCGTACTCGGCGTAGCTCCATTGATCGGCCGCACCTTTACGGAGCAGGAAGTGCGTGTACCGGGAACAGCGCCTGTGATTGTCATTAGCTATGGCTATTGGGAACGCCAGTTCGCGCGCAATCCCGCGGCGATCGGAGAAAAACTTCTGATCAACGGTTCGGTGTTCACGATCATCGGAGTGACACCTCGAGGATTTTCCGGCGATATCGTAGGCGTCGCCGCCGATATGTGGATTCCGATCACGATGGAGGCGCAAGCGAACCCCGGGCACGACTATCTAAAAGATGAGCATACGAGCTGGCTCCTGTTGATGGGCAGACTAAAGCCGGGCGTGTCGCTGACGCGAGCGGCAGCCGCAGTGGATGTGATTTCGCCGCAGATCCTGACGGAATTGCTGAAATCGAGCGAGTCCGCGGAAGGTATTCGGGAAATTTTGAAGAACAAAGTTCGTGTGTCTTCCGGCGCAAGAGGATTTTCGCGCCTCCGCGCGCAATTCGCTCTTCCGCTAATCACGCTGATGGGGATCGTCGGGCTCGTTCTTCTGATCTGTTGCGCGAACGTCGCGAACCTGCAGCTTGCGCGTGCTGTCAGCAGAAGCCGGGAGATGGGGTTGCGCGTCGCGGTAGGAGCGGGACAGTTGCGCCTGGTCCGGCAGCTCTTGACGGAAAGCCTGATGCTGTCGTTAGCGGGAGGCGCTGTAGGATTGCTGTTTGCCTTCTGGGGCAGCCATGTGCTGGTGAGGCTTGTGTCTCGAACGGGCCCGTTACCGCTCGACGTTCACGTCGATGCCGGCGTGTTGCTGTTCACGGCGGCTGTTTCGATTTTCGCGGGATTGCTTTTCGGTTTAGCCCCGGCGTGGAAGACGACACGGATCGATGTGGTATCGAGTCTCAAAGAGAGTAAATCGGGCCAGCCGGACGGCTTTACTCGGGTCTTCGGCAAACTGCTCATCATTTCGCAAATCGTGTTTTCGTTGATGCTGTTAGTGTGCGCGGGATTATTTATCCGGACACTGCAAAATCTGGAGAAGGTAGATGTCGGCTACGCACGGAATGGACTGCTGCTCGTCAGGATTGATCCTCAGGCTGGGGGATATAAGGACCGGCAAGTCAATCAGCTTGCGAGGGAACTACTGGAGAGATTGCAGCAGATTCCCGGAGTGCAGGCGGCAAGTGTTTCTGAAAACGGTCTTTTTAGCGGTACAGATTCCGGAACCGATGCCCAGATAGAGGGTTACACGGCAACCAAACTCGCCGATAAACTGAACAGTTACGATCGCGTTGGGCCAAGATACTTCGAAGTGACAGGCGCCCGCGTGATTGAAGGCCGGGGAATCGGGCCACAGGACACAGCCGGTGCTCCTAAGGTTGCGGTGGTTAACGAAAAATTGGCCCGATTTTATTTTCCGGCGACGAATCCGATCGGCAGGCATATCTCTGTCGGGGACGGTAAGGACCGAGTCACGTTCATGATCATTGGCGTTGTCCGCGATGTCAAAGAGAATAACTTGCGCGGGCCAACAGCGAGGCGATTTTATCTGGCCTATTTACAACATCCCGATTCAGATCCGATCGATGGAGCTAATTTCGAGATTCGGACAAACGTTCCTTCGGCGAGCATCAGCGAAATGGTGCGCCGGACTATTGAAAAGGTCAATCCAAGTCTGCCGATTTTGAGCGTGGAAAGTGCAGACGGGCTTATCGAGGACACGCTGGTGCAAGAGCGGATGATTGCACAGCTATCCGGCTTCTTCGGTGCACTGGCATTGGTATTGGCGGCTATCGGCCTGTATGGCGTGATGTCTTACTTGACAGCTCGGCGCACGATGGAAATCGGAATACGCTTTGCGCTGGGAGCGGAGAGGTCGAAGGTGGTCGGAATGGTTCTGAAAGACACATTTCGGCTTGTGGTGTTTGGCCTGTCGATCGGAATTGTCGTATCCGTTTTCGCGGCTCGACTCTTCGCCAAAAGCCTTTTCGGATTGTCTTCTTTCGATCCGCCAACGATGATTCTGGCCGCGGTGACGATTAGCATAGCTGCGATACTCGCCGCTTATTTGCCCGCCTGGCGAGCTTCGCGAGTGGATCCTGTGATTGCCTTGCGGTACGAATGACCATGGCGCTATCGTCATCGTTTAATGGTGACAATACATGACCCGAAGCCAGCAACCTGCGCTGGTCGCCACGCCCCAGAGCGGCAGGCTAATCAGATTTTCAGGAATATCTTGCGGCGGTACATCCAGTAGAGCATTAGGCCATATGTCAGCAGAACGGCCGCGCCGGTCGTGAACGGATAGAGGCTCGGACCGAACAGCATAAACGGGCGGTCGCCTAAGTGGATGCGGAGGCTGCTGAACGCGAACTCTTCGAACAGATGCGCGATCAAGTAGGCCGCTATGGAGTTTGTGCCGACCACCACCAGCGGAAACGCCCATTTCCGATGGGCTTTCACTTCGATGTTCCAACTGAATGCGGCGAGGAACAGGAAGCAGATGCCGCCGCTGAAGAGCGTCCAGCTTGGCGTCCAGATGCGCTTCACCATGGGGCAGATTCCGGTGAAATGCAGTAGTAGCCCCGCAGCTATGCCGATTGCTCCGGCGATGCAAAAACGCTTCAGCGGCACGATTGGGGCGTAGGTACGCAGCCAGCGCCCGGCGACAAGGCCGAGGATCATGGTGCCAAGCGTCGGGATGAAGCTCAGGGTCAGGTACCCGCCGGGGTTATAGACGAACGGTTTCTCACGCGGGAAGAGATTCAGGAACCATTGATCGAAAGCATTTCCCAAATTCGAGTTCTTGTTCCAGTGCGCGGCGAAGCCGAGGAAGTTGTGCGGCCAATTTGACGGAACGCCGACCGCGTTCCAATCGAAACCGGGGCCGGGCAGCGGATATAAGGCCCACGCGAGCCAATAGCCGAAGAGGATTGCCCCGAATGCTCCCCATTGCCACTTCGGCGAGCGGAAGCCAAGGAGGAAGAGAAACGGATAGCCCAAACCGATTTGCGTTAGCGTGTCTTCGAAGGTGAAGTACGTTTGATGCCGGTTGATGGAGCGCAGGAAGATGCCGAGGCAGACGAGGACCAGCGACCGCCAAAGCGCGTGCCCGAACATTTTATTGAATGTTGTGCATTTGCGCATTCGGCTCGCGATGGAGTAGGGCAGCGCAACGCCGACCAAGAACGAAAACGCGGGCTGGATAATGTCATGCAACGAGCAGCCGGCCCACTCGACATGCGATTGGTTGTAGCCGAGGAAAGCCCAAAACCAGTTACCCGGATATGCTTGGGCGACGCGTGCGAATTGCAGCACTTCCGCCATCATGAGCACCATCACGAAGCCGCGGAAGGCGTCTACGGCGACATTGCGGGGCGCGGTGAATGTACCGACAGGAGCATCGCGAGGCTTGACCTCTATTGCTGGTGCAGTCAATGTCTGTTCCATCCGCTATCCTTTTCTGCAAAAGTACACTTCAGGCGAGCTGGGTTTGGCGCCGATCGTTGTGGCCGTCCCGGGTTGAGTTAATGTTACCGAAGATATTGACGAGAACTGAGGCCGAACGCCTTGAGCATGAGTGATTAGATTAGTCCTGGTAGACGGTTCCCAGGTGGCTCCTGAGACGCAGAGTCATGGACGATTAAGATTGAAAGAAGCAAGGCGGAGCGGCAACCTGTACCGTGGCAAAAAGCGTTTTCCTGAACGATTCTGACGTTTGTGTTGTGGGCGGCGGGCCGGCGGGTCTCGCTGCAGCCATCGCCTTGCGTCTGGAAGGATTCACGGTAAACGTGTTTGACTGTGCTGTTCCGCCGATCGACAAGGCATGTGGCGAAGGTCTGATGCCGGACAGCTTAGCCGCTCTCGAAGCATTCGGTGTCAAAGTTCCGCAGGGAGTAGGATTTCCTTTCAGGGGCGTCTGCTTTGTAGACGGGAAGTCTCGCGTCGCCGCTGATTTCCCAAACGGAAATGCAATCGGCTTGCGAAGAACAGTTCTGCATACGCTGCTGGTCGAACGCGCCGCGATGTTGGGAGTCGGTCTTCATTGGGGAGTGAAGGAACCGCATAGCAGCGGTGTTGTTATCGCCGCCGATGGACAAAACTCGCAGATTGAGACGAGATGCCGGGTTGGGCAGAACCAAGCGCGAGGGGCGGCGTTATGGCTTCCGGCGCCATTACAAAATATCGCCGTGGTCACCGTACATGGAGTTGCATTGGGGCAAGCGCTGCCAGCTTTACATCACGCCTATCGCGGAGTGCGAAATCGGAGTAGCGCTTCTCTCAGGCGATCCGAAGTTGCGGCTCAAAGAAGGATTGGCGGAGTTTCCCGAAGTGCGCGAGCGCTTGTCTTTCGCCGAGCCTGTTTCAAGAGAAATGGGCGCGGCGACAGTATCCAGGACACTACAAAATGTATATAAAGACAGATTGGCGTTAATCGGAGACGCCTCCGGATCGGTTGACGCGATTACGGGTGAAGGCCTGGGGCTGTGTTTTCGGCAGGCCCTGGCCCTGGCGCGCGCATTCAAACGAAAAGATCTCTCGCGATACCAACTAGAGCATCGGGAGCTGGCGCGCCGGCCCTCGACCATGGCCTCGCTGATGCTCCTGCTCGCGAAGCATGGCGCATTGCGGGGACGAGTCCTGGCAGCGCTGGCGCAGCGTCCGGACGTTTTCGCATCGCTATTGGCGTTCCATGTCGGAGAAGCTTCGTTCTTGAATATTTTCAGGCGCTGCGACCGCCGTCAGAATCTCAGTTTGTCCAAAGCGTCTGAACATTCCTGCATAGAGCTTGGCGAGGCGGGTGCGCTCAATGAGAAAGCTGAGCACCGATGTGAAGACGATGCTCAGGAAGACCACGCAGTAGGTGACAGATTGAAGCAGGTCTCCCTTGGGTAAGTGCTGCTCCAGGGGAATCGAAGCAAGCACTACCGCAGCCAGCCCCTTGGGACTCATGATTGCGATCAATGACGCATCATGCACGGGAGTCTTTCGATCCAAACCGATCCAGGCGGCCGGAACTCTGACAATGAATATGAGCGCAGTTAAGGCGAGCGCCACGTAGACCATCCACGGATCGGTGAACTTGATCGAGACGCCGACATAGACGAAAAAGAATGTCTTCAGCAGAAAGACCATTTCGCCGAGAAAGACGCGCTCGGTTTCGTTGAGAGTGATGGCCTCGCTGGGAAGATATCGGCGCATCCAAGCCATTCCATGAAAGACTTCTATGTTGCCCAGAACTGCTCCGAATACCGCGGCCGCCACATAGCCGCTGAAGCCGAGTAGTTCGACCACGCCAAACAGAACGAACACAAATGCCGGAGTGGTGAAGATGGAATTCTCGAGGCCGCGAATCCGGCGCAGTAAAGCGGACCAGCCAAATGCAGCGATGGCTCCGGCGATTCCCGCCAGCAAGAGAGTGGCGATGAGCTGGCCGAGCATTTGACCCAGGCGCAATTTGCCGAGCCGGAAGCTATCCATAAAGCCGATTGCCACTACGATGCTGAGAACGTCGCTGACTGCGGACTCCAGAAACAGGACGGTTTTCGAGGATGGGTCCATGCTCAGCTTCTTGGTGAGCGGGACGATGACGGCGGGCGACGTGGAACCAATAATGGCTCCCAGCATGAGCGCCAATTGCGGGCTCAGGCCGAGCAGGAAATGCGCTGTAATACTCACCACCAGCATCGTGAGCGCGAAATTGGTGAGAGTCAGGGCAAAGGTAGAGCGGAGCGCCCCGCGGAGAACGTCGAGATCGAGACTTAGACCAGCCTCAAAAAGAATGATGATCAGGGTGACGGTGGCGAAGACCGGTCCGACGGCGCCGAAGTTTTCCTGAGTTACGAGATGAAAAACCGGTCCCAGCAGTATCCCGATGATGGTGAGCAGAAGCACATCGGGCACGCGAGTGCGGCTAAAGATACCGGTAAATGCATGCGCCACAAAGATGAGAAAGCCGACGACCAGAATGTTGGTGGCGACATGCATACGAAGAGATTCACTTCGTCCGATTACGAGCGGTGTTTCAGGCGGCGGGCTCTGGCCGCGTAATGATTCAGGACGCCGTGCAACTCGCTAGCGGCGGGCGGCCAAGCGATCGGTTCATAAATGATTTCCCTATTTCGCAGAGGACGGCCGTAAATCTCCGCGTTGTCACCAACATCCTGCCGCAATGTGGCCCCTTGCAGCGAAACGCCGGCAAAGACTCCTCGCGCGCGGGACCAGGAAAGCATCTCGGCTCTCATGCTCACATCGGTTTGGGCGGTGCTCGAGCGGCCTACGGGGCCAGCCGCCACTTCGCCTTCGCCGCCCAGCGTGAATTGGTCCGTGAGCAGGCGATGCGCGCCTCTGCTGTTCATCACCAGCAGCACCAGATCGGTCTCGATCAGGCCGATTTGAAAGCCAACGGTGCCGCCCTCGATGCGCACGGAAGCGGGAGCTGACCAGCCGCCAGCTTTTCGGCAGGAGAAGAAGCCTTTCCCATATTTCGCGCCGACGCCGAAAGCGCCACTTTTCATGCCTGGCACAATGACGATGCAATGAGCGCGCGCGAGAAGGTCCGTAGGAATTCCTTTGTCGGGTGCGGACATCACTTCGGAAAGTACGTCCGCGGCATCGTTCAACCGCTTAACCGGAACTTCGGCCATTGCGGCGAACGGCAGCGAAATCAGTAACAGCGCCAACGCTTTTTTCAAATCGTTTCTCCTGTAGATCTTACTTATCAGATACTGCGGACGGGCATACTGACGATGTCGTCCACTTGCATAGATTCTTTTACGACAAAAGGCTCTCCATATTTGACGCCGATCAGGTTGCCATAGAATCGCGCGACCGCGGCCAGGCGCTCTTTCACTTCCGAGTGCGAGGGAAAGAGATCGGACGCTGTTTCCGCATCACCGTATTGTGACGTATAACTCAGCAGCGCCGCCATACGGCGGTCAAACTGGCGCGAGATATCCACCACGAACGAAGGCGTGACATTCGCGTATAGAGAAGAGTACAGAATCTTGAATGGCCGATGCGGAGGAGTATCTTCTTCAAGGCGCCGCAGACCGGCGAGAAAACAGGCTTCGTAACCGATCTCGGAAGTCCGGTAATGATCGGGATGGCGTCCGGTCCAATAGGGCAGGATGACGACGCGAGGACGAATGCGGCGAATGACACCGGCCAGCGTCATACGCGCGGTAATGGTGTTTTCCAGGCGCGCATCCGGCCAGCGCAGATTCTGGCGCCAGGCTAGCAACAGATGGCGAGCGGCTGTTTCGGACTCCTGAATACGAATCTCGGGCGTGCCGCGGCTCCCCATATCGCCCGCTGTCAGATCGAGTACGCCGGTTCGGTATCCGGATTCTGCCGAGCGAATCAGCGTACCGCCGCAAGTTTGCTCCACGTCATCGGGGTGCGCCGCAATCGCGAGCACATCCAGCGGCTGTAGGTTCTCGAACGGTTCATTTGGATCGCGCCGATCGTGCATGAGCGGACTCAATACGAATAACGCGGACGATTTCCCAGAAAGACCCGGACGAGCAGGATACCGGCAAGAAAGCCGCCCACGTGAGCGAACCAGGCAATCCCTTGCGCCTGCGACACGCTGCTCAATGAACCCAGACCGCTCAACACCTGAATGGCGAACCAATACAGAAGCATGAAAGCGGCGGGAATATCGACGGTGGTCACAAAGACGATGATGAAGATCAACGTGACGACACGGACTCGCGGGTAAAGAACCAGAAATGCGCCCATCACGCCTGCGATGGCCCCGCTGGCGCCAATGGTAGGCACGGGGCTTCCCAAGCTGGTCACGAATTGAACGGCTCCGGAGGCGACACCGCCAATCAGATAAAAGACCAGAAATTTCGCCGAGCCCATGGCGTCCTCGATATGCGATCCGAATACCCACAGGAACCACATGTTGCCGATGAGATGAAGCCAGCCTCCATGCAGAAACATGGAGGTGATGAAAGTCACCAGACGCAGTTGGTCCGGGATGAGGGCGTAGTTTTCAATGAAACGGTCGCGCAGGTAGATGGGTTGCGCCATCTCGTACAGGAAGCAGAAAACGTTGAGCGGCAATGATCGCCAATGTCATGAACGGCGTAGATCGCCGCGAGAGGAGCGCGCGGAGAGGAATCATTGGTTCGACATTGACGCTGGGGTGGCGCTAGCAAAACAGCGCTCCGCAATTTCGGGAGCTTCGATGCGTTGCGCCTGGCCGGCGTAAGCAGCGGCCATCAACGCGTGCACTTCCGGCCGGGTGGGAACGTGCCCGCGCGCGCCAATCGCGGTGCAGTTGATTGCTGCCGCCGCATTCGAGAACTCAAGCGCCTGGCTAAGCGGCATCCCTTCCAGCATGGCGTAACAGAAAGCGCCGTGAAAAACGTCGCCCGCGCCCGTCGTATCCGCGCAAAGCACCTCAAAGGCCGCGGAATAGGCCCAGCGGCCGTCCTGAAGCGCTAACGAACCTTGATCGCCGAGTGTCATCGCCGCAACCCGCAAGCCGTATTCGCGCTGCAACCGTGAAAGCGCGGCGAATGGATCGGATTCGCCGGTCCATTTACCAGGCCAGCCCGAGCCGGCGACCAGATAGTCGATGTGTTTCAGCACGGACTCAAAATCGGGATAGACGGTGTCGACGTCGAGCGAGACCGGAATGCCATGCTTCCGCGCAACCGATGCGGCGTAAGCCGCGGCTTCGACATCATAGCCATCGATGTGCAGTAATTTCGCTTCAAGAATATCTTCAACCCGGATCTCCGCGGCCTTGAGGCGCAGACATTCCGCGCGCTGCCATAATACGGTGCGTTCGCCGGTGCGTTCATCAATGATGATATAGGCGGTCTGGTTGGGGCAACCCTCGCGTACGATCAAGCCATTCGTCTCGACGCCCGTCCCCGCGAGGCTTTCCCGCTGGATTTGCCCCCGCAGATCGTCGCCAATGGTGCCGATATATTTCGCTCGAAGGCCGAGCTTCGCGCAAGTGACAACCGCAGTGGCCACCTGGCCGCCAGGACTTAGCAATTCGCCATGAAACGGAACTTTGCCGGCGTACGGCGGGAACTCGTGAACGAGCAGGAGCGTATCCGTGGCATTGAGGCCAATGCCCAAGACGTCAAACTCCAGACTCAAATGAGCCTACTTCTTGATGGAATCGGGAACCTCGTAGAGGTAGATCATGTGAGTATCGTGATGGCGCCCGACGCTCTCGGCAACGTCCATCGGCTTCCAGCCCGGGATGGGGTAATCATACGACACCACGCGGGTGGTAGGCCGAAGATAGCGTTCCAGATTCGGCCGCAGAGTGTCATTGGCGGTCGTAGCCAGATAAAGGGTCACGACATTGGCAGGACTTAGGTCGGTGCGCATGAAGTCCCCGTGAATGACTTTCACTTGTTTCTGCAATCCAGCTTTTTTCACCTTTTCGGCGGCAGTTTCAGCTTGGCCCTCCGAGATTTCGATGCCGACAGCCTTGACGTTGTATTTTTTGGCAGCCGCGATCAGAATGCGGCCGTCTCCGCAACCCAGGTCATACAGCGTTTCGCCCGGTTTGAGATTCGCCATCTCCAGTATCTTGTCGACCGCATGCTCCGGAGCGCCGACAGACGGAGCCAGCTTATTCTTGAAATCGTTCAGATTAGGCTGTTGCGCACTCGCGATGAACGCAACATTAACCACAAGCGTGGAGACTAGAATGCTGCCGCGAAGCACCCGGAATCTCATAGATGAACTCTCCCCTGGTCCCTCTAGCTTACCTCGGATCGCCCCGCACTCATTTCGTTCCGCCAGTGGCCACCGCTCCCAAAGCGTGTTGCCGCTTGGAACGCAGAGTACGATTCAGCATTTCCGTAGTCGAAAACCACAGGTCGCGTGGCCGCGAAATTGTGTATTCCGTACCCTTAAATGCGCGTATGGCGTGACTGATCGAATCCTTCCAGGGAATCGCCTGCGGATTCAAGTTGTAGTTCATGTAGAACACGGGGCACTCGATATCTCCGATGCGGCGCAAATCGTCTTGGGGTACATCCGCGTCCAGCATGGCCTTGGGGCCGGCGAAAATGACCGCGTCCGGGTGAGAAGTTGTGCCGACTTCTTTTTCGATCAGGTCCTCCAGGAAGTCGGTCTCACTGTGCTTTTGGCCCAAACGCAGCAGGTCAACGGTCCCCAGCTTCATCGTCTGGAGCGCTTTGCCCAGAGCCGGGAAATCAATTGTTTCGGCGGCTTCCTGGCGGTAAACGATGCGGCCTTCCTCCATATTGAAAGCGACCAGCGAGACGCGGCCGACGTGCGGGTCGCGCTCAATAGCCCTGAGGATGGTCACTAAAGCGTCCGTGTCCGAGCGTTGAAGCGCCGCGGATTGTGGTTTTGAGGAGCGAAGTTAACCAATAACTTTAAATTTAAGTCGCCGTCGGGTGCGCGATTTGCCCGCACCGTCGCGTCGTTCACGAACGGCTCAGCGGCGGTTTCCGTGATGACTTCGGGATCGATGAAAAGCGGCATCGGTTTGTCTTTCGCCGACAATGCCGCTTCCACGTCCCAACTCGAGGAACAGATTCGTTCGGCTCGATCGCGCATCAACCAGTCCACGTGATATTTGCCTTCGCCCACGTCGACAATTCCTTCCAGTAGAGCGTCTCCCTTAGCATCGTCGTCGATAGCAGGCACGCGGTAATGTTGGACGAAGTAAGCGGGTTGCGACGGTTGGTCCTGCGGGTAAGCGCGGAAAACGATACTCAGCAGCTCTCCGGAACCTGCCAGTTCTTTCAACGGAATGGTGACGTCATAGCCGCTATGGAACCGCAGGTCGAAACCCAATTCGGCTTTCCGCGGCGTGACGGTGCACGGTAGATCCTTGCGAGCTTCGCCGGATTCCAAAATGGCTGTGTCGGACGGCATCAAGGTGACGGCTTCGCCCAGCTGCGCGGGCTTGAGTTGGAATTGCGCCGAGGCGGGAGGAGGTACGGCACAGAAGAGCAAAGTTATCAGGAGCGACGCGGAAGGCCCGGCGAAAACGCGCAAAGGTCCACGGAGGTTGCCGGCAGGCGAACACGATCGGCTAAACCGCGATGCCATATTTTCCCCAAATGACTGGACTTGGTTGTTACCCAGCGGGAACAAACCACTGGCTTCCATATTATGCCTTAACTCTCACGTGATCCAACACGGAATTTGTCCGGCCTGTTGCGGCATTCGTACCAGGCCTCGACGTCAGATGCAGTCTGGTGCCCGGATCGAACTCAAATTCTCATGGGCCGGTACTAAACCGGGTTCTTGTGATACAGTGCGATTGATTATGGGTTCCCGTAGCGTAAACAAGGTGATTCTGATTGGAAATCTGGGCCGCGATGCCGAGACCAAATTCACGCCGTCCGGCGCCGCTGTAACGCGGTTTTCGGTGGCTACCACTCGCAGCTGGAAAGACCAGCAAACTAACGAGTGGAAAGAGGAGACCAACTGGACCAACGTGATCGTGTGGCGTCAGGAAAACGTTGCGAATTACCTTGTCAAGGGTAAGCAAGTGTATGTGGGCGGACGGCTCCAGACGCGAAGCTACGACGACAAAGATGGTAAGAAGGTCTACGCAACCGAAGTTGTCGCGGATGAGGTGATCCTGCTGGGCGGCCGTGGCGAGGCGAGCGGGGGATACGAGGCCGGGGCGCAAGCTACATCGCGGGCGGCGACGCCACCCAAGGGCAAAGCAGCCGAAGCCAGCGCGGGCGCGGCGGAAGACGATCAATTCGGCGGGATGGGTGTTACCGACGACGATGTTCCGTTCTAGCGTTGGCGAGATACTACGTCGATCTTCAGGACTGAATTAATCGGCACGGGGACATTAACGGCTTGGCCCTGGCTGAGGTAAGGCTTCACGGCCGACGGCTCTTGATATTCCAGGTCGCGGCCGTTATCGAGGGCGAAAAGGGTGTAGCGCCCGGGTGGAACATCATTCAGCGTAAACGTGCCATCGCTGTCGCTCTGGTCGCGGCGAATGAAATCGGTGCGGTTCAGATCTTCGGGAATCAGTAGCACCATAGCGCCGCCGAATGCCTTTCCCTCGCGCACTGCCATGCCGCTGACCTTTGATGCGTCCTTGGCGGCGACCAGCGCGAGCTCGACAGAAGCGCCGTCTGCGATATCCAACTCTCCCCTTGAGAACGCGGCTCCCTTGGCGGCGATGGATTTCAAATAGTATCCGGGAGCATTTTGAAGCTGCACTGAGTAGCGTCCTCCGAACAGTGTGCTTCCGTTGGCCGCGAAAGAGCCATCCTTTTCAACAGATGCTGAAGAGAGCTCGTTACCGGATCTGACCAACAAGACGCTGACCTGGGCGCCTGGGTGTCTCATTGCCTTCGAACTGGATGTGTCCCGAAAGTGAAGTCGGTGTGGTGGCGCTCACATCGAGCGCGGTGCTGCCTGTCAGATTGACCGTAGTCGTTCGCTGGGATCTGTAACTGGCCGCGGTTCCAAGCTTGTACGGACAACTGGTAACGGCCAGGAGGCAGCCCCATGAGTTCGTGCGCGTTGTTGACCGTGGCCGTTGGTGCATTAACTGCGATCGGAAAGCCGCCTGGTCCAGCCACATAAGCCATCGCGTTTACTCCCGCATCCGGCCTGGACTCGAAACCGGTTAGCTGGACATGAATGGCCGGAACAGCCTGAAGCGTGACATGAATACTCGCAGTACTTCCTTCGGTGACAACGATGGGAGAGGCCGCCGCGGGATCGACAGTGTCCGCATAGTAAGTCAGAGGATAAGCCGACATCGAGATCCGGACCGAGAGGAGTTTGCTCACCGTCTACGGATTGTAAGGGTACGTTTTGGGCGTACCAGGGACGCGCATGGACCGCGACAAAATACGGACCCGGCTCCAGACGTCCCAGATGAAACGCGCCCGATGAGTCCGTCTGGCCTCCGCCCCGGATCTGGATCTGTGACTTGCCTGAGATCACGCCCTTATAAAACAGCATGAGCTGGGCCTGCCGAACGGGATCGCCTTCCTCATCGACGACAGTTCCGTTTATTGAACCGGGCGCCTCGAGCGGAAAGACGATGTGTTCGGAATCCAATCCGGGCCCTGCTGCGATGGCGGTCGAGAAACCCTCATTCTGTTGGAAGCTTTCGCTGGCATAGCCGCGCCTTGCAGCGGTGAGAGCGTATTTCCCTGCAGGAACTTTGCTGAAGAGAAAGCGCCCATCGGTTCCAGTGACGCAAGCGGAGGATTGGTCTCGGTGCGAGGTGGAAGTGATCGTCACTAACACGTTCTTCAGCGGACGATGACTGCCATGTTCTACGACGATGCCGCCGATCGTGAAGCCTTCCGGCGCGATGGAAGTAGGTGCCTGCCGGCACGGAGCGGTTGCCACGAACACAAGCACATGCCCAACCAAGCGGCGATGCTTCGACCCTAGTGCATCACTTGATCACGTCGATGTCAACGTGCGCTGTTTGATTTGGCTGCAATTCAATCTGCGCTGAAAATCGCGCAGCGCCTCAGGATTGCCGTACTCCAGATTCGTCATGTCCTGAAAAGGCGTAAAGCGTGTATACGCCGGGGGTCATCCCGTTGTCGCCGAAGCTTCCATCTCTTTGAATGAGCAAAAGCGAGGGCGCGGGCAGGGCAAAAGACGATCACTCGGTGGAATGGGTGCTACCGGCGATGACGTGCCGAATGGGACTCGCTTAATTTAGCTTGGTGCGCGCGTCGGCACTGCGCAGTCCGCCCTTGACGGCTAGCATCCAAATGCACCCCGCCAGTGCGCTAGACGCTTTTCGAATCCGTGCTGATCAAACTGCGGGTTCCAGAAAGGGAGATGTCGTTCCCCACTGGTGACTCTGAGATCTCGTAAAAAGCTCTGCTGATCCGCCGCGAGCTGCTTCCAGAATCGATCTGCGATCAGGTCGCCAACCCACGCAGCGGCCTGCTTCGTCAGCAGGATTTGCGAGGGTTGAAGTACTGCCCATTCGGACCGTAGGCATTCGACGGATATCCGCCACATATCGAGTGTAAGGCCCTCATTTTTCTTCCCGTCAGGCCCCGGTCCGCGAAACTTCATCAAATCCGTTACATGCACCTGCGAAAGAAACGATGATTGCGGATCAATATTCGAGAGCAACTTGTAGAGAGCAGTGCAACTAGAGCTTGGGAACGCCCCGGACGAGGGACGGGTAGATACGACCCAGCGCGATCCGCAGCGTGCACCGAGGCTCCCGTTGAATCCGGGATATACGCTGCGGCAGGGTTTGTTCCCTCGCAAAGCATGGTACCGCTCTCGGTCCCGCAATTCCAGCCCCCAATGGGCCAAGTAGAACCGTTTTCGAGCGGCCACCACCAGGGCTGCCACTCAAATTTATCGAAAACGGGAAGAAGCCGATCCGTGAAAATACGCTTCAGAGATTGAATTGGTGGCTCCACTGGCTTTCCTTCTGGCGGCAGGGCGGCATGGCTTCGATTTCTTCCCTGACGAGCGCTGAATCCTCGTGTCCATTCACCGATGGAAATCTCCGAAAAAGAGAATTGACGTAGTCTTAGAATCCGGTAAGGCGGCGTGAGTTCCAAGATTAAGACGATGCGGCGGCGGGATTTGTGGGCGCTTGCGCTGTGGCCGTGGTGCCACGTCGTACGGGCCGCGCCAGATTCCACCGCGCTCGGCGGAACCGCGATACTCATGGACGTGAAAGACCGCCGCATATTAGCAGCACAAAGTGAGGAGATCGCCCGGCGCTGGATTGCCGCCCCGGGTTCAACCATAAAACCCTTCGGTTTGCTGGCGCTCCTCGAGAATGGCAAATTAAAGAGCAGTGACGAATATGTTTGTCCGGGACGTTTGGTGCTGAACGGACATTCGCTGAATTGCTCGCATCCTCGCGAGGCGCTTCCCATGAACGTCAGCCGGGCGATTGCGTATTCCTGCAATTGCGCTGTGGCTCATTTCGCGCAGCGGTTCAGCCCCGGCGAACTGTCGCAATTTCTGGTTCGCTTCGGATTGTCGTCGGTGACGGGATTATTGAGCGGTCCGGAAGCGGCTGGTTTAGTGCGAAGCGGCTTGGCTGGACCCGATTGCGAGCTGCAGGCTTTAGGGGAAGAGGGCGTGCGGGTCACTCCTTTGGAACTGCTCATGGCCTATCGGCGGCTGGCGAACCGTGTCGGCGAACCGCAAATCTCAGCCTATTCTGGAGGGTCTCGAAGGAGCCGTGGAGTTCGGCACGGCCCAGGGTGCCCGACTGAAACGCATTCGTGTAGCAGGAAAGACGGGCAGCGTGCAGACGGCTCCGGGAGTTCATGCCGCCTGGTTTGCAGGCTTTGCGCCTAGCCGTGCGCCGGAAGTTGCCGTGACCGTCCTGGTTCAGGGGCGATCAGGCGGCGCCGATGCCGCGCCCATCGCGGGTCAGCTCCTGCGCAATTACTTCGGAAGCCGCGCTTGAGACGGTTACTCTTTGCCGCGTTGTTTGCTGTCCTGGTTTTGCGAGCTCAAATCACGTACAAGGTTCGCTTGACAAGCAATGAAGGCAACCGAATCGTGGAGCTGTCTTCGGAAAAATATGTTGCCGCGGTTCTGGCAGGAGAAAGCAGCACCTTTCGCAGTCCGGAAGCGCTAAAGGCGATGGCGGTAGCGGCCCGTACCTACGCTGGCCGGCTGCGCGGCCGGCACGCCTCAGAAGGCTTCGATTTTTGCGCCACGACTCATTGCCAGCGCGTCGATCTTCAGGGCATTACGCCGCAATTGACGCGCGCGGCCGACGCCACCGCCGGTGAGCTTCTTTGGTTTGAAGGCAAACTTGCCTTTTCCGTCTACGCGCGCGATTGCGGAGGCACAACGGAAAACGTACGTGCCGTGTGGCCCGAAGTGCCAGCGCCGTATTTAACAGTCCACGCGGATCCATATTGTACGCGCCATGGAGCGGCGAATTGGTCATGGAGCGCTCGCCCTCAGGACATCGCCGCCGCGTTGCGCCAATCGGGATTGCAGTCGCCCGGCGCGCTGCAACGCGTCGTTATTCGAGACCGCACATCTTCCGGCCGCGCGAAGACTCTCGAGCTAGTCGGCGCGGCGACGAATCTCCCGATTAGCGCCAGCTCGTTTCGCTTCGCCATCGGCCGCGCGCTGGGCTGGAACACAATGCGCAGCGAGCGTTATGAGATTGAGAGCGCGAATGGCCAAATCCATTTTCGCGGAACGGGCGAAGGGCACGGCGTCGGTTTGTGCCAGCACGGAGCAGACGAGATGGGAATCGAGGGACTCACCTATCGCGAAATTTTGGCGTTCTATTATCCAGGAACTAAAGTGGCGCGCGCCGGAGCTGGCTTGAAATGGGTGCGCCTGGGCGGCGAGGGCGTGGCAGTTTTCACAAGCCGTCCGGATGATGACCGCAAGGTTCTAATGCTTGCGGAAAGTCTTAAGCGCGGCCTGGAAGCACGCTTGCACATCGACGGACCGCGTGAGATCACACTCCACGTTTATCCCGATGTAGAGGCCTTTCGAAACGCGACTGGCGAACCAGGTTGGGTGGCGGCTCGCACTTCCGGATCGAACATCGATCTGCAACCGGCAGCGGTCCTGGACGCGCGAGGCGCGCTTCGCAATACAATTCGACACGAACTCTTGCACGTATTCATCGAGAGTGAGGCTGCTGCCGGCCTGCCGCTCTGGTTTCGTGAAGGGCTGGTGGAATGGCTGAACGTTCCGACGCTAGACCAAACCATCACTGTAAGATCCGATGAAGATCTTCGCCAGCGGGAGAATCGCGCGCGCGCAGAACGCGCCTATCATGATGCGAAGCGGCGCGTGGCCGCCCTGGTTATGCGCTACGGCGAAGATGTGGTGCTTGGCTGGGTCAAAGGCGGTTTGCCTGCGGAAGTTAGAAACTCCAGCGAGAGCAACGCCGCCACGAAAAGTAAATAGCCTGAACCGAGGCGTGCAAGAAAGCTTACCATCTGCCACGCGAACGGCGTAATTTGCGGCACCCAGAAGAACAGTTTGAACGGAACCCAGATGGCGAGCAAAAGAAGCGCGCACACTTCCAGCCAGTACAGGACGTTCTTGCCGCGTTTCAGCGAACGCAAATGAAAGCCGCGCCATCCAAAACGGGCTACTGCCGCAGCCAAAGGGAATAACACCGCGGGAACGATCAACCAGCGCAGCAGCCAAATAAGTCCGTGATACCAACGCAAAACTCCGGAGGGCGGCACGGGTTTGCGCAGTTTCATCGTCGTGTACGACCCAATAACGAAGGCCTTGTGCGCGAAGGAATCGTGCCAGTATGCGAGAACCCCGTAGATTAACGCTGCGGCGATCGCGATTACGAAAAGCGGCAGCAGATGCCACAGCGCCGTTCGAGCGGCGGATCCAAAATTGAGCGGCGCTTCGCGATCGAAGAGCGCTAGAGATGTGCCGTGAAGCCACAAGGCTGCGCAGACAAATGCGATGACCACGAATGCGCTCCATGCGAGATGAGCGCTATCCGATTCGCCGATGCCCAACCAGTAATATCCCTAGCCAGAGCACCAGCGCGTTTCCGATCAGGTGCAAAACGCCCAGTGAGACGGTAGAACGGTTCATCGCACCTCCAGCGTTTTGGCTTCCGTGGTCGCTTGGATGCCGGGCTGATACATCGGCGCAACGCGCGCTGGGCTGACGTGGAAGAGCCCCGGATTTACAATCTTGAGCAAATAGAAGTACTGTTGCTGGCCCTCGCTGAAGTACGTCTGGAAGATCGCCATGCGGTCGTCGTGTAGTTCGCGCCGGGTGAACCAGTAACGCCACCATGGCGGTTTATCGCGCAGCTCATAAAGGTTGTCGTGCTCGATGAATTCCGCGCCCGCCGGAATGGGATCTTCTACCATCAGATAGCGCCAATTGGAACCGGTGACCGTCAGCCGGACGGCTACGGTGTCTCCCTGCGAAACGGGCCCATCGAGTGGCGAAAGATCGTAAACAATTCGATCGCCCTCTTTGCCGGGCGCAAGCCGGAAATAATCCCGCAGGACGTTCAACGCGATAGCGCCCTGTTTCTCCAAGCGCGCCGCGTTCGAATAATGGATCGCGGAGACAGAGTAGTAGAGCCGGCCCGCGCCGCTGCTGGTCACTTTGACCTGGTTCCCACTCGCTTGCAATTTCGCTTCATCCAGCTCGATTTCCGGCGCATCGATCGATGATTCTGAATTGAACGCGTGAGTCATCGCCGCTTGGCCGTTCACGGTCACGGTGGCGGTAAAGTTCGGGTGCAGCTCATTCGTCGCCTTTACATAATCGATCAGGCCGTAGATCACCATGGCGGTCTGCTTGGTCGACGCCCACCAATAGCCTTCGTCGCGATGATTCACCAGCCACAGAGCCGCTTTCGGCAGCAGCGCGCTGCTGCTGCGCTCGTGGCTCAATAGCTTCATTGCGTAAGCGCTCGCTTCCGGTGTTGCGTCGGCTTCGAAATCCAGCATTTCGTCTCGAGTGGCTGGCCACCACGCTTCGGTTTCGCTTTGACGTACCGTCTGCTCGAGTTGCGCGGCCAGATCGCTCGCCCGGTGATCCTTCACTTGTTCGAAGGCCAGCCCCAGAAGCGCAATTCCATAAGGCGACAGCGCAGAGCGGTCGCTGAAACTGCGATTCAAAAGCGCGGTATCGGCGTGGCCGGCGAGCGCCAGGGCGTAACCCATGTAGGCATCGCAGATCGGGCGCAAGCTTTTTTCCCTGCCCCAGGTCGCGTTCCATCCAGTCGACGCCTTTTGAGATCGCATCGTCCTTCACGCTGATCGCGTCCCTCCGCGCTTCAGAAAGGCCCGCGACAACGTAGGCCGTCATGAATGGATGACTCTCATCGCTGACCCACCAACCCCAACCGCCGTCTTCGTGCTGGAAATTATAGAGACGGTCGAGCCCGGCCTGAATCTTCTCAGTCAGCGACGCTTGATCGATCGGCTGCTTCAAGCCGAGTTCCGTCACGGCCTTTGTTACCACGATGTCAGGCAGAAAGCTGGACATTGTCTGCTCTACGCACCCGTAGGGAAACGAAGTTAAATAATCCAGCGCGCTGAAAAGCGATCCTGTAATGGACGGCGAGAGCCTGATAGACAACGATCGCGAACCGGCCACCGCATCCGCGGGGAAAGTCAACGCGAAACTCGCCGACCCTGAGTTAGAAATTGTTCCGCCTTTCGCCTGCCGCACGGGAACGCCGGGCGGATTTACCGGAAGCTCCAGCTCGAGCGCATCTGATTCTTCATCGGTCAGCGCCTGCGCCGTAATTTTGGCGTGACGCACGCTTTGCGCCTTGACGCGCCAATCGACTTTCACCTCGCTCCGGCTGGCGACGTCGACTTCCTCAACCGCATTACCGCCGACGAGAGTCAGTCCTTCGAGACTTGCAGTCACACGAGCCTTTTTCCCGCTGGTCAGATAGTTATGCACGATGCCGGAGATCACGACTTCATCGCCTTGCACAAAAAATCGCGGCACGGCTAACCGCAAAATTAAGTTCTTGCGAACGATGGTCTTCAGAACCGCGCCTCCGAAGCGCTCATCGGGCGCTACTCCTCTTGCGGTAGCCCGCCAGGTCGTCAGTGAATCGGGGAACTCGACCCGAGCTTGCGCATGGCCGGAGTTGTCTGTAATGACATCGGCCGCCCAAAAGGCTGTGTCTGGAAAAGCTTTTCGAATTTTAGGTAATACCAACCGGTCGGGCTTGAGTTGTGCCAGTTGCGAGGGCCTCCGCAGCTCCGCCAATTGCATGCGGCGTTTGCCCGCTTCACCACTAAAGAAGTAAGTAAGGGAGTTTTGCGTGTAAACGCTGTCCCATTCGCGCCCGTAGAAAAAATTGACAATGTCCGGCGTTGCATCGGGCCTGATCGCATAAATAGCTTCATCGACGACGCCTAGACTAAGATCTGCCTGCGCCGCCGGTTTCCCATCCAAAGAAGTAACGTCGATGTTGTAAGTCGCCGTTTGACCGGGAAGATACTGCGGCTTATCCGTAGAAAGCTTGACATTCAACTTATGGTCGTCCGGTGGAACCTTAATGCGCTTTTCGCCTTGATACATCTCGCCTTTGTGAATGAACTGAGCGCTGACGAAAAATCCCGGCTCATCGTCCTTCTGAACCGAATATTCGAGGATCGCTGTCGGACCTTGTGGCCTAATTACGCTTTGTGAACGAATGTCGCGGCCTTCGATGGTTACCAGAACGGGCGTGTTCGCTTGCCCGGTAACAATCAGGATCTTGGCCTTGTCCCCCGCCTGATAGCTCTTCTTATCGGGCACAAGCTGAATGGTTCTTTGCCGCCCTCCTCCCCAGAAGCTTTCTTCGCCCATGCCCGACACCCAGATGTAAGACTCATCTTGAACCGTGCGGCCTTCCGGCGTATGTGCTGAAACCGTGACGCGATAACTTCCTCCCTCACCCGGGATCTTCAGTTCAGCCGTCGCCGAACCATCCACACCCGTCTTCACATCATTTGCACTTTTCACGTCACCTTTCGATCGGTTCCGCCAATTCCAGGTGGCAATCTCGAGATGAACAGCCGTCGCGACCGGTTTGTTGTCGTAATCTCGCGCCTGTACCTTAAATCCCCCTGAACTCCCTGGCTGGAAGAAGTAACGGTCGGGCTCCACGTTCAGAACGAAGCTTCCGTAAGTAGCGATCAACCAACCCGTTCCTGAGATTTCGCGGCCGGCCTGGTCCGTCACGCTCGCTTCAATGCGATAGCGATAGTCGATCTTGTTATCGGAGACCGTGGTGGGCACTTTCACCGTCAGCTTGCCGTCCGCGTCGAGCTGCCCCTGCTCCTGGCTGATCTGCTCCCCGGCTGCGTCGTCATAAGCGCCGGGTCCACCTTCCTCGCCTCCTGCTTCGTCCTCATCGGGGTCGTACCACAGCGGGAACCAATAGCGGCTGCGGTAAATCGAATACTTCACTTTCGCGCCGTTCACCGGCTCGCCGAAGTAATAGCGCGCGTCGATGGTTGCCTCGGCAGAGTCGCCCTCGAGTACCCGCGGTTTTGCTGGCGTGACGCGAACTTCGTACTCCGGCTTCTTGTACTCCTGAACTTCGAAGTTGCCGTTCATCTCGCTCTCGCCGGATTTCACTTCAATGGAGTAATTGCCCAGCGAACTAGCGCGTCCTAACGGCAGTTCGTCGTGAATGATGCCGTTCGAGTTAGTCGTGAGGGTCTTCTGATAAACAGCCTTTCCGTCAGGATCGGAGATCTGGACGCTCACCGATTGCTGTGATGGAATTTCGTAACCGGATGCCGCCTGCATGCGAAGAATGCCGCGAAAATGCATCGTATCGCCGGGACGATACACCGGCCGCTCCGTGTAGATGTAGCCGCTCCAATTTCGCCTTCCCGCGGCGAACGCCCAAGTCGCGACATCGCCCAGGGCGACATCGGCGCCTCTCATCGCCAACACGCGTAAATCCGTTTCCGCGGCGTTCTGCTTGGCGGGAACATCGGCGAGTCCATCGGTGCTTGTCTTAACCATCGTGGGTTCGCCATTGCGAGTCATAACCGCGATGTTTGCATCGGCGATCGGCCCGCCCGTTTCACGGTCGGCCAGAAATCCGAGCACGTGATTGCTTCCGGTTTTCGTGATAAGAACAATGTCCGACACGATGACGATCGTGTACGCTCGCAATTCGCCGTTGACGGCTTCGACCAGGTAAACGCCTTTGCCTTTGACATCGATAGGAATTGTGGCCGAGTTCCACCGCGTCTTGCCAGTTACTGGCTGGATGAACGAAAGCACTAACTGGTCGCGGTTCAGCAGTGGCGCTTCGGCGAAGTGCGTGCCAACTTTTTGCGAGCCCACTTGTGGCTTCCGCGCGAATAGATTTCCGAAGGACGCCCGGGGCGACTGCGTGAACTGGCCTCGCAAATTGAGGCGTATGCTTCGGCGCAAACCGCGTTTCCAATCGTGAATTCTTTCGATCAGCGTTCGTTTGCCTTCCGGACGAGGCATGTGTCCGCCAAAGGAATGCGGATCTTCCATTTGACGGAAAAATTGCAGTGCGTCCTTGACTCGATAAACGCGAATCTGCACCGCATCCACATGCCAACCCGTGAGCATGACGGCGGGCGTCTCGTGTGAGCCAAAGGTGCGGTTGCTCGCCAATGTGAAGTAGGGCTGTGTCTCGTCCTGGCAGACGATCGGCGCCACTAACGCAAACGCGCAGAGAAGCCGCAGAACCGGCGCAAACGCGAACCGCTTCTTTGTCATGAAATTGTCTTAAGGATGTTCCAACGGAATACGCCCAGAAACGACGGATTCGTAAATCTAGGTTGCCATTCGGGATCCGGGTAGTGCAAGAGTTCTGTCATGGAAAGGCGCCGGACTTCGCCTGCTTTCGTTCCATCCGGGCCCGTGTGGTAAACCACGAACAGCGCGCCGTCCCGGCTGATTTGGCTTTTGCCGATAAAGATCATGCTGTGAAACGGCATGTGCTGAGTCGCCCGGCGAAAAAAAAGTAGATCGCCCGGCCGTGCCCGCGAGACATCGCGCGTTACCAAGAACGTGTTGAAGCGCTGCAACGTTTCCGCATTTGCGAATTGAGCGAATGCTCCTGTTTGGAGATCTGCCGCCGCAAAAGGCCCACTGCGAATACGAAACAGTTCCGGCCCAAGCGGCGTGTACGGAAAGTTGTATTTTCGGATCGAGTCCATCGCCGGAAGCAGCGGCAGGCGCGCGCCCGCGGACCAGTTCGTGTCATGCAGCCGTAACGCCTCGCGATAGGCGTAGCGAACCAGCGCCGCGCAATCCACAATCTCTGCTGGGCGCTCCGGCGCGGGCGTGAAATATTGCACTTCGGCTAAAAACGTGAACCACCTTCGGAACGCTTGACGATCCGCTTCATCATCGAGCCGCAGAAAGTCCGGCGTTCCGTCAAAACCAGAATCCGCGGCCGCGAGTTCAATCTGCAGGTCCGTGAAAGCTGGGGTACAACCCGGCGCCTCCGCCCGCACCCTGACATGGCCCGGCAAGACACCGGCGCAAATGCGCGCTCGCCACCCAAAGGGCGCAGCTTCGAGCGATCCAATCTTGGCCGAATGTGCATCACCAATGATTGCGATTTTCGGCTCTTCGCCACTCAACCGGTTCCCTGATTTCGCGATGTCAATCACAGCCTCGTCATAACCGTTCGCGGCCAGCGTGCTGGGTTGGGCGGAAAGACGAAGTAGACTAGGCGGCTCGGTTCGCACGCGAGAGAACGCAAAAACGAGCGCTGCCGTCAAACTGGCAAACACCGCGACCAACAATGGTATCCGGCGCCTGGCGATCCGCTTCAATTGCGAGGATTATATCGGATTCGAATCACCGCAGCCTGCTGCGGCACGGGCGTGCCTTGACTCGCTTGCGCCCGGCTTAGACCTGTGGGAAAATCCCTTCAGCTTCCTGTACGCTGCTGATATGCCACAAGGATGGGGAAACGGCGCCGAATCGACGCAGCAACTGGACATTCTGATCATCGAGAATGATCCGGCGGCGGCTCGCTTGACTAAAGAAGCTTTCCGCGAGGCCGGACTCATAAAGGGCATCCGTTCGGTTCCGGATGGAGAAGAAGCCCTGGCGCATCTACGTCATCAAGGCGAGCATGCCAATCACCCTCATCCCGACGTCATCTTTTTGGATCTTCATCTGCCAAAGAAGTCGGGCCTGGAAGTTTTGGCGGAAATCAAGAGCAATCCCAGGCTGAGAGTCACCCCCGTGGTTATTGTTTCGGGGTCGGACGATCCGAACGAAGTGCGGGAAGCCTACGAACTGCATGCGAGTTGCTATATTCGCAAGCCCGACGATTTGCATCACTTCCTTCAATTCATCAGAGTATGCTTCGAATTCTGGGGCTCGGTCGTGACGCTCCCGCCCAAACCGGAATTAGCGGTAGGAATGGGTTGATGATTCGCTCCAACTAGCGACCGTTACTCAGTTTCGCGATTATCCCGTGCGCTCCTGCCGCCCACACTGAGCCGTCTGGGCTCGTGCTCACCGCATTAAAGCCGCTAGACGAAAATGGTTCCCACGTCCGACCGCCATCTAAGGAAACATCGGAACCAGAGGTGCCCACTGCGATGAGCGTCTGTTTCGCCGGAGACACGAACACCGCTGCGGAACGATAACCGCTGAGACCGTTCTTGATCGGTCCGGTCCACGTCCTGCCGCCGTCGGCGGTCATCGCTATCGCCTGCCTGCCTTCACTGGGCTTCTCATAATCCCCGCCGACAGCGACGCCGTGCAAACTATCCGCAAACGCGAGTGAGAAGATACCTGCTGCTTTCGAGTCATTTCGTAGCGGTGTGCTCGAAACTGTCCAGGAGCGTCCGCCATCCGTGCTGCGGAACACCCGTGCGCCGCCGGGACCGCCGCTGCCGAACCAAGCGCTGCTTCGTCCTTCTACAGTGAGGCACGTGCCGCTCGCGGCAAATGCGCCTTCGTCAGGAAGAGCCGGTGGCGAATCCTGGCGCTGCCATGAGTTGCCGCCATCCTCCGTGGTAAAAACGGCGAAATGCCCGTCGACCGGATCGCCCAGCATAATACCGTGCTGCTGATCCCAGAACGCCATAGCATCAAAAAAGCCTTTCGGATCGGGGTTCGTAAATAGGAGCTTCCAATGCTCCCCGCCATCGACAGTTTTGTAGAACCTGGAAAGATTCCCTTCGCCGCTGCTGAGCAGGTACGCCCTCTTCTCATCGAACGCCTCGACATCGCGGAAATCCAAAGACTCCGCGCCCGCGACCAAGCCTGCCCGCCAGTGCAGACCGCTATCGGTCGTAACGACATACGTACCGTGCGTGCCGCTGGCCCACACAACGCGAGAGGACACCGCGCGCAAGCCGCGGAGTGACGCCGTCGTGTTGCTGATCTGCGTTGTCCAGGAAAACGTGACCGCAAGAGCAGCAAGAATCGGAATCCCGCTCATGCGCCGCTGGAGTTATCCTTTTCGCCCGATGTGTACGCTGCCGTTGACCGTCCTCGCCTCAATCAACGGCCCGCCGCTTCCCAGCTGAAACGACATGGTCTGGCCGATTTCGCCGCTTACCATAACCGGAAAATCGACCTTCACGCGGCCGTTCACCGTCGACGCCTGTACTTGCGCCGAAAAGTTTTCTGGAAGATTCAGACTGACGCTGCCATTAGTTGTCTTCGCTCGCAGGCCAGTCCCTTTCCACCCGCTGCCTGCTAAATCGATCGTCAGCGAACCATTCGTAGTCGAGCCGTCCACGTCTCCCGCAACGCCGCTCAGATGGACAGAGCCGTTCTGCGTATGAAAGCGAATTTCTCCGCCCACGCTCTCAACCGCGATACTGCCGTTATTGGCTTTCATGTTCAAATTTGACGCGTTGGGCACCCATACTTCGTAGGAAACGCCCCAGTAGCGCTGCTCGCCGGTAGATGGGCCACTCGGTTCGATCGTCCCGGCGCCGCGCGTGATCGTCACCTGCGAAGCTAGAGCGCGCGCTTCGGAATCGCTCGGCGCCGCAGCCTGGATGCAGGCCCTCACCAGCACGTCCGAATTGTTCCATCCATGCACCTTGATGGATCCGTTTGCGCCCGGATCGATGTAATTTGTAGAGCTATTGGGCAGCCGTTGATCGCGCGATTCCGCATAGCTCACTAAATCGTTGACATGGAAATGGTCGGCGGAGCACCGGTCCCCGTTTCCCGCCGTCGTCCAATTCTTCGCGCTCGCCGAACCGCACAGAAGCCCAACGGCGCCTGTCGCGAATAATACGCACAGGACTGAGTGTTTCATCATCCCTCCTTGGCGACTTAGATAAAAATCGCGTCTGGCCGTTGCTACTGCACGCCTGCTTCCGGCGCCAACTGCAATCCCTTCAGCATCTTTGAATCCGCCCATGTCCGCTACTGGGACGCTGTTGTTCAAGCGAGCAACAACTGCGCTTCGCCGACCCCGGGAATCGGCGCTTACCGGCTTGTACCGGGCGTTGGCCGATTTCAAGCTGCCTCCTGATACTTTCGTCCTTACCATCGAAATCGAGGCCGAACGATGAAAACAAAACGACTCAGCACCTGGCAAGCGAATTGGCAAGAGGTGGCGCTCCCGATCGTGTTGATGCTCACCGGACTGATTCTGCTAGGGGGCGATTATATCGGCGTCTTATCGCTCGATCGCATCCAGGACTTGTGGCCGCTCGCCGTGATTGTGATTGGATTGGCGGAGCTAGTACCATTAAGCGGCCGACAACGGACCTGGCCGGAGAGAAGCGATGGAAGACAACTTCAGTAACCAGAATCGGCCGGCGGGATCTTTCGATCCGGTGCGTGGGCACGACGATACCTCCGGAATGTATGTAGGCAGGCGGCGCCATAGGCGGTCGCCGGGCTCGCGGCTGTTTGGCGCAATCTTTCTCATCGGGGCCGGCGTTCTTCTCTTCCTCGACAACGTCGGAGTGCTCCCCATCCGTAACATCTGGGACTACTGGCCGCTCATCCTGATTGGCATTGGGATCGCGAAGTTCCTTGGTTGCCGTTCGAACTCACAAAGGCTCGTTGGCGTCCTTCTGGTCGGCTTTGGTTCCCTCTTTCTGCTTATGAATCTGGGTGTTTTGCACATTCACACGCGAGATGGCAGCTGGCCTCTGGCGCTGCTGCTCATTGCCTTCGGGTTAATTGCGCTGGTCAAAACGGTCGAATCTACCGCCGGGCGGCCTCGCGTCGGCTTTCCGCGTGTTTCACCCGGCTTTTCAGAAAGTTCACTCGACGAGCACGCTATGGGCGGTCACGTCAAACGCAAACTTGATACCCCCAACTTTGCCGGCGGCAATCTGCACTGCGTTTTCGGGAATATTGAAATCGACTTAAGGCGCGCGGAGATTTCTTCGACGGACAAATCCGCGATTGTGGATGTCGACTGCGTTTTTGGAGCAATACACATCCGGGCTCCCGAGACTTGGCGAGTAAATGTTCAGGCCACGGGCGTGTTGGGGAATGTCGAAGACAAAACCATCCCGCCGAGAAGCGTCGGAGGGATTGACCCGCCGGTGCTGATCATCACGGGTCAGGCCGTCTTCGCCAGCGTAGAAGTAGAAAACTGACCTGATCCTGAATTTGCGCCGAACGCATGCATCCTCTGTTCAAGAGCAAGACCGGTTTCCTGACATACATAGCCGTATGGGTGCTGCTAGGGCTGATGTTTGGATTCGTCGTCAAAGTGGCCGCCCATTTGCGCTGGGCGGAGAGTGCAACTGTCATAATCCCGGTCGTCTTGGTCCTCGCCTTCGAGTGCCTTGCGCCTTGGTACTACCTGCGTTCCCTGCCGCTTCGTTCCACACCGCCGTGGAGACTTGTCGCTACTCATCTGATCGCCGCCATGTGCATCAGTGCTGTGGCTTTGGTAGTAGCGCATATTGTCGTTGCTGCGTCAGCCGGCATTTTTCCGAACCTAAATGAGCGATCTCATCCGGCCTTTCCTGTGCTGGTCGGCATGATTATGCTGACCTTCCTGCTTTCTATTGCATTGCACTATGTTGTAGTAGCGGTCGAGTCGTCGCAGCAAGCGGAGTTGCTCTCGCGCGAAGCCGAGCTGAAAGCTTTAAAGGCCCAAGTAAATCCGCATTTCCTGTTCAACGCTCTGAACTCTATCAGCGCTTTGACTACGGCCGATCCCGGCAAAGCGCGTGATATGTGTATCCGGCTCTCCGAGTTCTTGCGCAATTCGCTACGCCTGGGAGAGCGTACCAGCATTCCATTCTCGGAGGAGTTGGCGTTGACCAGAACATATTTGGACGTCGAACAGGTGCGCTTTGGAAAGCGATTGCGGATCGTACAAGATTTCGACGCCGCATGTGCCGATTGTGAGGTCCCGCCGCTGCTGGTGCAACCGCTGGTTGAAAACGCCATTAAGCACGGTATCGCGACGCTCGTTGAGGGAGGCGAGATCTCGATTACTGGACGCCGAATGCGCGATTCAGTTCGCGTCGCAATTGAGAATCCGTTTGACCCGGACGCGCCAGAGACGCGCCGGAACGGTTTCGGCCTGCTGAGCGTTCGCAGTCGCCTGAACGCGCGCTATGGCGGTTCCGCCCGCCTGGATATTCAAGTAGATCGCGACCGCTATCGGGTCACTCTAACTGTGCCGTGCGATGCTGCCGGAGAGCTGGCATGATGACCAAAATCCGTGCCGTTATTGTCGACGATGAAGATCTTGCGCGCCAGATCCTGCGCGAATATCTGCATAGCGAAGAAGACATCGAAATCGTGGCGGAGTGTACCAACGGTTTCGACGCGGTAAAAGTTGTGTCTGAGCACAAGCCCGATCTTTTGTTCCTCGACGTGCAGATGCCCAAGCTCGACGGTTTCGAAGTCGTTGAGTTGATAGGTAGCGATGTCGCCGTCGTATTCGTGACCGCATACGACCAATACGCCATGAAGGCGTTCGACGCGGCTGCGGTTGACTATTTATTAAAGCCCTTCGATCTCCATCGGTTTCGCACCGCCTTGCAGCGCGTGCGCCGTCGTCTCGGCGAGACCGCGAATTCTACGCGCGCCAGTGAGCTGAAAAACGCGGCGCAGCCCCCCGGTCAGCATTCGCAACGGATTGTCATCAAGGACGGCACGCGTGTTCATATCATTCCGGTAGGGCAACTCGACTACGCCGAAGCGCAAGACGATTACGTTGCTTTGCACAGCGGCGGAAAGACCTTTCTGAAGCAGCAAACCATTTCGAGCCTGGAGGCTTCCCTGGACCCGGCGCGTTTTGTCCGCGTGCACCGGTCGTTCCTGGTGAATCTGGAGCGTGTGACGAAAATCGAGCCTTACAGCAAGGACACGCGCCTCGCCATTCTGACGGACGGCTCGCAAATTCCGGTCAGCCGTGCTGGTTACATGCGCTTGAAAGAGCTGATGGAAAGTAACTGAACCTCTACAGAGCCGCGCCCGAAGGAAGCGGACGGAATGTTCCGGTTCGTGCTAGCCCCCAGCATTCGCCGCCGTCGTGCGGGGATCCGGCTTCACAGTGACTGGCTGTGCATAGGTCTGTCCGTCTACTGTCAGGCGGACTGTGTAGCTACCAGGCTGCAAACGCTCCGGGCCCCGTCCACGCGCAGGGCGGCCACTTGCAGCTGGCGGAGTCGACGCCGAAGATGCGCAGGCTCCCGTTGGCGCCGGAGCAGCCGCGCCGCGTCCGAATCCGCGCACCGGCGGAGGACCAAGCGCGAAGCGATGCATTCCGGCTACCGCTGAAGGTGGCTGTGCGGGTTGTTCCCACACCGCCTGAACGTTGATAGCCTCGGTATCCACCGGACGCACTTGGGCGTCGCTCGCCGAGCACGCACGCATCGTTCCGGCGCCATCCAGCAGCTCCAGTTTCACTGGTCCCGTGGGAGCAGATTTGAGCCAGTAATAGACCACAACTCCCGCAGGTGGATTCAGTTCCTGCGGTTCTTCATGTGGCATCGGCGTTCCGTTCATGCCGCCCTGCAAGATGGCCAGCGAGTCACCGGGCTTAAATAGGTACGCGTTCGCCGAGACAATCTCAGAGCCTTCTGCGGCAAGTTGCCGCAGCGCGGACATTTCATCCATCACCCAAAAACCGCGGCCGTATGTAGCGATGTCCAGATCATCGCCGTGCACCACGATGTCGCGAACGGAAGTCACCGGCATATTGTTCTGCAATGGCTGCCATTGTTCCCCGTCGTTGAACGAAACGTAGACGCGCAGTTCGGTGGCCGCATACAGCAATCCCTTCGCTTGTGGGTCTTCTTTGACTGAGTTGACGTAGGCGCCTTCCGGAATGCCTGCCACCACGTTCTGCCAGCTCTTGCCGCCGTCGTGCGTCCGATAGATGTAAGGCTTGTTATCCGCCAGGCGATGTCGATCGACCGACGCATACGCGGTCCCGATGTCGAAATGCCCGGCTTCCACTTGGGAGACTTTGCTCCACGGCGTCATGGCTGGCGGCGTCACGTCCGTCCAGTTCTTGCCATCGTCGCTGGTCACATGAATCAGGCCATCGTCAGTGCCCACCCAAACCGTAGTCGCCTGAAGTGGCGAGGGGCTGATCGTGTAGACCACCCCAAAACGTTCCGTCATGGGCTGGTCGATATCCTTGGCCGTGAGCGGATCCAGATTTGCCGGCACGGCCGGGTTCACCCGTGACAGATCGGGGCTGATTTTTTCCCATGTCCGCCCGCGGTCTCGTGACCGCATCACAAATTGGTTCGAATAGTACAGCGCTTCGTCGGCTGGCGAGAAAACTTCCGGACTCGTCCAGGTCTTGCGGTTGGGATCGTTTGGATCCGCCGCGGGTAATTGTCCGCCAGTCGGCGTCGCGATGTTTAAATATTGATCGCAACGCGCCCCGCCGCCGTAGAGAATCTTGCCGTCTTTCGGATCGGGAACCACCGTATTGCTTTCGCCCGCTAAGCAGGTCGGCTCCCAATCCCTGAAAGTGAGCACGCCCTCTCGCGACCACGTGGCCACCCCCACCCCGCCGCTATCCTGCTGCGCGCCATAAAGCCAATAGGGAAATCGATTGTCCGCTGCGACGTGATAAATCTGTGCGGTCGGTTGGTTATACCAGGTGCTCCAGCTGTTGGAGCCATCCACGCTCACGATTGTGCCCTGGTCGCTGCTGAGCACCATCCGGTTGTGGTCCTTCGGATTAATCCAGAGTTGGTGATAGTCGTCGCCGCCGGGCGCTCCTTTGACCGGAACAAAGGTTTTCCCGCCATCGGTGGTCATGAACGTGCCCGTGTTGATGGCGTAAGCGCGGTCGGGATTGACCGGATCGACAGTGATTGATCCGAAGTACCACCCGCGGCCCCACAGCCGATTTTCACTATTCACCAGTTTCCAGTTGCCGCCGGCATCGTCAGAGATGTAGAGTCCACCCTTGCCAGGATTTGCGGCAGCTTCGTTGGGTGCGGGCGCAGCCTTCCCCGCTGGGGGCGGGCCAACCCGAATCGGCCGCGCGATACCGCTGCCTAAATCATCCACCACTGCCCACAATCGGTTGGGATTACTAGCCGAAACCGCAATGCCAATCCTCCCCACAAATTCGTCGTTGGGCAACCCGCCGCTCAGATGTTTCCAGGTGTCGCCACCGTCCGTCGACTTGTAAAGTCCGCTACCGGGCATATTGCTGGGCGCGTAAACCGCCCACGGCGGACGGCGCGTCGCCCAGAGCGAAGCATAAAGGACACGCGGATTCCTCGGATTAATCGCCACATCGATTGCGCCGACATCGTTAGGTTTGTTGGCGTCGAATAGAACTTTCTTCCAATTCGCCCCGCCATCGACCGAGCGATAGACGCCGCGCTCGGGATTCGCATCGTAGACATGGCCGAGCGCCGCTACATACACCCGATTCGGATTTCTCGGATCGACCGCCACGCGTCCGATTTGGCGTGTGGCTTCGAGCCCGATATGCGTCCAGGTCTTACCCGCATCCGTTGACTTGTACATGCCGGTCCCATACGAGTGTTGGCTGCGAATGTCCGCTTCGCCGGTACCGACATAAATAATGTTCGGGTTCGAGGGCGCCACCGCAATAGCGCCAATCGAGCCGATTGGGATGCCCTCATCGGAGATCGGAAACCATGTGCGTCCGGCATTCTCGGTCTTCCACACACCGCCGCCTACTGAGCCGAAGTAAAAGGTATCGGGCTGATCTGCATTTCCCGCCACCCCCACCGCGCGTCCGCCTCGCATCGGCCCCACATCGCGCCACTGCAGACCGGACGAGCAACGAGTCCGGGTACTGGCCTGCGGATGATGGCTGCTGGCCCAAGATTCCGCCTTGCGGCAAAGCAAACAGGCACACGGCGGCGAAAAAAATAGAAAACGGAGTTCGACTGGTCATCATGATGGGTGGTTCGAGGCTGAGGGGGGCTGAACGAATAATGTAGCACCTGACGAGGGCCGATGGCGGGCGCAAGCGTTATCATCAAAGTCTTTCCGACAAAACGATGCTGATCAAGCTGCTTCTTCTCTCAACCCTCACCCTCACGCCACTTCTCGCGCAGGAAACACCCACCGAACGGCAAGCGGCGCATAGTGTTCTTCAAAAGATGGACACCCTCGAAAAATCGCTCGACATTCCCAGCCTGGTTAACCGGCTTACCGCGCCGAATACCGAACGCGATCAGGTGGTCGCGCGCGCGAAGCAGTTGATGGATACGGAGATGCTTGCGCTCGGCGACGAAATCACCCGTGATCCGGAGATCGGCTTTCAGGAACAGCGTGCGGTTCGCAAGCTCACTCAGGTGCTCCAGCAGCACGGCTTCGAAACCGAACTCGGCATTGCCGGGTTGCGTACCGCCTTCATTGGCAAATACAAGAGGAAGAGAGCGGTCGCGAACAACAGCGGGCCCAATCTAGGCATCATCCTGGAATACGATGCGCTGCGAGGAACCCACGGAGCGTTTCATGGCGATCAGCACAGCACCCAAAGCCCCATCGGCATGGCCGCGGCGATTGCGATTGCGGAGTACCTCGATCGTAAACAGCTTCCCGGTAACGTCGTAGTCTTCGGCACGCCCGGCGAGGAAATGATGCCGCCCGAGGCAAAAACCGTTATGTACGATGCCGGCGTTTTTAAGGGCATGGATGTTCTGATGCGCAGTCACTCGACTAGCGCCACCACGCGCGCGGCGCCCGGTTTCGGCACTTGCTGCTTGAACATCAACGGAGTGAAATACACCTTCAGCGGCGCCCCGGCGCATCAGATGACTCCCTGGGCCGGCCGCAACGCGCTCGAAGGCGTCATTCATCTCTTCGAAAACATCGACAGCATCCGCGGCACTCTTCGTCCGGAGGCGCGCGTTCAGGGCATCGTCACGGAAGGCGGTGCCGCCCCGAATGTTGTACCCGATCGAGCCGTTGCCGATTTTTATGTGCGCTACCCCGACGCTGTTTATCTTCGTCAGGTTCAGCAATTCGTCGATAATGCCGCGAAAGCAGCGGCGCTATCGACCGAAACTAAAGTCAAAATCGATCATTACGGAAAAGATCGCGATGGAATCTCGATCGCTAGCTTAGACGAGCCGGCGTTCGCCTATATGAAGATGTATGGCGCAACCGGCGTGCAACTCGATCCCGGCAAGCCTCAGGGGTACGAAGAAACCGGCAGCGTTTCCAGTGAAATTCCGGGCGTCGGTTTCTCGGCCAAGACCTCCAATGCGGCGAATCATACCTATGAAATGGAAGCTGACGCCCTCACCGATGTCGGGCACAAGGGCTTTATAACTGATGCTCAGTCGATGGCTGCGCTTCTGTTCGATGTGGCGACCCGCCCCGAATACCTGGCTCAGATCAAGCGTGAATTTGCCGGTATCAAAGCGTTATTCGGCGAATATCAGGACTCTCTTGAGAAGACCTACACTGTTCCCACCGTACCCGAGCCCAAGTAGTTTCCCGACTTCGTTCTAATAGAGGTTATGCAGAACGCAAGTTGCGATATTGGGCTGATCGGCCTCGCCGTTATGGGCCAGAATCTCGTCCTCAATATGAACGACCACGGCTACAAAGTAGCTGTTTTCAATCGAACCGTTTCGAAGGTGGATGAATTCATCGCGCATGAAGCGAAGGGCACGCAAGTTGTCGGCGCGCATTCGATTGAAGAGCTGATTCAGGCGCTGAAGAAGCCGCGCCGCGTGATGTTGATGGTCAAGGCCGGTGACACGGTAGACCAGATGATCGATCAAATCGTGCCGCATCTCGAAAAGGGCGACATTATTATCGATGGCGGAAATTCGCATTTTCCGGATACCACTCGTCGAACCCGTACTCTCGGCGAAAAAGGAATCCTGTTTGTCGGAACCGGCGTATCCGGCGGCGAAGAGGGCGCGCGCTTTGGTCCATCAATCATGCCCGGCGGCAATCCGGAAGCCTGGCCGCACGTCAAAGACATCTTTCAATCGATTGCCGCAAAGGTTGAGGACGGCACTCCCTGCTGCGACTGGGTGGGCGAAGAAGGCGCCGGCCATTACGTCAAGATGGTCCATAACGGCATTGAGTACGGCGACATGCAGCTCATCTGCGAGGCTTACCAGTTGCTCAAGGACGGGCTCGGCTTGAACGCCGAGGAGTTACATCAGGTCTTCGCCGAATGGAACCAGGGCGAGCTGGACAGCTTCCTCATCGAGATCACGGCTGAAATTTTCACCAAGAACGACGACGATGGAACTCCGCTCATCGACAAGATCCTCGACACCGCCGGACAAAAGGGAACCGGAAAATGGACCGCCATTAGCGCGCTCGATCTGGGCATGCCCGTAACTCTAATCGGCGAAGCGGTCTTCGCGCGCTGCCTCTCCGCCTTGAAAGAGGAAAGGACCGCTGCTTCCAAAGTTCTCAATGGGCCCAGCCACAACGCCGATGCTCATGACCGCAATGTGTTTGTTGAGAACGTGCGCCGGGCGCTGTATTGCTCGAAAATGATCTCCTACGCGCAAGGCTACATGCTGCTGCGCGATTCCGCCAAAGAGCAAGGCTGGAATCTGAACATGGGCGGCATCGCCTTAATGTGGCGTGGTGGTTGCATCATCCGAAGCCGTTTCCTCGGTAAAATCAAGGAAGCCTACGACAACAATCCGAAGCTTACGAATTTGCTGGTCGACAACTTCTTCAGTAAAGTTCTGAACGACTATCAGGAGTCCTGGCGCCACGCGATTATTCATGCCATTGGTTTTGGCGTTCCCACCCCCGCGTTTTCGACAGCGCTGGCGTTCTATGACGGGTATCGCACCCAGCGGCTGCCCGCGAATCTATTGCAGGCACAGCGCGACTTCTTCGGCGCCCATACCTACGAGCGGATCGATCAGCCGCGCGGCCAGTTTTTCCATACCAACTGGACCGGACGCGGCGGCAGAGTCTCCTCCGGATCGTATAACGCGTAATATTTTGAGATCCTCTGCGATCTAAGTACTGGAGAAAACATGAACTACGGTTTGAATATCCGGCCCCAAGGCGAGCTGGACTTCGTATCTATCGGAGGACTCGTCTACCGTTTGGATCCTGGCATTATTCCCTGGCGCAAAGCGACGGAATGCAAGATTCACGTCAGCGGTGGCGAGTTCAACGTCGCCGCCAACTTGTCGAATTGTTTCCAGATGAAGACCGGTGTCGCCGCCGCCATGGTGGATTATCCCATCGGCGATTTGGTTGCCGAGCGCGTCCTTGCCATGGGCGTTAAGCCGTTCTATAAGCATTTCAAACACGATGGAGTCGCAGGCCCAAACATCGCGACGGTCTACAGCGATCGCGGGCAGGGCATACGCGCCCCCGTCGTCTTCTATAACCGCTGCAACGAGGCGGCCGCGCGTCTCAAACCCGGAGACTTCAACTGGAACGCCATCTTTGCCGGAGGAGTCCGCTGGTTTCACAGCGGCGGAATATTCGCTGCGCTCTCCGACACAACTTCTGAGGTAATCATTGAAGGCATGCAGGCCGCCAAGGCCGCCGGCGCTATGATCTCCTTTGATCTCAATTACCGCGCCAAACTTTGGAGCGTGCTCGGCGGGCATGACAAAGCGGTCGAGATGATTCGCCGCATCGTGAAGAACGTCGACGTTCTGGTTGGCAATGAGGAAGACCTGCAAATGGGCCTCGGTATTCCCGGTCCCGAAGTTGCCGCCAAGTCCAAGCTCGATCCCAGTACCTTCTTCGGCATGATCGATCGCGTCATCAAGGAGCATCCGCAGGTGAAAATTGTCGCGACCACGCTGCGCGAAGTGCATTCCACTAACCGGCACAGTTGGAGCGCCGTGGCTTGGATCAACGGCAAAACGTATCAGGCTCCTACGGCTGAACTCGATGTTTACGATCGCGTCGGTGGCGGCGACGGCTACGCCGCCGGCTTCATTTACGGTCTACTCACTGGCGAGTCCGAACAAGAGGCTGTGAACTTGGGTTGGGCGCACGGCGCGCTCATCACCACCTTCCCTGGCGACACCACCATGGCCTCTCTCGATCAGGTGCGATCCGTTGCCAAGGGCGGCTCGGCGCGAATTCAGCGATAAACCATCCCCTCGGCGCGCTCCTTTCTCGATGCTATGATCGTGGTCAGAAAGCAGCTATTTAATGCGGACGCGCTATTTGTCTCGCATCTTCTCTCTCAGCGTCCGATCTGGACTTCGCTCGCATCTCTGGTACGTGGCAAGCGGATTGGCGCTCCTCTGCCTGATCGCCGGCGCGGCGGTCTACGCTCGGCCGCAGAATGATTCCAACGCGCCGCCTCAAGCCGCCAAACCCGTTTCCCCCACCGCGGATGAGCCCGTTTCCATCGAATCCCGAAAGCCCACCTCCGCTACCCACACGGTCGCATCCCGTCCCGTAGATCTTCGTGTCAACAAAACAGTTGTTTTGATCAACGTCACCGTGACTGATCCGCTCAACCGCTTTGTCACCGGGCTGGAAAAAGAACACTTCCGGCTCTTCGAGGATAAAATCGAGCAGGAGATCACTCAATTCTCCAGCGAGGATGCCCCTATATCGATAGGACTAGTGTTCGATACCAGCGGCAGCATGGGCCCCAAACTACAAAAATCCCGCCAAGCCGCCGCGGAGTTTTTCAAGACCGCCAATCCTTCCGACGAATTCTTTCTGGTGCAGTTCAACGATCGTCCTGAGCTGACCGTCCCCTTCACAACCGACACAGACAAGCTTCAGAGCACGCTCACGTTTACTCAATCCAAGGGCCGCACAGCCCTGCTGGACAGCGTCTATCTCGCTATGCATGAGATGAAGAAGGCTCACAACCCGCGCAAAGCGCTGTTGATCATCTCCGACGGCGGCGATAACAGCAGCCGCTATACGGAGACTGAGATCAAGAGTGCCGTACGCGAGGCCGACGTCCAAATCTTCGCCATTGGAATTTTTGAATCGATGGCGAGTCGCGGACGCACTCCGGAAGAAGCCTCCGGTCCCAGCCTCCTCAATGAACTGGCGGAACAAACCGGTGGCCGGGAGTATCCCGTCGAGAACGTCGCCGAGCTGCCCGATATCGCGGCCAAGATCGGCATCGAACTTGCGCAATGAATACATCCTGGGGTACAGCCCCAAGAACCGTGAGCGCGATGGGAAATACCGGCGCGTTCAGGTGAAGCTGAATCAACCCCGCGGACTCCCGCCCCTCAAAGCTTACTTCCGCCTTGGTTATTATGCCCCAACTCAGTAGGAAATATGTGTTCGCGTTCGTGGGCGCCCTTTCGGCCGCCTGCCTGTTCGCTCAATTCCGCGCTGATACCAGGCTGGTAGTTCTGCATGCAAGCGTGACCGACAAGCGCGGCAAGCTGATGACCAATCTCGACCGGGGTGCTTTCAAGATTTTCGAGAATGGCCAGCCGCAACAAGTCAAAATCTTCCGGCGCGAAGATGTCCCCGTCTCTCTCGGCATCATCATCGACGATAGCGGCAGCATGATGACTAAGCGCAGCCGGGTCGAAGCCGCGGCCGTCGCCATGGTTCGTGAATCCAATCCGCAGGACGAGGTCTTCATCGTCAACTTTAACGACGACGCCTATCTCGACGTTCCTTTCACCAATGACATGCACAAAATGGAGCAAGGTCTCGCCCGCATTGATTCTCGCGGCGGCACCGCCATGCGCGACGCCATCAACATGTCCCTCGACTACATCAAACACGAGGCTAAGAAGGACAAGAAAGTCCTCCTGGTGATCACCGATGGCAACGACAATGCCAGCGGCATCTCCCTCGAACGCGTTGTCCAGCGATCGAATCAAACCGACACGCTCATCTATGCCATCGGCCTGTTCACGGATGAAGAGCGGCACGAGGCGGTGAAAGCCCGCCGTGCCCTGAATGAGCTGACCAATACCACCGGCGGCATGGCCTTCTATCCCAAAGACACCGGCGAAGTGCAAGCGCTTGCTGTTGAGATCGCGCGCGACATTCGCAACCAGTACACGATTGCCTATACTCCCAGCATTCAGCAACTGGACGGCAGCTATCGCCAAATTAAGGTGACCGTGGATGCTCCCGGAAAGCCCGTGGTTCGTACTCGCTCCGGTTATTACGCGACGCCCGACATGGCAAACACCAAGCAATCGGCCTCTGTTGCCGTTACCAGCGCGTCTGCCCTTCCGGCGCGTTGATGCTGCGCTTCCTTTGGATTGCATCGCGCGGCTATCGTCTGCGCCCTTGGCAATCTCCTTACCTGCGCTGGCGCATCGAAACCTATTCCGGAATCCCAGCCGGCTCCATTACCCCGCGCTCCTTCTTCCACTTCCTATGGTCTGAGCGAACTGCCTTGTGGCACTATCTGCTTTGGGTGCGGCGCATGAAGGTGTCTGAAAATCGCCAAGCTCGTTAACCCTGCGCTCTTTCTTCCTCTTCGTATGGTCTGAGCGAACTGCCTTGTGGCACTATCTCCTTTGGTCCGGCGCATGCCGCTGTGCGAAAACCGCCAAGCTCGTTAACCGAGCCGCGCCCGAAGGAAGCGGACCACATCCGAGCGGCTTACAGCGGACCGTTCCGGGTCACCGCCCGCGGCTCTGCGCCATCGCTTTCCGAAGTATGGCGTTCATTCGCGACTGATAACCGGAGCCTTGCGCTTTCAGCCACGCTAGAACATCCGCATCGAGGCGAACTGAAACCGGCTTCTTCACTGGCCGGAACATAGCGAGTTCTTTGTCGGTTAATTCTGGAATTTCCGCCAAGTCCCGCTCGCGCGGCTCCGGCCCCCTGATCCTCAACCGCTCTGAACTTGCCTTCGCTTCAGGCGATTTAGCATAGCTCCGAATATCGGCTTCGCTCTTTCTTACTAGCTGGCCGCGCGGAGATAATGCGGCATGCGCCTTCTTTGTCCTCATAATGCCTCCAGGTAAATACGACGAATAGAATCTCGCCATGAGCTGCTTTCCCGATCGCGTAGCGGCGTTCCTCATTTCCCGCTATACGGTTCAGTGCCTCAATTCGGCTCTCATCGAGAAATACGGTTGAGGCGTAGTCAAAATCAAAGCCGCGATCCGCGTTGTTCCGGTCGCTCTTGGCTCCGTCCCATTCGAACTCCAATCTTCATTCCCTATTGTATATACAAATTCGTCTATATTACGGCTGGCGCTCCGCCACTGCACGTCAACGAAACCGTGTCGAGCGTCGGAACGCCGGGAAAACCGCTGATCTCGCAGTTGCGATTCCGCCAGCGGACCGCACCATCCCAGAGAGCACCCGCACAATACTACGGCTGCGGCTTTCAATAACGCAGTGCTTAGACGCAAAAAGATCCTCCCAACAAACGATGTCAGGAGGATCTTACTGCAGGGTTTACGAAAGCTCTATTCGCGCGGGCCGCCGGGACCTCGGCGTCCTTGCTCGTGTTGCTGAATGGTGTAGCCCGACGGTACCGTAAACAATGTGGGGTCAGCCGTGAGAGACGTAATCGTGAGAGCATAACTTTCCTGCCCCGTACGCGGGTCATTGCGGGAAGTCGAAACGACGGTCTGAAGATCCGGTGAGTACTCGATGACCGTCGTCGAGGTCAAAGGTGCGGAATTGCCGATAGTCTGGACCGGGATCGTTCGCACAATGGTCGTGACGTCAACAAGATTAGGCAGCGGCGAATACCCCGTAGTGCTCTTCGTCACCGTGACGTTCGGATTCGTATTTGCCGGCGGAGTGGCTGGCGGGGTAGGTCCCGTCCCGGTGTGCGGATGGAACGGCGATTGAATGGCTAGACTCTTAGCCGGATATATCGTGTAGCGAAACCCCGCCACTGGATCCGTCAGGAAGATAACTTGAACGGGAGTCGTGCTGCCCTGGCTCAAAGGTCCTCCCGTGACAGTCAGCTGCTCATACGTGCGGCCCGAACTGTCTCGCGCTACTGTACCGGTTGTGCTACGCGAGATACTACCAGCAGTGCCGGCCAGAGTTTCCGTGAACTGCCTCGTGAAGGTGGCCGAATACGGTGCTCCCGTTACTACCTTGCCTTCATGCATGCCGAACCCTGGCCCGCCCGGACCAAAACCCGGTCCCCCTCGGAATTCGCCCCGATGTCCTGGCCCTCCCGGCGGTGGACCCGGCGGTCCTTGCGCATAAGCCACAGCGGTTACAAGTAACGCGGCTACCGTGGCCAAAATCGTTTTTTTCATTTTCTTTCTCCTTCTTGCAATCCCTACAAAATCGTTTCGCCTCTACTCGGCGCTCAACACATGCACGCCCACCGGCTGGCCGTCTATCCCAAGCAACACATCCGCCAGCACCGAACGGTCCGGCATCGAGACTTGGCTCGAAATAGGCTCGAAGATAATTCCCGCGTCCGCTAAAGACGAAACCGGCACTTGCATCTGCACAATATGCGGCACGCTGCTCATCGGCAGGTCTGGGTTCGAATACGGTAGCGCCACAAACGTTTCGCCATCCACTTCTATATCGGAGTTCCCTTGCGCCTGCTGGCTCGCCGCATGCATCCCTTTCGATCTGTGTGTCCACTGTGGGCCGAACAATACGCCAATCGCCAGCGTGGCCGCAAGCGCCATTCCCCACCCGAACCGCTGCAGGACCTTGGGAGGAGGAGCCCCAATGACACTGCTTTCCCGCGCTTCCAATTTGTTCGCCAGAGATTCGCGCGCTTCGCTCGAACCTTCCGGAATGTAACCCGCCACCGCCGTCTCGATCGAAAGCGAAAGCGCCCGCAGCTCCTGGCACTTTTGTCTGCACTCTTCGCAAGCCGCCAGATGCGCCTCCACCAGCAACGCTTCGGATGTAGGTAGTTCGTCATCCATCGCCCTCACCAAAAGATCGTCGTTGAGATGGCTTAGCTTCGTCATACTAATTCCTTTAGCTTTTCCAACCCGCGTAGAACGTTTTCACCAACCGTCGATACCGAAAGATTTAAGACCTCCGCGATCTCGCGATATTTCAGTCCCTGCGCCCGCAGCACCAGGCATTCTCTTTGCGCCGCGCTCAATTGCTCCACGCCTGCGCGGACTCGCTTGCTCTGTTCCGCGGCCAGCAACTCTTCTTCCGCCGAGGGCGTCCGCGCTCTCAGCTCGCCCATCGTCGCAGCATCCGGCAGCGAATCGGTCTTTCTGCTGCGGAACGCCGTTTGCGCATTGCGTGCCAGGTTGTGGGCCACTCTATACAGCCACGCCCGCAGGTTGCTGTGGTTACCGCCCGCCAGAAGATGCTCATGCAACTTCAGGAAACTCTCTTGCACGATCTCGCGCCCCGTCTCGGCATCCACGCCTAAGCAGGATAAGTACCGCGCTATGGCAACGTGCTCCTCGTCGTAATGTTCCAGGACCAGGCGGCGCAGCGAGGTGTCTTCCAAATACTCCGCCTCCGCCTTCCATGCCGCTGCTGGTAACGCGAAAATGTCGGCCTGTTCCATAGCGCTTGTTCTTACTTACTTTAGTAAACGCGCTGAAATAGGCCTTACCGGGCGCTATTCCTCCCGTTTAACCTGAGCGCGAAATATAGCGAGGGCCACAAGGAGGCTTTGTGGGGAGTTGCACTTGGGGTTGGGGAAAACCCCCCTGTGGCCTGCACTCTCGCATGCTAGGTGCCTATAAAACAAATGAGCCCCGCCGTTTTCCGGCTCACATGCAAAAAATCCGCGAAAATATTTTATGAGATCCGCTAGAGCCCGGCGCGCCCAATGGCTCCATTGCCGGAAAGCATGCGGCGCAGATAATCTACCTGGCCTAAATGCCAGTTTAGGTGTCCATACAGATGAATCAGGAATTCCTGTGTCGATAACGGTATCTCGAGGACAACTTCGGGATACTCGCTCTGCATCTCTTGGGAAGAAAGCTCGCCTACGACGGATGAAATTACCTCTTGCAACTCCACCGCGCGGGCCCTCAATTCCGCTCTCGGCAGCCCCCTCGAACTGAATTCAAGCTCGCGCATTCGGTGATAAGGCAGCCTGCCGATCTGCCGGCCAATGTACTCGCGAAGGTTGCCTTCGATATGAAGCGCGAGATTTCCCGCCGAATTCGCGATCCCTGGGATCGTCCGCCACAACGTCTCGTCATCCGGAAAGGCATCGATCTGCTGAATAAGCCTCGACAGGTCGCGGCGGAAAAGTAGCGCCAAATTTCTTGCAACGCTCATCAATCGCCGCTCGCCGCTGCCACCCCTGTCCTTTGTGCCGCCGTCGCTTTCCACGGCGCGAATGGATTGTCGATTCCCTCAAGCGCTTTCGCCAGTTCCGGAAAATGCCGCTTCAGTATCACCGCCAGGCCGTTGTCGCGAATCCACTCTACCCCCTCTTCCGTATAGGTCGCAACGCCCCAATCGTTGGTAAAGAAACGGTCGCTATTCAATCTGCGCGATGCCATCAGAATGAAAACCCGAAAGGCGGTTTCGCTGAACCCGAATCCGGCTGGCAAAGGCTCCGCCAGTAAGCCCACCAGCAGATCTACCTTCTCCAGGTCGTTGTTGTAGACCTTTCGAATTTCGTCCGCCAGAGCGGCATCGCCGCCCGTTAGCTCCTCGAAGCTATTCACCGCGTCCTTCCGCAGCAAGCGCCGGAATTGGTTGTAGCGCGGAACTCCCCGTTCCCGATCGCGCAGAATTTCTACCGACGCCAGATCCAAGCGGCTCCCATCGTCCCGCGTCAGATTTTGCAATCCCTTGGGATAGTTGTTCAGCCGCACTGCGCCCGGATTCGAAACGCCGAAAGAATAGAACAGGTCGGCAGGCGCGTACTTATCGAAAACCGCGCGTCCTCTTTGAAGCGCGACATCCGCCAATTGGTAGCTGTCAAGAACCGTTCCCGTCTCAGCCGATCGAATCGTGAACTCATCGGGCATAAGTGGATGCATCCGATAAACAGCCACGAACTCTTCAGTCAACGAATACGGCGCCGTGAAGTGGTCCGTCGGCGAGCCGACAATGCCTCCCAGCAGTTCGCTTGTCTTCAAAGCTGGAATGTCATCCTGAAGCTCTTGCGGAACCACTCCATACCAGTTGACATGCATCCCCAGCTTCACCGTGGGGTGAGGAACGATCGCCGGAGTCCATTCAACTGTATGAATCTTCGCCAGCACCGCTGTATTGATCAGCCGCGCTTTTTGAAACAGTTGTTCGTCCGGCCAGTCCGCATGTTTCGCTCTCAGCATGTCGCAGACCACGTTGTGTTCCAGTGCGAACACTCCGTGCAGCATGCTCAAGCCGATCCAATTGTTATCTGTAAAGCCGGTGATCTCCAGACCGGTCTGCGGATTGATGGGGATTCTTCCTTCCGGACTAACTCTCAATTTCCCGTCCGCATGCGTCCGTATGTTCGAGCACGTTGCGTCATCGCAGCCATAAAGCTGCGAAGCGTCCCACCAGTGCGTATTCTCGTTTGCATACGCAGGCGGCCTGGTTGACCCGGCAGGCGCGGGGTCCACCTCGGTGGCGGCAATTTGCATCGGCTTGTCCGGCCACGGATCGTCATTCTTTATCGGTACGGATACGTTCTTTGTCGCCGATGTCCTGTGTCCCACCCAGTCATGCACCATGAACTGAATCCAAGCTGCAGCCAATAGGTTAATGATGGTGGCGGGCTTGAACTCTTTGCGCGTCATCAGCGCCACGCTCACATCCCGCGGATTCGGATTGAGTAGATTCGCCGTATCGGGAAAAGTGCTCTCGAGCGGAAAGTTGCGTCCAAAGCGCCGGTTTTCAGCGCCCATCTGAGGATAGGTCAGATCGTTGTAAGAGCCGTCTTCGCTACGTTGCTCTTTGACATTCGGTGGAAGCGGATCGCTCTCATTGCGTTTGGCGAGCGGCGGCTCCTCCGTATCGTGGAGATTCTTCTGGCGCAGCTCATCCCGTATGTCCACCAGCGCCGGTACCCCCAGCGCAATCGGCAACTCATACCACGGCCGCTTTTTCTGAGCTAACTCGCCAACGGTATCGATCTGCTTTTCAACAAAGTCTTCGATCTTCTTGAGTATTGGTTCTGACATTCGCTCGCGGACCCCGGCCGCAAAGTTCTAATGAATGTACATCGGCTCGAGTGGCATGCGCAAGTGATCCTCGTCCGAAGAAGAGCGCAGCGGCAGCCCCTCGCAGTGACCCTTCCGGTAGTTCTTAGCACCTATGGTTTACTAACGGGTAGTCGCATTTCAGCAACTATTGGGGACACGATCCGGATCGGAGCGCGTCGCCGCTCCTGGAGGAGAATCGATTGCGTCCATATTCATTGGCTTGTGTGGCTCTTAGCCTTTCGAGCCTCGCGCTTGCTCAGAATGCGCCAAGACCAAGCGTCAATCTGAACGGTAAGTGGGGTTATGTAGTCGTCGGAGGACAGCGGGACATGGTTCCTCACTTCACCGTGGCCCAGGCAAACCAGGATTTCAAGCTCATTTTCATCAATCCCGGCGGCGTGGCCGACGGCCAGGTCATCTACCAAGGACGTTTCATCAACCCGACCACGGTTTCCGGCAGAAGTCTGCTTCCGAAAGGCCCCAACGGCCAATTGATCTGGATCGATGAACAGGTCTCCGTGCAAGACGTCGACCATCTGCTGTTCACTACTCAGGGCACGACCGTGTATCGCGTCGAGCCTATCAGCCCCGATGATCCGCCGTGCGACTCGGAAGCCGGCCAGGCAGTCACCGGCGATTACGCTTATCTACGCGGTCAGGCGGCCTTCAGCAAGCAAGGCAATGCTGTCAAAGCAGCCTGCTGGTTCCGTGTCGGTGCGGCCAAGGGCGACGTATCGTCGCAGCGTGTGCTCGATTCAATGAAGCAATCCGGGGAGGCGCCTCCAGGGCAGGCGATGACGGGAGGGCCGCTCGTCGCAAACGCCTCGTTTGAATCGCCGTCCGTGGGTGGTTGCCCCAACTTTCAGTCACCTGTTGTCGGCGGCGTGTGGCAATTTGTCGCCGGCGGAATCACTGCGGCGGGATGCCGCGCCAACTTCATTACCCCGCCGATGCCCTCCGGCGCGGGCGCCCAAGTGGGGTTCCTGCAATCCTCCGGAAACCGAACGTCGATCAGCCAGACCGTCAGTGGCTTCCAGCCGCGCCACGCTTATCAGCTCACGTTTTATGCCGCGGGACGCAAGTACGGCGCCGATTGCGCGCGCGCCTGCCCGGAGCTCAGCTTCTCCGTCTTTGCCGGGCCAAACAATATCCTCGATGTGGACAGCCCCCCGGTCGATGTCTTCGAGCTTTTCACTACCCTGCCTTTCGCCGCTTCGGGCAGCGAAACCATCAGCTTTGCGGGTGCCGCGAAAAACGGTGTGGACCAGACATCCTTCGTGGACATGGTGAAAGTGGAGGATCTCGGTGCCTGCGAGGCCAACAATTCGCGAGGAGTCGCCGGCGATGATGCTTATTTTCGGGGCGCCGCCTTCTATCAGGTCAAAGATTATGCCACCGCGATTTGCTGGCTCACCGCAAGCGCGGCCGGAGGAAACGCGAATGCGGAGGGACTACTGGCGTTTGCTTACTACAGCGGGACGGGTATAAAACGCGATTACAACCAGGCCTTCGCCTGGGCCCAGAAGGCGGGCGATCAGGGAAACCGCATCGGCGCGGAGTGCCTCTGGCTGCTCTATCGGACCATAGCGAAGAACCCGGCGCAGGCCGAGAGCTGGCATCAAAAAGCTTTGGCTGCAGCGCGCATGGAAGACGCCGCCACTCAAATTGGGCTGGAAGAACGCAACAACCGAACCTCAGCTATTCTCACGGGGCATATGAACGATGGGCGGCAACTCAGATCGCAGCAGTATCAAGGCGGCCAAAACATTGTCGCCGAAGGGATGCTGCTGTTGATGCTCGGAGCGATCGCCTCGGATGATTCGGCGAACATTGGATTGTCCTTGGCTGGGGAACTGGCCGACGAATATGCCAGGCTAAATCTCTGGTGCGCCGCGGGCTCGCCGGCTGCCTGCCAAGCGCTTCATCGTCCCTGACCGTTAGCCAAAACGCCGCACGCCAGGGCTACTTGGCAACCGTAAGCTTGTCCCGGAGATCCGGGCAGTTATTCTTGTAGAACGGAATCAAAGGCCGGCATATAGATAGACCACTTCGACCAGTCGATTGCGATAGATAGGCTTCGATGGTCGTTCGGTCGTTACTAGTTCGTCCGCGCCGAGTAAAGAAGCCGCAGCTACGTGCAATGCATCCATCGCACTCAGGCCATATTGTCGAGCGAGAGTATCCGCTGTTTTTTCCAGCGGTGCCCAGTCGCGGCAGTATTCGAGCGCGTGGTGATTGAAAAAAATGTTATAGAAGTCGAGTTCTGCTTCCAAGCGCATATATGCCGCTTTGGGCACGGTCTCAAGCCGCACAAAAGGGCTAGTCAGAAATATTCGCTCAGAACTATCGAAGTACTCGAAGGCAATCCGATCAAATGGCGGAAGGCCCCGAGCAGCGTCGATCAGAACACCGCTATCCGGGAAGGATCGCCGCATCCTTTACTGGTTACGAACCCCGCCCCTGCGTTCGGCGCGCTCGCAATCTAATTCCTGGCGATTCAATAGCGCGACACCGCTGCTTTCGATGCGCCGTCGTGATTCCAGCAGGCGCTTCCCCAGATCGGTGAGTTGGCGCTCGCCGCGTGCGACCTGCTCGTCGACTATGGCCACGACACTTCGCGCCTCGTGTCGCTCTTCAGCCGGCAAGGTTGGATTGCGTATTCTGTCGGCCATGCTTTCAGTTTAACCGCAGCAAGCTGAACCTGGCTCACTACTGCGACCCACCATCAGCTGATAATCCGGACGGCAAATCTAATCGTCCAGAGGGGAGCGCTCCCGCAGTGACACGACGGTTGTAGAAACTGGTAAAGAGTCACGAAAGCAAATCAATGTTGAATTCATTCCGTAAGAAGCTGTTCAAAGCCCTTACATTCTCGATCATCCTTCTGACCATACCGTGTTACATGCCGGATTATGCTCGTGCCGCGGGTTCAGGCCGGCAGCTGTTCAATATTGCCGATTACGGTGCCATGAGAAATGGCGCTGTGCCGGCGACAGACGCCTTCCGCCAAGCCATCCAGGCGGCGAAAGCTGCTGGAGGCGGCACGATTTATGTGCCTCCGGGTAAATACACCTCTGGGCCGATCCAGTTGTTCAGCAACATGACACTCGAGGTTGACGCCGGGGCCACCATCAAATTTCCCGTAGCTCCGCTGCCCTTCACCAAGGGCAGGTATCTGGGCGTTGAGACCTTAGTCCCGATGCCGCTCATCGGGGCCCACGATGTGGAGAATGTCACGATCACTGGGCGCGGCATCCTCACCACCGGTGATTATGAAGACTGGCGAAAGGCATACAACGGCGCCTATCAAGAGTACCGGAAGGCGCACAAAGGTATCGTTTCCACGAGTGGTGACGAGTCCGGCAGCGCTAACGGACCGCATTGGGATCACCTGCTGAAAGCCCTTGAAACAAAACAGCCGGTCTCCCAAGAAGAGTACCGCCAGGCTGCAGCGGAGCTACGGCCTTCTTTTCTCTGCTTCATGAACGCCAGGAATGTCTTGGTCGAGGGCGTGCGTTTCATCGGCGCGCCCATGTTTGTAGTGCACTTGCTCTATTCCGAAAACGCAACGGTTCGCAACGTCATGATCGAGACGTACCCGGGCCCGCACACCAATGGCATCGTGGCGGATTCCAGCCGCTTCGTCCACATTAACGACGACTATATCGATACTGGTGACGATGGTATTGTCCTCAAATCCGGAAAAGATGCTGATGGACTGCGTGTGAATCGACCCACCGAGGATGTAACTATCACCAACTGCACTGTGCGCCACGCCCACGGTGCGGTTGTAATCGGCAGTGAGACGTCTGGCGGCATCCGGAATGTTGTGGCCAGCAACATCACTGCGGTTGACACCGAGAACGGTATTCGGCTCAAGAGCCGCCGCGGGCGTGGAGGTGTGGTCGAGGACGTTCGCTTCGACAATTGGACCATGGAAAATGTCGGTGAAGGTATCGTTGTCACCAGCCACTACATCATGGGAGGCGAAGTCGCTACCAAAGAAGAGCCTGTCTCGGAGCGTACTCCGGCTTTTCGGAATATCGCTATCAGTGGTGCCATCGTAACTGGCGCAAAGAAGAAGGTGATTGAGATAGATGGATTGCCTGAGATGCCTATCACGGCGCTCCGTTTGACCGATATCATCGGTTCTGGCCAGATGGGACTTACCGCAAGGTACAGCGACGCTTTGGAATTGCACAACGTACAACTGAATGCCGAGCGCGGTCCGGTCTTCGCTATTGAAAACGCCTCCAACCTGGAACTCGATGCTGTGACCGCCAGGAAACCAGTCGCCGGCTTACCGGTGCTGTGGCTGACTCAAACTCCAGGAGCTGTACTGCGTAACAGCCGCGCCTTTCCCGGTACGGCCATATTTCTTTCCGCCGCTCGAGGAGAATTGAAGTCCCTCCATCTTGAGGGAAATTTCTTAGGCAACGCCAGCACTCCTACGGAAGAGCGCTAAATAACGTTCTGGGCGTTCTCGGGGTGTTCGCTTTCGGGAAGAGTAATGCCGCAACCATACCGTCGGGGACGGTGCGAACCGAGCAGAGCTGACCTATCACGTTCAATTTCCGGCTGTTTCGCAGTGCGCTCGCAGTGGCCAGCGGTGTGCGGGTGAATGCTGGCATTTGTGGTGTAATTATAAGCTTCTGCTAACGTGCCGCGGCCAAGCCGGCGAGAGGAGACAAAGTGAGGCCCCCCACCATCGAACCATCGGGACATAAAGCATCGGGATATAAAGCGGCAAGCATCACCCGCGCGCTCAGGTATGCAGGCGGGTTGTTGGGCGACCTAAGGGTGGCAGTTCGCTCACTGCGGCGGACCCCTTCGTTATGGGCCGCCGTCGCCCTCACGCTGGCGTTGGGTATTGGCATGAATACCGCCATTTTCAGCGTTGTGCGCGGCGTACTGTTGCGTCCCCTGATGAATCGCAATGAAGATCGACTGATTTACATCCAGCAGAGCGCGCCCGGCCTGCAGGTGAGCAACGCCACGTTCTCGATTCCTGAGATCAGTGAGCTAACGGGGCACTTAAAGACCATCGGCAAACTCGCCACGTTTTCCACCATCGACTTTTCTGCAGAGGGGTTCGGCCAAGCACGTGAAATCCATGCCGGAGTAGTCGACGGCGCCTATTTTGACGTAATGGGGCTGAAGCCCGTCTTGGGCCGCCTGCTCGACCAGCGCGACGATGGTCCGAACGCTGCCGGCGCAGTGGTGCTGACATACAAGTTCTGGGCCACGGTGCTGCGTTCCGATCCGAAGGTGATTGGAAAGGCTATACGGCTGGGTAGCATGATGGAAGTTCGTCCTGCAACCATCGTCGGAGTGCTAGAGCCGTCCGTGCCATATCCGGCCGAAACGCAGCTCATAGCTAACATCGTCACCAGCCCGCACCATCTTTCAGCAATGATGGTGCAGGGTCGCGAGCATCGCATGACCGACCTGTTCGGCCGGTTAGCGCCTGAGGCGAGCCTGAAGTCGGCGCGTGCCGAGCTGCGTGCGGTGTACGCGGCAATGACCGCGGCGCATCCTGAAGTTTACAAGCCTCAGTATCACTTCCAGATTAATGCCAGGCTGTTGCGGGACCAGATCAACGCGGAAGCGAGTACCACGCTGTGGCTGTTGCTCGGTGCCTCGGGTCTGCTGTTCATAATTGCCTGCTCGAACGTCGCAAACCTGATCCTTGCTCGGACTGTCCGCCGCGACTCGGAGATGGCGGTTCGCGCTGCGCTAGGCGCAAGCCCAGCCGTCATTCGCAGGTCACTATTGGCGGAGGGCTTGGTTCTATGTGGCAGCGGAGGCTTGGCCGGCGTATTGGTGGCCATCCCGATGGTGACGGTACTGGCGCGCTACGCATTGCGATTCTCGGTGCGGGCCGCCGATCTGACTATCGACTTCGGCTTGCTTTGGATGGGTTTGGCTTTGGCGTTAGCAGCGGCGGTATTTCTTGCCTTCGCCCCCCGCCTGCCCTCCGAAGATAGCTCGCACGGAGTGGCGCTTACCAGCGCAGCCGGCCGAGTCACCGGCAGCAGCCGTCGCCGGATTCGTGTTTTCACCGTTATCCAGATCGCCGCGTCATTCCTCTTGCTGGCCAGTGCGGGTGTGTTGCTAACCACATTGCGCTCAATGCAAAAAGCGCAGCCGGGCTTTGAAACCGGGCACGTTCTGGTTGCAAATCTGCCTTTGATTTCCGATGGCCGAACGCCGCAACAGGCGGCCCAGTTCTACCAGGAAGCCCAGCGTAAAGTAAGTGCGTTGCCCGGAGTCGATAGTGCCGCAACCGCCATGGTGGGCCCGTGGCTCGAGAGGCGTCTTCTGAGCTTCACTTTGCAATTCGCAGTCGAGGGCCGCAAAGGGGAAAGCGGCGCCGACGACCTACGTGCCCGCTTCCGCTTTGTTTCGCCGGGCTACTTCGCCACTCTAGGCATTCCAATTCTAGAGGGGCGTGACTTCACAGAGGCCGACAGGAAGGAATCCGAACTGGTAGTGCTGGTCAGTAAGAGCATCGCGCAGCAGTTGTTCCCCGGACAAGACGCAATAAACCGGCACATTATGTGGACGGATCCCCTAATTAAAGTCGCCGGCATCAGCCCTAGTGCCCGCCGGATCATCGGTGTGCTGGCCGACGTAGACGACGCCAACATCCTTCCGCAGCGTAATTTGACGATTTATCAGCCGTTCGCGCAGGGGCCGTTGTACGGAGCGTGCCTGCTGGTGCGCGCGGGCAAAGATCCTACCGCCCTGATCCCATCCATTGCAAAAACCATTCGCGCGGTGGCCGCTACTCAACCCGTGGAGCATGCCAGCACGCTCGAAGATGTCCGCACCGAAGTGCTGGCGAACAACCGCGTGAACGCCATTGTGTTCGGAGGGTTCGCCCTTCTAGCCCTTGCGATTTCGGTGGTCGGCATCGCGGGTGTGCTGGCTTTTTCGGTGAGCTGGCGCAGACGAGAGTTTGCCATCCGGCTCGCAGTTGGAGCCCAGCCGCTCCGTATTCTCGCTAACGTCCTGATGGACGGCGCAACGACTGCTGCCATTGGCATTGCACTCGGCAGCTTGGTGGGCTGGGGATTGTCACGCCTGGCCGGCAATTACATTGCGGAACTCCAGCTTCCCGGCCCGATACCCTTGTTAGCATCGGCAGCGGTTGTCGTTACGTCAGCAGTTTTGGCATCGTTAGTCCCGGCCGCGCGTGCAGCGCGCGTGGACACGGTGCAAGCGCTTCGCGCTGAATGAAACCCGGTCACAGCGATTCTCAAAATCCTTCTTCGCCTCATCCCTGGTGCCCTCCCGCAATCCCCTCAATCATTTACCAGGCAACGCGCCTCACTCGCCGCATACCTTCCAGCGCCCACACATTCAGTCCGCCGCCTGCCACCCCTAACCTATATCGGAGGCTATTTCCAATCACCATGTCAAGCGACGCGCAAATGAACGCGAATCGAGCCAACGCTCAACTTTCTACCGGTCCAACCAGTTCGGACGGTAAAGCCAAGTCTTCTCTGAACGCCGTCAAAACCGGACTCACCGGCCGCACTGTTCTGCTGCCCGGTGACGATGCCGCCAAATATGAGCAGCACGTCCAGCGTTTTTTCAAGAAGTACAACCCCGTGGAGGACGAGAACGCGCTCGTTCAAGCCATCGCCGATACCGAATGGCGTCTCCTCCGCATCCCGTCTCTCGAATCAGGCATCTACGCCATTGGCCGTCGCGACCTCGCCGCGAAGTTCGCTGATGAAGAAGACACTGCCGTGCGCAATACCCTCATTGAAGCGCAGGTCTTCATCACCTATAAGAAGGAGCTCAACAATCTCGGCGTCCAGGAAGGCCGCCTTCGCAAGCAGCGCGAAAAAGATCTCATTGAGCTGCAACAGCTGCAGGCCAAGCGCAGGCGCGACCGGGAACTGGATATGAAGGACGCGCTCGAGATCCAGCGGCAGGAAAAGCAGGCTGGCCGCGAATTCAATCCGGCGCAATTTGGGTTCGAATTTTCAATTCAGGAAATGGATGTTCAGATCGCCTACTATGAGCACTACAAGGCGGGAAATCGCCCGGGCGTCGCTGACAGACTCGCCAGGAAAATCGCCTAGTTCTCCCGGTTCCGAAGCTGCTCAGCCGCGATTTGTGCAATATCCAATAATCGTGGCGGGTTTGGGCTCGTTGTAGCCAGCGCATCGCGGAACATACTGTTGCAGAACGGGCAGGCTGCGCCAATAGTGTCTGCGCCCGTCGCTGCCAGTTCCTTCGCCCGAGCTTCATTCACTCTGTGGCCCGTCTCTTCACCCAGAAATACCAGTCCTCCGCCCGCTCCACAGCAGAAACTCCGTTCTCTCGCCCGCGGTGGATCGATCACCGTCGCCGAACGCGCGATCACTTTCCGTGGTTCGTCATAAATACCGCGATAGCGGCCCAGATAGCACGGATCGTGGAATACAACGCGCTCGCCATCTTGCTTTGCCGGCAACTGATCCGCATGCCGGGCCAGAAATTCACTATGATGCTCTATCTCAACTTCCGCCCCCAGCTCGCGCCAATCTTCCTGAATCGTGCGCACGCAATGCGGGCAAATCGAAACGATCTTCTTGACAGCCGCCTGTTGCAGCGTCGCGATATTGGTCTCGGCCAGTTGCCCGAATACCAGATCGTTGCCCAGCCGCCGCACCGGATCTCCCGTGCAGCGCTCTTTTTTCAGCACCCCAAACGAAGTTCCCAGGTGCTTCATCACGGTCGCGAATGCGCCGATGATCTCCCGCCCCCGCGGATCGTACGCGCCCATGCACCCCAGCCATAAGCAATATTCCTGCGACCCGTCGAAAATCGGAAGCTCCTGCTTGCCGATGAACTTGTCTCGTTCAGTCTGCGAGAAGCCCATCGCATTCCCATTCCGCTCGAGATTCAGGAACAGCTTCGTCCCGTAATCGTCTTCCCACGTGCCCGTGTTCACTGCGCCTCGGCGCAATCCAATGATCATCGGCAGATGCTGAATGCCCACCGGACATTGATACTCGCACGCGCCGCATGTCGTGCATTGAAAGATGGCCTTCTGCGAAACGGTTGCGCTCAAAATCGCTGTTTCGTTCTCGTTCCCGTATTCATTTAAATAGGACCGCAATCCCAGCGCGATCAATTTCGGATTCAGCTCTTTGCCGGTATTATTCGCCGGACAATGTTCCGTGCATCGTCCGCATTCCACGCAAGAGTAAGCCTGCAGCGCCGTGATTTGCGTTATGTCTTTGCCTGAAACGATGCCGAAGTCTTCATCTCCAGCCAGCGCTGGAATATGGCTGAATCCGCTCCGTTCCAGGAAGATTGCCACCGGACTCAATATCAAGTGAAGGTGCTTGGTATGCGGAATCAATGGAAGAAAAGCAAGCAACGTCAGTGTATGAATCCACCACAGCGCTTGCCCGGCTGCCGATCCCTCCGGCACCCACCACATCGGCATATAGGTCACCATCAGGAGGAAGATGAGTAGTGCGATCACGCCTGATTCCGGTGACAATGGCCCCAGCCACATCGGTCGAATGATGAAGCGCCGGAAGGCGAGCGCCGCAATCGACACCGCGCAGAAAAGCGCGAAGACGAAAGCGAACCAGAAGTAGAATGCTCCAAACGTGCCGTGGCGCTCGAAGAGTGGAACGCCAAATCCCGATGCGATGTGATTCAGCGTGACCAGCGCAAAAGCGCAAAAACCCCAAAACACGAACGCATGCGCCACCCCAGGGAGCGGCCGTTCGCGAATGACTTTTGCCTGGCACAATACTTCCCAAAAGAAGTCCCAACAGCGCCGCCCAACCGGCGCTAATTTGAAATCGGCATCCTTGCGCGCGTGCAGAATCCGCTGCGCCACTTTGCCAAAGCGCAACCAGAACAGCCACGCGGAAACAACGATTAGCGCAAGAAGTAGAACATCGCAGAATGAAACCGCCGCCTTTAGTAGCATGAAAAAGCGTGCGATATGTCATTTCAGGAGCTGCTGGCTTCATTGGATCACACCTCTGCGATCGCCTCATCCAGCAAGGTCACCAGATCCATGGACTCGACAATCTCATCACCGGCAATCTTGAAAATATCGAGCATTTACGAGACAATCCCTCCTTCGAATTCATCGAGCAAGACGTCTGCAATCCCTTGAATGTTGCCGGCCGCGTCGATCGTGTCTTCCATCTCGCTTCTCTCGCCAGTCCGGTCGATTATTTGAACCACCCGCTCGAAACGCTCGAGTCCGGATCGACCGGAACGCGCAACATGTTGGAGTTAGCCCGCCGGCACAACGCCCGCTTTCTGCTCACGTCCACTTCCGAATGCTACGGCGATCCGCTGGAACATCCGCAGTCCGAAACGTATTGGGGCAATGTGAACCCGGTCGGTTTGCGTTCTTGTTATGACGAGAGCAAACGTTACGCGGAAGCGCTCACCATGGCCGTTCATCGCGTTCATAGAGTGCGCACAAACATCGCTCGCATATTCAATACCTACGGACCTCGCATGGCCCTCAACGATGGACGTGTGGTTCCCGCCTTCATCGATCAAGCCCTCCGGGGTGCGAAGTTAACGGTATTCGGCGACGGCGCTCAGACTCGTAGCTTCTGCTACGTCTCCGATTTGATCGAAGGGCTCTTGCTGCTCAGTGAATCGGACGAGCGCTATCCCGTCAACCTCGGCAATCCGGCTGAGATGTCAATCCTCGACTTTGCCAATCGCGTCCGCTCCCGCTTCGGGAATGAAATCGGGATTGAGTTCAAGCCGCTTCCGGCGGACGACCCTAAACTCCGCCGCCCCGACATCGCCAAAGCCAGGCGCGTCCTCGGCTGGCAGCCCAAAGTGCCCCTCGACGAAGGCCTCGCCATCACCATCGACTATTTCAAGCAGAAGGCTAAAGCTCCCCTAGTGGCCGGCACACAATGACCGGCAAACGCCGATACAGAGCCGCGCCGCGTAAGCAAGCGTTTGCCTAAATATGGCAATGCCGCAGTCCACGCTTAGCCAGATACTGCTGGTGATATTCTTCGGCTCTATAGAACGTCTGGGCCGGCTCAATCAGCGTTGCAATCGGCCGGCGGAATTTGCCCGAGGCTTCTAGCTTCGACTTAGCAGCTCGCGCCGCTTGCTCCTGTTCCGGACTGTGGAAGAAAATCACGCTTCGGTACTGTGTTCCAACGTCCGGACCTTGCCGATTCAATTGCGTCGGATCGTGCGCGCTCCAGAAAACATCCAGCAGTTGATCGTAATTGACCTTTGCTGGATCGTACTCAACTTGCACCACTTCCGCATGTCCGGTGCCGTCGGTGCAGACATCTTTATACGTTGGATTCGTCAGGTGTCCGCCTTCGTAGCCAACCAATGCATCCACCACGCCATCCATTTCGCGGAAGGTCGATTCCACGCCCCAGAAGCAGCCCGCTCCAAATGTAGCCTTTTCCGTCATCTCTTTCAGTTTCGCGCGGCTCCAGCCGCGTCGTCCACCGGCGCGGGTTCGAGTAAAGGAGCATGCCGCGGAATGATCGCGATGGCAAGCGCGCCCAGCATGGCGATCGCAAACACCACCCACATGGGCGCGACATAGTTGCCGTAATGCTCGCGCAGCCTGGAAACCAGGTACGGACACCAGGTTTGTCCAATCGTATTCACTGGCAGAATCACCGCCATCGCCCGCGCCAGCGTGTTCACTCCGAATTGCTCCGCCGCCATCAGCGGTATCAGCATGTAGTCGGCGCCCATTGAAAAACCAAATACAAGGGCAAAGACATAGAGCGACGCCGGATGCCCGGGTGTCACCGACAGCAGCAGCAGAATCGTGGCTGCCACGATGAAATACGTCGCAGTCATCACCCGCTTCTTCGAGAAGATATCCGCAAAATAGCCGATGCTCAACCGCCCTGCGATGCTCGACCACAAGATAAGCACCGAGGCCGTCGTCCAAGTCGCGTTCAGCACTTTTTGATCGACGAATCCGTTATCGCGGAACACGAATTTCATGTGCATATTGATAGATCCAATTGATCCGATCGAGCAGATACTGCCCAGCAGCAGAAGCCAGAACGATCCGCTGCGAAGTAAATGGAAGAACGTGTGGGGCGCCAGCTTGACATCGGCGGGAGGGGTCGCCGCCCCATCGGGAAATTGCCCAATCTCTCCAGGCTTGTCCTTGATAAGGAATAGCGCCAACGGCCAAGCTATTAACATCAGGCCGCCCACGGCCATCAGCGCCGTCTGAAAACCATACTTGTCGGTCAGCCAACGTACGAAGAACGAGCCGAGGCCTCCAAACAGTCCCACCCCGACGTAGACCACTCCCATGGCTCGTCCGCGTTTCTTCTGGAACCAATACGAGACCAGGATCTGGTGCGGGATGGGGCCAGAGAAAAGATATCCGACCGTATAGATGAAATAGAGGAGGAAATAAACCCAGATCGCCCCCTTCATCATGCTGAAGCCGAAGAAGGAAATTGCTGTGAGTCCGGTTCCCGCGATAATCAGTTTTCTGGGGCTTAAGCGCGGGATCAACAAAGGCCCCACCCAAATCGTCAAAAGCGCGGCAATCGGGAAACCGAGGGTAATTTGTTGAAGATCCCAACCGAAGGTGTGCTGAAAATAGTCGTAAAAGAATGGAAGATTGTAATAGGGAATACCGACCGCGATGCCGAACGTGACAAACGCCGTCGCAACGATCCACCATCCATAAAAGCTCCGTTTATCCGGCATCGAACTCGTTATATCATCCGGGCTGCGATAGTACTCAAATCCATGTATTGTTTGTAGCTGGCAAAATTACAGTTACAACCTGTACTCGATGGCGTCTAATGTGTCGAACGCGAAAGAGTACTAGTCCGGGTGGCACAAGACAGAGACAAAGAAGGTTAGGACAGGAGGCCATACAAATTGAAAAACCAGCTATCAGCATCCAAACATTTCCGGGTGTTTATGGGAATCGCCCTGCCGCTATGCATCGCGGCGCCGCTCGCCTTGGGAAGGGTCGAGCCGAACGCCCGAACATTTACAGCCGGACAACAGGTGAAGATCCAAGGCGTCATCATTTCCCGCGACGGTGACATCCTGAAGCTTCGTGATAACACCGATGCCATCGGCACGGTAGATCTCACCAAAGAAACGAAAATTCAGCTCAAACGTGGGGTTTTTCACGGTAAATCGCCCATGGAGCTTTCCTCGCTTGTGCCTGGTCTGCAGATCGAGGCGCAGGGTCGAGGAAATGAAAAGGGTGACTTGGTCGCGGACCGCGTTACCTTCGATCCGAACTCCATGCGCGCCTCGCGCCAAATCGATACCCGCGTATCGCCACTCGAGGCTCGGGCGGGTAGCTTGGAAGGGCGCGCTGGCGCCTTGGAAGGGCGTGCCGGACAGTTGGAAACGCGCCAGGGACAGCTAGACGACCAGGAGAAGCAGACTCAGCAGCAGGTCGGGCAGGTGAAGCAGGAAGCTGATCAGGCCAACCAGGGCGTCAACGATGTCAACCATCGGGTTTCCGATCTGGATAATTATCAACCAAAATACGACGAAACTGTTTATTTCAAATTCAACAGCGCAGTGCTCAGCCCGGAGGACAAGCAAACGCTCGATGAGCTAGCGCAGAAAGCGGTGAACGAGAAGGGTTATCTGGTTGAAATAGCCGGTTTTGCAGACACGACTGGAAAAGCTGCGCGCAACCAGGTGCTCAGCGAACAGCGCGCCAATGCAGTCATTCGCTACTTGGAACAACAAGGCAACGTTCCAGTTATTCGAATCCTGACGCCTGCTGGCATGGGAACGTCCCATGCGGCAGTACCGAACGACACGCGAGAAAACCGCGAGAAGAACCGGCGAGTGGAAGTGAAGGTCTGGGTTAACCAGGGGATCGTCGCAGGCTCTAACCAGCCTGGCGGTAATCCCACTCCCAAAGCGCCCGGCGACTCCGGCAAGTAGTTCGCCTCGGGTGAAGTCCACCGCTCCGAGGAGAAAGGCCGAATGGTCTGCGGACCGTTCGGCCTTTATTTGTTCCGAAAAATGAGCGGAGCGAAATCAAGCAGATTGCGCCGCCACACCATCCAGGTGTGCATGCCCGGTGTTTCAATCTGAGTCAAATGAATATCTTTGGTCTTCAACCACGTTACAAAGTTACGGTTCGCGGTGATGAGACGATCATCGGTGCCGCAAGCAATCCACAGCAGGTGAAGTTGCGCATTCGCCGAAGAACTCAGTTGTGGAAAATCCGTGGCGAAGTCTTCCCCCATGCCGCCTGAGCTGAACGATGCTACCCACGAGAATTTATCCAGCCTGTTCAGACCCGTTAGCAGTGACTCTGCTCCACCCATAGAGAGTCCGGCAATCGCCCGGGCATCGCGGCTCGAATTCGCTTTATACATCCTCTCCACGCGCGGAATCACTTCATCGATTAAAGCCGAACGGAAATTATTGACGTTTCGGTCGCGCAGTGCGGGATCGCGCATTCCCGAGCCTGCCGCCGGAGTTCGTTGAACAATCTCCGGCGCGCCGTAGCCTAGTGGCATCACAATGATCATGGGTCTTGCTTTGTTTTCCGCAATCAAGGAATCGAGAATCAGATTCGCTTTGCCTACTGCTGTCCAGCCGCTGGCGTCGTCGCTGAACCCGTGAAGCAAATAGAGCACGGGATAGCGCGTATTTCCATTCGGATCGTATCCGGGCGGGGTGTAAACATAGAAGTCCCGATTGTCGCCGATGATGCTCGATTTATAGAAGTGATGATGAACAATCCCGTGGGGGATGTCGGTTGGCTCCCAGGCAAGTGGAGAGGCGCCCCGCACGTGAACCACATTCGACAGATTCAGCAGGTTAGGCTTGATCTCGGAATTAGAGGGATCCAATAGATGAACGCCGTCCGCGGTAAACGAGTACCCATATATTTCAGGCGCAAGAGCGTCCGTCGTGGCGCTCCAGACGCCTTGTTGATCCTTCTCCATCGCCAGCGGCCCCTTAGCGCCTTCCACGCTGACAGAAACCTGCTGTGCGTTCGGGTCGCGCAGGCGGAACGTAACACGTCCATCGCTATGAACATCTGGCGATTGAACCGGCGGAGGCGCGGGGGCTTGCTGGCCAAAGCAAACGCTCGCCGCAATAAGACAGAACGAAAGTTTTTTCACAAGAGATCCTAAGTACAAACTATGAACAGCTTATCTCTTTTATCGGCGCGCAGAATCGCGCACTCATGACAGTTGCAGAATTTACCCCCATCGTCTTCGCTGCTTCTCTGCTGGCAGGTTTCATAGGCGCTCTGACGGGACTCGGCGGTGGAGTAATTGTCACGCCGGTTTTAACCTTATTCCTCGGCGTCGATATCCGCTATGCGATTGGCGCGAGTTTGGTTTCGGTAATCGCTACGTCATCGGGCGCCGCGGCCGCATACGTTCGGGATGGCTACTCGAATATTCGCATCGGCATGTTTCTGGAGATCGCCACTACGCTCGGCGCGCTTTTCGGAGCTTTTTTGAGCGCGTATATTCCGACTAGCGCTCTCGGTATCATTTTCGGACTGATCTTAATACAGGCCGCCTGGCAAACTCAGCGGGGCCGCATATCTTCGACGGCTCCCTTACCTGCGGATCACCTCGCTGAACGATTGCAGTTGAGCGGCTCCTACCAGACCCGCACGGGCACGGAAAGCTATCAGGTACATCGCGTGAAGACCGGCTTCGGACTTATGTTTGGCGCTGGTACGATATCCGGCTTGTTAGGGATTGGATCGGGCTCGTTAAAAGTCATCGCCATGGACCAGGCCATGCAGATTCCGTTTAAGGTCTCCACGGCCACCAGCAACTTCATGATCGGAGTGACGGCGGCCGCCAGCGCCAGCCTGTACCTAAGCCGTGGGTACGTAAACCCTGGAATCGCCATGCCGGTAATGCTCGGGGTCCTGACAGGATCGATGCTGGGCGCCCGCTTTCTGGCCCGTCTGCCGGTCACGTTGTTGAGAAGAGTCTTCGCCATCGTTGTAGCTGCTATAGCGATCGAGATGATCGTTAACGGATTGAAAGGGAAGATATGAGCGCGCCGAAGATGACCGACAGCAGCCTCGAGCGCATGGTCAGCATCCTGCTCCGCAGCGGAGTTCTGATTTCGGGAGCAGTGGTATTGATCGGGGGCATTTATTATCTGGCGCGGCACGGCGCGGAATCGGCCGATTACCACACTTTCAACGGCCAGCCGCGCGTGGATCGCATTGTAAGCGAAATCGTCAAAGGCGCTGTTGCTCTGCGCCCACGATCCATCGTCCAGTTCGGGATTCTGCTACTGATTGCCACGCCTATAGCTCGAGTGGCGTTCTCGATAACGGGCTTCGCTTTGGAGCGCGATCGTAAGTTTGTCATTATCACCGCCATCGTGCTCGCCGTGTTGTTGTACAGCCTCGTCAGCGGCGCACTTCAAGGCTGACGCGCGCTTCACCTGAGCTGCTGTTCGAGCTCGTCGAACCTGCGCTTGAGCTCTTTGAAATCGGAACGTAGCTGCGACAACTCGCTCTCGAGTTGGGCGATTCTGGAGGGCGCAGCCTGCGCGGGCGTTTCCGCGGCCGATTCAGTGGCGGGCTCTCCCGAGAGCAGGTGCGCGTAGCGAGCTTCCTTCTGGCCGGGTTGCCGCGGCAGCTTTTTGATCAGCGCGCCAGCGGGCCACTCGGCGAGTTTTTCGAGCATCGTCTCAGCCTCAGCTAGGTCGGCAAAAGGAAACATGCGCTCGCTACGGTCTTTAATCTCGCCCAGTGTTTGGGGGCCCCGCAGCAGAAGCGTGCATAAGATGGCCAACTCGCGCCGGCCTAGATTGAGCGTCTCGGAGATGCGCTGGCTGTATTTGTTCACGCGCCCGCTGCCGGTAATCATGAACGCGAATTTCTTTTCCCGTAATCGATTTACCGCGTCGTAGACTGTATCCTCGTCGTAATCGACAACGGGATCGCGGTTGGACTTCTGATTGCACGCGTTGATCAGAGCATTTAACGAGAGCGGATAGTACTCGGGCGTCGTTGCTTCTTTTTCGATCAGGGCGCCGAGCACGCGCGCTTCGGAGGGGTCAAGGATCTCCATACTTCTATGTTTATAGAACTCGTAAGTGGAATCCGCCGTCCACGTGCAGTACTTGTCCCGTGCAGTAATCGAGATGTCCGTCCGCGATGGCGCGCACGGCGCGCGCGACATCCTCCGGCTCGCCCATGCGCCGCTGCGGCAACAAGCCATCGGCGATGCGTTGCTCATAAGTGGCCGCGACTGAAGCAATCATATCGGTGCGAATAATGCCGGGCTCAATCTCGAACACGGAAATATTGTGAGCGGCCAAACGAGCCGCAAAGAGCTTGACAGCCATGCTGATACCCGCCTTCGTCATGCAATAATCGCCGCGATTCGTCGAGGCCGTAAAGCTGGAAATCGAGCCGACGAAAACAATGCGGCCCGAACCTTTCTCCAGCATCCAACCGGCGACCTGCTGGGTCAGAAAGTAGGGCCCTTTCAAGTTCGTTGCGAATAGCTCGTCGAAGCTTTCGGGGGTTGCGTCGAGCATATCGCGCCGCTCACGCGGGGCAATTCCGGCGTTGTTGACCAGTAGATCGACGCCGGAGAATTTGGCGCGAACATCCGCGAGAAGTTGCGCGCGCGATTCTGGATCGGCTAGCTGGCACGCGAGCATCGTTGCGCCCGTCGCATCCGCTACGGATTTAGCTGCTGCCTGGTTGGTGTTATAAGTGGCAACTACTTCATGCGTGTTTGACAGCTCTTCGACGATGGCGCGGCCGATGCCGCGGCTGCCGCCGGTGACAAGCGCGATGGGTTTGGACACAGTGGATGAAGAGTGAACACAGCCGGCTGTGGACGCCAGCTTATCAAAAATCGATGGGATTCTGAAGCGTAAAAGTCAAACGAGTCTCAGCCGGGACTTTCACTTTCTGGCCCGAGGTCATCACCTCAGCGGCTGTTCCAATCCCCGCGCCCGATCCCGCTCCGATCGCCGCTCCCTTGCCACCACCGGCAGCAGCGCCGATAATGGCGCCCAGCGCGGCTGCGCCGCCAATAACCTTGGCCGATCGGGCACCGCGCGATCCGCTAGTTTCGGGTACACCGGTCGTCACGATATCGTAGCTGTGGCCGCTGATGGTAATGTTCTTCAGATCGAGCGTGAGTACCGTCCGGCCCTCGATTTTCCCCGATTCCTTAGAATCGATCAACGTCGCAATGGCGTCTGCGCCACGCGGAATCACCGTCTGCCCATTAACGGCTACAGGTTGGTCCACGCTGGCGCGATACGTTTGCCCCAGCCTGTCCCGCTCCGAGTTCACGCTATCGATCAAACGGACCACAATCTGAGTTCCGGCGGGAACCTGCAATCCCAGCGGTCCGTTGCCAGGCCCCGAAGCGGCGGGAGCGGCTGGAGCAGCTGGAGCAGCTGGAGCGGAATAGCTATCCGGAGGACGGCTTTCCCGCGGACGTTCCGGCGGAGGTGGTGGAGGCGCCGTTGCAGGCGGTGGCGAGCTGGGATTTGAATAAGCCGGGTTCTGCGGGTATGCGCCATTCGATGTAGACGACTGCGGTTCACTGCTGAACCTGATCGATTGGATGTCGTTCACATAGTACGTGCTGATCTGGTCTCCCACAGCAAATCGGATCGAGCGGCCGTCGCCGCCGAGAAAACTACCTTCTACTCTGTTGCCATTCCGGAGCACCAAGCTATCTGCGCTTAGGAGGGCAGAGATCGCTAAAAAACTAAGAAAAATACGCTGCTTCATCGCACGCTTTCTCCCATGGTACGTTGGGCGCCGGTGAATTTCGCAGCCAGCTCGGGACGCAAGTGGCTTAGGATCCCAGCGGCGACTTTTTTCCCTTGGCGGAACGCGTCTGCATACAGCCGGTCGCGCTCCTGGCGGGTATACGTAAAGCCAATACTGTAGTAGCGATCGAGCGACAAGCCGAGCACTTTGGTGCCGGCATACGCGACCGCCGCCTTGGCCAGCAGACCCCCACCAAACGGAATCTTGCTGACGAGCTGCTTAGCTAAAGCGCGCCAGCCGAACGCGCTTCCGATGACCATTGCGATTTCCGACCTCTGCTCCGCATATCCGATTTCCTGGTCGCTGGCGGCAGCGATCAGAAAAGCCATGCGGACCTGGTTCATAGTCAGAAACGCGGTATCCGAAGCGAATTCCGCGAGTGCCCAAGGCAATTCGATGATGCTTGGAATCACGTCAGGAAGCGCCGTTGTGATTGAAAAAAGCGTGTTCTCTCTGCAGGTCTTGGCGATCACCCGTTCGATGAACGGCCGCCGGAACGGAAGAAAGGACTTGGCCAGCGAGACTCCCAGCTCCGGATACGCGGCGAGCGCTTTCGTGATCAGATACTCTGGCCGTTCGGCCCGAAATATCAGGGCTCCGGGCGGCGCCGCGACACCTTCGTCATACACCGCAAAATCGTAGTGCTGTCCCAGAACCGGAATGGGCGCCCGGGTGAGCAGTAGCGCTGATTCACGGCGGCGCGCCGGGCTCAAATCGCGCAGGAAAAAGTTCTCCATGCGCCGATAAGCTTCCTGGCTGGCGGCATGGAGCGCGAGCCGGACCGGCCTCTGGCTCATTTCCCGAACCTGGTTCGGATTGAGCTGGCCGAGGCCCTTTTTGATGTTGATTAAAGCTTTGAAATTCATTGAGAACTCCCGTGCGATTTCGGCATTTCGGCGCCCTGGAGGCGCAACACCACTTTAAGATGCCGCTGCCAATCCGAATTGATACCCACACGTTCGACCTCGATCTCAGGCGAAAAGTAACGAAGCACTGCTGCATTTGACGAATGGAAGGACATCGCGGGTGCAACCAAAAGCAATTTCGGCAACGCGTTCGCAAGCGGAATGCCTTGAAACAGATGGGCCAGCTCGTTTCGTTCCGCATGCCAGCGAATGCGCATCCAATAATCGAGCGCCTGGATTGGCAGATGGAGATCTTCGCTGACTTTCAACTCGAGAACCGCGAGCCGCCCGTCGGAAGACACCGCTAGCAAATCAATTATGTCGCGGTCTTGTGCCGCAAACGTTAGCACCTGACCGTGGATTGGGCTCGGCAAGAGAGTTGCATCGATCGCCGTAACGTGGGAGCGGACAGCTAACTCGAGCCAACGTTCCGATGCTGACGGCGCCGAGGAAGTCTCCGCGCAAACGGTAGCCTGTATGCGGGTTTGCAGATTGCCGAGATCGCGCGGGTCTACTTCGCCCGCGGAACCATGAACGTTGAAGCGAAAGAGACGCAGGACAAGCGATTCACCGCCGAGCCAGCGAAGCCGGTGAGCAGTGAGGTTACCGGCAGCCTCAGGGAAGAACAGGCACATCGATGTGTTTGTCCCTTTTGGCGCGCGGGCCTGCACATAATCAAACCATAGGAGCGCGAAGGTGAGCAGTCCGGCTTCATCCTGGACGTTTGGGCAGGCCATCGCGGCAATCTGCTGATTGCCCCGGCTGAGCCTGGCGCGCGGGAAAACCGGGGAGAAGGAGCGCCGCAGGTCCATGGCGCAGGACAGCGCTGCTATTTCCCAACCAGGAAACTGGCGGAACAGCATGCGGCGGAACTGCTCGCCGAAATTCTGCCGCACTCCACAAAGCGACTTATGCGCGGTCTGAGGACGGTCGATATCGAGGAAACTGAGCTTGCCGGGCTTGCCGCCGAAGCGATGAATGGTGCAATCCAAACTGCCAGCCGCATGATGCTCGATGGTTAGAATTCGCCGCGAAATACTGCGCGCCTCGCTCCAGACGTCAATCCAAACCCGTCCCGAGCGGACTTCGAACGCATACTGCCCGGGAGTGAGGACGATCATCTCCTCTCCGTATTCCAGGACTGCGGGATTCCGGCACGTCGCTACGAACGTCTCGAGAGCGCTGAGCAGTTGCTCCGCGTCCAGGGCGTGAGGCGCTTCAGGGAGGTTTCTATGATAGAGTTTTGCCACTCGATGAATCCAGTTTCGAGAGTCGTCTCCAGGCGGTAGAAGAGCGCATACAACGCGCGCTGGGGAAAACTGGCCGGAAACGCTCGGAAATAACCTTAGTGGCGGTCTCGAAGAAATTCTCTGCCGGAAGGATTCGCGAGGCTTACCAGAGCCGGACTTCGCATTTTCGGCGAGAACTACGTTCAGGAATTCGCCGAGAAGAGTCCAGAGTTGAGCGACTTAGCCGATGCCAGATTCCATTTCATCGGGCATTTGCAAACCAACAAGGCGCGCATCGCGAGCGGCCTGTTTCAGGTAATCGAAACTGTCGATTCGGCCAAAATTCTCGAGCGTTTGGATGCTGCCGCGGGTGAGCGGAATGTTCGCATCGAAGTGTTGCTGGAGGTCAAGCTTTCAGCGGAAGAGAGCAAGACCGGAGCGGGCCGGGAGGACATTCCGGGACTGTTGGAGGCCGCCTCAAAATGTTCGCACCTGGAAGTGTCGGGTCTGATGACCATGCCGCCGTGGTCCGACGATCCGGAGCACTCCAGGCCGTACTTCCAACAACTCGCGCAACTCGGACGTCAATACGAGTTGCCGAAGCTGTCGATGGGAATGTCCGGAGATTTGGAAGTTGCTATTGAAGAGGGCGCGACGATTGTGCGCGTGGGGACAGCGCTATTTGGTCCAAGACCAAAGCCTTCGCCTGCGGTCTCATGACCATAAGACTGAGCACGAGTATGGCTGCGCTCCTACTGCTGGTTCCAGCCAGCCTGCGGGGTCAGGCGATTGCAGAAGAGGTGGGATTGGCTGTTCCAATGCGGGACGGGATCCGGCTGGCGGCCGATCTGTTCTTGCCACGCGGCGGAGGGCGTTGGCCGACGGTCTTGATTCGCACGCCCTACAATCGCAAATCGCCTCTGATGACGGGATATCGTTTCTTCGCGCGGCGCGGGTACGCGGTGCTGATCGAAGACGTTCGCGGGCGTTATGCATCGCAAGGCGTATTCGGACCTTCGGCGGAGGAGGGTCCGGATGGATACGACACGATTAACTGGATTTCGGAGCAACCCTGGTCCAATGGCCGCGTGGCGATGGCTGGAAGCTCATATCTGGGAATCGTGCAATGGTGGGCAGCGGTGGAAGATAATCCGCATCTCATGGCGATTTCGCCGATGTGCTCGGGAGACGACGAGTATCTGGATCGTTTCTATTCGACGGGCGGCGCCTTACAAGTGGGACATCGATTGCTGTGGCTGGCCGAGAACCTTACGCCGCCATCGCACGTGCGGCCGCTGTTCCAGAGCTATATCGACCACATACCGCTACGCACCGCCGACGTAGCCGCAACCGGGGCCGTTCTGCCTGAGTGGAGAATTGCGCTTGCGCACCCTTCGTATGACGCGTATTGGAAGCGCTTAAGCATTCGAGAGCAAATTCGTCATGTGAACTTGCCGGTGCTGTCATTCGGGGGCTGGTTCGACGATTATGCGGAGAGCGATTTGGATGCGTTCTCGCGGCTTGCGAAGAGGCATGAAGCGACGGAGACGTGGATTGGACCGTGGGCACACAATCCTGCATGGAGATTCCCCACTCGAACCTTTGGGCTGCAAGCTGGAGTGCCAATCCGGACCAAGCAAGCGGACTGGTTCGACCGATGGCTGAAGAAAACATCGGCTAACGAGCAAAACGAAGTTGCCGCGCCACTGCTGCATATCTTTGTCATGGGCCCGAACATCTGGCGGGAAGAACACGAATGGCCGCTGGCGCGAACCCGTTACACGCCCCTATACCTGAGTAGCAGCGGCGATGCCAACTCGCTTTCAGGAGATGGGATTTTGCACTGGCAGCCAGTACAAAAATCACCGCCCGACACGTTTACCTACGATCCGAAGAATCCCGTTCCGACGACCGGCGGCGCGATTTGCTGCGAGGCGAATGTGCTGCCGCCCGGCCCGCTCGACCAACGGATAATCGAAATCCGCCAGGACGTGCTGGTCTATACGTCTGCTCCATTGACGGAGGAGATTGAGGTAACCGGGCCCGTACGCGTGGTGCTGTATGTCTCCACGTCGGCTAACGATACGGATTTTACGGCGAAACTGATCGACGTACAACCAGACGGAAGGCCGCTGCTGGTGACGGACGGAATCCAGCGCTTGCGTTACCGGCTCTCATTGAATGAGCCTGTATTCGTGAAACGCAACAATCCATATCAGATCAGCATAGACGCGGGCGTAACCAGTTACGTGTTCGCGAGCGGACACCAAATCCGATTAGAAGTTTCGAGCAGCAATTTCCCGCGCTTCGACCGCAGCCTGAACTCATTCCGCTCGAACGCGGACGAAACGAAAATCGTCAAGGCGCGGCAAACGGTGTTACACGAGAAGGGTTATCCTTCAGCCATCATTCTGCCGATTATTCCGAAGGTGAGCGGGGGTCGCTCGAATCGAGCAGAGCGGCTGGTCCATGCTAATCCAGCGCGACCGCAATAGCGCCGGCGCAGATGAGAGCGCCTCCGACCGCCTTTCCCCAGGTGAGTTTCTCGCCCAAGAAAACTATCGCGAAGACGATGACGAGCACCACGCTCAGTTTGTCAATGGGCGCCACGCGCGAGGCCGGACCGACCTGAAGAGCTCTGAAGTAGCAGAGCCAAGAAAGTCCCGTGGCCAGGCCCGAGAGAGCGAGAAAGAGCCAGGTCTTGTTCGATGGAACGTGAAATGTGCCAGGCGCGCGGGCCACGTACGCGATGAGCCAGGTAAAGACAACGACGACCGTGGTGCGGACCGCGGTCGCAAAATTGGCGTCCACTCCGGCTACGCCTAGCTTCGCCAAAATCGCTGTCGCGGCGGCAAAAAAAGCAGATAACAGCGCCCAGATGAGCCAAGTCATCTTCCTAGTTTGAGATAAGGGAGACTTATGCTAAGCCTTGCTCGACGGCGTATCTGGTCATCATGGCGGTTGAATGCATCTTGAGGCGATCCATGATCGCGGCGCGGTGAAATTCAGCGGTGCGCACCGAGATATTCAACTTGCTTGCGATTTCTTTGGCGGAGCAACCCTGGGCAATCAAACGAAGCACTTCTTTCTGACGTTCGGTTAAGGTGCTTTCTGGGATCTGGTCCGCTAGCCCTTGCGTCGGAGTGATATATTTCCCGCCGCTCAGGACGATTCGAATAGCGGCCAGGAGTTCTTCGGCCGGAGCATGTTTGGATAGATATGCCTGAGCGCCCGTGTCGATGGCGCGCTTCACAAAATTGGGTTCCGTGTGCATGGATAGAAAGATCAGCTTCAGCTCGGGTTTATTGTGGAGGACGCGGCGCGCCGCTTCAATTCCATCCCCGTCCGGCATGCGAATATCCAGAATTGCGAGATCCGGATGAAATTGATCGACCGCTTCCTCAAATGCTTTTAGACTGTCGACCGCTTGAACCTCGTATTCGTTACCAGACATAAAGGTAAGCGCATCTAACACTAAATGATGATCGTCGGCGAAAAGAAGCTTGGGGCGGGTACCCTGGAATGCAGAAGCCATGTGTGGTGATGCCATTTTATGTTGTAGCCATATAGTGGATGCCGTTTAGTCATGAATATTACAGGCATTCTGAGCGAAGCTAGGATAAGTCCTAGTGCTGATACGGAAGCGGGCCAGTCAGCTTTGGAGAAGGCTGAAGAACGGCTGCAACATGTGCGGATTGCTGACGCGTTAGAGCTGTTCGATGTGGCCGAGCAAAGTGGCGGCGATCCGGATGTGTGCTCTGCCGGACGCTGGACCTGCCGCATGTTGACTGGCGATTTTGAACTTGCGTGGCGCGAGAGCGACGCTATAACGCGGCGCGGCAAGCCGGATCCGCATCGCTTTTGGGATGGTCTTCCCGTGAGGGGCCGGCACGTGCTTTTGCGCTGTCTACACGGCCTGGGCGACACCATTCAGTTCGTTCGCTATGCGGAGCTGATTCGCAACGAGGCTCGAAGTCTGACCATTGAGGCGCAACCAAAATTGAAGCTGCTTTTGCAGCAATCGCAAATCGCGGACGAAGTGATTACTTGGGGCGAGCCGGAGCCGGACTGGGATCAGCAAATCGAAGTGATCGAACTTCCTCGCCTGTATCGAACAACTGTTGAGTCGATACCAGCGCGAGTTCCTTATCTTGCAGTGCCGGGACCGCCGCCAATTTGCCCGTTCGACGGCTCACGGCCGCTGCGCGTTGGGCTCGCCTGGATCGCGAGCGACTACAATCCCGAACGATCGATTCCGCTAGAGCAATTCGGCGCTGTATTGGCGCTGCCGGGGATTTCCTTCTTCGCCTTGCAAGCGGCGCCCGGAATCGTGAAGCTGTGCGATGAATGCACGAGTTTTACGCTTACCGCGCAAGCTTTGAAGACACTCGACCTGGTGATTACAGTGGATACAATGATGGCCCATTTGGCTGGCGCGCTGGCGCGTCCCGTGTGGACGCTGCTGCCGTATCAGTGCGATTGGCGCTGGATGGTGGAGCGTCAGGATTCGCCTTGGTACCCGACCATGCGACTCTTTCGGCAGCCCCGGCCGGGAGATTGGGATGCAGTTATTCAGCGGGTGAAGCAGGAACTGCGCGAACTTGTCAGTACTAAGCGGGTTCCGGTCCGGGAAGGGTGAAGAAAAAAGTCGCTCCGGAACCGACTTGAGACTCGACCCAGATTCGCCCGCCTGCCCGGGTTACGATTTTCTTACACGTTGCGAGACCGATTCCGCTTCCTGAAATTTCTCTCCCGTGCCGCCGCTGCAAAGGTTGAAAAATTCTGTCGAACCATTCAGGCTCAATGCCCATGCCGTTGTCTTCGACGCCAATTAACCAAGCCGACGCTTGTCTTGCAGCGGTCACTTTGATGACGGGGGATACGCCGGGACGCCGATATTTGATTGCATTGGAAAGCAGATTCTGGAAAAGCTGGCTAAGCGCTTGCGGATCGATTCGCAATTGAGGGAGGGGATCATGCGTCACAACGGCTTCGGAAGTTTGGATGTCCTTGCGAAGATTCTCGAGCGCAGAGGCCAAAGCCTCGGCCGCATCCGTGGCTTGGGAAGATCCAATGGCGGTTCTTCCAACCTGGGCGTGGGCAAGTACGCCCTCGACCAGATCGGCCATGCGGTCCAGGCCCTGCGAGATTTGCTTTAAACAACGCTGGCCTTCAGCGTCGAGCTGCCCAGCATGCCTGCTGGAGAGTAAATCAACGATCCAACGGGTGCTAGTGATCGGCGCGCTGAGATCGTGCGAAGCGATGCGGGCGAACTCTTCGAGTTCTTCGTTGGAGCGCTCCAGTTCCATCGCCATATCTTTCAGCCGCTCATTTGCGGCTTCCAGTTCATGCTGCATGCGCGAACGAGCGGTGATGTCGGTTTGCGTTTCAATGATGGTGAGCGGCTCATTCTCACCACCTGTCAACAAAGCCCAGTGAGTGGCGACGGAGACTCTGCTGCCGTCACGCCTGGTATGCTCTACCTCGCCTTCCCAAGTGCGAGCGAGACGCAGATCATGTTGAATCTGGGCTAAAGGCGCCGGGAAACTGGTCTGAAGCAGTTCGTGGCAAACGTGACCGACGGCTTCTTGCGCGGTCCAGCCATAGAGCCTCTCACAACCCGCAGTCCAGTGGTCAATCGTGCCGTCCCAGCGGCGCACGATCACAGTCGCTTGATCCAGTGCTTCAGCGAAGGCTCTCAGGCTATCTTCGGAGTTTTTTTGCTCGGTGACGTCGCGTAGCACCTTACCGAAACCGACCAGCTTCCCCGCATCGCGCAGTCCGACGTTTACGCCTTCGACGAGAATCCGCTGGCCGTTTTTTTTCACGAGCCAGCGCGTATCGGAGGTTCGACCCGTTTCGGCGGCGTGTTGTAGCTCGCGCCTAGCGTCTCCTCTGAGCCTCTCAGGCATGGGTAGAAGCATCTCAATATTCGCTCCGATAAACTCGTCCGGCGTATAGCCGAAGAGAAGCTGCACGCCCGGATGCCAGGAGGTGAAGTTTCCTTCCGTATCGGCGAGCACGATCACAAATTCGGTTAACTGGGAAACGAGCAGGTGGAGCAGATCTTTCCGGCTGTCGGAAGACGGGTCTGGCATTGAAAAAATATTACTCCAGTTGTATCGCGGCGGAACACGCGGCTTGTCGATAACGGCCTCCTGACGCCGGAATATTGCGCAGTTTGCGGGCAGGCTTCCCAGATGATGTGCCTGAGGATTGGAAGTTCTGGCTTACGACGTTTTTTCCTCTGAATCTTTCCTTGATATCAAGCATCTCTATATAAAGATAAATGAAAAAACTGAAGCGAACACGACCTGATGCTAGCGGCGTTCATCTCTGGCTGCTTCTGTGGAAGGCCAGCAAGGCCGTAGAAGCACACGCGCTGCGCAGCGTGATCAGCACAGGCTTGTGCCTGAGCGATTTCGGGGTTCTCGAAGCCGTTCTTCATAAAGGACCTTTGTCGATTAGCGTCCTAGGGAAGAAGGTTTTGCTCAGCAGCGGGTCAATGACAGCAGCCGTTGACCGGCTTGAGCAGAGCGGTTTCGTGGACCGGGCGGCTGCGCCCACGGACCGTCGCGCTCGCATCGTGCACCTGACGGAAGAAGGATCGAAGCTGATCCGCAGGGTGTTTGCCGCGCACGCGCGCGACATGGAACGTGTCTTCTCGCGCCTCGATAAACCGGAGCGGAATGCCCTTGCGGACCTCTTGCGAAAGCTCGGTCAGGAGGCCGAGGGTATGTCTGCTGAAGAAGAGAAATCTGTTGAGAAAAAGGAAGCAAGGAGATAAAAATGTCAGAACGAAAACAAGTATTGGGTGTTTATAGGGCAGCATCGTCCCATTGGGTAGGAGATGGGTTTCCCGTGCGTACAATCTTTCCCTCCCACGGCCTCACGGAATTGAGTCCGTTTCTAATGCTCGACTATGCCGGTCCCGCCCGGTTTGAGCCTTCAAACCGGCCGCGCGGCGTCGAAGAGCATCCGCATCGCGGCTTCGAGACGGTCACGATCTCTTATCAGGGAAGTGTCGATCACCGCGATTCCGGTGGAAACTCAGGCACGATTAACCCAGGCGACGTGCAGTGGATGACGGCCGCGTCCGGTGTTGTCCACGCGGAGAAACACGGCAAAGACTTTACCGCCAAGGGCGGAGACTTCGAGATGGTGCAGCTCTGGGTCAACCTCCCTGCGGCGCAGAAGATGTCCAAGCCCCGGTATCAAGGCATTTTAAGTGCCGACATTCCGCGCGTCGAACTGGGGACTGGAGCGTACGCCCGCATCATTGCGGGTGAGCTGAACGGCGTCAGAGGCGCTGCCAGAACAGTCACACCAGTCAACGTCTTCGACCTCCGTCTGGAGGCAGGCGGGACCGGTGAATTCAGCCTGCCCGCTGGCCACAATTCTGCGATTGTGCTGTTGCGGGGCGAGATTGTTGTGAATGGATCGGCAACATTGAAGGGTACGGCGCAAGTCGCGCCCCTCAGTACTTCCGGTGAAACAGTCCGCCTGGAGGCGAAGGCGGAATCTCTGGTTTTGGTCCTGAGCGGCGAGCCGATCGACGAGCCTGTCGCCAGCTACGGCCCGTTCGTGATGAACACCGAAGCCGAGTTGCGCCAAGCCGTCGAGGACTACCGCGCGGGCAAAATGGGCCGCGTGTAATGAACTGCAGGCATCCAGGTCGGAAGCCGGATATCTGATTGCCGCCGGAGCCGCTTAGGTAGAGGCGGCAAAATTACGTCATCGGCCGCAGCCTCATGGACGGCCGAGGCTCTTCCGGGCCACCAGCCGTCCTTATTCCACTCGGGTAAGTGTCCAAATCGCCTGAGGCAAAGGGGGGGGAGGTACGCTCGCGCCCATGACCATCTTCACCATTTTCAGCGTCAGTGAGTTTCCATGAATTTCGAAAGAGTAAGTGACACTTCCGCCCATCAGCTCCGGGTTCTTGGACACCGTCGGATGCATGATCAGCGTGCCACCGTTTACCTCGTACGTCCCGGTGTTGGCCACATAAGGGCCATAGATGGCGAGGATCTCTTGCGCACTTGCTTTCGGCATTTCAGGTAGCGTAGGGTGGATCGGACGGGGATGGTCCCCCATCACCATCATGAGGCTGAAGTACTTGCCAGTGAACAAATACAACCCCGGCTGTGGATTGGTGACCGTGCGTGCATTTGCGCCTGTCATTTGCACGTTGGTGACCTGCCACGCTCCCCTAAGCGATGTGGATTCCTGTTGAGCCGGCGCGATGCCGCTCGTCAACAAAAGAGCGCACAGGAATCCTAGCGTTGTTTTCATGATGGCCGCGGCATCTGTATTGAGATTAGTAGTCATTTGCATGTCCTTTCCTACGCATTGAAAGCCGATCGAAAGTCGGTGCGCTCGATGAGCCTGCGGAGCGAAGCCGCGAAATCCGGCGGCTCGTGAAACGGGTGCATCCGGTGGATTTCCGCGTACGCGGCGTAGAGTGCATCGAGATCCTCGGACCGTTTTTCCGCCACTTCGCGCACCTGGATAATGCGCTCGCGAGCGAACAGTAGATTCTGCGGATCGAGGTAGCCCAACTGGATGAATCCCTGGGTCTTTTTTGCACAGCGGCACGGATTCGATGCCTTTACCAGCCCGCACTTGCCCTGCATGAAGTTGCACAGGTCGCGCCGCGCGCGGGCCAGCTTCTGACGGAAGCTGTCGCGCGAGATGTCGAGCAGTTCGGCTCCCACGCGGTCCGCTACGCCGAAGATCTCCCCGAGCACGTATACGAGCCGCTGCTCCCGATCGAGGCAGAGCAACATGGCGGATGTGCAGCCGATCTTTGCCTCCTCTACCAGCAACTGTGCGTCGGGCCTCTGCGAATCGGGAGCGGGCAGATCGGCCTCCGGGGTGCTGTCCAGTTCGCGGCCGTAATCCTCGAAAGTCATCTCACTGGTTTCGGCGCGGGCACGCTTCATGTTCAGCAGGTGGTTGACCGCGAGACGGTACAACCAGGTTCGAAATTGGCTGTCGCCCCGGAACGTAGATAGCTTCGTGAGGACCTTGATGAGAATTTCCTGTGTTGCGTCTTCAGCATCCTCGGGCAAGGACACCATCCGGAGGGCGATATTGTAGATCCAGCGCTGATGCCGGTTTATGAGCAAGTCCAGGGCTTCTTTGCTGCCCGACTGCACGAGCCGGACCAAAGCTTGGTCGTCGGGCTCAGTCAGGGCCGCATCGGCGAGCGGATTCGGATGGATCATCATCTCCTATAGTTTGGACACGCCGAATCATGGCAGTGTGACAGCGGTGCGCCGGACATTATTCACGTGACTGCTCCCCGGTCGACAATCCGGACAGTAGTTTGCTAGACGCCGTCAGCAAATCCGTCTCACTGGTTCAAAAACCGGGTTATCGTAGATTGGCCACAGTCAAGACCCGGGTAGATCGTGCGTAGTCGCGAAGGGTAGAGGAACGACCCGAATTCAAGCGGGGTGCATTACAAACGCTACGACCACCGGGTGTCTTCTAGAACTGATGTCCCAGTGAATCGACACCGGACAGCCTTTTAGGTGGCGATAGGACAAAGGTGACGAGCGTTCCAAAAGGCGGCTCCGTTATTGGGAAAACTGACATTGGTCCTTGGCACATCGAATCAGCATTGCGAGGTTTTCTTTGAGGCCGCCTGCGGCGCCATCATAATATTCGGCGTAGGACCCGTAGCGACTTGGGTCAGTGGAGTAGAGCGCTTTCCTTATCGTTTCTCCGGCTCGCTCTGAAACGATGAAGCCACCACAGTTCGCGTGACGTTCGAGCCTGGTTCTTGCTTCCTTCAACTCACTTGAAAGCTCACTCGGTTTCTGATCGGTAACCGCTCGCTGGAAATTGTCACTGTAGTCTTCGTACAAGTGAGAGATGTCGCTGATCAACTGCTGATACGTCTCGACCTGCTTTTCCCAAATTTTTTGCTCATGGAATTGCGCTATTGAGCGGCGAACCGCCCACCACGGTCCTATGAAAAGTGCTGCGGCCGTGAAGGCAAACTGCGCCAGGCTAATCCAGTTTTCCGGTTTCATCTGGCGTCCATTTTCGCAGCTGACTTAGACTAGACCTTGCTCACCCGGATCTAGACATTGGCCTGATGATCTGCAGCCGCACAAGGATCACCTGTGTGTAGTCGCGATGTGTTTACGTATCTACCAAAGCGGCCATCATGGCTGGCTCCGTCGAGATCAACCGGCTCAAATCCTTAACGGAGGTTTTCGGTTGGATGTGGCTACTACCCCTAAAACACCTGATTGACGGTCAAGACGCGGGGGTGGCCGGAGTCCAGCAAAACTTCGCTGACAGAGGCAGGCGCGACTTCGAGCCGATGAATGTGATCAATAGGCATTCCCAGCAGGAGTAAAAGCAGCGCGCGCACAACGTCGCCGTGCGTCACGACGGCTACGGTTGCTTCTTCCTGACGATACCGGTCCACGATTTTTTGCAAGCTGGCCCAGGCGCGCGTTTGAACCTGCAGCATGAGCTCTCCTCCGGGCGCGCTGCTGGTGGATCGACACTGGTTGTAGCGTGTCCAATCCTGCAAATCCGCCAGCTCTGTAAACGGCTTGCCCATCCAGGAGCCGAAATCAATCTCGAGGATGCCTTCGTCGGTGGAGACTTCGAGGGCTTGCGCATCGGCGATGAACCGCGCTGTTTCAAGGGCGCGCTCCAGAGGGCTGGATACGACGGCGGCCAATCTATAACGGTTTTTGAGAGCTTGCGCCAAGGCTTGCGCTTGCCTGCATCCTTCGGCACTCAGATGAACGCCGGGCATGCGCCCATATAACACGCGCCCGAGTAGGTCGGTATTTCCGTGCCGGATCAGTAGAATACGAGTCATAACAGGGTAGAAAGGAATGCACTTGCCACAAAGCCTCAGCGTCGAGGAAATCGAAAGAAGAGTGACTGAACTAGGTCCATGGTTTCACAACATATCTCTGCAAGGCGTGCAAACCGCGCCAGATCACTTTCTGGGCGACTATCCTTCGGCCAAATGGCATAGCTTTCAAGACGCCGTTCCGAAGGATCTGGAGGGAATGAGTGTTCTCGATATCGGATGCAATGGTGGTTTCTACTCGATCGAGATGAAGCGGCGCGGCGCCAAACGGGTATTAGGAATCGACCATGACGAGCAGTATCTGGAGCAAGCGCGGTTTGCGGCCCAGATGCTGGAGCTTGATATTTCATTTGAACAGATGTCCGTGTACGAGGTTCCGCGATTAAAGGAACGCTTCGATATGGTTTTGTTCATGGGCGTGTTCTATCACCTGCGCTACCCGTTGCTGGCGCTGGATATTCTGCGGCAGCACGTAGCCAAGGACTGGTTCATTTTTCAATCGATGCTGCGCGGGAGCCGCACGCGTCCGGATATTGAATCCGATTACCCTTTTTGGGAACGAGCGGTGTTCGATAAACCCGGTTTCCCGAAGATGCACTTCATCGAAAGCAGTTACTCGCAAGACCCGACGAATTGGTGGATTCCGAATCGTTCCTGCGCTGAAGCGGTGTTGCGAAGCTCCGGATTCAAGATACAGAGTGTTCCTGAAGCGGAGGTTTTTATCTGCCGGTGTGATGATGAAGCGTATCTGCACCCGCTTCCGGTCACGTTCGGCTAAGCTACTGTTTCTCAATTAACACAACACGACTCGTATGATCGAAGCCGTCATGCTCTGGAACGAGCCGAACAACCTCTCGCATTGGGACTTTGAGGTAGACCGCGACTGGTCTACTTACGCGGAAATGGTGAAGTTAGCGGCGACGGCGATCCACGCGGAAAATCATAGACTTACCAAGGTGTTGGGCGGTATCTCACCGATAGACCCGGCGTTTATCGTGCGGATGCAGGAGAAGGGCGCGCTGGATCAACTGGATGTGGTGGCGCTGCACGGATTTCCTCTTGACTGGAATCACTGGACGATTCATGAGTGGCCCGACAAAGTAGCGGAAATCCAGGCAGTTACGAAGAAGCCGATTTGGATATCGGAAGTGGGAGCATCGTCGTTTGGGGCCGAGGAAGTGCAGGAATTCGGGCTTAAGAGAACGGCTGAGCTGCTGATTCCGCGCCTGGAGCGGGTGTATTGGTACAGCCTATTCGACCTTCCGCGAGCGTGGCCTGCAACAACGCGGCATCGCGAGAGCGAAGGATCTTCCTACTATCGGCACTTCTACATGGGCCTGTTCCGCGAAGATGGCAGCGCGAAGCTGGCGGCCCGGCATTTCGCGGATTTCGCGCCAGCACTGGGGATTTGCCAATGGTTCCATTTCGAGGATCATCGGCTGGAAAAAGGCGCGCAAGCGCTGCGTGATTTGGGCGTGAAGAGACTACGCACAGGCTTAAGCTGGGCAGATTTCGAACGGCCAAATGCCGAGCAGTGGTTCGACCGTCAAATGCGGCTGCTGGAGCCATTTGAGCTGACGGTTACCTTCTGCTTCACGCCGGAGCGATGTGGCGTACGGCCGCATCACACCAGCCCGCCGAGAAATCCACAGGAATATGCCGATTTCTGCGCCAAAATGACACGAAGGTACGGAGTCTAGTAGATCTACGGATGCGCGGAGCATATTTATAAAGGTAAGTAGTAACAAAGTAACTTTCAAAGCTTCTTACCTTTGTCAGCACTATGCGCTTCCACCTATGAGCCGCGAAACGCAGCATCAAGTTGATGGTTGCATTTACACGCCTCTCGGCCATTTTTCAATCGCAGTACAAGTAAGCATCAGCAAGACAACTTCGTACACAAAAGGACAACACGGACAAACACAATGAAAGGAACCGTTCTCATCACAGGCGGTGCTGGATTTATTGGGTCTCACGTAGCTTCCGAATTGCTGAAGGCCGGCTATCCCGTGCGGGTTCTGGATAGCCTTGTTACGCAAGTACACGGTGAAACCCCGAAGCGTCCCGCTTATCTGCACAAGAATGCCGAATTTGTGTTAGGCGATGTGCGTAATCCAGAAGTTGTGGACGACGCATTATGCGGCGTTGAAGCCGTTTACCATTTCGTGGCGCTGGTCGGCGTGGGGCAAAGCATGTACCAGATCGCCGAGTACACCAGCGTCAACAATCTGGGAACCGCCGTTCTTCTGGAGCGCTTAGTAAAGTCTCCGGTGGAGAAGCTCATCGTGGCATCGAGCATGAGCGTGTATGGCGAAGGTCTTTATCTGACGCCCGACGGAATGCCTTACAGTCAGGCTCTCCGCACAGCCAAGCAGTTGAAGGCCCATGAGTGGGAGATGACCACGCCAGAGGGGCTTCCTTTACGGCCTGCCGCGACGCCGGAGAGCAAGCAGCCGTCGCTCGCTTCCGTGTACGCGCTATCGAAATACGATCAGGAGCAAATGTGTTTGATGGTGGGGAGGGCATACGGAGTTCCCACCGTGGCGCTGCGGTTCTTTAACGCCTACGGACCATTTCAATCGCTGTCGAATCCGTATACGGGCGTGCTGGCGATCTTCGCATCGCGCTTGTTGAACGGCAAACGGCCGATGATTTTCGAAGACGGACAACAGCTTCGAGATTTCGTCAGCGTATATGACGTCGCGCAAGCTTGCCGGCTGGCGTTGGAAGTGCCCGCGGCGCAGGATCTGGTGTTTAATGTGGGCAGCGGGCAGACGCTGAGCGTGAAGGATGTCGCGAAAAAACTGGCCCACGTCCTCGGCAAAAATATCGAGCCGGAGATTACGGGCAAGTATCGCGTGGGCGATATCCGGCACTGCTATCCGGATATCAGCCTGGCGCAAAACGTTCTCGGCTATAAGCCCAGAGTGACGCTCGAGAAGGGCATGCGTGATTTAGCCGAATGGCTGGAACTACAGACCGCCCACGACCGATTTAACGAGATGCGGGATGAACTCGCCTCGCGCGGGCTGGTCGTCTAGGGAGATTATCAAGTGCAACGCGGTTACGTTCTCATCACCGGCGGCGCGGGATTTATCGGCACTAACGTCGCCCACAGTTATCTGGAAGAAGATCAGCCGGTTCACATCTTCGACAACCTGAGCCGCCCGGGAGTAGAGCGGAACGTGCGCGAATTGCAGGATCATTTTCCGGGAAGAGTGCAGTTCACCGAGGGCGATACTCGCAATCGATCAGAAGTGGAAAGGGCCGTGAGTACGGCAAGTACGGTTTATCACCTGGCAGCGCAGGTGGCCGTAACGACGAGTCTCGATGATCCCATTTCGGATCTGGAAACGAACCTGATTGGGACGATTCATGTTCTAGAGGCAGTTCGCCGTTCGGCGGCACAACCTACATTACTGTTCACGTCGACGAACAAAGTGTATGGCCGTTTGGACAGAATTGCGCTGACCAAGCGCGGTAACCGCTACGAGCCTGAAGATATGTCGCTGGCCCGGTCGGGTTCAGGCGAGGACCAGCCGCTCGATTTTCTATCGCCCTATGGATGCTCCAAAGGCGGCGCGGACCAATATGTGTTGGATTACGCGCGGTCCTATGGCATTCGCGCCACTGTTTTTCGAATGAGCTGTATCTATGGGCCGCACCAGCTCGGGTCGGAAGATCAGGGATGGGTGGCTCATTTTCTAAGGCAGGCCATGAAGTCCGAGCCGATCACGATCTATGGCGACGGAAAACAGGTGCGCGATCTGTTGTTTGTGGACGATCTGATTCACGCCATGAGATTGGCCCAGGAGAACATGGCTGTCGCGGCGGGCCAAGCGTTCAATCTGGGCGGCGGGGCAGGGAACAGCGCCAGCCTGCTGGAACTGATGGAGCAGATTCGCTTCTTGACCGGGAGCCCGATTGAGATCGAATGGGGCGCGGAGCGGCTGGGCGATCAGAAGTGGTACGTTGCCGATACGTCCAAAATCCGGAGCGCTCTCGGGTGGCGCGCCCGAATGAGTATTCGAGATGGATTGCGCGCCTTGTATGAATGGTATTTGGAGCGGCCCTCGCTGGTGGCGCAATCAGAAGCGCAGGTGGCCTGATGCGTTTCGCTCTCATAAATCCAGCGTGGCATTTTGACGGGAGCATTTATTTTGGCTGCCGCGAGCCGCACTTGCCGCTGGAGCTTGGCTATTCGAAGGCTCTGCTGGAGCAAAGCGGACACGATGCGATTTTGATCGACGGCCCTTTGGATGGACTTACGCAAGCTGAAATCGTAGAGCGCGTGGGCCAGTTTGCTCCGGATTTTATCGTCGTCACCACGGCGCCGAGCTATCTGTTCTGGCGCTGCGCCCCGCCGGAACTGCGCGTGCCGCAAGAACTGTGCCGCGAACTGCGAACCCTTCCGGCGAAGCTGGTGGTGGTGGGGCCGCACGGCTCAACTACACCTCGGGCCGCGCTGCAAAAGCTGGATGCCGATTTCGTCATTTTAGGCGAATGCGAAGAAATCATTCCGCAATTGGCCGGAGAGCTTTCTGAGGTGTCGTCGGTGGCGTTCCGCGAAGGCGAGAAGATTCTCGTAAGAGGGCCAAACCGCGCGGCTGATATGAAGCGATTGCCGGCGCTGAGCTGGCCGGACGCGATGATCGCAAAGCATCGCCATCATCATCATCGCTTCGATGCAGAGCCGCTCGGTCCCGGGGCCGAGATGGAAGCGTCGCGCGGGTGTCCGTACCATTGCACCTTCTGCGCCAAAGACAACTTTCGAAATAATTATCGAAAGCGGCCGCTGGGCACGATCTTGGAAGAGATCGACCGCTTCGCCAAGCAGGGCGTCGAGTACATTTACTTCATTGACGAGATCTTCCTGCCCGATGCGCCGCTGCTGGCTGCGCTGGCGGAGCGCAGGTTGAAGATTGGCGTGCAGACGCGCCTGGATCTTTGGAATGAAGATGCCATCCGCGCTCTTGCTGGCGCGGGCTGCGTTTCGATTGAGGCAGGCGTAGAGAGCATTACGGAAGCTGGTCGAGCGTATCTCGACAAGAAGTGCAAGATGTCTACGGAGGAGTTGACGGACCGGCTGGTGTTCGCGAAGAATTTGGTTCCGTTCGTACAGGCGAATCTACTGGCGATGCTGGAAGACGATCCGGAAGAGATCGAAGCGTGGCGGCATAAGTTGGAGTCGCACGGAGTCTGGGCCAACAAGCCGGTGCCATTGTTCCCATATCCGGGATCGCCGGAATATACCAGAATGTGGGGCGCGCCCGACGATTTCGCGTGGGAGCGAGCGCACGAGGCGTACTTAAAAGGATTCGATTCCTTTAGCGATATTCAGGAGCAACGTCCGCAGCCGCTGATCGAATTGGAAGTACTTTCGCATGGACGGTAGCGCTGCGGACGACAACGAACAGTCAATTAAAATCCTGATGACGGCCGATGCCGCCGGTGGAGTGTGGCGCTACTCGGTGGATCTTGTGGCGGGGCTGGTTGAGCGCGGCGCAGAAGTTATGGTCGCCACGATGGGGCCGCGGCCTTCCGAGGAACAGAAACGGCAGCTTCTCGCGATGCCCGCGAGTGAGCCTGGTTGAAAGCGACTACGCGCTGGAGTGGATGCGCAACCCGTGGGCCGATGTGGATGCGTCCGGGCGATGGCTACTCGATCTTGCGGCTTCGTTCGGTGCTGAGGTGATTCATCTGAATGGGTATTCGCACGCGAATCTTCCCTGGGCGAAGCCGGTGGTGGTTACCGCCCATTCGTGCGTCTATTCGTGGTGGCGAGCAGTTCATGGCGGCGAGCCTGGCGCCGAGTGGGCCGAATACAAGCGTCGAGTCACAGCGGGATTGGCAGCTTGCAATGTAATGGTCGCGCCGTCTGCTTACATGAGCGGAGCCGTGCAGCGTGAGTATGGTATTGCCGCTGAAAAAATCCGGGTAATTCACAACTTCAGCGGCGCTTCGCAATCTGCAGTTCAGGACAAGCAGCGGTTCATCCTGGCCGCGGGGCGAATTTGGGATGCCGCGAAGAACCTGAACTTACTGGAGCAGATTGCGCCTAAGGTCGATTGGGAGATCCGCGTGGCTGGAAGCGAGCGCGGCCCGGAGAGCGTAACTATCGCGGCAAAATCTATTCGCGCGTTGGGCGCCTTGCCTCATCCAGAGTTGCTGAACGAGATGGAACGTGCGGGCATTTTCGCGCACCCAGCGCTGTATGAACCGTTCGGTCTGGCTGTACTCGAGGCCGCGCGGGCGAGGTGTTGTCTCGTATTGGCGGACATTCCGAGTTTGCGAGAGCTGTGGGAAGGCGCCGCGATATTTGTGGATCCGCGGGACGTGGATGGTTGGACGTTTGAGCTGAACGAGTTGATCGGGAACGCAGTGAAGCGGGATGGTTTGGGTGAGCGCGCCTATTCGCACGCCAGGAAATACCAGGCGAGCAGTGCGCTGAATGAGTATTGGAGCGTTTACCGTGCGTTAGATTCGGAGCGGGCGAAGAAGGACGTGGCTGCATGAGGATTCGCGCCGCCCTGTTCTACCACTCGCTGGTATCGGACTGGAATCACGGCAACGCGCATTTTCTCCGCGGTGTCGCGTCCGAACTGCTAGCGCGAGGCCACGAAGTGCGGATCTTTGAACCGGAGGATAGTTGGAGCCGCGCCAATCTGCTCCGCGAAAGAGGGCCGCAAGCGATTGACGAATTCGAACGGGCATTCCCACAGCTTCGAAGCATCCCGTACGGCGTGGATCGGCTAGAGACTGGATGAATGGCTGGATGGCATTGAACTCGTGATCGTGCATGAATGGAACGATCCACAAACTGATTTCTGCCGTGGGAGCCTATCGAAGGCACAGCCCTGGCGTGCGACTGCTGTTTCACGACACACATCACCGCGCGCTCACGGCCGAGGAAGAGCTGGCGCGATTCGACCTCACAAATTACGATGGCATTCTGGCCTACGGAGCTTCACTTAAGCAAACCTATGAGCGTCATGGATGGGGCAAGCAAGTTTACGTGTGGCATGAGGCTGCGGATGTTCGGACATTCTATCCGCGCGCGAGTGCCGGCAAGATCGGCGATGTTATCTGGATCGGTAATTGGGGCGACGAAGAACGCACGCAAGAATTGCGGGAGTATTTCATCGGTCCGGTGAAACGTGATTCATTGAAAGCGCAGGTCTATGGCGTACGTTATCCCGAGCAGGCGCTGCGCGAATTGAACGATGCTGGAATTGCTTACGGCGGTTGGCTACCCAACTTCAAAGTTCCCGAGACATTCGCGCAGTTTAAGGCCACTGTGCATGTGCCGCGCCGTCCGTATACGCGAGAACTGCCCGGCATTCCGACAATTCGGCCGTTTGAGGCGCTAGCTTGTGGCATTCCGCTGGTCTCGGCTCCCTGGCAGGATACAGAAGACCTGTTTCGCGCCGGACAAGATTTCCTGATGGCCCACAATGGTGAGGAGATGCAGAAACATCTCGATGACGTGCTGAACGATTCGTCGCTCGCCCAGAGTCTCTCGTCAAATGGGTTGGAGACGATTCGTAACCGGCATACTTGCGGTCATCGCGTGGATGAATTGCTGAGCATTTTCGACGCGATTCGCCCGGCCGGGATTCATGCGGAACCGAGCGCGGTGGCGGCTGAGGCGCGGGCATGAGGATTGCGTTCTGGGGATCGAGCCTGGTTTCCGCATACTGGAACGGCGCGGCGACCTACTACCGGGGCGTTCTGCGCGCCTTGGCTCAACGCGGCAACCAGATCACGTTCTTTGAGCCGGACGCATACGACCGTCAGAAACATCGAGACATTCCGGATCCGGAGTGGGCGCGAATCGTTGTCTATGACGCGGGAGATCGGGATGAGGTTGAGCGGAACCTTTCGCTTTCCGCAGAATTCGACGTTGTGGTTAAGGCCAGCGGCGTGGGCGTGTTGGACGAGTTTCTGGAAGCGCGCGTGGCAGGCATGCCCGCTGCTATTTGCAAAGTATTTTGGGATGTGGATGCGCCCGCGACGCTGGAGCGTCTCGCCGCGAATTCTACGGACGCATTTCGCAGATCACTGCCGCGTTTTGATTTAGTTCTGACGTATGGCGGCGGCAAGCGCGTGACAGAAGAATATCGTAAGATCGGGGCCCGGGAGTGCGTCGCCATTTACAACGCGTTTGATCCCGATGTTCACTATCCAGTGCCACCCGATTCGCGTTTCTCATGCGATGTTTCGTTCTTAGGGAACCGCTTGCCGGATCGCGAGCGCCGCGTAGAAGAATTTTTTCTGAAGCCGGCGCAACTCGCTTCCGGCAAGCGGTTCTTATTGGGAGGTAGCGGCTGGGCAGACAAGCCGCTGCCGGCGAACGTTGCGTATGTCGGCCACGTTTACACTGCCGATCACAACGCGTTCAACTGCTCCGCCCAGGTGGTTTTGAACATCAGCCGCGACAGCATGGCGCGATACGGTTTTTCTCCGGCAACTCGAGTGTTTGAGGCAGCCGGGGCGGCGGCCTGCTTGATTACGGATGCCTGGGTAGGAATCGAGCATTTCCTGGAACCAGATGAGGAAATACTGGTTGCGGATAGCGGGGAAGACGTTGCTCGCATAATCCACGACATGGATGGGGAAAGAGCCCGCGCGCTGGGAGCGGCGGCGCGTAAGCGGGTTTTGGCTGAACACACTTACGAACAGCGAGGCAAATTGGTTGAATCCATTTTGCAAGAGACCTTGATCTCGCTTTCACCCGCGATGGAGATGAAGGCTTGAAATCGCCTCAGCTCAATTGTGTCTTCCTGGGACTTTCAATTACCTCAACGTGGGGAAACGGGCATGCGACTACCTATCGTGGTCTGCTGAAAGAGCTCTCGAAGCGCGGACATCATGCCACATTTCTGGAACGAGATGTGCCGTGGTACGCCTCCAATCGCGAGTTTGACGAGCTGCCGTACTGTACAGTCGCGCTATACAGCAGCCTGGACGAATTAAAGGATCGCTTTGCCAAGGTCATCCGAGCGGCCGATATTGTGGTTGTCGGATCTTATGTGCCGGAAGGTATCGCGGTGGGCCGCTGGGTCACGTCGATTGCTAAGAACAACACCGCCTTCTATGACATAGATACTCCGGTTACTCTGGCGAACCTGGAAGCAGGTAAGTGCGAGTATATAGCGCGAGATCTTTATCCTAAGTACAATCTCTACCTGTCGTTTACCGGAGGGCCGACACTTAGTTTCATTGAGCGGAAACTTGGCTCGCCCTGCGCCCGTCCTTTATATTGTTCCGTGGATCCGACGTTATACTATCCGGAAGCCGAGCGGTCGAGGTGGGATATAGCGTATCTAGGCACATACGCTGCAGATCGGCAGGGTGCGCTGGAGCGCCTGTTGCTCAGTGTTGCCAGGCAGAATCGAAACAGAAGGTTTGCTGTGGCAGGTCCGCAGTACCCAGAAGATATTACTTGGCCTCGGAATGTAGAACGGATCGAACATTTGCCGGCGACGGAACACCGCGCGTTTTACAACGCGCAGAAGTTTGCGCTAAATCTGACTCGCCGGGACATGATACGGGCGGGATACTCACCTAGCGTCCGCTTATTCGAGGCAGCGGCGTGCGGTATCCCGATAATGACGGACGAATGGCCGGGTCTCGAAACGTTCTTTACACTGTCTTCCGAAATACTCCCAGTTCGGAGTGACGGCGATGTTACGTCTTATCTTCGGATGCCCGGCGATCAGCGTTTGGAAGTGGGCGAAAAGGCTCGGCGGAGAACGCTTCGCTTCCACACTGCGGCGGTACGCGCCGAGGAGTTCGAGAGTCACGTTACTGCATCTTTGGAGCAAGTTAGTTGCTCTAACAAGAGGAGTAGAACTGCGCTAAAGCGAAGTGCGCTAAAGCGAACTGCGCCAAAACATTCTCCCACCGCGGCCGTGATTTAGCGAGGCCGGAAGCACAAACGAGCTGGTTGTTCAGCTGCTTTTGTGCATGAGAGTTAAATATGAAAAAAACCAAGTTTTTGAGTGCCGCCGGAGCAGTGTGCCTGACGGCGGCTAGCGTATGCATTTTTGCTGGGCAACAACAATCCGCGCCAGGCGTGCCGGTAAGCGTGGTGGTCACGCTTGAACCCAAGCACGGGAAAACGATTCCGGCTGTGGAAGCGCAGGACATTAGCGTTTCTGAAGGAGGCGATAAGCGGCCGGTGACCGGGTTGGTTCCTTTGGGGCGGGAGCAAGGGAATATGCAATTATTGCTGCTGCTTGACGACTCCGCGCGAGGAACGTTCGACACCGAGATCGGAACGTTGAAGCAGTTTGTCAATTCACTGCCTCCGAGTACCGAGATTGCGATCGGTTACATGAGGAGCGGCATGACGGAGCTTACGTCGAATTTCACGCGCGATCACGCCGCGGCCGCCAATTCCATTCGTGTCGCGTTCGGACCCGGCGGCGCCGATGTTAGTCCTTACGATTCACTTACGGACGCCATCAAGAAATGGCCCAACACCGGAGCGGAGCGTAAGGAAGTGATCATGATCAGCAGCGGCATAGAAGGTCTGGGCGGCGGTTACATGCCGGACAATCCGTATGTGAACGCGGGGATCCAATCGGCGCAAAAAGCCGGCGTCGTGGTTTACAGCATCTACAGTCCAAGTGTTGGGCACGCGGGACATAGTTTCTGGCGCAGCACTTGGGGACAAAATTTTCTGTCACAGTTATCCGATGAAACAGGCGGCGAATCGTACATGATCGGCTATGGCTCGCCTGTGTCCTTCCAGCCGTTTCTGGAGCAGATACTGGCGCAGATGCAAAACCAATATCTGCTGACGTTCAACGCGCGCGCCGAGAAGAAGTCCGGCATGCAACCCGTCAGAATCGCAGTTAGCGAGAAGGATGCCAGCATCGCGGCGCCCGATCGGGTCTTTGTCCGAGCGGGCACGTAACGGACTCGATCAGCTAAATCGTATTGTTTCCCCTGCTAACAGGTTTGTCGGACGTGGCGAAATCCGCCGATGCTTCGCCGGTGGAGGAAATATCTTCCGCGCCCGTGTCCTTCAAGACCTGCTTAGCTTTGGATGTCCAGTCAGAGTCATCGCAGTGCACGGAGAGAAGGATGCCGCCTTCTTTAATGCGCCCTTCATAGCGCTTGGCCTCGTATTCGGGTATTCCCATTCCGACCAGAGCGCCGATGATGCCGCCCACGACGCCGCCTGAGCCCACGCCGGTCAGCGCGGCAATGATGGGACCGGCAGCGATCAGCGGCCCTAGTCCGGGAATGGCAAGAACACCAATTCCGGCCAACAATCCGATAGTTCCGCCAATGAGGCCACCAGCCACGACGCCTGTAGCAGTGCCCTCCGGAGCCTTGGTGTGCTTCTCGTGGGCGAAATCCTTGGTTCCGACATTGTCTTGCAACAAAACTGAAATATCTTCGTTGCGGAAACCGGCCGCGAGCAAGCGGTCGACGGCGCCCTCCGCCATTTCGCGGCTTGCGTAGATTCCGAAAGCTGCTGTATTCTTTCCTGCCATTCGTTTTCCTCTCCTCCTGGACAAACTCTGTCGCCTAATGAGACTACGGTAGCTGAGGGCCGTTTCTCAGACCTTTGGCGCCAGGCACGCTTCTGGGTTGGACTACGATATCTAGAACGGCAAAATGATCTTTAGACGATGCGGGATGTTGCTGCTGACAGCGACGATTGCGTTCGCGGCTAATTACGATTCATCGGTGTTCAATGCTCTGAAATGGCGTAACATCGGGCCGAATCGAGGCGGCAGATCCATCACTTGCGCGGGCAGCTCCAGCCGGCCGCTGGAGTACTACTTTGGGGCGGTAGGGGGCGGCCTCTGGAAGACCACGGATGGCGGAACGACTTGGAAACCGATGACCGATGGCCAGCTTGGCAGCTCATCCGTGGGCGCGGTGGCGGTCTCGGAATCGAATCCGGACGTTGTCTACATCGGCATGGGCGAAACCGAGCTGCGCGGCAACATCATGCAAGGCGACGGCGTTTATAAATCCGCTGACGCTGGCAAAACGTGGCATAAAACGGGCTTGGAAAATACGCAGGCGATTGCGCGGATTCGTATCGATCCCAAGAACCCCGATCTAGTCTATGTCGCGGCGCTTGGACATCCGTATGGGCCTAACCCGGATCGCGGCATTTTCCGTACTACGGATGGCGGAAAGACGTGGAAAAAAATCCTTTACCGCGATGACCATTCCGGGGCGGTGGATCTCTGTTTCGATCCGCACAATTCGAAAACTCTTTTTGCCGCTTTGTGGGATGTGTATCGCACGCCTTGGTTGTTGAACGATGGCGGACCGGGTAGCGGGCTGTTCAAATCTACCGACGGCGGCGACAGCTGGGCAGAGATCACGCGGAATTCGGGATTGCCGAAGGGCATTATCGGAAAGATTGGGGTGGCGGTCTCGGGCGCAGATTCGAATCGCATCTACGCGATCGTCGAAGCGTTAGACGGCGGGCTATTTCGATCCGATGACGCCGGCGCAACCTGGACGCTGGTGAGTCAAGACCGCAGAGCGTTGCAGCGTGCTTTCTACTTCTCGCGCATCTATGCCGATCCGAAAGAGAAAGACACCATCTATGTGATGGATGTGGCGTTTTTGAAATCGACCAACGCCGGAAAGGATTTCAAGACTCTTAGAGCGCCGCATAGCGATCATCACGATTTGTGGATTGATCCGGCGAATAATCAGCGGATGATCAATAGCAATGACGGAGGCGGGAATGTCTCGGTAGATGGCGGCGCGACCTGGACTGCGCAGGAGTTTGCCACCGCGCAACTCTATCACGTGGCAGTGACGAAAGACATTCCTTATCAGGTCTGCGGCGCGCAGCAGGATAGCTCGACGGTGTGCGTTCAAAGTGAGAACGGCGGCGGCTTCCGGCGGTCGGGAACGGGGATGTTCGCTCCTTATTATGCCGTGGGCGGCGGCGAAAGCGGTTACATCGCTCCCGATCCCAGCGATGCGAATATTTTTTATGCCGGCAGCCAAGGCGCGTTGCTCACCCGCTTCAATCGGGCAACGGGCGCGATGCGCGATGTTCAAGTTTATCCGTTGTTTTTCTCTGGAATGCCCGCTTCCGCGCTCAAAGAGAGATGGCAGTGGACGTATCCGATCGTCTTTTCTCCAGTGGATCCGAATGTTTTATATACGTCGTCTCAGCATCTCTGGAAAACGACTAATCAGGGACAGAGCTGGGAATCGATTAGCCCGGATCTAACCCGCGCCGATCCCAAAACGTTGGGAGATTCCGGCGGTCCGATCACGAAAGACCAGAACGGCCCAGAGATCTACGGCACCATCTTTACCATCGCTCCGTCGCTGCAAGATGCAAACACCATCTGGACGGGCTCGGATGACGGTCTGGCATTCATTACGCGAGACGGTGGGAAGCATTGGACCAACATCACGCCGAAAGGCTTGCCGGAATTTAGCCGTATCAGCATGATCGATGCTTCACCGCATCAGCCGGGCACGGCATTTCTGGCAGCCAAGCGGTATCAGTTAGAGGACCGCAAGCCATACATCTATCGCACGCACGATTTCGGCAAGACGTGGACCAAAGTCGTCAATGGCATTCCGGATTACGATTACGTGCATGTGGCGCGCGAAGATCCGAAGCGCCCGGGCTTGCTCTATGCAGGAACTGAACACGGCATTTATGTGTCGTTCGACAATGGCGATAACTGGCAAAGCCTGCGCTTGAATTTGCCGGACACCCAGGTATCCGATCTCCTGATCCAAGGCGATGACCTCGTTATTGCCACACATGGACGGTCATTCTGGGTGCTGGATGATATCGATATTTTGCGCCAGACGCAGCCGTCGCTCACGGCCTCAGCATTACACGTTTATAAACCAGACGAAGCGATCCGGTCGTTCCGTCCGGCGGCCATTGACTATTACCTGCAGAAACCTGCCGACAAGGTCATCGCTCGACATTCTCGATTCAGAAGGGAAAACCGTTAGAACGTTTACAGGCTCGGCAGAGGAGGAAAAGCGCAGAACGCGTGGAGCTGAAAACGAAGATTCCGACTTTGGGCCTCCACGAGCTCAGCCGCCGGGCCGCAAGGCAGGAACGAATCGCTTCACCTGGGACTTACGTTGTTCCGGGGCCACCGTTTTCGAAGGCGAAGTTCTGTGGGGCGCCCGTGCCGAGCAAGGTCCGATGGCCGTACCGGGCAACTATCAGGTCCGCATCACTGCCAACGGCGCAGTCGGAAACGCAGCCGCTGATTGTGAAGCTCGATCCGCGCGAACACGTTACCCAAGCACAGCTTGAAGAACAGTTCAAGCTTGCTTCTCAAGTTCGAGACCAGGTTAGTCAGGCAGATGAGATGGTGATCAAAATCCGAGCCATCAACAAAGAGGCGAAGGAGCGAGCCGATAAAGCGAATGACTCCGCCATTTCATCGGCAGGGGCATCCTTGCGAGACAAGTTTTCGACGATCGAGGAAGAGATTTACCAGACGCGAAATCGCGCTAACGAAGATCCCCTCAATTTCCCTATCAAGCTGAACAATCAGATCGCCGCCCTGGCACGCTCGATCGAGACCGGTGACAATCCGCCAACGAGTCAAGATTACGAAATATTTCGCATTCTGACGGCTCGTTTCACGGCGGTTCAGGCGAAGTTCAACGACGCTTTAAAGGTAGATCTCGGACGTTTCAACGAACTTCTGGCCTCGCACAATTTAGCGGAGATCGGACCGGGCGGAACTCCCGATCATCAGTAACCTGACCTGTGCAATACCAGTCAATTCCAAATCGCATGCTGAAGAAAATCCAGTTGTTGACATCTTTGGTCTTCCTCGTTTCACTGCTGCACGGACAGGACATGAGTGTCTTGAAGACTCTCAAATGGCGGCTGATCGGGCCATTCCGCGGTGGACGCGTGGCGGCGGTGACGGGCGTCGATTCACAGCCGGACGTGTACTACTTCGGCGGCGTGGGCGGCGGCATTTGGAAAACCACCAACGGGGGCATGGATTGGCAAGCGGTCTCCGATGGTCAACCGTTCGGAACGTCTTCGGTCGGCGCGATTGCGGTTTCTGAATCCGACCCCAACATCGTGTATGCCGGAATGGGCGAGTACGACATTCGCGGCAACGTCTCGCACGGCGATGGAGTGTACAAGTCCACCGATGGCGGGAAGACGTGGAAGCACATCGGGCTAGAGAATACTCGTCAAATTGCCCGAATTCGAGTGAATCCAAAGAATCCCGACATCGTCTACGTCGCAGCTCTTGGACACGTGTGGGGACCGAACGAAGAGCGCGGCATTTACCGCTCCAAGGACGGAGGCAAGACGTGGGAAAAAATCTATTCACGCGGACCCAAGGCCGGAGCGATTGAGCTTGTTTTCGATCCAACCAACGCCAATATTCTCTACGCGGGTTTCTGGGAGGTCTATCGCAAGCCCTGGGATCTGGAGAGCGGCGGTCCGGGCAGCGGTCTCTTTAAATCGACCGATGGCGGCGATACCTGGACGGAGCTGACGCACAATCCCGGCTTACCGAAAGGCGTGATGGGAAACATCGGGATTAGCGTGTCGGCGGCCAATCCGGATCGTGTCTACGCGCTGATCGAAGCAGAGGATGGCGGCGTATTCCGGTCTGACAACGCCGGCAAAACTTGGACAAAAGTAAATGACGAGCGCAAACTTCGCCAACGCGCCTGGTACTACGGCAGAATCTTTGCCGATCCAAAAGATCCGGATAAGGTTTACGCGACGAACGTCCAATTCTTCCGCTCCGACGACGCCGGGAAGACCTGGAACGCTATTAGAACGCCGCACGGAGATAATCACGATCTCTGGATTTCCGCCAGCAATCCGCAACGCATGATCGAAGGAAACGACGGCGGCGCGAATGTCACCACAAACGGCGGAAAGAATTGGACCACGGAAGACAATCAGCCGACGGCGCAGTTCTATCGCGTCGCGCTGGATGATGATTTCCCCTATCACGCTTATGGCGCGCAACAAGACAACAGCACAGTCGAAATTGCGACTAGAGGATCGGGGGGCGGGATTGGTGAACGCGATTGGCATGAAGTTGGCGGCGGGGAGAGCGGTTGGATCGCGCCCTGGCCGAAGGACACGAACATTGTCTTCGCCGGCTCTTACGATGGACTGATTACGCGCTATGACCATCATGACGGGCAAACACGGAATGTGACCGTGTGGCCGGACAACGAGATGGGCTGGGCTCCGGATGCGCTGAAGTATCGGTTCCAGTGGAATTTTCCGCTAGCTTTCTCGGCGCACGACCCCGATTTGTTGTTTGCAGGTGGAAACGTCTTGTTTGCTTCGAGCGATCAGGGTCAGACGTGGAAACCGATCAGCCCCGATCTGACGCGCAATGACAAATCCAAGCAGATCTCTTCGGGAGGGCCGATTACAAAGGACAATACGAGCATTGAGTACTTCGACACAATCTTCACAGTGATGGAATCGCCGGTGCAGAAAGGTCTCATCTGGGTGGGTACCGATGACGGATTGGTTCAGGTGACGCGCGATGGCGGCGCGCATTGGGAGAACGTGACGCCCAAGAGCATGCCGGAATGGATTCAGGTCAATTCCATCGAAGCCTCGCCGTTTGAGGCCGGGACGGCATACTTTGCGGCCACCCTGTACAAGTTCGACGACAATCGTCCGTTCCTCTACAAGACGACGGACTTTGGGAAGACCTGGCATCAAATCAACAACGGTATTCCGCAGAATACTTTCACGCGCTGCATTCGCGAAGATCCCAATAAAAAAGATCTTCTGTATGCCGGAACAGAAACCGGAATCTACGTTTCGTTCAACGGGGGCGCCAAGTGGCAGTCTCTGCAATTGAATCTTCCCGTCACCCCGATTGCCGATCTGGCAATTCAGAAACGCGAGCACGAGCTGGTAGCCGCAACGCATGGCCGCGCTTTCTGGATTTTCGACGACACGCCGTTGTTAGCTCAATTGACGGACGGGATCGCGAATGAAGATGTGCACCTATTCGAGCCGAAGCATACGTATCGCGGCGCGTTCGGGCGAGGCTTTGGAGGGCTTGGCGGAGCCACAAGCATGGGAACGAATCCCGCCAATGGCGCAGCGATTTATTACTGGCTGAAAGATAAGCCTGAAGGAGAAGTCACGCTGGAGTTTCTGGATAGTGAAGGCAAGCTGGTGAAGAAATTCTCAAGCAAGCCTGCGGCGCGCGCGCAACCGCCGCTTGAGGCGGCATCCCCGGAACAGGCTGAGATGCAGGAGGAAGAGGGTGGCCCACGCCGCGGCGGTGGTGTTCAGCGCGTCTCTGCCAACCAAGGCCTGAACCGCTTCGATTGGGATATGCGCTATGCGGACGCCACCAGCTTTCCGGGCATGATTCTCTGGGCAGGCGGCGTACGCGGCCCGCTGGCGGCGCCCGGCGCGTATCAGGTGAAGCTCACCGTAAATGGCAAATCGCAGACTCCAGAAATTCGAGATTCGAAAAGATCCTCGCGTGCAGACGACGCCGCAGCAGTATCTGGCGCAGCTCGAGCTTGAGCTGCAACTCCGTGACAAACTCAGCCAGACCAACCAAGCTGTCATCCAAATTCGGGATGTGCGCAAGCAGATCGACGAACTCACGGCGCGGCTGCGGTCGGCTGGGGATACGGCCAAATCGAAAGCAGTCATTGAGCGGGCAAAATCGCTTTCCGACGATCTGACCACCATCGAAGAGGCGCTCTATCAGACAAAAAGTAAGGCGAGCGAAGATCCTCTGAACTTTCCCGTCAGGCTGAATAACAAACTCGCAGCGTTACTCTCCGCTGTACAAGAAGCTGATACGGAGCCGACCGCATCGCAGCAGCAAGTGTACGAAGAACTCGCGACCAGCATCAACGCGCAAATCAACAAGCTCAAACAAGTGATGGATTCCGGCATACCTGCTCTGAATAAGCTGGTCAGAGATCAGGACATTCCGGCGATTGCGCTTAAGAGCTCGGGAACGTCTTAGCCGCTGTTGCTGAGCGCCTGCAGCGCGGGCTGAATCCACGAGAACAGCAAATTGCGGATGGAGGGGAACTGCGTGCTCAGCACAGTAATGACCGGTAACGCGCCGAAGGACGCCAGGCGGAAGAAGAAGTTTTTTCCGATTTGGTTCGGAGTGGTGGCGGTCAACCTGCTGAGGATACTATCCCGGTCCATTTGCGCCAACACGATACTAGTGCCGACTGCCAGCACCGCAAGCATTACGATGGACGAAAAATCGATCAATCGCGGAGACTTGAACGGGTAAACATTCATAGCGAGTACGGTCAGTACAAAAGCCATGACGACGAACCACATCATCTTATGCATCTGACGCAGCACGTGCAGGATGTACATGACCAAGCGCAGCGCGATGAACTCTTCAATAAGGATCTGAAGCGTCTCTTCATCCGATGGCGCTGGATGCTTGACGCGCTTATCTGAGTCTTCTTCATCTTCCACACTCTCAGACTTTCCGCTTTGCCAGAGAGTATCTTCGGCCTGGTCCACGAGAGATTTGGCGCCGGCGAATATCGTCTTTTCCAGCTGCTCCTTAGCTTCTCTGATTTGCTGATGTTTGTACAGCTCCTCGCCCTTACCTTCACGGCGCAAGGCAAGCAGACGCTCCATAGCATCCCGTCCGCCGGCCGCCAAAGTCGCGTATTCGGAGTGCGCCCCGGGATTCTTGAGCACAATGGGGTGCGCCGACAAGGCCGCCAGAGTATCCAGGCAGCGGGCGGATGCCATGATAAACGGCTTCTGCCGGCCTTTCCGGATAAGCGGCATAGTGGCCAACTCTTTCGGCAGCCTCGAGAAGGCGTCTCGCATGGGGTGCCGTTCCAGAGACTCCAGGAAGCGCCGGAAATACCACCAGGCGATTAAAAGCTGGGTCCAGGTGGAGAACATCAGGAAGTAGCAAAGGATCACCAGCAAGTTGACCAGTGCGTCGTAGGAGCGATCCTCAACACTGTGAAGCCGGTTCCAGAACAACATCATAATGAGAATCAGCGAATAACCCAAGAAAGCCCGCGGGAGAACCTGCTTCAGCCAGTCATTGAGATCCTGCGTCTCCTTTGATGGGTCGCTCAACGGCGGGATGTCCGGTATCTCTGCTCCCGGCTCACGCGCGAGTTGCACCAGCGCCCAGGAAGCACAAACGATCAGCAACAAGAGCACAGGAGGACCGGGTGAGGCGCCGCTGGAAGGCTGGAGCAGGCGATAGGCGAAGAAATAAATTCGCATGTTGTCGAGTGGAGATCCACTAACGGTGAATAGCCAAAGGCCGGCGACGAGCAGGGCCAAGACCCAAGACGGCGCGGCATGTTTCAATCCGACGTTCCTGCTTAACTGCCAGGCCACAATGATCAGCAGGCCAAAAGAGGCCAGCGGCAGTATCAGATAAAGCAATTCGGACATGAAGGTTGCGCCGGTTTTCTCAGCTTCGTAAGGAACTCCGGAGGTGGCAAACACCAGCTCCACAGCGGCCAGCGCGACGGTCACGATTAATAAAAGCCGGGTGAACGCCGGCTTAGGGCGCGAAGGATAAAACCAGAAAATCGTGTAAAGAAATTTTCGCAGCATACTCCAGCGTTCGCTTGGTCGGCCCGTCATGCTGGGCCGGTACACCAGCCAAAAGTATGAGCAGTGAAGCACACCGAGGATCGCTATTACGATCAAGGCGAGCGCCCAGCCGGGAGAAGGCGTCTCGGGATGCAGTCTTTCATGCGGCCGATCGACTGGCGGCCGCCATTGCATTAAGCTGCTGCCCGGCTTTTTCTCTTCCGCAGTGGCAGTTTCTTCGTCCAGAAGCGCTACGGGCCAGTAGCCAGTGCGGCCCAAAACGGTCAACCATAGCGGAGGGTGCCAGGCGGGATTGCTGTCCGGATGGAAGTAGTCGAGCATGACTTCGCCGTCGCCCTTGAGTCCGGCGTTCCACAACTGCGCCCGGGTCGCATTGTAGACTCCCTCAGCAGAGCGGCTTGCAAACGGAATGCGTTGTGGAAGCTCTCCTTTCAGTTGCGCCTCGGTCCAGTGCTGGTTTCGCAAGAACAGTGGATAAGTAGTCACGTTGAGGACGCCTTCGAGCGAGGTGGTCAACTCGGCGCGGGCGAATAGTAGATCGGCGTCGAACAGGACCAGCCGGACATCGGGGCAGGCGCGCGTGAGAAAACGAACCAGGAATATTTGATCCAGTACGTCGGTCGCGAGAATGCCGGCATATCTCACATGCTCATGCTGCAATGAATTGGCGATATCGAGGAGCACCGCTTCTTGAGAAAGCGGGGTCTGCTCGCGTGAAAAATCCGGCACGTTGTCCGTACCTTCTCCTGAAGACCTCAGGCTAAAGGGCAGGCTGTCTTGCGGCGGCGCGGAAGAACTCGGGGTTTGCGCCGTCGCCGTTTTGCCCGATTCAGTTTCGTAGGTGTTTCGCAGCCTTGCAATTTCACGCGGAAAACGAATGAGCAGCCATTGTTCCGGACCGCCTACTTGCGCGTGAGCCAGACGCGCTACGTCAGCCTGAATCGCCTGTCCGTAGGCGGTCTGATCTTCCGCCAGGATTGCGATTTCACCCGTGGTTATCCAGTGGCGCCGCAGATACGCGACAAACCTGCCCAGGGCATAAGAGACGTTCTCGACGGTGGACTTGAATTCGAGCTTCGAGGCAGGGACCTCCCGAATGAATGCCTGTTGAGCAGGGAAGCTGGTGGCCATTCCGTTAAGCACGCGGAATTTTCCCGGTTCTTTGTTGAGCGCATCCGCCAGCGACGAGAAGCTACCGGAGAAGCTCGGGCCGACGATTCGGATGTCTCCCGCTTGCTGGTCGTATTCCTGAACATTGTGGATGGCAGCAGCCAACGCATCGATTTCAACGCCCGTGGTAGGGCTGTCGCCCACCAGCCAAACGACGAAATAATGATTCAGATCTTCTCCGCGAAAGAGCAAAAAGCCGGGCTGATAGCCTTGCTGAGCGGACGGCTCGTCCGGCGCGTCGTTCGCATCGCCGCTGCTCGAATCATGCGGCGCGTCCGGCCCCGGTTGCCCCTGCTTGGACCGTCCATTGTTCCATGGCAACCAATAATCCTGCAGCGTGTACTTGACGTCAGCGAGCGCCCAAATCAGCGCTTCGACTGAGCGGTCGAAATCCAGCGCCAGGTTAGTTCGCTTCGGATCCGCAACGATAGCGATCAGCGAACGCACCGTTTTGTCGCCGGTCTTCAGACTGGGCAGGCAATCGGCCTTGGCATCTTTTTGGACCAGCTGATTGCATAATGCCTGGACCGGATTTGAAACCGATGGAGCGGCCCCGCTATCGATCCGGGCCAGGACTCCGGACCGGCTAAGTGTAGAGCTGTAGCAAAGCGCTCCGGCAATTGTGGCGAGAGCTAATAAATCTCGGAAACGCGGGAGCATTTCCGTGATTGTATAAAAAGCTTCTCCTAATTAACAGCCGGCACAACGGAGCGGGACGCCAGTCTCTCACCTGCATGGCGGGCGTCCCGCCCTGTGCCGGCTAGCTTGTACCAGGGAGGCGCACTATATTCAACCAGAAATCTTCCACGGATCTGATCATCTTCAAGAAGGCATCCATCTGGATGGGCTTCGTCAAATAGCAATTGGCGTGAAGCTTATAGGCGTGAGTAATATCCTGATCGGCTTCAGAAGTGGTCAAGATGATCACCGGGATGTGCTGGAGAGCGGGATCGCTTTTGACCTCCGCTAGCAGTTCGCGTCCATCCTTCTTGGGCAAGTTCAGATCGAGCAGGATGAGATGAGGCGCCGGAGCGTTCCGAAAATTTCCCTCTCGCCGCAGGAATTGCATGGCTTCATCGCCATCTTCAGCCACCGAAATGCGATGCTCATAGCGGCTCTCGCGAAATGCTTCCTGCGTCAGGAAAACATCACCCGGATTGTCTTCGACCAGCAAAATGTCGAAGGCTTGCTGGGTTCTAAGCATGAGTCATTGGCTTAGGCACACTCTTCATATTACTTTGCAGTACGTCTGACGGCTTGTTGTGTCCGTCGGTTGCGGCGGGCAATGTGAAAAAGAACGTGGATCCCGTTTCTGGCTGAGATTCGGCCCACAACCGCCCCCCGTGGTGTTCAATGACGCGCCTGCAGATGGCGAGCCCTATTCCGTTTCCCGGGTACTTGCCAATTCCATGGAGCCGTTGAAAGATCTGAAAAATACGATCGCAATATTTTGGATCGAAGCCAATTCCATTGTCCGTTATGGCGAAGGTCCATTCATCGCCGGCGTGCTGGGCCGTAATTGATACTTCCGGAACAACCTGGGCCTTGCGAAACTTCAGTGCGTTCGCAAGAAGGTTCTGCATTACTTGGACTAATTTTGTCTCATCCGCATCCACGACTGGCAAATTCCCGTATCGTACAACGGCGGAACTTTCCTTAATCGCCAAATCCAGGTTGCGCAACGCGGTTTGTACAACCTGCTCGGAGGAGACTGGCTTTTTCTCGAGATCCTGCGTGCCTGCGCGCGAATAGCTCAAAAGATCCTGAATCAGCGCCTGCATTCTGTTGGCGCCCTCGACCGCAAAACGAATATAGCGGTCTGCCGCCTCGTCGAGTTGGCCATGATATCGCCGAGCTAGCAGCCCGGTGTAGCTTCCTATCATGCGTAGCGGCTCCTGTAAGTCGTGGCTCGCGACATAGGCGAACTGCATCAGGTCCGCATTCGATCGTTGCAATTCCGCGGAACGCCTTTCCAACTCTTTCGTTCGATTTTCCAGTTCGGCCGTGCGCTCCTTCACGCGAGACTCGAGAGTGTTATTCAAGCGACGGATCTCGGCTTCTACCGCATCCCTTTCACCGGCGTAAAGAGTATTAAACCGGTAAGCCCAATACAGCAAAACAAATCCTAAAACGATGCCGACGCCGAGTACCGCATTGAGCTCCGTTTGGCTGCGATGTTGCGTTTGTAATCTGCGAGAAAAGGTCGCGGTCTGTTGGTCTTTTAACGCGCCGATCGAGGCGCGGATCTCGCTCATGTATTGTTGACCGCGGTTTGTCTCGACTTCGGCCAAAGCAGCCGACGCTTTGTGGGCCTGCTGCAGATCGATGGTTAGCTGCAGCTCAGCCATTTTTGCGTCTACAAAACTGTTCAAGTTAGCGATATCCTGGCGCGGCACTCCATTGCGTGAGGCAAGTACGGCTATGTCTGACCGCTTCGCCTGAAGGTTCGCTTTTGCGGTTAAGAACGGAGCAAGATACCGATCCTGTCCGGTGAGAAGATAGCCGCGTTGCCCGGTCTCGGCATCCCGAATCGTGGAAAGGAGTTCATCAAGCTTGCGAATGAATTCGTCCGTGGAGAGTGTCGCCTCAACGCTGGCGACATGCTGTGAACTGGTGCGGTACGCAACGAATGCAAGCAGAAGAGGAAGAATGCCTAACCAGACGATGAAACGCTGGCTTCGTTGGAGCGATGATTTCTTCATAGGCAGGCGGCGGGAAGACTCGCGGCGGCCCGTACAAGCGTCCTATAAGGAAGTGTATATGTTACTTCAGGGATGGCTGCGCGGTCTCTTTGCCGGATCTGCCGGTACATAGCCGTTCAGAAGCTGCCGATTGCGTGGATTGCAGTTCACGTAGTAGCCTTCCTGGGTTCTTGGGTCCATAACCGAGCTTCCCGCCTTTCCGCCCTGGCAAGCCCGCTCAATCGCGCGCAGAATTTCTTGCCGGTTTGCACTCTTGAAGCGCGGCTTGACGGACTTCAGGCCGTCTTCAGCGGGATCGCTCTTCATGGGGAGAAAAGCGCGAAAATCGCTTCGCTTATCCGCGATTCCACGCTGCGTCTTCCGGGAGCATGCCGGCAGGCTTAAGAGCAGAACTATCGTTAGGAATGCAGGCAATAATTTCATCTGTAGTTTCTTTACGTGGAGCCACTCGCTGCGAAGCGCATCCGCCGGATCCAGGCGGGTGGCGCCGATGCCGATCAAAAGGATTAGAACGACATACCTGCTTTCAAGCTAGCGTATGGCGCGCGGCACGGTAGGATTGTGCCATGGAAGCACACACTCCAAAGCGCGAGGCCATAGAGCGATTCGTGAACCATGAGAGCGGGATTGCCAAGAATTGGATTGTCCGGGTGCATGACGACTCGGAAGGTCCGATCGTGCGTTTACAGGCATGGAGAGATGACAAACGGGAGAGTGAGCCGGAGAAGTCGCTGGAAGTACACACTCGCCAAGTGAGGTTAGCCGACGATGAGCCGGACGAATCGACCAAGACGCTTATCCGCCGCTGGTTGGCTTCACTATAAATAGCTGGCGCTTTACCAGAAATGCGTCGCCAAAACCTGCGGCGGCCCAGCCGTGCCGCCAATTACTTTCGTCGCTAAGACTACCTGAATGTTCTTGTGCTGCCAATCGCGCGGCGCCTGCCGGATACCCTGCGCCATATATTCGGGGTTGGTCAGGAATTCGCCTGCCGCCGCTGTCCCATACTGGGTAATACCGGCCGCAGTCACTACGATTCTTCCGGTGGTCAGGTCCAGGACGCGAGACACAAGCGCATAATCGGTAGGCATGTTCCAATCCGGCCAGACGTTGGTCAGTTGCCAAGCGCGGCTGGAAGGGTTCAACCTGTCGTGAACATAATGTGAGCGTTGGTCGGCGCTGAGTTCAAAGGTGAAACGCAACTGTCCGGTCAGCCGCATGGTCCAGTCATTCGTAAATCCGCCGATCAGTATCGCGGGATTCTCGCGCAGGTCGGCGAAGCTCGTTGACCCGCCGCCTCGGATGTGGTAGCTCCGTCCTCGCTGCGCCAGCAAAGCCGCCATATCGGATAGGCACATGGCGTCACCGATTGCCAGGTAACGATCCCAGTTAGGCACAATTTCCCCAACGGTCGCGGTAATTTTTTGGCTGGCCGCATCCGCGTTCAACCGCCTGCCGGGACCCGGTATCGCTCTACTGATTTCTCCTTCCAAAGGACCAATAAGGTTATAGACCTTGGGCTGGCCGACGCATAGCAGAACAGGTCCCGAACTCTGAAGAATAGGCGCCCAGAACTGATCCACCACGGTCGGCGCTTTGCGTGAAAACCGTGACACAAATAGAACGGCGGCCAGTGTCGCGGCCAGGATCGCGATGCCACTCAGCCAAACCCACCGCTTGCTAGCCGGAATCAAAATAGGCGTGGGCGCCAGGACCGCCTGGATTTCAGCCGGTACATGGAATTCCGGCAGATACGAGCCTGCTGGAAGATCGATTCGCAAGTCGCGCTCGTGTCCCGCGATTTGGTAATACTGGGCCAGGCGTTTTCGGACCTCGCTGGCCGTGCCCCTTACCACCGGGTCCTGATTAGTGTCGTAGTTGGGGTCGCGGCCGAAGACCTGAACTCCAATGGTCCTCTCCTTGAGAGATTCCAAGCGTCCCTCAAGAGCGGCGTTCACTACGAAATCTAGAAAGACGACACAACGCCGGCTCGATCGAAAAGGTTGGCTCGCGCGTATTCGTTCCAATTGCCGCCGGACGTCGGGCTCGCTGATCTCGGGCGGCAAGGCGTGCTTCGCGGGCGCGACTTGTGCCGCAGCAGGATTATTGCGTTCGGGCCCGGTACTCAAAGCTTTGGCCTTTATCTTACTGGTTCAGATCTTAGTAGTTCAGCGTCTTAGCAGACGTATATTACAGTACGTTACAGCCGCGAGACTGCCCTTATTCTACTCCCAAACTGCTGAGGAGGCGCAGGTTTCCCCGCTCCCACAATGTTTTACCGTAGAGGACTTGTGGAGGGAGAAAACCACCACGCAAAATGGACCAGATTTGCAATTGGCCGTTCTCTAGTTAGATTTACCGGTAGACCGAACGACTGATTCAGGAGTAGTTCTAAAGTTCAGGGTCGCGGCGCCGGCGATCTCTCGTGTTTGCATCCGGGGTCCCGTCGCCCGATTTCATCCATCTTGGTGGGTGGAGATTATAAGGAGATCTCTATGAGGATACGAGATTGGCAGCGCTGGAGCATTTTATTGCTCCTGGTATGCGCAAGCATGACGGCATGGGGCCAGGTGTATACGGGCAGCATTGCCGGCACCGTGAAGGACCCTTCCGGAGCAGTGGTCCCGAACGCAAAAGTCACCGTGACGGACGTGGCGAAGGGGTTTACCTACAACGCGACGACTGACAACTCCGGTCTGTACACGGTGCGAAATCTTCCGCCAAGCACCTATAAGATCAGGGTTGAGGCAGCCGGATTCAATCCCTTCGAGCGCCAGAATGTTGTTCTGGAAGTGAACGGAAACATAAACGCGGATGCCAGTCTGGCGGTAGCAACTGCCGGGCAAACGGTTACCGTATCGGAGTCCGGTCCTTCCCAGCTCCAGACTGAGGATGCCGTGACGGGCCAAACTATCAATCGAACATTCATCAACGATCTACCCTTGATCAACCGCGCGGTATTCGATCTGGCCTTTCTTGCGCCGGGCGTGTCACAAGCAACCGGAAATACCTACGGGGCCGGAAACATGGCGAACAATTTCGTTTCTGACGGTGAGCGGAACGCCCAGTCCGACATTCTGATTGACGGGATCAGCAACACCACCTACGAGCAGAACACCGGCTTCGTGACCCCGCTTTATACGCCCAGCGTCGACGCGGTGCAGGAGTTCCGCGTTCAGCAGACGAATTTTAGCGCCGAAATTGGATTCAGCGCCGGGACAGTGGTGAATGTGGTCACGCGATCTGGCACCAATCAGATCCACGGCAGTCTCTACGACTTTCTCCGGAACACCGATCTGAACGCCAACAGTTTCTTCAATAATAGGAACGGCGTTCCCACTTCCAACTATCATTACAACGATTTTGGAGGGACGGTTGGAGGACCGATTCTGAAGAACCGCCTGTTCTACTTTTTTGACTATGACGGCTCCCGCCAGATCACGCCCACATCGGGCACATACGGCGTCCCCAGCGCCGCCGAACGCACGGGCAACTTTGGCGAGCTTTGCGGAGATAAGGGCGGCACCTTCAACGCCGCGGGTTTGTGCTCAGCACAATCCGGACAGCTTTACGATCCGTACTCAGCCACGGGCGGCGCGCAATCCGCCGCAGTCGGCAATCCGAATGGCGGCTTCCGCACGGCCTACATTCCTTTCGACAACTTAGCAACCTACGCGAGTGCGAACGCTGTCAAATCTCCCGCCATAACGGCGGGCGTGCGAGGCAATCTCATCAATCCGATTTCTCAGAAGGTGATGTCGTTCTTCCCGTTGCCGAACACTGGCGGCATCCCCGGAACAACGTCTTACCAGGCGGGCAATAACTGGTACGGATCGGCCTCCAACACGAATAACAACAACCAATACGACATCAAATTCGATACACGCATCACCGACAATGACCAGCTCAGCGTCAGGTTCTCGCAAGTGTGGGGTAACTCCCTGGGAGCGAATCTCATCGGAAATGGCCTCGATTCCAATACGCAGGGGCCCAATACCAGCTTGGTCTATTCGTCGGCCGTGAACTACACCCATACGTTTAATCCCACGACGCTGCTGACCTTGTCGGTAGGCTATGACCATTCCTGGTCGGACACCGGAGGAATCGGCGCCGAGTTCCCGGGCGACACTCCCGCTGCGCTTGGTTTCTCGCCCGCCGTTTCGAACCAGTTGACGCAGTCCGGGATCGTCGGTCCGCCCGCGTTTATCTTTAGCGGTTATAACGGCGAGAATGGCAACGCGAACATCGGCGGACAGCCATATTCCGGTTTGCTGTACGGTCGCGACGTTTATCATTACATCGGGTCCGTGGCCCATACCATCGGCAACCACGACCTTCATTTCGGTGCTGAGTTCCGCGTGCACCGCATCAATTTCCAACAGTTCGGCCCCTCCAACGGCTTGTTCACCTTCAATCAAGGCGGCACGTCGCAGTTCAGTAACACCGGCGGCGATTCCATGGCCAGCTTTCTTACTGGTTTTGCGACAGGCTGGAGCGCCTATGAGATTCCGGCCGCCCCGGCTACTCAAAATCTTCAGTACGCCGGATTTATTCAGGACAACTGGCATGTTAACGATCGCTTGACGCTCAACATCGGCTTGCGGTATGACGTTGACAAACCGCGCACGGAGCGCCACAACGAGATGAGCTTCTTCGATCCCAACGCTCCCTCCCCGCTCGCCGGCGCGCCAGGAATTCCAGCCACTGGCTCCTTCGAGTACGTAGGCCAAAACGGCTACAACCGGGCGCCCTACGATGTCTTCTACGGCGCCATTGGACCGCGTTTCGGATTCGCCTACAGAATCGGCACAAACTACACTGTTCGGGGCGGCTATGGCATCTATTACGATCCGTCGAAGCTCGGCGCCGCGGGCACCGGTAGTGGTGGCGCGGGTTTTCTCGGTTATGACGCAACCACGAGCTTTTCAAACTACGCAGGTGACAACATCACCCCGAATCTGGTTCTTGGCCAGCCTTTAAGTATTGGAGCGGTGGTTGGAAACTCCGGCGGCATCCTCACCAATATTGGCGGCTCACTCAGCGGCATACCCGTCCGAAATTTCGATGTCCTCCCGTCGGAGCAGTCCTGGAGCCTCGGCGTAGAGCGTCAGCTGCCGCATAACATTCTCATCGACGCCGAATACGTCGGCAGAAAGGGCACGCATCTGTATCTGGGCGGCGATACTTACGCGCTCAGCCACCTGAACGCGACCATCGCGAACCAGTTCCGCGCCAATCCGGCGGCTCTCAACGCCACCGTGCCCTTGCCGGCTGGATTATCCGCGGCCGTTGCCAAGGTGACTGGTTTCAACAATCCACTTGCGGACGGCGCAACCTGGAACGCGTATAACGCTTACCTGCCATACCCGCAATATCCAAACAACGTTTGGGGCTCGAGTGGACTCCAAAACGTCGATCCGCCATGGGCCAACTCGATCTACAATTCGTTCCAGCTAAAGATTGAGAAGCGCATGTCGAGCGGCATGCAGTTCCTGTTCACTTATACCGGCCAAAAGAGCATCGACGATTCCTCGCTTGCTGGATCGAACGTCTATATCGATTCGAACCCCGGCGGCGCCGCTGCGCTAGCCTCCGTGCAGGATCCGAACAATCTGAAGCTTGAACGTTCGCTGTCGCAGTTCGATATCTCCCAAATTGTCCAGTTCACGTGGGTATACGAGCTGCCTTTCGGCAAGGGAAGAATGTTTGGCGGTAATTGGAATAAATTCGTAGACACGGTCTTCGGCGGTTGGCAGGTTAACGGTATTTACCGCTGGGATACCGGGCTTCCGCTGCTCATGAACCTGAACGGCGGCACGAATATTCCGGAGTTCGGGAGTCAGCGTCCCAATCTGCCCGTGCAGCTCAACCTGACCGGCGGGGCGAGTCCGAACTATAACTACTTCACGAATGCTCCCGGTACTAACCTTCCCACTTGCAGCGCCTGGGTTCCGTGTCCGTACTACGACGGCACAGCTCCCCGCGTGCTGCCGAATCTACGCGCGCCAGGAACCAACAACGTCACGGCGTCGCTGTTCAAGTCCTTCCCGCTGGGATTCCGCGAAGGCTCTCGCCTGGAGTTCCGGGCGGAGGCTTTCAACTTGCTGAATCGCGTCCAGTTCGGGCCTCCCTCGATGACCGTAAATGGCTCGACGCCCTTCGGTGTAATTAATAGCCAGGCGAACTCGCCACGCGAGTTGCAGCTTGCGCTGAAAATGTATTTCTAAGAACGTCGTCTCAACGCGCGCGGCGGGCTCCGGTCCGCCGCTCTTTCCGCTATTCTGGACCTGATGCGTCCCGCAGGCGCTTTGCTTCTGCTTGTGTCGCTTGCTGGCGCGCAGAATCCGCAACAACTCTTTAACGACGCAATGGCCGCTCAACAGCGCGGCGATTTCGCCAAGGCCATCACCGGGTATGAGCGTGTCCTGAAGCTGGTGCCGGATCTCGTTCCGGCACGGGTCAATCTAGCCCAGGCGCTGGTGCAGGCTGGCCGATTGGACGATGCCGCCGCCGACTACCGCGCCGCCTTGCGGCAGCAGCCTGGTAATCTCCAGATCTCGCTGCTGCTCGGCAACTGTCTGGTGCTTCAGGGCCGCTATGGCGATGCCATCAACCTGCTGCAGCCCATCGAGAAAGCCCATCCCGAGAACGTCGACGTTGCGTTCATAATGGGGGAGTCTTTGATTCATGTCGAAAGGCTCAGCGAAGGTTTGAAGCGAATCGAACGAGTCGCTGCCGCCCGGAACGATGCAGATGTTTGGATGCTCGCCGGCCTGACGCAAATGAAGCTCGACGACTATGACCATGCGCGCGCAAGCCTGGATACGGCTTTGCGGCTGAACCCTGCATTATCGGAGGCCTACATTCTGAGTGGCATGGCGAAAGCCAGAACCGGAGACGAGGAGGGCGCCAAGGACGCCTACAGCAAAGCGCTCAAACTGAATCAAAACAATTTCGATGCGAACCTGCGCCTCGGCACCATTCTCTACAAGGAAAGAGATTTGGAAGGCGCAAACCTCCATCTAGAGCGAGCGCTTCAGAGCGACCCTTCGTCTCTAGCCGCCCGGTACGAAATGGCCCAGGTGAAGATCGCGGAGCACCGTGATGCCGAAGCCACAGCCGATCTGGAGAGTATCGTCCACGCTCGTGCCGAACATGCTGCAGGCGCACGTCCGGCTTGCGACCTTGTACTACCGCTTGCACCGCGCCGATGAAGCGAAGCTGGAACGGCAGATCGTGGATCGGCTTCTGGCGCACCCGGAAACGCAAGCTGCCGATCCCGAGGCAGGTCTGAACAATCCCACTGGCAACGCTAGGTTATGAAGTTTTCGCTACCGGCCTGGCTTCTACTAATCTCCACGTTCGCTTTCGCAGCCGATGACTTCGCCGCTGCTGTCGCGGCCTTTGAGCACGGAGACGTAGCTTCCGCCGAAACGATTCTGCACGGCCTTTTGCGAAGTCGTCCTAATGATCCCGCGGCCCTGGGTCTGCTCGGAGCCGTACTCGATACCGAGAAGAAATATGGAGAAGCGGAGAGTACTTATAAGCGCGCGCTCCAGTTTGCCCCCAAGTCCGCCACCCTTCTCAATAACTTTGCAAATCATCAGGCCGCCACCGGCGATCTAGCTGGCGCCGCGTGCCACTTATCTGAAGGTAATCGCGCTGGATCCGTCGCGCGTCAACGCCAACCTGCAGCTCGCGTCGCTTGCCGTTCAGGAGAAAAAAGGCGCTGAGGCTCTGCGCTACCTGGATCATCTCCCGCCGGCAGATCGTTCTTCGCCGCAAGTTGAAATTCTTGAGATGCAAGCCCTATTTCTCGCGTCGCGCAATGTCGAAGCCAATGCAATTCTGACGCGTCTCTCTTCCTCTTCCGGCAATGATCCGCGCGTAAACTTCAGCGCCGGGCTGGCGCTTGCTTCAATCGGACAGTACGCGAGCGCCGAAAGCTTCTTCTCACGCGCCCTCGAAGCAGAGCCTGCCAATTTCGACATTCTTTATAATCTGGGGCTTGCCGCGTCCCACGCCGGCCATCTTGACCGCGCGCGTGAACTCCTCCAGACCGCGCTGGCGCAGCGTCCGCAAGACGTAGACACGCTCTACAATCTGGCAGCGGTGGATATCGATCTGAAGCAGCGTGACACCGCGCTACGGCTGCTCGCCGAAGCTGGCCGCCTGGATCCTTCCCGTGCAAACGTACAGTTGGCGATTGCGCAAACCACCAGCGCGCTGGGCTTTTATGCCGACTCACTTGCTCGCCTATGACAAATATTTGAAGCTTGTGCCGGGCGATGAATCCGCGCAGCGCGAGCGCGATTTCATGTTCGCGGTCAGCAGCCAGCCGCGAGAGGGACTCGCCGCCTTGCAGTCTTTCCTGCGTTCGCATCCGCGCGACGCCACGGCGCACTACGAAGTTGGCATTCTACAGGCCCAGTCCGATCCCGCCGAAGCCGCGGCTCATCTGGACAAGGCCGTGGCGCTGCAGCCGGATTTTTTCCCCGCGCGCTTCGGACGCGGCGTCCTCAATTATCTTCAGGGAAATCCAGCGGCCGCTCTTCCCGATCTTGAATTTGCCGCCTCGCGCTATCCCGATAATACGCAGGTTCTCGACCGCCTCGGTGAAACCTACACCGCCCTCGATCGCTCCTCCGATGCCATTAAGGTGCTGCGCAAAGCCTCGGAGCTTTCTCCCGGAGACGCTCGCGTTCTGATGCACCTTAGCCGCGCTCTCACCAAAGCGGGAATGACCGATGAGGCGCGCGCGACCCTGGCCCGCTTCCGCGCCATCGGCCCACAACCTGGAAATCTGATTCCGCTGCCCGGATTTCTTGATTTCCTCAGCCTTTCTCCCGAACATCAGCAAGCGCGTTATCGCGAGGAAGTAGAAAAGCGCGTCAGCGAAAACCCGCAGGATGCAGCCTTAAACGTGCGTTATCTGAAGTTGCTGATTGAGGAAGGAAAAACGGACGATCTCGCCGCCGTAGCCGCGCGATTGCTCGCGTTGAAGCCGCCATCTTCTTTGGCAGCCGAGGCTGGCCGCGCTTTGCTCGATGCACAGTTGTATGCGCCCGCCAAAACTCTTCTGGAGTACGCTGCCACTTCTTCGCCCATGCCTGAAGTTCAGCTTGACCTCGCAATTGCAACGTTCCACACCGCCGGAGCGCAAGCAGGTCTCGCCCAACTCGACCGCTTACCGCAAGCGCAGCGCTCGGGCGATTACTATCTCGCGCGCGCCCAGATGCTCGACAGCGCCGGAGACTTCGACAACGCTCTCATCGCCCTGCGGCATGCTCTCGCTGTCGCGCCCACTCGTGCTGACCTCTATCAGCAGGCTGTTGCTTTTCTGGCTCGCCACAATCGCGCCGGCGACGCTCTTCAATTGCTGGATCAGGCCTCCCGCGTCTTGCCGGGCGATCCAAGAATGCTGCTGCTCAAAGCCGAGGCGCTCGAATCCGCTCAACGCGCCGCTGATGCCGAGGACATCCTGAGACAAATTCAGAACCGCTGGCCTGAATGGGCGCCCGCCTATGTCGCCTACGGCGTTCTTCTGGAAGGACAGAAGCGTTCCGAAGAGGCCAAGGCCCAGCTTGAGATCGCTCTCGCCCTGGGCGCCTCTGGCCCGGAGGTCTCTTCGCTATCTCGCCAAGTAGCGGCGAACCGCTAGCCCTTACTGCGCGTTAGCAAGCCGCGCCTTTTGCAACCTGAACAAAATGTCCTGCGGATTCCATTTGAGAAAGCGGTCGATGGTATCCGTCATTTCGCGAACTCGCCCCTGGCTGTTGTACAAAGTCGCCAATTCCATGTAAGCCTGCTTTAGCGATGGATCCAGATCGATGGCCCGCGTGAGTTGACGCTCAGCCTCGGCCAGATCTCCCGATCGCTTCAGAACGATTCCCAGGTTCATGGCAGCTTTCAGCGCTTTGCGGGCGCAGTTCCACCATCCGGCGGCCCAGTTCCACGGCTTCAGCGATTTTCTGCTGTTGCAAGTACAATCCTTCCAAGTCGGACAGCACGGTGGGATCGTCGCGCCGCTGCTCGGCCGGCAACGCTTCCAGCCGCTGAAAGCCGTCTTCACCGATGGCCTGCAGGTTTTTCGAAAACGCGATCAGCACTTCCGCCAGACCAAGATCGCGATCGCGGAATTCCGCAGCCGGTTCCCGCCACGCAATCACCTTTTGCGGCTCAGCCTGCGTTATATTCGTCGTCGCAGCGGGTCGACGTAAAATTCGATGATCTGTCAACGCTGCATGCGAGATGTCCGTCGTGGACCTCCGCGGCATATGGCAACTGGTGCACTCCAACAGATTTGCTGGATGCGAAGCCGCTGAAAGGGTCGCATGACAGGAGGCGCACACCGCGCGAATCTGGCGTTGCCGGTCTACAATCTCAGCGTGCGGCTGGTGACACGTGCCGCACCACAGTTTCCCGCCGCTCGCGCGCGCGCATTTGCTTTGCGCCAATTGTTCAACCTGGCTGACCGCAACTGTATCGGCGCTGTTGCTACCAGCCAGCAGGTATGTGGCGTACGTGCCTTCCGCCGTTTCCCCAGCATGAAAATCCTCCCAGTTTTTGCCCGGATTCAGAACACGTGTCGCCCCTTCGAGATGGCACTGCTCGCAAATGCTATCGCGCGCGGCGCCCCTTAGTCTCGCGGGATTGACGATATTCTTCGCCGATGGATGACGCGCGTGCGCTTCTGACGGGCCGTGGCATCGCTCGCAAGTGATGGACGTAATAGTCGGCGTCTTCAGCCGATGGCCATCGCTGTCCGCGAATCGGGTTGGTCCGGCGTGGCAGAAAAGGCAGGTCTCATCCAATGGCCGATCGAAATCGATCAACGTTGTCCGTCCGTACCCTGGTGAAACATCCCACCCATAACTGTTGAACCAGGAGGCGGGCGATTCGAACAGATAATCTCCGATCTGCACGATATAGGTTCGCCCCATCAGGCCGCCGCCGATTTGATACCGCACCGGATATTCGGCCGTCAGCCCATGTTCCGAGATGGCGTGAATCATGTGCCCGCCGCGCTGTTCGATGCTGATTGAAGTCTGCGACGCCTCATGCGTGATCTTTCCGGCCGGAAGAGGCGCGGGTGCAATCAGCGACGTGCCCATAGGTGTCGCTACATAACGGGAGGTCTCTTTTGGATGGCACGATCCGCAGACCGGACCCGCAGCAGCAGAAAGCCAGGCGCATGCGAACAGCGCTAAGGGCAACGACCAAGTATTTCGGCGAATCATTGAGTAGGCAGACTGGCGGCTAGCAGAAATACAAGCGGCGCATTCCAGTTGATCGCCACTTCATTGCAAGCGTAAGCGCCTGTCTGGTCGACATACGATTTGGCCGGCGGAAGATCCGCGTTCACCAGCTTCTTCATGACAGAATCCTGCCGTCCCGCGTTGGGTCCGCCGGAAAGCAGGCCAGGCCAGGGTAAATCCAGGCCATCCGCCGCGCTCGGACGATGATGAGGATGCCGGACCGCATTCTCACCCACTTGCGTCACCCAGGAAAGCGAAAGTGTGTTCCGCCCCAGCAGGTAATGTAAGTTTTCCAGCGCCGTCTCGACGTACTGCCGATTGTGTCGAAACCTGTCCGCAACCAGCAACTGCATGCTGTAATTCCCCGCAACTCCATTCGACCCCCAAATATAATCGCCCGTTGTCAGCGTGATGCGATATCCGTGCTTCCTCGCCCGCTCCGCAATTTGATCGGCAGCATCCAGCGATCGTTGCCGAATTGCATTCACCGCTTCAACATCGTTTCCTTTTCCCAAAACGTATGTCCAAAGACCTAGCGGCGCCACCATCGCCCACGACGGCGGACCAGCCGGGCGAATTGTGTCTAGATACTCCTGGTAGTGCTGTAGGAAATAGCGCGCATAAACATCCCGGCCCGTCGTGCGCAACAACTCCGCCGCAGCCCATAGTCTTTCATCCCCGCAGTTGCGGTCTCCGTATGCTCCAGTGCTAATACCCGCCGGATTGCGGAACAGCACGTCGGGATTTTTGTCCAGCCAATTCCAGGCCGCTTCTGCCGCGCGTTGACACCGCTGCGCGTAGGGCGCATCGAACGGTTTGAAGAGCCGCCCCGCAATCGCCATCACCGCCGCAAAATCACCCGTCGCGCAGGAGCTTTTGAACGGAGCCTCGCCCGTGCCGATCACGTAACTCAACATCGTGTCTTGTTCCGGCATGATGAAGCCGCAAAAGCGCGTGCTGGTCTGCTTATGCCATACGCCTCCATCCGTGTCCTGCATCGTCAACATCCAATCGAGATTCCAGCGAATCTCGTTCAGAATGTCGGGCGCGCCATTTCCCGATTCCGGCAGATGCAGCCCTATTTTCTTGATGCGGTCGCCGTAGAGTTCCCAGGTCCATAGCAAGGTTCCCGTGCTGATCCCCGAGTTCACCACATAGCGTCCATAATCGCCAGCATCATGCCATCCATGCGTGGAGATCCGTGTGCCGCTTTTCCCCGACGAAGCATCGTACCCTCCTTCGAGATGACATGCCGCATGTTTATAGCCCGGGAACTCCGGCCCCAGATCGACCGCTGTCCCACATCGCTGCCCATAATACGACCGCATCGCCAGATAATAAGCGCGCCTGAATACATCCGGCCCAATAGCGAAGCTCCAGCTCCTGCCGACGCCCGGAACGTCCACATAGAATTTGCCCGTCTGGTTCAGTTTTGAAAAATCCGCGGCTTGAACATTGTCCCCGGAATCGCGGTCGAATACCGGCGGCTCCAACTTTCCCTGGAACACGGCCCCGCCGTCCGCGGCTCTGCGAACCAGGAACGTTCCAGCCTTCTGCCCGGCTCGCGGCACAACCATCGCCAGCTTCGCCGCACTCGGGAGATATCCAACCTGGTCGACCTTGATTTCGGGTGTTGCGCTTGCGCCGCGCAACAAAGGACCCAAACTCCACGTCGTAAATGCGATGACACAAAACGCGCCTATACGGTTGCGAACCCACATGTCGGAAGGGACGAAGTCGCGGCTCGCCTTGTAACAGTGCGCTACGTGCGCTGTACGGTACGCTTACGCCTCAATTTCCACAAGAATCTTGGTATACGATTGCGGCGACTTGCTCCAGCGCTCCAGCGCGTCGCCTGCGCTCTCCAGCGGCACAGTTCCTGAGATAGTCGCTTCCACCGGAAAACCGCCCCTCGATAGCAGCTCGATCACCGCAGGAAACTCGGTCAGCGAATTGCGCGACCCCAAAATGTCCAGCTCTTTGTGCACGAAATCTTTCGTCTCGTAGGTGACCGGCTCCTTCGTCCAACCTATATAAACCACGCGCCCGGTATGCGCTACTTCCTCGACGGCCAGACGGTATGTTTCAGGAACGCCTACGGCCTCAATGACCACGTCCGGACCAAGTCCGCTCGTGATCTCAACCAGCCGGTCGTGTACTGATTGGCGGCGGGAGTTAACCGTATGCCGTGCACCGGCTTGGCTCGCCAGAGCCAACTTCTCGTCATCCAGATCGATCGCGATCACGGTCGCTCCTCTTGCTGAGGCCGAAGCCATCGCCCCCAATCCCACCGCGCCGCAGCCAATCACGGCGACGATTTCGGAACTGGCAACTCGCCCCCGCTCTGTGGCATGAAAGCCGACCGCCAGCGGCTCCACCAGCGTTAGCTCTCGCAATGACAGCGTTTGGGACACGTAGACCTTCTGCCAGGAAGCGACGAAATAATCCTTCATCGCGCCATCGCGCTGCACTCCCAAAGTCATATTCGATTTGCAGGCATTAGGACGTCCACGCCGGCACGAAGCGCAAATCCCACAGTTCGTGTTCGGGTATACCGTTACGTTTGCGCCAGCCTGAAAATGGGACGGAACGTCAGGACCAACCTCCACAATCGTAGCGGCGATTTCGTGGCCCGGAATGCGCGGGTAGGAAACCAATGGATTCTTCCCGCGAAACGTGCTCAGGTCGGTTCCGCATAGGCCGATCAACCGTGTTTTCAATAGAATTTCGCCTGCGGCCAAGCTCGGAGCCGCTAAATCGCGCAGCCCCGTCATACCGGGTTCGAGTATGTAAAACGCTCTCATAGCTAAGCTTTCTGCCTAGTGTAAGCTCTGATTGTGTTTAGGCCAGAACAGTATCTGGTATCGCTCTGCTCCGCCATCGCAATCGCCTCGTTTCTCTACTTCAAAAGTGCGATTCTGCTCAAGCGGCCCCAGCGTGCCGTCCTCGCGCTCGTAGTCGGTTTAGCTGGCACGCTCCTGATGCCAGCCTACCTGATCTTTGCTCCCGCAATTACGATTACGTGGATCGCGATAGCAATTTTGGGTTGCGTATTGATCGGGCTCATCTGGCGGCTGCGGTCGCTCGCCCGGCAAGCCTGGACCGCGCTCGACATCTTCAGCGCTGGAAGCATCTTGGCGGCGGCAATTTATTCCCTCAGCGAAATCACCTTGGGTGCCAATGATGAGAGCCCGTCACTGACGTTGCTGGCCGCGCTTCTGACGCTCGCCGCCTGCATTCACATTTTGCGCGAGCTCGAGAGGGCCAGCGTCTTGCAACGGCCTTCGGGCCTGGTGTTCGCGCAGACATTGCTAATCGCCGGCGCTATCCCCTGTTTTTTTGGCCTGCACAGAATCGGTGTCTTGACCTGGCTCTGCATATTCGCGGGTATTGTCATTCTGATTTTGCGGCTGAAATCGTTCTTCCGAACTACTGAGGAGCGTCGCATCGTCGAAAGAATGTCTGCAATCGGCGACATCCTGCAGCCCGAATATACCGAGCCTTCCGAAGAATGTCCGGAGCCCCGCCTGTGGTCGATGTACGATCCCATGACCGCTGAAAAGGAGGTTCTGGATCTGCTTTATGCAGTGGTTCGCGCGCTGAAACCGCGACTGGTCGTTGAGACCGGTACTTTCTCCGGCGTCAGTTCCACCTACATCGCGCGCGCCATGAAAGAAAACGGACGCGGCCGCCTGATCACCTGTGAAACCGACCCCGTTGTCTACGAAAACGCATGCGGCCGCTTTCGGGCTGAGGGCTTGAGTTCGATCATCGACTGCCGTCTCGGCTCCAGCCTGCAGCTTCAGATCGACGACGAGATCGATCTGCTTTATTCCGATAGCGATTTGAAAGTCAGAGAGGACGAGGTGCGCCGCTTTATTCGCAACGTGAACCCGTTCGGCCTCATCTTGATGCACGATGCCGGGTCCCGCTTCAAGATCGTAAGGGACGCCGCCCTTAAAATGGAGAGTGAAGGTCTCATATCCGTTGTGCTACTTTCAACCCCGCGCGGTTTGGTAGTAGCGCAAAAACATCAAGGAAGAAAGTAATTCATTGAAGCAAAGAATGTGGTTGCGAGTTGTCCTCTTAAGCGCCTGCGTCATCCTCTGCAGCGTGGGCGGAAATTGCTTATTAAGCCAGGGCGTCAAGTCTCAAACAGAGCAAGCAGGCGTAGTTTCCCTCTTACTCAGCCCGTGGGTAGTTACGGGAATTGTTCTGCTGGTGGGCTGGATGCTGTTTCGTATGGCGCTCCTCAGCATCAGCCCCATGAGTATCATCCTGCCGCTCACCGCCGGCGTCGCGTATCTGCTGACGAGCCTCGCCGGGCAGCTCATATTGCACGAAAAAGTTGGTCAGGACCAGGGGTGGGGGTTATCGTTGATCTTTATCGGCGTGCTTCTCATCGGTACCAGCGGCTCTAGAAATGCAGGTGACGCGGAGTAATGAAGTGGCTTCTGATCGGATTGATTGTCTCGTGCACGGTAGGCAGCGATGTTCTGCAAAGCTTCGAGATGAAACGTTCCGGGAGCGCGGGCGCGGTCGGCAAGTCGGTCGCCGCTCTAATCCGGCCATTGTTTATTCTGTCCATCGCTTTACTCGCGATATCCTTCTTTGCATTTCTTCGCGTCTTACGAATTGCGCCCGTCAGCTTCGTTGCGCCTGTCACGGCCAGCACCTATATCTTGGATGGCTTCTTAGCAAGATACTTGCTCAAGGAGCACGTCAACGGTAAACGTTGGCTGGGTATCGCGTTTGTTTTCGCTGGTGTCGTGCTGATCTCCGCCCGTTAACTGAGAGGCGTATCGGAGCCGCGACCGCAGGAAGCGGTTTGCCGATGCCGCTTACGATGCGGGCAGTGTAGTGTTTGCCAGCGGATGATTCGTCAGCAGAAACTTTCCGCCGCTCTTAGCCACTACGTTCAGCTCCGCGGGCCCCACCAGTTTCTCCATGCGCTCGAAGCCGGACTGCGCGGCAACCACGTAGTATCGTTTTGTTTCCATCCAATGATCTTTAAATTGCGCATCGTCAATGAAGACGGGCGGAGAGCCCGGCGCATTGGACCCGTACTCGAAATTGAAATAGCGCCCGTTCAATAGTAAAGCGGTTCTATTCGTATAGAAGAAAACCGAAGAGAACGTGTAGTAGTGATGATCCACGATCAGCTCGCCCGGCGGCGATTTGAGCAGCGCATTGGCGAGCGGCCGCGACGACATAAATGGATCGAACACCACTAGAGCCAGACGCGCTGCGTGGAAAAACACCACCATCATCACGCCGATCACCAGAAACCCGCGCTTGCCCGTCGCTTTCAGCGTTCCTAAAGCTCCAATCAGAAATGCAAGTGCCGCAACCGCGAGAGGCAGACGAAGATATGCAAACGATGGAAGCGTCAGGTCCTCCATATGGCCAAGCGATAAGGTGTAAGCCCCAGGATGATCCGAAAGCACGCCCGCAATATCGCCTGGAGTCGGAACATTTCGCACCAGAACCAGAATGATGATTGCCGCTACAGCCGCCGATCCCGCAATGATCGATACGGCGCGCGTCCCACGCCGGATCCAACCACCGCCCGCCGCCATCGCCGAACCTAGCAGCAGCGCCAGAGCAGGGTAGCAAGGCATCGAGTAATACTCCTGCGTGGTCGAGAACGTGAAGAATAGCAGCACGAATCCAACCCAGCACAACGCCAGCAAATGCGCGCGTCCGGCGCGATCGAGCGGCTTAAACGAAAGCTTTGCAACTGCCGGGAAGTAAACGCTCCACGGAAATAGCCAAACCAAATGAAATAACCAGAACCACAGGCGTGGAACAGTATTGTAATCACGCGGGTATCTCAGATTAAGAAACCGGAGTAACTGCTCGTTAATGAAGTAAAACCAAAGAAATCCGTGATATTCACCCGGGCCGCTGTGCAATGTAAAGGCGAAATACGGAGGGTTCCGCAGCGTAGCAAGCACATGCCATGGAGCCGCGATCGCCAGCATCACAAGCACTCCGCTGAAGGGACGAAGCCGCTGCCACGTCCGGCGAATAAATAGTTGCCGGCTCAACGCTAGGTATATCAACCCCGCTGCTACCGGGAAAGCAACGCCCACCAAACTCTTCAGCAGAAGACCCGTTCCCAAACTCGCGGCCAGGACCAACGCCCACGCGCGCGGATGCCGCTCATTCTCATCCAGCGCGCGCAAAAAGGCCCACATCGCCAGCGTTATCGTGAACGTCAGCATCACATCGGGAATTAGAATTCGCGTGAAGAGGAACAGACCGATGCACGTCGACATGCACAAGCCCGCATAGAATCCCGCCCGTCTGCCAAACGCCCAAATGCCAAATGCAGTGGTCAGCCACGCCAGCGCAATCACGGACACAGCAACGGGAATTCGCGCGGCCCAATCATAAACGCCGAAAATTTTATATGAAATAGCAATCAACCAATAAATCAGCGGCGCTTTCTCCAGATAAAGCACGCCATCCAGGTGGGCCGAAACCCAGTCACCCGACGTCAGCATATTTCGTGCGATCTGCGCTTGCACTGCATCCACGTCATCCATTAAGGAAGGCGGAGAAATGATGCAGGCGAGATAAATCGCTGCTGCAAAAAGAACAACGATCAAGTACGGGGAAAAGTGCTTACGGCTTTTCCGTAAACGCATCTCATTGTTACTTGCCGGAGTTTGAATTTTTGGTTGCGGGCTGACAGCCAAACTTCCACGATACCAGCTTGGCCCCTGAGCCTCAGCGCAAGTACAAGGATCTGTTATAGTTCGGGTGGGGCAGTGTGCCTTTACTGGCGGGGATGGGAGTTGACTTACCGCGAAAGAGGTGTAATGTTCCTTACGAAGGCCGCCGACGTTCTTCTGGGGCTGGCCGCCCTACCCGTCATATATTATTTGATCGCCCTCTATAGTTCGTGGCGATTTTTCCGCAGTCCGGCCCCTACCAAAAAGCCCAAGTCTCGTTTCACTCCACCTGTCAGCATTCTGAAACCCGTTCGCGGTCTGGATCCTGACGCCTACGAAAATTTCGCCAGCTTCTGCCGGCAAGACTACCCCAGCTACGAACTTGTCTTCTGCGTCGGAACAACCGACGATCCGGTTCTTCCTGTCATTGAAAAGCTGCAGCACGATTTTCCGGATCGTCATATTCGCGTGCTGTTCGGTTCCGGCCGCGTTGCCTCAAACGACAAAGTCGCCAAACTAGCGCGTCTCGCCAGCGAAGCGCATCACGAGTATCTAGTCATTAACGACAGCGACGTCCGAGTGCGGCCCGACTACTTACGTACTATCGTTGCTCCGCTTGCGAATTCACATGTGGGAGCGGTGACTTGCTTCTATGTATCCATCGGAGAAAAAACCTTCGCGGAGAACCTTCAAACGGTCGGCATGGTGTCCGACTTTTATGCCGGACTTCTAGTAGCCAAACAGCTCGACGGAGTCAAATTTGCGCTTGGCCCAACCATCGCCACGACCCGCACGCGCCTGGCTGAATTCGGCGGCTATCAGATCATTGAGAATCGCCCGGCTGACGACCTTCTGGTCGGCCGCTTGATCGCTGAGCAAGGGTATGAAGTCGAGCTTCTCTCCTACAAAGTAGAAACAGTCGCGGACTATCAGTCCATGCGCGAACTTCTCCAGAAGCGTCTGCGCTGGTTAGTAGTCATGCGGCACATGCGTCCCTGGGGGCATCTCGGGCTTCTTTTCACGCTGGGTCTGCCGTGGTCCATTGCTGCCATCGCCATGCGTCCGTCATGGGTGATAGCCGCCGCTTATTTGGGCACGTATTTCGCGCTACGGCTCGCCATCACCTTAACCATCGGCGTGTGGGGTCTCAAGCTGCCGGCGCTCTGGAAGAAAATCCCGCTAATTGCCGCGTGGGATATGGTGGCGTTCGCCATGTGGCTCGCCAGCTTTGCGCGTAACACGGTAAGGTGGCGCGGTGGCGAGTATTACATTCGCGACGGCATGCTTGTCCCGTCAACTTCGCCCTCCGGAGACTGACGACAGTATTTTATATTTCCGGCGCCGCGAACGATGCTGTCGCCGCCATACTCAACTGGTGTTTGCGGTCGTTCGTTCCCTTGCGCCAACTTACTTGCGGTAGGAACACAGACGTGTCGATGCGATCGCGATAGCGGATCGAGATGTTCATCAGCGAATCGAGCAGCGAGTCCGAAAGGTAGTGAGGCATCAAGCCGAGATCTATAAGCTTCGAGTGCTTCGCGTTGTAGTAATGCTCTTCCGATTCAACCCGCGGATCCGCCAAGTGATCGATTTCAACATCCAGGCCCAGCTTTCTGCCCGCCGTTCGCACTAGCTCCGCCAGTTCAAGAACCGAAAACTGTTCAGTGAATTGATTGAAGACGCGGCATTCTCCTCGCTTCGCCGGATTCAAGCAGGCCAGCTCAACGCATCGCACGGTGTCTCGTATGTCGAGGAACCCTCTTGTCTGGCCGCCTTTGCCGTAAACCGTCAGCGGGTGTCCAACTGCCGCTTGAGCGCAGAAGCGATTTAAAACAGTACCGAAAACTTCGTCGTAGTCGAAGCGATTGATCAGCGCTTCGTCGTAAGCCACTTCATCGGTCACGGTTCCGTACACCACTCCCTGGTTCAAATCCGTGGCGCGCAGCCCCCAGATTTTACAGGCAAACATCATGTTGTGGCTGTCGTGTACCTTCGACAAGTGATAGAAGGAGCCGGGCTGTTTCGGATAAGGGAGCACATCCTTTCGCCCGTTGTGCTCGATCGTGAGGTAGCCTTCTTCGATGTCGATATTGGGCGTGCCGTACTCTCCCATTGTCCCCAGCTTCACCAGGTGGCAATCGGGTTGTAGCTCGCGCAGCGCGAACAGCAGGTTCAGCGTCCCCACAACGTTATTCACCTGCGTGAACACCGCATGTTTGCGGTCGATCATCGAGTAGGGAGCGGCACGCTGCTCGGCAAAATGGACCACTGCGTCCGGCTCAAACGCTTCAATCGTGGAGGCCAGAAACTCGTAGTCGGTGACGTCTCCCACGAAAAGATCAATGCTCCTGCCGCTCAGCTCCTGCCATACGCGTAGCCTTTCGGACAGCGGCCGAATGGGCGTAAGTGTCTGGACCCCTAACTCGTGATCCCATTGCCGGCGCGCAAAATTATCGACAATCGCAACGGAATGCCCTTTTGCCGATAAGTGCAGCGCGGTCGCCCAACCGCAGTAGCCGTCTCCTCCAAGCACGCCGATCTTCATGTTGTGATTCGAACCGCTCCTGTTTTTGTATTAGTTAATAAGGTCACGCCGATTGTTCGGCCCTGCGCAGCGAGACACCCAAAGTCTACTCTGAGACGACAGCTTTTGTCGCGAAGTAACTAAGTTGTTTCAATCTCATACTTTTCCACGCGCGACGACGGTCCCACGGCATACCCCCAATCCTATTCGCGTGCAGCCGTCCCGCACGCAGCAACCGCAAAGGATTACTTCATCTCCATCTTCAAGGAACAGACGCCTCTCGCCCCCGGGTAGATTCAGCGGATCGCTACCTTTCCAGGTCATTTCAAGCAAACACCCGCGGTTTTCTTTCTGCGGACCCGATACGGTTCCGCTTCCAATCAGATCCCCTGGTTGCAAGGGGCAGCCGTTCGAAGCGTGATGGGTCACCATCTGCGCCAAGGTCCAATACGTGTTCCCAAAAGAGCTGTGACTGATTCGCACCGGTTCCTCCATACGCGCAGACCGCAGCCAAACCTCGAGTGTGATGTCGAAGGAGCTCCGGTCTCGCCCGCTGAGATACGGAAGAATCGGCGTGTCGTGCGGTAGCGCTGGCACTCGAAACGGTTCCAGCGCCTCGAACGTAACCAGCCAAGGTGAAATGGACGTCGCGAAATTCTTGGACAGAAAAGGACCGAGCGGCTGATATTCCCAGCGCTGAATGTCTCGCGCAGACCAGTCGTTCAGCAGACAAATCCCGGCAATGTGCTGTTCGGCTTCAGAGATTGGGATCGGCCGGCCCATCTCGTTACCGGGACCGAGAAATGCTCCCACTTCCAGCTCATAATCGAGCTCGTTGGAAGCGTCGAAACGGCCCTCGCCAACTTGCCCCATCGGGCGTTGAATCGGTGTCCCGCTGACTACAATAGACGATGCTCGGCCGTGATAAGCGATGGGTACGTGCTTATAGTTCGGCAGAAGCGGATTGTCGGGCCGGAACATTTTCCCCACATTTGTGGCGTGGTCGATGGAGGCGTAGAAATCGGTGTAGTCTCCAACATGGGCCGGAAGCAGCATCTCGCAGTCCGCCTGGGCCACCAGATCTCGCGTGCGCGAACCTTCCGCCAGCGCCTTGCTCAGTTCTCGGCGAAGCTCGCGGCGCTGTGATGCCGGCAAGCTCATGTAGCCGTTCAGAGTGTCTCCTTCCAGCCAATCGCCTATATCGAGAATGAAATCCCCGATAGCGACACCGAGACGTGCTGAGGAATCGGAACGAGCGCGAAAAACACCCAGCGGAAGATTTTGGATCGGAAAATCGCAACCAGGACGGTTCGCCGATGTCACCCAGCTCTGGAGCTGAGGATTGTGAGTTTCGTCTAGGAATCCAGCCACGAGAGATAGTAGTCGGGATCTTCGATCTCTACAGCGTCGCGGCTGACATGCAGCCCGCGGAAAGTATCCATCATGACGGCTAATTCATTCGTTTGCTTCTGCCCGATGGACGCTTCCGTACGCCCGGGTTGAGGACCGTGAGCGAGGCCGTCCGGATGTAGCGTCACGGAGCCATATTCGATTCCTTTGCGGCTCATGAATTCGGAATTGGCGTAATACAGCACCTCGTCCGACATGACGTTGGAATGGCTGTACGGCGCGGGCACCGCCTCCGGATCGAAATCGTAAGGCCGCGGGCAAAAAGAACACACTACAAAACCATCGCTCTCGAAAGTCTGATGCGTTGGTGGGGGAAGATGAAAGCGGCCCACGCGCGGCTCAAAATTTCGAATGTTGAGCGCCCACGGGTAATAATAGCCGTCCCACCCGATCACATCGAATGGATGATAGGCAAGAACCATTTCCGTCAGAGTGTTCGCCTTCTTGATGATGAGCTTGAATTCCCCCTTTTCATCATGTGTTTCCAGGCTCTGCGGACAGCGAATGTCGCGCTCCGAGTAAGGACTGTTTTCGGTAAGCTGTCCATATTCGTTGCGATACCGCTTTGGCGTGCGCACGTAACCGGCGCTCTCGATCACCAGCAGCAATCGATTTTCGGAAGCAAAACGGTAGCGATGGAGAATGCCATGAGGGATCACCAAGTAATCGCCGCCGCCGAAAACAATACTGCCGAAAGCCGACTCCAGAACACCCTCTCCTTCACTGACGTATACGATTTCGTCGCCTTGCGCATTGCGATAGAAGGCCGAGATCTCTTCGGCCGGCCGGATGATCGACATCGAGACGTCATTGTTGAACATCAATGGAACACGATCCACGAATGTGTCGCCCGCTCTGGACAATTCCTGGGTACGAAAATGGCGGTGCCGCAACGGTTCCGCGGGCGCAGGTTCCCATTTCAGCTCTTTGATGGTCTGCAGAGCGCGAACTGCGGTTGGCCGCCGCACGTGATAGAGCAATGAGGATGGGCCCACAAAGCCCATGTTTCCCATCAGCTCTTCCGAATACAGTTCGCCCGATGGCTTTCTGAAGATCTTATGTCTTTTGGAGGGGATCTCTCCGAGTTGATGATAAACGGGCATTGAGATGTAGCTATTCCAACGGGACTATCCTGTAAGTATATTGTTTGCGCAGGACGATTTCCTCCCCATCCACGGTACCGATCACCTGGAATTCTATGTAGGCAACGCCAAACAGGCGGCATATTTCTACCGGTCGTCTATGGGTTTTTCGCTGGTCGCGTATCGCGGTCCCGAGACCGGTACGCGCGATCGAGTTTCCTACGTGCTGCAACAGGGCAAAATTCGCTTTGTCCTAACCACGCCGTTGTCGCCTTCGGGCGAAATTGCCGATCATGTTTACCGCCACGGTGACGGAGTGCGATCCATTGCCTTGTGGGTCGACGACGCGCAATCGGCATGGGAAGAGACCACGGCGCGAGGCGCCCGCGGCGTTCAGTCTCCGGTTTCGATTGAGGATGCCAGCGGCAAGGCACGCCTTTCCTCCATCGCCATTTATGGGGACACAGTTCATACTTTCGTAGAACGGCGGGAGTATCGAGGCGCATTCCTGCCCGGCTTCGTCGAAGTGCCTGCGCCTGACCATATGGCCCGCCCCGCGGGTCTCTTGCACATCGATCACGTCGTGGGAAATGTTGGCTGGGGACAGATGAACACCTGGGTCGATTTCTACGAACGTGTCATGGGCTTTCGGATGTTTAAGCATTTCGATGACCAGGACATCTCAACCGAATACTCCGCTCTCATGTCCAAGGTGATGGCGAACGGAAACGAGAAGATCCGCTTCCCGATCAACGAACCTGCCGAAGGCCGCAGGAAATCGCAGATCGAAGAGTACCTCGATTTTTACGGAGGACCCGGCGTTCAGCACATCGCCATGGCCACGAATAACATCATCGAAAGCGTCACCAAACTGCAAGCTCAAGGTATCGAGTTTCTGTCCATTCCGACGACCTATTACGAAGAACTGACTGCGCGCGTCGGAAAAATCGATGAGCCGCTCGATGAACTGGCGCAACTAGGCATTCTCGTAGACCGCGATGATGAGGGCTACATGCTACAGATCTTTACCAAACCCATCGAAGACCGCCCGACATTGTTCTACGAAATCATCCAGCGAAAGGGCAGCCGGAGCTTCGGAAAGGGAAATTTCAAAGCTCTGTTCGAGGCCATCGAACGCGAGCAGGCAAAGCGAGGAAACCTCTAGACTCATGCCCGACATCCCCATTACGGACAGCCTTCAGGCCACTGCCGACATTCAAATCAAAGACACTGGATTGCTATCGAAGCTGCTGCATTTGAACTTCTCGGACGTCCCCCTTATTCGGGATTTCGGTAAACCCATCGATCAGTGCTCAATGGAGGGCGCCAAATTCGGATTCAAGTTCGGTCCATCGATTGCATTGCCGGATGCCGCAAGTCTCATAATCCAGAGTGCCGTCGCAGGCGAATTGTCGATCTTAACCCCGGAAAAGAAGAAGCTGTTCGATGACGATGACTTCTGTCCCGCCATTCCAATCGCAGCGAATGAATGTTGGATCGGTCTGGAACTGGAAGCGTCAGTGGAGGCCAAAGTCTCGGGTACTGTAGACGGCTTTGGCGTCAACATCGGGGTCGCTCCAAACGTCTCCTTCACCCGCTATGTGTCCATACCGTCCTCCGATCAATTTCAGAAGAGTCTCGAGAGCGCGTTTAGCAGCTTCTCCATCGCGTGTACGGCCGCTGCTCTTCGAAACCAGAGTCCCGGAACGGTCAACGTTGCGGAGATCGGCGGAACGGTCAAGTTCAGCGCATCCTACTCGGTCCCCTTAAATGTAAATGCCTTAGCATCGGCCGATCTTCCCTTCAATTACAAACTGAACGTCGCGCCTGCCGTGACCTTGAAATTGGGAGGATCGATTGCCCTAACAGGAGATTTCATAACTCGCGCCCACCGAATCAGCGAAGCGGAGTTGCAGCTCGGTCTTTACAAAAAGAAAGGCACTACTTTCTCGGCGTCGTTCACTGCGGGCGCGGGAGTGGAGCCGGAGATCGGTGCGACCGACATCGTCTCGACTGTTCTCGATGCTGTTTTGCCGGGAGTCGATTGCGACAAAGCCGGCCTAACCGGCGACGCTGCCGGAGACTTAAGTGGCGCCCTGAAAGACTGCATCGATCACAGCCTCTCCATAACCATGAATGTGGGGTGTTCCGCTGGCGTTACCGACGAGTCCGCCATCATTTATTCCATCGATCTCAGCAAGAACGTAGCTGCAACCGACACGGCGCTCTCCTCCGCTTTGCGAGGAGATTGGACTGCCCTGGATGCATTATCCAATGCGACGCCATTGCGCAACATATTCAAAGAGACCCGCGATTCGAAACACACGATCAACGTGAATCTGCTAGGCGTCTACAACGCCGTCAGCCTGGAAGAATTTGTAAAGACGTGTACCGTTTTGCACGACGACAACGGCCACGTCGTGATCACCGACAAGCTCAAGGCCACCCAGCTGGCCGCAGCAGGGGCGCCGTACGCTGCCGATGCAAACAAGCTCCGTTCCGCGGTTGCGGAAGGCTTTGTGGCAACCGTCACTTATGCGGCGGGGGCGGGACAGAAACTCCAGTTGCAAACGCTTTCCGCGAAACAGACCTTCCTCCGCTATGCGCGGAAGATGTCGCGGTCAGATATGCGCCAGGGAATCCTTTTAGCCCGAGCTCTCAATCTTCTCCAGAACGAAGATTGGGAGACTACGTTAGCGGCGACCTCCTCTTTTGCGCATGCAAAGTTCGACGCCACCACCGAATACGATGGCGCGGCGGCCATGCGATTGTTCTTTTCGGATCCCGTTGCCCGAACGCCGCGCAGCCGCGACGAGTTGGAGCGAATCGGTCGCCAGGTCAAGGTTGCGCTGCTCGATCCCACCGATCCGGCAACGCCAGCGCGGACGCGAGCTCTCAACACCGACGCAATCTGGAAGGCAATGGACGACAACGGAGATGTCGCAGCCTTTGAGACCCTTCCGGGATTAAGCGGATTGCGCACTACCGATCTCGGCGCGATTGGAGCGGATTGGACAGACATCGCGTGGTGGACGGAGGCGATGCTTAAGGTCGCTCCTAAGTTGACTGATCTCTTGAAGGCGGTCGACCAATCGTCACAAGCTGATCCGACGCAGGACCCGAATTTCATGAGCAAGCGGAAGGCGCTTGCGCACGTGCTTGGAGGCGTGGCTAAGAACTCCCGTTCAGCTTTCGGCGACGGGTGGGGTTTGGCCGTCATGTTCAGGCTGGCTGGCGCCGGAGTTCCAGTCACCATGGACATTTGTTACAACAGCCTTTCGAAGCACTACCCCGAACCTGCAAAGACGGCTGTCGCTATAGGCTGAAACCCGTTGCCGCGGATTAGGTCTAACCGCGCAGGAGTTTCACCTTATGACGAAGCTACGCTCCGTGTGCGTAATAACACTTTGGTTGGCAGTGCAATCTAGCTCTCTTTTTGCCGATTCCTTCGCGCAGATCAATCTCGTGTCTGACACCACCAGCTTTAACGGAAACCCAGCGGATCCGAACCTCAAGGATCCTTGGGGCATATCGTTCAGTCCTACAAGTCCGATTTGGGTGTCGGATCGGGAGACCGGCGTCACTACGCTTTACAGAGGCAACGGCGCGAATGTTCAGGTTATGGGCAACGCCTCTATTGCGGTTCCGCCTGGCACGGCCCTCACGGGACCCACAGGTCAAGTCTTCGCGGGTTCATCACCGAGTTTTGGGGCGAACTTTATCTTCGCGACGCTGGGCGGCACCATCGACGCCTGGAGCGGTGGGGCCTCAGCCACTTCCAAAGTGACGACTGCCGGGGCCTCGTATACAGGTCTTGCATTGGGAAACAATCTCCTGTTCGCGGCGAACTTCGTTCCGGGGGGCGGTATCAACATCTTCAATTCGAGTTATGCTCCGACCACCGTCATGGGAAATCTCACCGATCCGAATCTTCCGGCCGGATATGCGCCGTACAATGTCCAGAACGTCAACGGCAACCTCTATGTGGAGTATGCGAAAGTTACTCCCGGTACCCCCGTGGCGCTTCCGGGCGGCGGCGGCTTCGTCGCAGTCTTCGACCTGAACGGGAACTTTCTCCAGCAGTTTAAGCCTTCGGCATTAGACGCGCCTTGGGGAGTAGCGGTTGTACCTGCCTCCGGCTTCGGTAGCTTCGGCGCCGGTGACGTGCTGATTGGCAATTTCGGGAACGGCGAGATTAACGTGTTCGATTCCAACGGCAATCCCTTAGGTCTACTGAAAGACTCGAACAATAATCCCTTTATGAACAGCGGCCTTTGGGCGTTAGCATTTGACCCCGGAGCACCGAGCTCACAGAATACCAGCGCGCTTTACTTCACAGCCGGGCCCAACCAAGGGGCCGACGGCCTGTTCGGCGCCATCGACCCAATCCCCGAACCCGGTAGTTGGATGTTGGTTCCGCTGGGCCTGATCGGCCTTCTGGCGCTACGTTACAAACGGCTCATGAGCTAACAGGTTCGGGTTTACCGAGCTCCTGGCGCAACCATTGGATCATCTTCTCTTTGTAAGCGGCGGCGAACCTGGACGATTCCCACCAGCGGATTCCGTGGCCAGCGCCTTCGACCGGATAAACCTCGCAGCTCGCGCCGGCTTTCTTCATGCGGGCGCACATTGCAACGGATTGCTGAAAGGGCACCAGCGGATCGGCTGTGCCATGTATGAAGAGAAACGGCGGCATGTCGCGGCGAACGTTTTCAATGGGCGAGAGCTGGGCCAGGCCTGCCAAAATCAGCGACTCCCAAGGCGTACCCCGAACTGAATCGCGAATGCGCGGCGGGATGTAATTAGACTGATTGAGCAAGGTTGCCAGATCGCTGGGCGTGTAGAGAGCGACAACCGCCTTCACAGCGGTATCGCGATCTCCACGAAGCGCTGCCATAGCGGCCAGTTGTCCGCCCGCCGATTCTCCGATCAGACCGATTCGGTCGGGATCAACATGGAACTCGGCCGCATGCGATCTCACGTAGCGAATCGCTTGTTGCACATCGCCGATGGCGACGCCGAACTGGGTCAAGTCGGCTGCCAAGCGGTAGTTGATGGAGAACCAGGCAAAGCCGGCGTCGCTGAGCGGCTTGAACAAGGGCTGAACGTCGATGCGCTTGTCGCCGGCGACCCACCCGCCTCCATGCACAATGATCACGGCGGGAACCTTTTCGCCGCCCGCAGGAATGGAAGCGTCCATCCGCAGACTGACGCCGTTGGGGCGCGCATACTCGATGTCGTTCATCAGCTCGGGCCGGACCTCTGGGATGGCGGCCCCCAAAACGTTCACCATAAGAAGGAATACTGGCAGCGAAAAAGCCCGTTGCATGGGCAAGCATTCACTACTTAGATGTTCCCCGGCGCCGTGGGGTTGCGTGAGCGCGTATACTCAGAGTAATCGTCATCTTTATCGTGAAGTGAAATGCGTACCGCGGATTTCAAGGCGGGCCTCACGCGTGTCGCCGCAGCGGGTCTAGCCATTACTCTTCTTCTCACGGGAACCTGGTACGCCGCGCGCGAATCCGCGGGCCTGGAAAGCCAGAGGCTAAGCGCTGAATTAAACCAGCTGGAGCAGAGGATCGCTTCCACTCAACTCCAACTCGACCGGGAAAGGGTGAAGACCGATCATTTGGAGAAGGAGCTGCAAACGAGCGGCAAGACTGCCGGGGTGGCGCTCGCGGCACGCATACAACAGCAGCTTTTGCAGGCCCAGGCGCAGGCGAACCAGTACAAGGCGATCATTGAACGTGAACAGCAAGGCTCGGCGGATAACTCTCGCCTTGTCGCCGCTCTGACCAATCCGGGCGCGCACCTGCTGCCGATGAAGGGCGCTGAAGCGGCCGCCGAGACGACGGCTTATACGCTTCTGGTCGAGAACTCGCGATTGCTGTTCATCGGTTCTAATCTGCCGAAGCTAGCTGACGGCCGGCTATTTCAGTTGTGGGTCGTCAGAAAACAGGATCCGAAGTGGGTCAGCGCGGGGGTCTTTAATCGCGACGACGGGAACCGGGCCATCGTCAGCTTTGAGAACGGATCGGTTCTATCGGAGATCGCGACGGTGGAGGTCACGGATGAGCCGCAGGAAGGCAGCTCAGAACCCACCGGGACCAAGCTTCTAGAGACAGGGAACAACCCGCCCGAGACCGCGCGCGCCGGATTCGAAAGTAGCGCGCTAGCGCAGCAAGTCTTCAAGCCGAATCTTGGTGTCAGTGCCGGCATCCCGGTACTTCACTATCACCGGCGTATAGAGTGAAATTCCCCAATCTTTGCCAGGGCCGGAATTGACCTGCCGTGAGCCGGCCACCACCACGGCTTCTTCCGGAATCATCAGCGGCGCATCTTCCGTCGCGCGGTGTACCGTGCCATGAACGAGATCGTAAACGGGCGTAGAACGATTTAGAATCGTGCCGCTTCCCAGCACAGCGCGCCGCTTGATGACGGTGCCTTCATACACTCCGCAGTTGCCGCCCACCAGCACATCGTCTTCAACGATCACGGGCAGCGCGCCAACGGGCTCGAGAACGCCGCCGATCTGGGACGCGGCGGAGATATGGCAATTCCGGCCGATCTGGGCGCAGCTTCCAATCAGTGCATGAGAATCGACCATGGCGCCGTCATCCACATAAGCGCCCACATTGATGTACATTGGCGGCATGCACGTGACGCCACGGCCGACATAGCAGCCGTCGCGAATACTCGAACCGCCAGGAACGATTCTCACTCCGTCCTTTTCGGTAAAGGTCTTCAGCGGGTAAGTCGATTTATCGAAGAACTGCGCCGGGCTTGCCGATGCAGACATCATCTCAACGATTACCCCGATGCGGAATCCAAGCAGGATGCCCTTCTTGACCCAAGTGTTCACACGCCAGCCAGTGGCTTGCGCGGGATCGGGCTCGGCTGAACGCAACTCGCCGCGATTGAGCAAGTCACGAAACTGAAAAAACAGTTCTTTCGAGAACGTTACTGTTTTGTCCTCAAATGCGGCCTCGATAGCTTCGCGGAGGGACTCAGGAGAACTGCTCAAACACGAACTCCGGAAAGCATCCCGAGCGATTCCAGGAGGGCCTCAATCTTTTGTTGGGAAGCAGGCTGCGGCGGGACGATGGGCAAGCGCCATACCGGCTCCAGAAGCCCCATTCTGGCCATGGCGAACTTCACCGGCCCGGGGCTGGTTTCGATGAAGTTAATCTCCATTAAAGCTTGATATTTCCGTTGTAACTCACGGGCACGATGAAAGTTGCTGTCGAGAGCGGCATGCGTGAGCAGGGTAAATTCAGCCGGGATCTGGTTCGACACAACCGAGACTACGCCACGGCCGCCCAACGCAGTGAGCGGAATCGTGATTGCGTCATCGCCGGACAACACAATAAACGAAGCCGGTACGCGGGCCAAAATGCTGCCCATTTGCGTGATGCTGCCGGATGCTTCTTTCACTCCAATGATGTTCGGGATCTCGGCAAGGCGCACCAAAGTGGCAGGCTCAACGTTCACGGCAGTGCGCGGCTGAACGCTATAGACAACGATGGGCAGGCTGGTCGATTCGGCGATGGCGCGGTAATGCTGATACAAGCCTTCTTGTGTGGGCTTGTTGTAGTAGGGAGTGACGGACAAAATTCCCGTGGCGCCGAGAGCTTTCAACTCGGCGACCAGGCCGATTACTTCGTCAGTGTTGTATCCGCCGGCTCCGGCCAGTACGGGAACTCTTCCGCGCGCCTCTTGAACAGTTATTTCGACAACCCGCAGGTGCTCTTCATGCTTGAGCGTGGGGCTTTCGCCCGTCGTGCCGCACGGGCATAAGAAATCAATGCCTGCATCGATCTGCCGCCGCACTAACGCGCGCAGTGTTTGCTCATCGAGGGAGCGATCCGATCGAAAGGGAGTCACCAACGCTGTGCCACAACCGGTAAACATGTGTCCTCCTTTGCCGCGCCTAAGTTTGAGAAGCGCCGAACAACACCTCTTCAAAGGTGTAGACGCCTTTACGATTCAGAATCCATCTTGCGGCCTTCAAGGCCCCGTGCGCGAACCCTTCGCGGCTGCGCGCAACGTGACGCAAAGTAATCGTATCAGCCGCCGAATCGAAGCCGACTTCATGAGTTCCAGGGTGCTTCCCCGCGCGGCTGGAACTAACGTCAATATTTCTGGAATAGCCGCTTTCGCGCATGCTCTTCAGCAGTTGCAGCAATGTTCCGGAAGGCGCATCCTTCTTAGAATCGTGATGAATCTCCCAGGCCCATGCGCCGTAACCTTCTTCATTGCGCAAAAGCTCTGCCGCATCGCGTACTAGTCTGCGAAAGACCGCGACTCCTACGGAAAAATTCGGGCTCCAGACGAGTCCCGTGCCGGCTTCTTTTACGGCGCCAGTAACATCTTCTAAACGATCGAGCCAACCTGTCGTTCCGGTGACGGCCTGCACCTTTGCCGCGGCAAGCCTCTTGAGATTTGCCGGCGCGGCTTCAGGCGTTGAGAACTCGATAGCGACATCGACATGGGCAAAGGCTTCCGGGCTGATTCCGCTGCCGTGCGGGTTTTGCGCTCCGGTAAGCCGGAGAACCACCTCAAAGCCGTGCTGAGACGCAAGCTGTTCAATCAGGCGGCCCATCTTGCCGTATCCAACCAGCGCGAGTCTATTGCCGGTGGTCATTAGTCGAAAACCGCCGGATCGAGTTCGAGGAAAAACTCATCGTGAAGCGCGGCAACCGAGTCCTTCAAGTCATTTTCTGAAATGACGAAGCCAAGATTCAAGAGCGAAGCGCCTTGCGAGATCATTAGAATATTTTTGCCGTGAAGCACCTGAAAGGCGCGGCCCGCAATGCCGGGCGTGTGCCGGATGTTTTCGCCTACCAGGCAGACGATCGCCTGGCCGCCTTCGATGTTGACCTCGGCGAACTCGCGCAACTCATTGCAGATGGATTCCAAACGCTCTTGATTATCGATTGTCAACGATACGCTGACCTCCGAGGTAGAGACCATATCCACGCTGGTATCGTAGCGATCGAAGATCTCAAAGATGCGGCGAAGGAAACCATGAGCCATCAGCATTCGAGTGGAATGAATGTTCAGAATGGTGATGTCGCGTTTGCACGAGATGGACTTGACCGCATTTCTGCAGGCTATGGGCTTGGAGGTAATTCTTGTTCCCTCGACGTCCGGCCGTTTCGAATTCAGGATGAGCACGGGAATATTTTTCTCAACCGCGGGAAGTACCGTAGCCGGATGCAGGACCTTGGCGCCAAAGTACGCCATCTCCGCAGCCTCCGCAAACGAGAGACTCTTGACGCGATGGCCGCCTGGAACGATGCGCGGATCGGCGGTGAGCATTCCATCGACGTCGGTCCAGATCTGAATTTCTTCAGCATCTAGCCCAGCACCGACGATGGAAGCGGAATAATCGCCGCCGCCGCGGCCCAGAGTTGTGGTCTGTCCATCCTTTGTAGAGCCGATAAAACCGCCCATGACGACCACCGAACTCTCCAGGGCAGGTTTGACATTCTCCTGCAGCAGAGCGTAGGTTTCCGGGAGCAGAGGTTGAGCGTGAGTAAAGCGATCGTCAGTCACGATCACGCGGCGTGAATCGACGTGCTGCGCCGGTATGCGGGCGGATTGAAAGGCGAAGGTGAGCACTAAGCTGGAAAGCCGCTCGCCTACGCTGGCAATGGCGTCCTGCGAACGGGGAGAGAGCTCGCCGACAACGGAAAGTCCCTTAACCAGTTCGTCGAGCCAATCGAAATGAGCCCGGACATAACGGTCCAGCTCCGCCGCTGCGGCGCCGGCAAGTGGAAGCCCGTGCTTGAGGTGATACGCGCGCAGCTCATCGACTAGCGCGAGAGCCTGATCCCGACGCCCTGCTGCTGCTTCTTTGGCGGCTTGGAGCAACTTGTTGGTGGTCTTGCCCATGGCAGAGACAACGACGGCGGGAGAGCGATGCTGGTAAGTCTTGACGATGCCGGTGACGCGCGCTATTGCGTCCTGCGACTCGACGGATGTGCCGCCGAACTTCATGACGATCATGAGCTAGTCGAGGAAACCTTCCGACATCATGAGCTCGGCATTCAGAACCGCAGCGCCGGCGGCTCCACGAATCGTATTATGGCCGCAGGCGACGAACTTGAAATCGAGAACAGGACATTCGCGCAGGCGTCCCACGAAAACTGCCATGCCATTCTCGCGCGCTGCATCCCGCCGCGGCTGCGGCCGATCCTGCTGATCCATATATATGACCGGCTGCGGAGGAGCGCTGGGAAGATTGCGTTCCTGCGGCACGCCGCGAAAGCTGCTGAGCGCGTCGCGTATATCCGCAAGCGAGGGTCTTCGCGAGAAAGCCACAGAGGTGGCGACCGTATGGCCATCGGTCACAGCAACTCGATGGCATTGCGCGCTCACGCGTGCATTCAACGGTGTCACCCTTCCATCGCTCGCGTTGCCAAGGATCTTTTGCGTTTCCTGCTGCATCTTCTCTTCCTCGCCACCGATGAACGGAATCACGTTGCCGAGTATGTCCATGGAAGCTACGCCTGGATAACCTGCACCGGAAACAGCCTGCATGGTTGCGGCAAGAACCCGTTCGATTCCGAATTGACGGAGAGGCGCCAACGCCATGGTCAGAACCACGGTGGAGCAGTTTGGATTGGTGACGATCATGCCTTTCCAACCGCGATTCTTTTGTTGGGAGTGGATTAGGGCAAGGTGCCCGGGATTCACTTCCGGCACGAGTAAAGGAACATCCGGCTCCATGCGGTGATTGCGGGAGTTCGATACAACGACGTGACCAGCCTGCGCAAACTCACGCTCAATATCGGTGGCGACAGAAGCATCCATGGCAGAGAAGACGAGTTGCGGAGCGCCGGCGGGCTTGGAATCCGACACCATGATTTCGGCGGCAGTCGCCGGCATGTCGCCCTCCAATCGCCATGATGTCGCATCTTTCAACTTCTTGCCTGCGGATCGATCGCTTGCACCCAGCCAAGTCAAGCGGAACCACGGGTGGCCTTGCAAGAAGCGAATGAAATGCTGGCCCACCATGCCGGTTCCGCCCAGAACGCCAACTTCGATCGGTCTCATTATTGTCTCTTTAGCCTTTCTACCAGCTCTTTGTACAGGCTGATGGATTCAAGCAACTGCGATTTCGGGATTCGCTCCTCAGCAGTGTGAGCCACGTGAATGCTTCCTGGCCCGATCAGATAGGGCTGGCCCCAGGCGCTGCCAAAGGCCGGGATGTCGGTTGTGAAAGCGACGATGGTCGTGGCGAATCCATCTAAAGCGCCCAAGCGCGCGGCCGGGATAAACAAAACCTCTTTAGCCGCCGCGTCCGGTTCGGCAGCGGTCTCAATCTCTTGTCGCAACCTCGCAACATCACCTACCACGCGGATGAATATTTCCGCTTGCGCGTAGTCCGGTATCACGTTGGGCGCGCGGCCGCCCTGAATAGTTCCGATGTTCAACGTGCTCGCTCCCAGAAGGGCGTCGGTTGGCATTTCGACCCGTCGAATGCGTTCGAGCGCACCGAGAAGTTTCTCGATAGCGGATTCGCCCAGTTCCGGATAGGCAGAATGCGCCATGCGCCCGTTAGCGGCGATTTCATAGCGCAGCGCGCCTTTCGATCCGAGCGCCAGCTTGTTTTCGGTGGGCTCGCCGTTGATCAGAAAGCTGCTACCGCGCGGGTTAGAAGCCGCGACTTGAGCGCCCGCGCTGTTGCGTTCCTCGCCGACCACAAAGAGCAACCCAAAATTACGACTGCCTGCAGCGAGCATCTCTTCCGCCGCTGTAATCATAGCCGCAATGATGCCCTTGGTATCGCAAGCGCCACGGCCCCAAATCTGATCCTCATCTTCGCGCGAAGGAATGAAGGGCGGCACGGTGTCCATATGGGTAGACAGGACGACTATGGGGTCGCCAAAGCGAACGAAGATGTTATCGCGATCCGGCTCGACGGGCATGCGCTCGACCTGGCCGTGAAAGCGCGCCGCCATGTTACTCAGGAGCTGCCAGAGGAAGTCACCGATCTCGCGCTCATTCGGAGTTATCGATTCGAGGTCGACGAGCCGGCGGGTTAGTTCAAAGACGTGCATCACTGAGTTTGGCGAGACCTACAGCCTCTGAGGAACTCGAAACCGCTCGAGCCTGGAGCGTGAGACACACGGAGGGCGAGGAAGAACGCTGTTAGAACAAAGAATAGCAATGCCGGATGCCGCTTAGGCTGCTTTGGACGCCTCCTTGCGATCGCGGGATGGCGGTGTCGTGGGGATTTTGCCGAACGAACTGGGTGGGCGGGATCGATTCGGATGCGGGCTGCGAAACGAAGCCAACGGCTTGCTGACGCGCGCGGCTCTGTTTCAGACGGGTGAGCGCATTTAGAGCTTTATGAAAGGCGCGTTCGTGGGTGGTCTGGTAGCGCAGGAACAGCGCGAGTCGTTTTTCGTCGACACCGCCGTTTTCGGTAAAGCATTGATTTTGGAAGCGGATGGCGCGTTGGGTGAGCCACCAGGATTGCGCCATTTCGGTGACGAGAAGCTCTTCGGTAGGGTTGGCGGGCCGATACTCCTCTAATAGGTCGTGCCGGAGGGCTTCGAGAGCGGCCTGGTCTTCGCCCGGGATGATCATTTCGCCGGATGCTAATCCATGCTTCAGCGAATTACGAGACGAAGCCAATTTCCCCGTCGGAGTGCGTGGGCCGGTGGAGTGTTGGGCGTTCTGGCGATTGATTTCGGCGCGTTTGGGGGATGGTTCGGCTGTTTGCGAAACGAACCCAGTAGGCGGAAAACCGATGCGGGCATAAAGGCGGGCGCGGGCGGAGTCAGCCGGGACGGTGAACTCGGGGGAGAATTCCGGTTCGAGCTGCGGATCCGGCTCGGGAGTGGCCTCGTGCCCTGCGGCTTTCATGCGTTTGAATTCGGCTTTCTTCTGTTTGCGTTCAGCTTCGCGGCGCTCTCGACGGGCTTGGCGAGTTGTCATAAGGATAGATGCCTCCTCAAAAGGAATGGCAGGAGACGACGAATTAGCCGTTCCTGCCCGGTTGGAGGCTAGCACGGGAAAACAGGCATGCGGTGCTGGGGCGAGCGAATTTGCGGCTTAAAGTGATGAAAAGAAGGGGTCGAGTTTATTTTCGAAGCGCGTGACCGGGGCCGAGGCTGGTCGCTTGACCGGAATCTTTCACCCGCGTTGGACTGTGGCGAGCTTCGGAGCCTAAGACAGGCGAAAGCGCCTGTCCCACCAGATGCTCATGGTCGCTTATCACCTGCTTCGCGAGGGCGGAATCTACCGCGATCTGGCGGCAGGAGGTCTCGAACTGGCGAACCCGCCTTATTGGACGGTGTGAGCGAATTTTTCCGACAAGCGCTTGAGTCCGACGCAGGCCAGCACAATCAGCGGCACCACGGCGCCCAGCGGCGCGGTTACTTGAGAGGGTTGCTGATACACAGGTCCGGAGATTCCTTTCAGGATCTCCGCGCGAGTGCCGTGACCGAAAGCCTTCTCCCCGTATTCCGCGAGTTCCTGGAAAGCCTTCGCCCGTTGCGCCACATCGAGCGTTCCATTCTTTTTCAGAAGCTCGAGAACCTTGTCTGCAAGTACCTCAGCTTGCTTGCGAACGTCGTCCAGATCCTTGGTGAGCTGTTTGACCCTGTCTTGCATCGGCCACCGGCTATCGCGCGGTACTGTCTTGATGCGTATTTGCTCGGAGTTGATAGATGACTCCAGCAACGGTATCCGCGCTTCCAGATGTCTTCCAGATCAGCCTGCAGTTCGCGAAGCTTGTTTTCGCGCCGAGCAACCGCAGCGTCTTCATTCGGGCGTGGAAGCAAGAACTCTGGATTATCCAATGCACGCGCGATGCTGGAGAGCTGATGTTTCAATGCGGGCAGATCGTTCTTCAACGACCACCGCCGCCGCATTTTCACGCGAGATACGGCGAGTCGAAGCCACGGTCGCGATCGAAACACTGGAAGTGATCGAGGGCGAACTACTGACGGTGCCCTGAATTTGGTTCGCGAATGGGGCGATGATGCATAGAGAGGAACTGCGGGAAGATTGGCAGCTTTGTCGCACGAATGCGATCCCAGCGAAAATTCAACCGTTGGCGTGAGGGCAAGACGTATGTACTGGGATATTGTTGAGGTGGCGCCGAAGGCCGATTACTGCCTGTTTGTCCGATTCAAAGATGGGCTGGAAGGCCTGGTGCATTTGCGTCGGGAACAGTTGACCGGGGCGCTCGAACCACTGAGTGACGAGCGTTTCTTCGAACAGGTTTTCATCGACGAGGGGGCAGTCGCTTGGCCGGGGGAGATCGATCTGGCACCGGACGCGATGTACGCCGAGGTCCTGGGCAAGCAATAGGAAGCGGCACTCCGTCCAAGGACAACAGTGCACGGCTAAACACCCGCCTTGTTTTCCCGGTGCATTCTGCGTTGGCCTGATAGCGGACCTAAGCGGACTTGTCGTTCCGTATCTGGGTTACACTTCCGTACGAGCCGCGCCGGTTAGATAGCCAGGCTGCCGGGCAGTTACTTATATGGGCGTTTATCGCGATGTTGAAAGCTGGCAGCCTACGCACGATTTCACAGAAGCCGATTTGTGGACGCTACGTTAATCAAATTCGTGAAATGCACAAGAACGGTAAGGTCTCGATACTCGATATACTTGTGCGCCCAGAACAAAATACCCACTCGTGCGGCTGCGACTTGTGATCGTTACCGCCTTGCTTTCAAAACGCCAACTGAGAGATCCCGACCGACCTACGCACGGGTAGGACGATCTGAGGGTAAGCCTAATTTCGTGTCCTGCAGAACGGCACCTTTCACAGGTCCTCGGTCATCGAAATCCGACGGTAGGGCTAAGTTATCCCGAAGCGGTTGAATCTCCGTTAACGGCTCCCGCTCCTAGGCCATTACTTTCAAGTGACCGGTAGGTACAACTGAATCCCACTTCTTCTTACCAAAACCCATTTCTCGCACCTCCCTGGTTGTCGGCTCGATACCACAATTCCAGCCCGATAGCTTTGGTGATACGTAATCCGGGCTCCAGATTACCACGGCAGTACTCTGCAAACAAGCTACGGATTTGATCCCAGTCAACACCTTGAGACAATGTCGGGTGTGCCAGGAGAGCCTCGATCGTGGGGCGCATGGTCTCGCTGAGCCACGTATGAAGCAACGACGTCGAGCTTGCCTTGCCAACCCGCAGCCTCACCTTCTCGGGAAGAATTCCGGCCATACTTCGCCTCAACAATAGTTTGGTTTGGTAGTGTCGGCTGAGCTCAGCTGGGGGAACCCCCAGACAGAACTCTACGAGGCGCGTATCCAAATACGGGTAACGAGCTTCAATCCCCGCCTCTCGGCACATTAGGTTTAAGGCCTCGAGACCGTAGCCGACAAGCTCTCCTGACGAAAGTTCGAGATAGATCCGCTCCTGAGAAACGCTAAGCGCTCTTGCCTGTCGGTGCGTACTCGTTGAGCACCTATGCAATAAGCGATGCAGCAACGGCCAACATCCGTATCTCCAAAGCAGCCTTGCAACCTCGTTCCATGGGTAATATTTGTGAGCATGCCGTAAGTCCTCGATGAGCTCCGATGTATAGCCACTTGAAAGAAGATCGGCATATCTAAGAAGATAAATGTCTGAACCCGCCCCTAGGACCTCGTCGCCGCCGACACCACTCAACATGATCGTGACATCTTCCTCACTTGCACTCTTCAACATCCCGCTGAGCACGCCGGTACCTGGCGGAATGGGAAGAGTACGTTCTCTGGGCGTAGTAAATTCATTTTCCTCGAGGAAATCTTCATATCGAAAGAAGCGAGCGTCGATCCCGTAGACGCCCACGACCTCACTGATATATGGGGTCTCGTCGAACACATCGCCGTCCATATCTGGCCGACGATGATCAGAGGTGGCCGAAAAGGTTAATAAAGCAGCAGCGCTCGAAGACCGGCTAGAGATAACGCGGCTAGCAACGCAGGCAATCGATGAAGAGTCCAAGCCGCCGCTGAGCAGCAGGCCTGCGCAGCGCGCGCCGCTGAGCCGGCAGCGAACGGCATCGCTAAAAATGCTTCTAAAATGTTCTGCATAATTTTCGGAACGAGCATAGTGGACGGGCTTGATGTCGGAAGCCGCCCAGTGCCTGAATCTTCGCTGGACTCCATCTTGCGCCGAAACTACTAGTGTCGTGCCCGGTGGGAGCTTGACGAATCCCTCATAGAATGTGTCCGTGATTAGCGGGTCTCCCGAGAGATACGCGCCAACGGCTTTAGTATTTACGGGTATAGCCCGTCCGTATAGGTTCAAGATTAGGGCAAGATCAGATGCGACTATGAACGAATCCGCGGTCTGGTAAAGATAGAGCGCCTTGATACCGATCGGGTCGCGAGCACAATGGAGACGCTTGGCATGGATATCCCAGAGTACGAGCGCGAACTCCCCGCGCAGGCGACCCACGAAGTTCTCTCCCCAGCTCGCGTAGGCTTGGAGCGCGACCTCCGGGTCTGCTAGCTGTTCAGACGCACCTCCAAGATCGGCCCTAAGTTCGGCCGTATTATGCAGTCGCCCTTCAAAGGCGCAAACGAGATCAAGCGACGGAACTGCCACAACAGAACATCCTGGCCGGAGGGACGATGCGAGAGCTATGAGGCTGTCATTCCATTGTTTCGCTGAGGTCTTCGAAGGGGACCGGAGGCTTGCATGCAGGGCGATCAGTTCTCGCGCATGGAGAGCTCTTCCACCTGTCGCAAGAACTGCAATGATTCCGCCTGCCACGAACGTTGCCTCCCACGGATAATAGCGAAAGTGGAAGCCGAGAACCAGGGTCCATGAAGCCACGCTCCTCATAAATCGCCTTACATAGACCCCGAACGCTTACGGGCCAGATAGGGACTGATAAACGCCGTTCGCTCCGTTTCACCGTGTGATTTTGAATTCGCGCCGTGATGCCGCCTAGGAAATCACGAGGCTGAGTGCGTCTCAGACGTGTGACTCTAACCTCCCGGAGGATTCAAAGCTCCGTTCAGAAGCTCTACTGACAATAGTCATTCCGTCGTTCTGGTTGAGCTTCGAACAATTCTCTCCATTGGCTTCGCTGTTCTCGAATGTGGACCGCGGCCGCTCCCCTCGCCCGCGCTCGGGGTTCCGTGTGAACGCGAGGGGCCCAAGGGATTTGGCTATGATCGTGTTTTGCCGGACAAGATTGTGGCGCAACCTCAGTTCCTGATCATCGAGCCGGGCTGGGCATCGAACGAATGTTTTGGCTGCTTCGGCGCGCGTTTATTGCTTGCTATGAGGACAATTGCTTTGGCATTGCGAAAGGGCGCCGCCTACTCGTTTCTGCTTTCGCTGTTTCCAGTTCTCACCACGCTGATCTCAATCCTGATTCAGGTAAATGCGCAATCGGTGGTGCATGTCATCGCGACTTTCGTGCAGCAGGTGGTCCCGCCCGGAACGGAAGACATTGTTTTGTGGCGGCTTCGGGAGCGAGGCGCCAAGCCAGTGTCATTACCGATCGTAGCCATCGTGTTGTCGCTATGGGCTGGTTCCGGTGCAATGATCAGCCTGATGGAAGGCTTTCAAGCCGCCTATCGGATTCCGTCCGGGCGTCCTTTTCTGAAGCAACGCGCGATGGCGATTTTTCTGGTTCTGATCGCCGCATTTCCGGCGGTGGGGGCTTCCTCGCTGCTCATTTTCGGAGATCGCGGCGAGGCTGCTTTCATTCATTGGATTGGGGTTTCCGACATCAGCCAGCCGGTCGAGATCGCGTGGCGCATCGCGCGTTACGTACTGGCGTTTTGCACTACGGCTGTTTGTGACGGGGTTGCTGTACTTTTTTGGACCGAATCACCGGATCGAGCCTGAACGCATCGAACGAACGAGCGGCTCGCGTTTTATGCGAGTTTGGCCGGGCGCGTTTGTCTCGACGATTCTGTGGCTGCTAGCGACGACAGGATTTGCATGGTATGTCGGGCACATCGCACATTACAACGTTTTCTACGGAAGCATCGGCACGGTGATTGTGCTCCTGATCTGGCTATACCTGATTGCCTGCATTGCGCTGATCGGTTGCGAGTTTAATGCGGAGCGCGAACGCATCGTTACTATTCCTTTCCTGCACTGACTCTATACTGAGGTCGTGCCGTTTCAGATTGGGCATCGATTATCAGCCGCGCGGCGACCAGGCGAACGCCATTGAACATTTGACGCGTGGCGTCGCCGATGGGGAGAAGCACCAGGTCTTATTGGGCGTCACCGGCTCCGGAAAAACTTTCACCATGGCGAAGGTGATTGAGGCGTTCGGGCGGCCCTCTTTGGTTCTGGCGCATAACAAGACGCTGGCCGCGCAGTTGTATCACGAATTCAGGACGTTTTTTCCCGGCAATTCAGTTGAATATTTCGTCAGTTACTACGATTATTATCAGCCGGAGGCATACATTCCTTCAGGCGATATCTACATCGAAAAAGAAGCAACGATTAACGATGAATTAGACAAACTTCGCCTGTCGGCAACGCGCTCCTTGTTTGAGCGGCGGGACTGCGTGATCGTTGCGAGCGTCAGTTGCATTTACGGGCTGGGCTCACCGGAAGCGTATTACGGCATGCTGCTGATGCTGGAGAAAGGGCAACATATCAGCCGCAAGGAGTTGTTGCAGCGTCTGGTCGAGATTTTGTATGAGCGCAACGATCACGATTTCCGGCGCGGCACATTCCGGGTGCGCGGCGATGTGGTGGAACTCTACCCGACCTATGACGACAATGCGTACCGTATTGAACTGTGGGGCGACGAGATCGAATCGCTCAGTCAAATCGATCCGATTCTTGGGCAAGTAAAGCAGACTTATTTACGGCTGCCCATTTATCCTAAGACGCATTATGTGATGGATGCGCCTACGCGCGAGCAGGCCATGCGGAGCATCGAAAATGAGCTGCAATGGTGGCACAAAGAGCTGGAAGCGAGCGGGAAGATTGTTGAAGCACAGCGGCTCTACCAGCGCACGATGTTCGATCTGGAGATGATCAAACAGATCGGCTACTGTCACGGGATCGAAAACTACTCGCGGCATTTCTCAGGGCGCCTGCCGGGCGAAGCGCCTCCAACACTGCTGGATTATCTGCCGAATGACGCGCTTCTGTTCATCGACGAGAGCCATCAGACGGTTCCGCAGCTGAGGGGGATGTACCTGGGCGACCGCTCGCGGAAAAACATTTTAGTGGATTACGGCTTTCGCCTGCCGAGCGCACGCGACAACCGCCCGCTCACGTTCGAAGAGTTTGAGAATCGCGCCAATCAGCTGATTTACGTGTCGGCGACTCCCGGGCCGTATGAATTGACGAAATCGGCAGGGGTGGTGGTGGAGCAGATCATTCGGCCAACGGGTTTGGTCGATCCTGAAGTCGATGTGCGGCCCATTAAAGGGCAAGTGGACGATTTGCTGCACGAAATTCGTGTACGCGCGGAGCGGAACGAGCGCGTTCTGGTAACTACGCTTACGAAGCGCATGTCGGAGGACCTGGCCGAATACTACTCCGAGGTGGGTGTCAAATGCGCGTACCTGCATTCCGAGGTAAGCACGCTGGATCGCATTAAAATACTTCGCGATTTGCGCCGCGGCGCTTATGATGTCCTCATCGGTGTCAACTTGCTGCGTGAAGGGCTTGACCTTCCCGAAGTATCTCTCGTCGCGATTTTGGACGCCGACAAGGAGGGATTTTTACGTTCTAGCGGCTCGTTGATACAGACGATCGGCCGTGCGGCTCGAAACGTCAGCGGCCGGGCTATCTTGTATGCGGACGTGATGACGGACAGCATGCAGCGGGCGCTACGCGAGACGGACCGAAGGCGCGCCGTTCAACAGGCCTACAACGAAGCCAACGATATAACGCCGCAAAGCATCATTAAACCGATAGACATGAGCCTTGTCGCAGTTGCCGAAGGAGATTACGTTACGGTTCCATTGGAGGTGGAAGCAGAGCCGGTAGGGGAGTTGACGCTGGAAGAACGTGATGCGCTGATCGCGGAGTTGGAAGTGAAGATGCGCGAAGCGGCCAAGTTCTTCGAATTCGAGAAAGCAGCACAGTTCCGGGACCGGGTCAAAGCCCTGAAGGCGAGCGGCGTATATGAAGAGGCAACTCCAAGTCGGCCTGGTGGTTGAAGGCAGCTCGACTGATTCGGCCATCCTGCGCTTGCCGAGAACAGCGCAGGAATTGGGTCCGGTAAAGTCAGGCTCGTTGCGTGTTGCCCGCCGGCTTTCGAACATGATGCACGGCGGGTACGCGGTGGCCGATTACGAAGAGTTGCAGGCGGCGAGACTTATCCTCGTGTTCGTTCCCGATCAGGCTGTTCCCCGGATCGTGGAAGAGTTGTGCGAGTCCGAACTCGTTTTCAAGGACCTGGCATTCGCGCTTGTGCGAGAGTTGGCTCCCGGTTGACGTATTCGAGCCGCTGAAAAAGCGCGGCGCGGCGGTTGCCACGCTGGTGGGCGTTTCGAGCACACGCCGCGACTGGTTCGTGATCGAAGGGCAAGTCTCCGCAGTCCGGCAAGCGCGCCGATTTCTGGAACGAAACGATGCGCGAGCGGTGGAGATCCGCCCTGGCACAAAACCTCTTTACTTCGCGGCAGAACTGCTGGCGACGGCGCTGCCGATGCCGCTATTCCTGGCGGCGCAGTATGCTCTGCGCGAAAGCGGGATTTCCGGCAATCCTCTGGCTGCGCTGGTTGATCAAATGGCTCAGAAAATGTTCAAAGACCTCTTGAAAGGGGCGCGCACGCCATGGCGTACTGCTCTGACGGAGTGTCCGCCTGAAACGGCGGCAGCTTATTTGGAGGGCTTACGAAGAGATCATCCTCAAATCGCTCTTCTCATAGATGAACAACTGGAGTGGGCGAATCGTAAAGTGCCAAAGCAGAAGCAGACAAGCGAGAATTTGTCTAACGGCTCTTCCAGCAGCCCAGCCGCCGCAAGGCGATGATGAACTGAGCAACGCTCCAGAGCTGTGCTGGACAACCGCCGGGACGTTGCGGGGGATCGCCATCGTAGACTTCGCTCAAGCTTCCCAAGCAGCAGGCGCTCAACTCCCGTTCCAGGCCGCTCAGGATTTGGCGACCGAAAGCGATGGTCTGCTCCGATTCGCCATACGCGTACAGATACGCCGCAATGAACGGACCGGTAAGCCACGGCCAGGCGGTTCCTTGATGATAGTCGCTGTCTCGTTCAGCCATGGACCCTGCAAAACGGGGCCGATAAAAAGGATCGGCGGGTGCGAGCGTCCTTACACCCACAGGCGTTAGCAATTGATTGTTGACAAGATCAACAATCTTCCGCGCGCGTGTTCGGTCCAGCAGAGGAAAGGGCAGTGAAAGCGCGAAAAGCTGATTTGGCCTGAGGCGGCCATCACGAAATGACGGCGTAATGACATCGTATAGACAGCCACGCTCTTCATTCCAAAACTGCTCTTGAAAAGACGCCTGGACTAACTCGGCTTTTCGTTGGAATTGTTTGTGATCTTCAGCAAAGTTCAGGAGTTGCGCCCAGGCGGCGGCAATGCACAGCGCGTTGTACCAGAGCGCGTTGACCTCCACCGCTTTTCCATATCTAGACGTTACGGGAGCGCCGGCAACCCTTGCATCCATCCATGTCAGTTGGGTGTCCGGATTGCCCGCCCAAAGCAAGTGGTCTGCCGGGTCGACGTGAATGTCGTAATGCGTTCCATGTTCATGCCAGTTGACGATGTCTGTCGCTGCCGGGTAGAGCGAGGTTTGCAGGAAATCGAGATCATTCGTGTTTGTGAGGTATTCGCGCGCCGCCACGAAGAACCATAGGCTCGCGTCAGCGGTGTTGTATTCCGGCTGGGAGCGCCGATCCGAGAAACGATTCGGCACGAGGCCCTGTGAACGCTCTTCTATCACCATCTGTAGAATTTCTTTCGTTTCGCGCTCGGGAAAGCCGGCTATGGACAGAGCCGGTAGGCTGATCAAGGTGTCGCGGCTCCAATCCGTGAACCAGGGGTAGCCGGCAAGCAGCGATCGGCGGCCGTCAAAGCGAGTAAGCCGAAACTGATCGAGCGCTTGAACGAGCGTCGATTGCAGCGGATTGGACGCGTTGCACTGCCGGCGCCCGGCTTCCCGGGCGAGTAAAGAAGATATGTCTGAAGCAGAAATGTGGGAATAGAAGGGTTGAGCTTCAAGGCTGGCGATGAACCACGCGGGATGCGCCGCGTCGATATCGTAGTGAAGCGCGCCGGGCGAAAACAGGTCTTCCCGAAAGTCCAGCCCGCGCTCGAGTTCCCGCAGATACTCGTGATTCAAGAACCAAAGGCCATCGGAATGAAAAGTTCCGCAGTGAAACACGGTGAGCGCCGGCAAATCCGGGTAAGGCGCAAAGGATAATCGGCCGGTATCTTCGGCAGTCTTGTTTAGCAGGGCGCTGTTCTGATGCGCCAGCCCGTGATAATCGCGAAAGGCAAGGAAGAGCCGAAGGTCCAAGCGGCACGCGTGAGTACTCTCATACTGCAGCAGTACCGTTTGCTGCGCATCGAGCAAACAAATAGTCTTGCTGATAAGCGCTGAACCACAGCGATAGCGCCAGACGGGAAATGGATTGCGGGTGAATTCCTGAAGCAAATCAAACCCTCGCGGCTGCACAGCTCCCGGATACTGCACTGTTGCGAGATTGAAGGATTCGCCAGCGATCGTGACACTTTCTTCGACGCGCGGCAAAATCGAAAAACGATCGGCAGGCGGGTTTAACGACGCGACCAGTAAGGAATGATAGCGGCGAGTGTTGACGCCTGCTACTGTTCCCATCGCAAAGGCGCCGGTATGATTGGTCTCCAGCCATTCCAAGCGAGACGAGCGCTCGAAGTCACGGCAAATTTCCGACGGCACCGTGAACAGCGTTGTCTCCGGCACGTCTGCCACACTCATAGTCTAGGGAATGGAAAAACGTTTTCAGTGGAAGTTGAAGCAGCGGGAGATAGTACTGGGCGATCGAACCCTGCTGATGGGGGTGTTGAACGTAACTCCGGACTCTTTCTCGGATGGGGACGTGTATTCCGACCCGGACCGCGCCTTCGCCCGAGCTTTGGAACTCGAAGATCAGGGGGCTGACATCCTGGACATCGGGGCGGAGTCTACGCGGCCCGGTTCACAAAGGATACCGGAAGCGGAAGAGCTGCGCCGTTTAATCCCGGTGCTCAAGCGCTTGCGCGGGAAACTTACCATTCCGATTTCCGTGGACACGTATAAATCGGGAGTGGCCGAGAAAGCACTCGAGCACGGGGCCGAAATTATCAACGATCCTAGCGGGGTCTTGCTGGATCTTCAGTTACCGAAAGTAGTTACTAAGTTCGATGCCGGTTTGATCATCAACCACATGCGTGGAACTCCGGAGACCTGGGCCAAGCTACCTCCGCTGAAAGATCTGATGCGCTCGATCGGCATAGATATGGAGGCGGCGATTCATCGCGCGCGGCAGATTGGGGTGCAAAAGCATCAGATCGTGATTGACCCGGGCCTGGGCTTCGGTAAGCGCCGAGAACAGAACTCGCAGATCATCGCTCACCTGGGGCTGCTGAGATCGTTTGACTTGCCAATCCTCATCGGCCCCTCGCGGAAGTCGTTTTTGAAAAAGGAACAGCAACCGGAGACGGAGTTCGCGACAGCGGGCGCGGTAGCGGCTTGCATCTTGAATGGCGCCCATGTCGTGCGCGTGCATGAAGTGAAGGCCATGAAGGCAGTTGCTGAAGTGGTGGACGCAATTCGGCAATCCGTAGACGGAGCGGAGGATTTACCAGTAACTCAGGCGCGCTGGCAACGCGGGCAATAATGCGTCCCTCGCTGTCCCAATACAATCCGCCGGATAGTGGCGCCGCAGCGTGGGCACGGCTTTCCCTCGCGGCCGTACACGTTGTGTAGTTGTTGAAACGCGCCTCGCTCGCCGGCGGCGTCGACGTAATCGGAAATCGAGGAACCGCGATGCTGAATGGCCAGTTGCAGGACTTCGAGCAGATACTTATGCATCTCCTTGGCGCGCGTCTGAGAAATTCTGCTCGCCAAGGCACGGGGATGAATTTTAGCAGCAAACAGCAATTCATCTGCATAAATATTCCCGACTCCGCCGACAAACGATTGATTCAGAAGTAAGGGCTTAATCTTGCCGCCGTGCTGTGTTAATCGGGCATAGAATTCATCGAAGCCGATACTTAAAGCGTCAGGTCCGACGCGCTCCAGGACTTTCGGAAGCGTTTCGAAAAACTCAACGCGTCCGAATTGGCGTATGTCGTCATAAATTAACGTGCCTTTGTCGAGCTCGAAGATTGCGCGGGTGTACTTACCTGGTTGCTGGTTCCAGAGCAGCTTCCCGGTCATGCCCAAATGGACGTAGAGGATGCCATGATTTAGATCGATCAAGATTTGCTTACCGCGACGCCGGACGCCCCGGATGGCCGATCCTGTCAGCGCGCTGGCGGTTTGGGCCAGACCACCACGCGTGACCCGCGTGGAAGAGCAGTGTGCACGCTCGATCGTTCCACCCACGATATGTGGAGCGATCGAGCGTATAACGGTTTCTACTTCTGGTAATTCAGGCAAGCGCGGTTTAGCGCCAGGTTTCCATGGCGTGCCGCAAGGCCCGGCGCGCTTCATCAATGTGCCGGAATGCGCGGTTCCGCCATTCGCGGGCAGAGGAGTTATCTTCTTCGCGGCCGATACGATCGCGCGCCTGGTCTAGCGCTTCCATTGCGCGATGAAGCCGGTCGCGTGGTTCCCAGCGCATATCGACGGGAGGATGATCGTTAGGATTTCTCCCGTCGTCCATTGCGGCTCGGCGAAGTTCCTCAATTGCGCGGTCGATCTCGCCGGTAGCGCGTCCCTCGTCCGCCGCAACTCGCCCCCATCCCTCGTTCCTCTCCAACACGGCTCGGGCAAAGCGGAGATCCTGTAGCGCGTGTGAATAGCCGGGATGCCTCTGGGCAACCAACCCCATCGGCAACAGCAATCCAATTGCAAGCACAGCTCGTGAAGTTCTTAACATCCTGTTATCCCCTTATGAAAAAACTCACTTCTGGACCAACTTCTGGATTTCATCTAATTCTTTACCCGCTTCGGCCAGCTTCCCTTGCGCGCTCAATTCCCGATAGCGCTGCAGGTGATCGCGGATCTGCTGAAGCGTCTGCATAGCTTGATTCGAAGGGCGCCTGAAGTGGAACCTGCAGCAGGAGCAGGCGTGGACGATGGCGATGTCAGCGGTTTGCGCCGCCCCGGTCTGATCCGATAACTCAGCGCTGCCCAAATTTTGCATTAACTGCGATAGCGCTTGATCATAAGTGTCGGCGTAAGCGAGCCGGTTTCCCATGGCCAGGGCGACTTTCTTCAATTGCGGCATGCTCGCCTGAGAGGCTTGGATGTAAATGGGCTCAACGTAGAGAAAACTGTTATCAATCGGCAGCACCAGGGTTTGGCCGCGCAGGACCTGCGATCCCTGTTGATTCCACAAACTAAGATCTTTAGAAATATTCTGATCCTGATTGATCCGGGCATCAATCTGTATCGGGCCATAGATGATGTTTTGCTTGGATAACTGCTCGAACCGCAGCTCACCAAGGTGCTCGCCGTCGCAACGGGCATACATCACACCGATCAGGTTGTTCTTGTTCGCCGGCGTGAAAGTGGTCAGCAGCATGAACTCCGGTGTGTCGCTGTCCGGCAGAGTGGCGACTACATAGGTCGGCGATACGGACCCAGTTCCCCCCTCGCCTTGTGTTTGACTTCCGGTTTTCGCTAAATCCCACAGGTCGGCGCGATTGTAGAAAGATTCGGCGTCGCGCATGTGAAAGGTGCGGTAGATTTCGGCCTGAACGCTGAACAGCGCCTCGGGGTAGCGCGCATGCGCCCGCAAATCGGCCGGCATTTCAGAGGCGGGCTTAAACAAGGTTGGGAACAAACGCCAGTAAGCCTGAATCAATACATCGTCCGGATCGAAGACATACAGATTCGTTTCTCCCGTGTAAGCGTCGATGGTGGCCTTAATCGAATTACGAATGTAATTGACAGACGTGTCGCCCAATCCTACTTGGCGAGAGTAAGGATGAGCATCGGAACTCATATAACCGTCGGCGATCCACACCAGCCGTCCGGCATTCGTGAGCACTAAGTACGGATCGGAATCCCAGGTGAGGAACCCAGCCAGGGTTTGAAGCCGCTGCAAAATGGGCCGGTGAATCATCATGCGGCTGCGATTGGTCAAGTAACTGGTTATCAGGACATTGATGTCGCCGTAATTGATGGCGGCGGCGGTGCGCATCAACAGAGAGGAAATCGGGATTCCGCCGGTTCCGCTGTAGGTTGTATAAACACTCTGGGAGCCCGATGGATAGTTGAACTCCTGCTGGCCGGTGTCGACGAATACCGGCTCGTGCGCCACTTCGCTGTAGTAGAGCTCCGGGTTGGTTAACTTCAAGCTCTTCGTCGTCACTACCGGCGGCGCATCCTTGATAAACAAGACGGGCAAGCCGTCGGGCGTGATGCGGTTTGCTTCGGCCATCACGATTCCATAGCCATGCGTATACATCAGGTGCGTGTTGATCCAGCTAGTGGCGGAGCCGAGCTGGCGGATATCGAGCTCACGGGGCGAAATCAGCACTTGCCGTATCTGGCCGTTGATGGTGTATCGGTCTACGTCGGTATCCATGTAGACGTAGGGCCGCAGCGGCTGAATCTGCGAGATGGTGTCGTGAAAGGCTCGCCAATCCCAAAGACGCACGTTATCGAGGAGGGGCTTGTGTTTCTGATAATCGATCGGAATTTCCGCCGCCGCTTCGAGCGTGGTTTCTTTCACGCGACGATTGAGGCCATATGCCGATCGCGTCGCTTCGATGTGGTGCTGGATGTAGGGCCGCTCGAGCGCCAGTTCATTCGGCCGCACATACAAGCCGCCAACAATGGCGGGTACGATGTAGCGCACCGGCAGAACCAGCAGCAGGAGCAGGGCCCAGCGCCCACGCCTGCTCAAAACCAAGACCGCGCCAAGTAGCGCGCCGAAAATCATCAGCCATTGCAGCGGTAGCACAATATGATCCGCCACCCAATCCACGCCCACCAGATAAGTGCTGTGATCCTGCAGCAGAAAGCCGTAACGATTGAAGAAAAACTTGATGGACAAGCCGACCAGGACAATGGCGACGACCAGACGGACGAAAGTTGAGTTGAATGCGTCACCGAGCGATAGCCCATCGAGGTCGAAGCTCGCGGACGGATACATGTTAGGAATTCGCTTGCTCAGGGTTTCGGCATGCGCGGCCAGCCAGTAAATGAGAAGAGCCAGCACCGTGCCGACCAGCACAACGCGCAGCAGCATGTTGTAAAACGGCAGGCCGAAGAAGTAGAAGTGCAGGGGCTTGCCGAAGATGGGATCGACAAACTCGCCCGGGGTTGCCCCTAAACGCAAGCCGCCGAAATACTTCACGACGGTCCAACTATCTACGGTCGCATTGGCCGCGATGATCGCCACCACGGCGAGCGCGAGCATGGCAATTTTCGACACAAAGGAGCGTTTGATGACGCCGAAAAGCGGCCCTTCGTCCTGATGGCGAATGCCGACCTTGAAGGCAATCCAGAAGGCGCAAAAGAAGAGCAGGATAGTCAATACAATCGGGCCAGTACCGTAAATCAGGAGATTGATCCAGGTGTCGACCTGGTGAACCTCAGACCACCAGGAGTAATCGATAAGAGTGGAGGCGATGTAGCGCGAACCGATCAGCAGAAGAATGAGAGCAACGACGACGAACACCACTCCGCCGCGCCGTTGCCGCTGCCCAATGTATCGTTCTGGCATTTAAGAAGCGAGTATATCGCCCCTACGCCGCGTTCGCTCTTTCTTCCTGCAGCAAGGCCAGCAGGCCGCCGGTCACATTATTGAACACCTTGCGGCGGCGATGCACGATGCGAACGGGGCGATAGAGTTCCGGGGGATCAAGCCGTAGGGCGATCATGCGCCCTTGCCGCAGATCCTCATGCATGACACGCCTGGGCATGATGCTGATGCCGTTGCCATGCGCTACGGCTTCCTTGATCATTTCGAGATTGTCGAAATGTAGGGCGACTTGCACGCTCACTTTGCGGCTGTGGAGATAGCGTTCAATCTGCGTTTGGATGGGCAGATCATCGTCAAAGCCTATGAAAGTCTCACCTTCGAGCGCGGCGGCACGAACGGATTGCCGCTGCGCCAGCGGGTGATTTGGCCCCACCGCGACCACCATTTCTTCTTCACGCCACGGTAGCGCGACTACTTCACGCGAGGATTCGGCATAACTCATAAGGCCCAGGTCCGCTTGATCTTCGAGCACGGATTCCCAAACGCGCTCAGGCCGGAGATAGGAGACATGTAGCTGGGCGTCGGGAAATCGCTGAGCAAAGCGCGCCTCAATCTCCGACATCTCGGAAAGGCCCACGGAATAGATCGCGGCCAGCCGCACCGTCCCGCTGGCGTCCTTCTTCAAGGCGTTTAAGGATGCTTCAAGCTCCTCGTGGCGGCGAAGAACGTCGCGGCAATATTCGTGATAGAGCTTGCCGGCTTCCGTAAGAGTGAGCGGCCGGGTGCCTCGGTCGAACAGCGCAATGCCCAGTTCGCGTTCCAGTTCCTGAACGGCCTGGCTGGCTGCGGACTGGCTGATCTGATTGAGGCGGGCGGCTTTACTGACGCTACGAAAGTGGGCTACATCGCGGATCAGACGGAGATTCGCAAGTGTCACGAAGGCAGGATAACATAAGTAAATCTAATTTTGCAAAACGCTAAATTCGATTTGACTGATAGTAGATCAGCGGCTATACTGAGGTTTCTCTCCCCCTGAAAGCGAGGAGGTAGCAGTGTACCCGGTCGATACATTCCAGACTTTACCGCCGCCTCAAGGGTTGTATGACCCCACAAACGAGCACGATGCCTGTGGGATCGGCTTCGTTGTGAATGTAAATGGTGAGCCATCGCACGACATAGTGCTGAAGGGGCTGGAGATTCTGGTGAATCTACAGCATCGTGGCGCGTGCGGTTGCGATTCGGAGACCGGCGACGGCGCCGGCATCCTCATCCAGATTCCCCATCAGTTCTTTGCGAAGGAAACCGCCAATCTCGGCTTTCGCCTTCCGGCAGCGGGAGAGTACGGGGTTGCCATGTGCTTCCTGCCGGTAGAGCGGCAGCAACGCCTTGCCTGCGAGGGTCTGCTGGAAAAAATCTCCCGGGAAGAGGGGCTGACGGTTCTGGGCTGGCGCGACACACCGGTGGAAGTGGACGCGATCGGCCGGGTGGCACGCGCCTCGCAACCTTACATCGAGCAATTCTTCGTGGGGCGCGGCGCTGGCATGAGCGCCGATCAGTTCGAACGCAAACTGTACGTTGTGCGAAAGCGCGTGGAATCGCTGGTCCTCGAATCAGACATGCGCGACAAGGATTTCTTTTATATCCCGTCTTTTTCGTCGCGCACGATTATCTACAAAGGTTTGCTGCTGGCGAACCAGATCGGCGAGTTTTATAACGAACTGCTCGATGCCGAAACGAAGAGCGCACTGTGCCTGGTACATCAGCGCTTCTCGACGAACACGTTTCCAACGTGGCAACTGGCGCACCCGTTCCGGTATTTGTGCCATAACGGCGAGATCAATACGGTTCGCGGGAATGTGAACTGGATGAATGCGCGCCAGCCGGTGCTGGACTCGCCTGAATTCGACGACATCAAGAAGTTATTCCCGATTATCCAGCCGGGCATCAGCGATTCGGCGGCGCTTGATAATGCGGTTGAGCTGCTGACCATGGCGGGACGCTCACTCCCGCACGTGATGGCGATGCTGATTCCGGAAGCATGGGATGCCGACTCGACTATGCCGGCGGAAAAGCGAGCCTTCTACGAATATCACGCTTCTCTGATGGAGCCATGGGACGGTCCGGCCGCAGTTGCCTTTACCGATGGGCGCGTGATTGGCGCGACACTGGATCGCAACGGTCTTCGCCCGGCGCGCTATTTGGTCACGAATGACGGATTGCTGGTGATGGCGTCTGAAACCGGCGTGCTGCCGTTCCGGCCGGAAGAGATCTCGTATAAAGGGCGACTGCAACCCGGCAAGATGCTGCTGGTCGATCTGGAGCAAGGCCGGATCGTTCCCGACGAAGAGATCAAGCACGAGCTAGCATCGCGGCAACCGTATGGCGAGTGGCTTCAACGGAACCAGATCACGCTGGAGTCGCTGCCCGAACCGTCGCGCATACAAGGTTCCGATCACGAGACCGTGCTGATGCGGCAGCGCTGCTTCGGCTACAACGATGAAGACATCCGCCTGCTGATTTCGCCGATGGCCGCGAATGGCGAAGAGGCGGTGGGCTCGATGGGCACGGACACGCCGCTGGCGTGCCTCTCAGACAAGCCGCAGTCGATGTTCCACTATTTCAAACAGCTTTTCGCGCAGGTGACGAATCCTCCGATCGACCCCATTCGCGAAGAACTGGTGATGTCGCTGACCAGCTATATCGGGCGAGAGCGGAACATTCTTTCGGAAGCGGCGGAAAACTGCCACACGCTGAAAATGCCGCACCCGATCCTCACGAATCGGGATCTGGAGAAACTGCGGCGCGTCTCGCGCGGCGATCTGCTGGCTTCCACGCTGCCGACAACGTTTAGTGTTCTGGAAGGTGAACTCAGTCTCAAGAAGGCACTGGACAGCCTGTGCCGCCGCGCTTCGCTGGCGATCAAGGCAGGCTATACGCTGCTTGATTCTTTCCGATCGTTTCATTGACGAAGAATTCGCGCCTATTCCGTGCCTGCTGGCGCTCACCGCCGTACACAACCACCTGGTACGAGAGGGAACGCGCACGGGAGTCGCGCTGATCATCGAATCCGGCGAGCCACGCGAGGTGATGCATCATTGCCTGCTGATCGGCTACGGCGCGAGCGCGATCAACCCGTATCTAGCGATCGAAACGATTGAGGAATTAGCCGCGGCGGGCGAATTGCCGAAGGCCATCACTCCGGAAAGCGCTGTCAAGAACTACATCAAGGCCTTGAATAAAGGGCTGCTGAAGGTGTTTTCGAAGATGGGCATCTCGACGCTGCAAAGCTACCGGGGCGCACAGGTTTTCGAAGCCATCGGTCTGAACAGGGAACTCATCGACCGATATTTCACGGGAACCTCTTCTCGCATCGAGGGTGTGGGACTCGACGTGCTGGCCAAAGAAGCAGTTGAGAAACACAGCTTCGCTTTTCGTCCCGTTTCCGAATCCGAGACGGAACTTGCAATCGGTGGCGATTATCAATACCGCATCAACGGCGAATATCATTTGCTGAATCCGCTGACGGTGAGCAAGCTGCAGCATTCCGTGCGGCAGCAGAGTTACGGGACTTTTCAGGAATACACAAGCTTAATCGACGAGCAGAATGAACGGCTCTGCACGTTGCGCGGCCTGATGGAGCTGAAGAGGGTTCCACGCGCGATTCCGCTGGAGGAAGTCGAGCCCGCCACGGAAATCGTGAAGCGCTTCGCAACGGGCGCCATGTCGTTCGGCTCCATCAGCGCGGAGGCGCACGAAACGCTTGCGATTGCCATGAATCGCATTGGCGGCCGCTCCAATACCGGGGAGGGCGGGGAAGACGAAGCACGATTCCCTGCGCTGCCGAATGGCGATTCAAAGCGTAGCGCGATCAAACAAGTTGCCTCCGGACGATTTGGCGTGACGGCGCATTACCTGGTCAACGCGGAAGACCTGCAAATCAAGATTGCGCAGGGCGCGAAACCGGGGGAAGGCGGGCAGTTGCCGGGCCACAAAGTGGATGCGACCATCGCGCGAATACGCCACTCGATTCCCGGTGTCGGCCTGATCTCACCACCGCCGCATCACGACATTTATTCCATCGAAGATCTGGCGCAGCTGATCTATGACCTGAAGAACGTTAACCCAACGGCGCGAATTTCCGTGAAACTGGTAGCGGAAGTCGGCGTAGGAACCGTGGCTGCGGGTGTTTCGAAAGCACACGCGGACGTCGTACTCATCAGCGGTTATGACGGCGGCACGGGAGCGTCGCCGCTGACATCGATCAAGCATGCGGGTATTCCTTGGGAATTAGGGCTCGCGGAAACACAGCAGGTGCTGGTCATGAACGACTTGCGCAGCAGAATCCGCGTGCAAGTCGATGGCAAGCTCCAGACCGGCCGGGACGTGGCGATCGCGGCGCTGTTGGGCGCGGAAGAGTTTGGATTTTCAACTGCTCCGCTGGTGGCCATGGGCTGCATCATGATGCGCAAGTGCCATCTGAATACGTGCCCAGTGGGGATCGCGACGCAAAATCCCGAGCTGCGCAAAAAGTTCACCGGTACGCCCGAGCACGTCATCAACTTCTTTTTCTTCATCGCCGAGCAGGTTCGCGAGTGGATGGCCAAACTTGGCTTCCGCAGCATGAACGAGATGATCGGCCGCGTGGACATGATCGAGATGCGCGGCACGATTGAGCATTGGAAGGCAAGGGGCCTCGATTTTTCGTCTATTCTGTATAACCCGCAGGTTCCAGGGCGCGTGGGACGGCGCTGTGTCACCGGCCAGGATCACGGATTGAACGAAGCGCTGGATCATAGTCTCATGGCGCTCGCCAAAGATGCGATCGAGCAGAGAGTCCTGTCGAATTCGACATGCCGATTCGCAATGTGCATCGAGCGGTGGGCAGCATGCTGAGCGGCGAAATTGCGCGGCGGCATGGCTCGCAAGGCCTGGCGGATGACACGATCAAAATTCGCTTCAACGGATCCGCCGGCCAGAGTTTCGGCGCATTTCTAGCGAAGGGCGTATCACTAACGCTCGAAGGCGACGCTAATGACTACACGGGCAAGGGCCTTTCCGGCGGCAAGATTGTGGTGTTTCCGCCTAAGGATTCCACATTTCTCCCAGAAGAGAATATCCTGATCGGCAATACCGTTCTTTACGGCGCGACCAGCGGTGAAGCTTATTTCAACGGCGTAGCGGGCGAGCGCTTCGCAGTTCGCAATTCCGGGGCGACCACGGTTGTGGAAGGAGTTGGCGACCACGCGTGCGAGTACATGACCAACGGAACGGTCGTCGTGCTGGGGCGGACAGGACGTAATTTTGCGGCGGGCATGAGTGGCGGAATTGCGTATGTGTTCGACCCATCCGGCGATTTTGTGCGAGTGCGCTGTAACCGCGCTGGCGTCGATCTCGAACCGATTTTCGAAGCGTGAAGATATCTCGCTGATAGAGCGGCTGATCGAAAAGCATGTCCATTACACAGGTAGTCCATTGGGCAGCAGAATTTTGGAGAACTGGACGCAAATGCTGCGGCATTTTGTGAAGGTCTTCCCGCACGAATACAAGCGAGTGCTGGGTGTAAAGAGAACGGCCGTGCAACAAATGCCTGCTGCTGTGACAGCGCCAGCACACTTGGTCGCTGTCGGTGAGGGCGCAAGGTAAGCGATGGGCAATGTCACGGGATTCCTGGAGTACACGCGCGAAACACCCGATCGCCGGCCGGTTCTGGAGCGGGTCAACGATTGGTTCGAGGTCTACCAAGACTTTCCGACTCAAAAGCTGCAGCAGCAAGCGGGGCGCTGCATGGATTGCGGCGTGCCGTTTTGCCATACCGGCTGCCCGGTGAATAATTTTATTCCGGACTGGAACGATCTTGTCTGGAAAGACCGCTGGCGCGATGCATTGCGCTCGCTTCACGCTACCAATAATTTTCCGGAGTTTACGGGACGTATCTGTCCGGCGCCTTGCGAGGCCGCGTGCGTGCTCGGCATCAACGAACCTCCGGTGACGATTAAGGTGGTCGAGCAGAACATCATCGATCAGGGGCTTCACAGAGGGTTGGATTCGACCGGAGGCGCCGCGCCGGCGTACCGGCAAACGCGTGGCTATCGTCGGGTCAGGGCCGGCGGGACTGGCAGCCGCGCAGCAGTTGAACCGGGCCGGACACTCGGTCACGGTGCTCGAGAAGCACAATCGGATCGGCGGCTTGCTGCGCTATGGAATCCCCGATTTCAAGATGGAAAAGTTCGTCATAGACCGGCGGCTGGAGCAACTTTTTGCAGAAGGCATCGAGTTCCGGAGCAACGTCCATGTGGGCCTGGACCTGAAGGGCGATGAACTCGTCCGCGACTTTGACGCCGTTCTATTAGCGACGGGCGCGGAGCAGCATCGCGATCTCGACATCCCGGGACGCGAGCTGAACGGGATTCATTTTGCGATGGATTATCTCACGCAGCAAAACAAACGCGGCGCGGGCGACAAGTTCGCGCGTTCGGAGGAGATCCTGGCGACCGGAAAGCGGGTGATCATCATCGGCGGCGGCGATACCGGGGCAGATTGCCTCGGAACGGCGCATCGGCAAAAGGCAGAGTCCGTGCACCAGTTGCAAATTCATCCGATGCCGCCAGAGGATCGCCACCATTCGACACCCGTGGCCGCTGTGGCCCTTGCAACTGCGAGTGGAAGCGGCGCACGAAGAGGGCGGCGTGCGCGAGTGGAGCGTTTTGACCACGCATTTCAGCGGCGATGAGCATGGAAACGTTAAAGAAGTTGCACTGCGTGCGAGTGGGCCCAAAGCCTGCGCTCGAGCGAATGGCCGGCAGCGAATTTTATCTAGACGCGGACCTGGTGCTGATTGCGATCGGGTTTTCCGGACCAGTGCGCAACGGATTACTCGAGCAACTTTCTTTGGCGATCGACGGGCGTGGGAACCTCCAGACCAATGGCGACTATATGACTTCTGTGCCCGGCGTATTTTCAGCCGGTGATGCGCGCCGCGGACAATCGCTGGTGGTGTGGGCTATTGCCGAAGGCCGCAAAGCCGCACATCATATGGATCGGTTCCTGATGGGTTCGAGCCAATTGCCGGTTTGAGAAAGACGGAAATTTACAAATCTTCTGGACGAAGGCCCGTATGCTTCGCGATCCGGGCAAGCATCTTAGGTCCGATCTCATCCTGATCATGGAAGGCGAACTCAAAATCAGGCCAACCATTTCGCGCCAACAGTTTGTGCGACCCGGTCTGTCGCTTCAATTGCCAGCCGATTCGCTGCAGCGAGGCGAATACACGCTTTGCCTTGCTAGCGGGCCACCGGCTCATTGGTTACCGCGAATGACAGGTTGAATGCGTCAGGAGGCAACTCGCCATGAGAGATTCTTTCGGCTATGAAATCGATTGCGAGGCGTTCCGCATTGCCGATTGCCTCTTCCGGAGTCGTGCCGTACGTCATTACACCAGGAAGCTCGACCGCCTCTGCTATCCAGCGCCCGTCCTCTTCCAATTCGAGTTCGATCGTGAGCTTCATACGTCAAATATAGCTGGTTTCGGTAGCCGGGCGCTCCGCACCTCCTACACTGGCTAAGAAGTGTCGATGGCGACAAACCTGACCGGAATCGGCACGGAGACGCGGCCCAAATCAGCAGAAAAGGCCATGTTCGCGATCCTGGTGGCGATCAGCTTCTGCCACCTATTGAACGACATGGTCCAGTCGCTCATTCCGTCCATTTATCCCATTCTTAAGAGCTCGTTCCATTTGGATTTCGGACAGGTGGGACTCATCACGCTGACTTACCAACTGGTCGCCTCGCTTCTGCAGCCGTTCGTCGGGCTTTATACCGACAAGAAGCCGCAGCCGTATTCTTTGCCTGTTGGAATGGGATTCACGCTGCTGGGCCTGTTGATGCTGTCCATGGCCCCGAATTTTCCGCTGCTTCTTCTGGCGGCGGCACTGGTAGGCATGGGTTCGTCAGTGTTCCACCCGGAATCTTCGCGAGTAGCCCGAATGGCTTCCGGTGGACAACATGGGATGGCTCAATCGGTATTTCAAGTCGGAGGAAATGCGGGAACGGCGCTGGGACCTTTGCTGGCGGCGTTTATAGTTCTTCCCAAAGGGCAACACAGTATTGCCTGGTTTTCACTGGCGGCCTTGCTGGGCATTGTGGTGCTGGCGAATGTGGGCACGTGGTACAGAAACAACAGTTTCCTCGAAGCCGCATCGAGCGCGAAGGATTTAAAGCACCACATTGCGCTGCCCAGGAAAACCGTGGCGATCTCGATGGCGGTCCTGATCGCGCTCATTTTTTCGAAGTACTTCTATCTAGCCAGTCTCAGCAGCTATTACACGTTCTACTTGATCAGCAAATTCCATGTGCCGGTGCGTACCGCGCAGCTGCTGCTTTTCGTTTTCCTGGGCGCGGCTGCGGCAGGAACGATTATCGGCGGACCGGTCGGGGATCGATTTGGGCGGAAGCTTGTCATCTGGTGCTCGATTCTGGGCGTGCTCCCATTTACGCTGATGTTGCCTTACGCAAATCTATTCTGGACGGCAATTTTGACGGTCATTATCGGCGTGGTGATCGCGTCGGCTTTTTCGGCGATCCTGGTGTATGCGCAAGAGCTGATTCCAGGAAAAGTGGGAATGGTGTCCGGTCTCTTCTTTGGGTTTGCGTTCGGAATGGGCGGGATTGGGGCGGGAGTTCTCGGCAAGTTGGCGGATCTGACCAGCATCACCTTCGTCTATCACGTCTGCGCATTTTTGCCGGTGATCGGTCTATTAACCGCATTTCTGCCCAATTTGGAAAAGCAGAGGCGCAATGCGTTGTAGTGGATTTTCGGCGTTTACTTCTTGGACGACTTGCCGGCCGTAACGGTCTTCACCAGGTCGGGCTGAACTGAAGCGGCGGCGGCGAAAGCGGGCATACGGTAATTGTCGCCGAGCATGTTTGCCATGGCGTGTACTTCCAGGCCCTCGGCTTCTTTCGTGAAGAGGAGACAGCTCCGAACAGGGTCGAAATCGGCCTGCACCCAATCACCCGCAGTCACTTGGTTGGTGGCCATGAGATTTGAAAGTGGATGGACCAGCAAGCGCTCTATGGCGCGTTTCAGGTGACGGGCGCCATATTTGACATCCGTACCTTCCGTCAACAAAAAGTTCTTACCTGAGTCTGAAACCGTGAATACGAATCGTTTGTCGCCAGGGGACACGAAAATGCGTTCCTGCACTTGACCGAGTTCCAGATCCAAAATGCGGCGGAGTTCTGGTTCGCCGAGCTGCTTGAAGACAACAACTTTGTCTATCCGGTTCATGAACTCCGGAGTAAACTTACGCCGGGCGGCTTCGACACCGCTCCGCGATAATTTTTTTGAGAGCTGCTCGTCAGCCGCACACGGTTGCGCGCCGCCGAGCGCCCGGAGAAAGCCCATTTTGGGAGCGACTAGCGCGCTCATTTCACTAGCGCCGAGATTGCTGGTCATGAAAATCATGGACCGCGAGAAATCGACCTTGCGATTGTCGCCGAGCGTCAAGCGTGGCTTTGTCCAGGATGCCGAGAAGCAAATTCCAGAGCGCGTCGCTAGCCTTTTCGATCTCATCAAATAGGATGAAGCTCAGCTTCATCGAGTCGGTGTGGTGCTGATTGATCACCTCTTGACTGAGCAGCGGGTGTGTTTCACGGTGGCCCAGATAGCCGGGGGGCGAACCAATTAGCTTGGCAATTTCGTGGCTGTGCTGAAACTCAGCGCAGTCGATCTTGATTATGGCGCGGGGATTATGAATAAGCGCCTCCGCAGTGGCTTCGACTGTGCGCGTTTTTCCGGAGCCTGTCGGGCCTAAGAAAAGAAAATTGCCGACTGGACGGCTGGGCGCAGAGAGTCCCGTGATGTACATCTGATAGATGTTCACGATCTGCTCGACCGCTTCTTCCTGCCCGACGACCAGCTTGAGCAGGGTCCTTTCCAAAGATTCGGCATCGCGGCCCGTTCGGGTCGGATCGAGCACTTTTCTTAACCGGCTCATAGACGTGATCCTTCCATCTGTTCACCCGGGCCCGCAGGTGCGTCATCAGGCTGGGCCCAGCTCTCTAAATTGTGCCTTCGACTAAGGGTTGAGCAAGACGCATGCCAAACCCGCAACCTCTAGTCCCTATTCCTTTCATCGTCAGAGGCAGCGGTTTTGATGAACAGTTGTAGGCCTGTTTACTCCTCGGGCTTTTCTGAATTAGTTCTTCTTCGGTCGAGAAGGTCTCACCTCAACTCGACTGATCAGCGTGCGGAGCGGCATCCGCAGGATCTGCAGCACGATCTCAGCGATATCTTCGGGCGCAATCTTCCAGTCCGACTTCTGCTGTAGCTCGTCACCGGCAAAGCCAGTATCGACGCTGCCTGGAAGGATGTAACTGACCCGGACGTTGTCGTAGCGATGGTCGAGCATGGTGGCCTCACTTAAGGCATTCAACCCAAACTTGGAAGCGTTGTAAGCGGCCCCGCCCGCGAACGGATTCTTGCCGGCCAGACTGCTGATGTTGATGATGGAACCGCCTCTAGCCCTATGAAAACGCTCAAGCGCCTCGCGACTGCAGTAGAAAGCGCCGGAAAGATTCGTGCTAATGACGCGATCCCATTCCGGCGGCGTCAATTCGTCGACAGCCCGAAAGATCCCGAGCCCGGCGTTGTTGACCAGAATGTCCAAGCCGCCCAATTCCTGGTCTGCAAACTTGAAAAGCCGGGCGACTTGCTCGCTGCTACTTACGTCTGCCACAGTCCCGGCGATCTTGCCGCCTTTCGCGCTCTTCTCCAACTCGGTGGTAGCGCTTTCCAGCTGCTTAGCGTCGCGCCCGCAAATGACCACGTGGGCGCCTGCCGAAAGCAGAGCTTTAGCGACCTCCAGGCCGATACCTTTCGAAGCGCCGGTGACGATGGCTCGCTTCTCACTCAAGAATTCGCTCATGAAATTACCTTAAACTCCTCTCCCGTGTAGATAGATTTGCTGGTGCTTCAGCACCACCAATCTGCCATGCCGCTGATCCTATAGCCGCAATCGGCGCGGGAACGCAGGACATGCGGCGGTGATCCGCCAGGTAGACACCTATACTGAAGAAGAGTCCCCGCTATGAGCGTTCTCTGGCTGCGGACGGCCGCCGCCTTGTACTCGTGCGGATTGCTGTACGCCCTCATCTATCTGTTCCGAAAGAGCACTAAGCTGTTCACACCGGCGCTGATTGCGTTCGGCGCGGGAGTCGTTTTTCACCTCGTTTCCATCGTTGAGCTGCGCGCGGAAACCGGCCATCTACCGCTGAATAACTTTTACGAGACCAGCTCGATGTGCGCCTTTCTCATCGCTGTCTTGTTCCTGCTGGCCTATACGTACTACCGAATCGCAATTTTCGGTGTGTGCCTTTTTCCCCTGGTGTTCTTCATGACGTTGATCGGCGCAACCGAGTTTCCGGTCACGACGTGGAGCAGCCCACAGGTGCGAAATATTTGGCTAATGATTCACATTTCCACGGTGCTGATCGGGTATGCGGCGCTCATCCTGTCAGCAGTGGCATCGGTGTATTACTTGCTGCAGGAGCGCCAGCTGAAGCGCAAGGACGTGACCCCATCCGCCAATCGACTGCCCCCGCTGGCTACCCTCGACCGCGTCATCACGCAGTCGATGAATGCAGGGTTCGTATTCATCACCATCGGGACCGTGACGGGAGTGATTTGGGCGTTCATTGAGAGTGGCACGGGCTGGATTCTGAATCCGAGGATCGGCTTTTTTCTGTTCACTTGGGCCTTTTATCTGGCCATGATTTTTCTGCGGATTTCGGCTGGTTGGCGGGGACGCCGGATTGCGTGGCTGGCGGTGAGCGTTTTGGGTTGTTCGATGATTACCTGGGCAACGCACGTAGGCTTGAGGACCTTTTGGCCGCGATGAAGCTAGCGTTGGCAGGGATCAATCATCGCACGGCGCCAGTACAGATTCGGGAGAAGCTCGCTTTCCGCTTGGAGGACATTCCGGCGGCTCTGCTGGAGATGCAAGCTCGCGGAGCGAAAGAGGCGCTTATTTTGTCGACGTGCAACCGCGTGGAGGTGACGGCTGCGCTGGCGGATGAGGTCTCGACGGACACGCTGCTCGAAGGACTTATCACTGGCAGGAATGGCCTGACGGTTGAGGCGATTCGTCCGCACTTCTATCTTTTCGAGGAGTCCGATGCGATCCGGCACTTGTTCCGGGTGGCCTCCAGCCTGGATTCGATGATCGTCGGTGAACCTCAAATTCTGGGGCAGTTGAAGGATGCTTATGCCCAAGCGCGAGATCAGGGCACGATCGGCAGCGTGCTCGATGCTGTTCTTACGCGAGCGTTCAACGTGGCGAAGCGCATCCGCTCGGAAACCGAGATCGGGCATGCCGCCGTCTCGGTCAGTTATGCGGCGGTAGAGCTGGCGAGAGAGATCTTCGGTTCGCTTAAAAAGAAGCGGGTGCTGTTGATCGGGGCAGGGAAGATGTCGGAGGGGGCTGCTCGTCATCTCCTGCGAGCAGGAGTGACAGAGATTCTGATCACCAATCGCACTCCCGAACGAGCGGGGGATCTCGCGCGGTTATTTAAGGGCGAGATCATCCCCTACGAAACTTTTTCAGAGCGCCTGGCGGATATCGATATCGTGATCGCGTCCTCCGCCGCGCCGGGATATGTTCTCGATCAAGAAACGATCCGGCGGGCGATCGAGGAGCGCAAGAATCAGCCGATGTTTCTCATCGATATCGCAGTGCCAAGGAATATCGATCCAGAGGTAAACGGCCTGGAACACGCGTTTCTGTACGATATCGACGACCTGCAGCGGCTCGCGGAGAGGAATTTGCAAACGCGCGGCGAAGTAGCGCAGCAGGCCGAGAACATCGTGACGGAAGAGGTGACGCGGCTGGAAGCGCGGCTGCGCGTGCGGGACGTGACGCCCACGATCCTCAGCCTGCAAGAGCAACTGGAGGCGATCCGGTGCGATGTCTTGGAACGGTATCGCGGACGCTTAGGTCCGTTGACGATTCAACAGGAACAGGCGCTGGATGCGCTCACGCGAGGCATCGTCAATAAGATCGCGCACGGACCCATATCAGAGATGCGGCGGCACGCGGCCGAGCAAGCGGCAGGCGAAGGGGCTCGCGAGGGCGAGCTGATCAGCGCCGTTCGACGCATCTTCCGTTTGCGCGAGCGTTAAGCGGATGCCAGCTAGCGCCCCCGCGGTTACATCCTTAACCATTGGAACGCGCGGATCTCCACTGGCTTTGTGGCAGGCGCATCATATCGGATTGTTGTTGAACCGAGTGGGCGTGACCAGCCGCGTTGCGATCATCAAAACCACGGGCGATCATCTCCAGACAGCGTCCCTGGTTCAAGCCGGCGGCAAGGGTCTTTTCACGAAGGAAATAGAAGAGGCGCTGCTTGCGGGTAGGATCGACATTGCAGTACATAGCCTGAAAGATCTTCCGACCGAAACGCCGCCGGGCCTGGATATCGCGGCCATACCGGAGCGGGAAGATGCGCGGGACGCAATTCTGGGCCGACGCCTCAGCGAGCTTGCTTACGGCGCGCGGGTGGGCACGAGCTCCGGACGCCGCGCGGCCCAGCTTCGCGCGATCCGGCCAGATCTCAAGATTGAACCTATCCGCGGTAACGTGGACACGCGTATTCGCAAGTTAAAAGACGGTCAGTTCGATGCGATCCTGCTTGCGGCAGCAGGTGTTCGCCGCCTGGGCCTGGAGCAGGAGATCGCGGAGATTCTGCCGCCTGAGCAGATGTGCCCGGCTCCGGGCCAAGGCGCGCTGGCCATACAGACCCGTAACGATGACCCGGCACGGGAGATCTGCGCGCTACTCAATCATGTGCCGACCAACCAAGCGGTGACGTGCGAACGGACGACTTTGGCGGCGCTTGGCGGCGGATGTCAGCTTCCGGTGGGGGCGTTTGCAGAGATTCGCGAAGACGATGTGCTCGAGATAATCGCGGTGGTCATTTCGCCTGATGGAGGACGGCATTTGAAAGTGAGAAAATCGGGACCGCGCGAACGACCGGAGGAACTTGGCCGAGCTGTTGCCGATGATCTGCTCGCCAGAGGCGCTGGCAAAATCCTGGCCGAGAGCAAGTAGTGCCTACGCTTGAAGGGCTTCGCATCGTAGTGACACGCGCGGCGCATCAGGCGGAGGAACTCGCCCAGCCACTTCGAGAGCTAGGCGCTGAAGTAATCTTGCTGCCGGCGATCGGTATCGCACCGCCAAGCGATCCCGAGCCATTGCGTCAAGCGGCGGCACGCTGCGACGAGTACGATTGGATCATTTTCACGAGCGCCAATACGATCCAGCCATTCATTCGGGAACTCCGTCAGCCGGCGGGGAGATGCAAAAGCCGCATTGCAACTATTGGAGCAGCGACACGCGAGATCGCCGAAGCGGGCGGGCTTTACGGTCAGCATGACCCCGCAAGAATACGTCGCGGAATCGTTAGTGGAGGCGTTTAGGCACTCAAGATTTAAATGCCTGCCGTATTCTGATTCCCGGCGCGGCGATCGCTCGGGGCGTAGTGGCCGATGAACTGCGGAAGCGCGGCGCGCGAGTGGACGTTGTAGAGGCGTACCGGAACGTGCTTCCACCCGATACAGCGCATCGGGCCGTGAATGTCTTCCGCAAACTCGACCCCGATTGGATTACCTTCGCCAGTTCGTCTGCGGTGGACAATCTCGTGGGGCTGTGTGGGCTCGAGCTGCTGGCAAATACGAAAATCGCAAGCATCGGGCCGATCACTTCGGAAAGCGTTCGCAAACACGGGCTGACGGTCACCACGCAAGCCCGGACTCATAACGTAGGTGGACTGGTGGAGGCGATTTGTCAGTGCCACGCATTACAATGACATCCGATGCCATGGACACACCGGAGTTTCTGGATTGGGCCGCTCATTATCGCAGCGATTCTGGCCATTCTGGCGATCATCGTCTCCCGCACGCGGTTGCGTGCAATTTATCAGCAGCATCTGGCCGAGAGCCGGCGTGAGAGGTTGTTCCTTGCATCCGTAGGGTTCTTCACCGCAGTAGCGGTGGTTCGCGGCTTAACCTTCGCCATCCACAACAGCATCGGGCCATTCCACGATGTGGAGATGCATGGCCGGCATATTCACCACATGGTATGGGGCATTCTGCTGCTGCTTCTGGTTGGGTATACGTGGCTGGTCGAGATTGGAACTGGATCCGCTGACTCGTCGCCGTGGATCGGGCGTCTCACGTCGATGCTGTACGGCGTTGCGGCGGCGCTCACCTTGGATGAGTTCGCCCTGTGGCTGAACCTCAGCGATGTGTATTGGCAGCGGCAAGGACGGGAGAGCTATGAAGCGATGGCGCTGTTTGGCGGAATACTGTCGATCGGCATCTTTGGAGGTCCTTTCTTTCGCGGTATCGCTCGCGAGATATTTCGTCCGTTCCGGCGAGCCGCGCCGCGTTAGCCAAAGACGCTCTGCCTCAGGATGTCCGTGAGTTCTTCCGGCGATTTGCTCTTATCCAGCTGGAGAACTTCGCCCACGGAAACCGTAATTCGCCCTGAGCGGAACCAGCGCGAATGCTGCGCTTTGATTTCGCCCAAGCCTTCGAGACGTACCGGCAACGCAGGCGTGCCGAGTTCCTTCCACAGCAAGCCGGCGCCGGATTTGAAGGGCTGAGGCGCACCGTCATCGGACCGTCTTCCTTCGGGGAAAATAATGACGCTGTATCCGCGGTCGATAGCTTCTCCAGCATGCCGGAAACTGCGCCGGAATCCGCTCAACTGAGGGAGCGGAAAGATATTGAAAAGAGCTGTGACCAGCAGATACTCGATGGGCGCCAGCAGATTCAGGACCCAATTTCCCTGGTTACGCGCGCGCCGCCAATCGAGAATCATTTCTCCGGACATGGCAATCGCTATTCTTCGCCGGATGTGACCCGGTAGCGCGTAGAGAATGAAAGGACCGTCGTAGGACGTGACGTGGTTCGCCACGATGAGCATAGGGGAGGCTGGCCAGGCGTGAACATGGCTTTGGACACGCGGTTTAGCGAGAAAGCGCACTAAGCGGCATGGCAATGCACTCTAGAAAGGCGCTGCGGACCGCCTGCATCACGGGATTCCAGGGCCAATACGGATAGATGTGCTCTGTGATGCGGCGCGCGCCGGGCGGCGAAACAGGAACCTGTGTGATCAGCTTACGGACGTCTTCGCCGGTTTTCACTTGCTGTAGGGCGGTATCGTCCAGGGAAATTCCAAATTGCTGTTCCAGGCGTGCCTGCAGCTGCACTCTTCCGAGGCTGTCGAGATTGAGGTCACCTTGCGATTGGGATGATTCGTCTGTTGCGAACTCGCCGCTTGCGAGCCGGCGCGCGACTTCCCGCTTCAGCACCTTTCCCGTGGATGTTCGTGGCAGATCAGGTTCCGGCCAAACCACCCATTGCCGTATTTGTTGAAAATCAGCTAGCTCCTGGTTCGCTGCGGCCACCGCGGCATTCGCATCGCCCGCGCCATTCATCACGATTGCGGTTAGCGGCTCGGGACCATGATCAGTGGATGTCTCCACCACCGTGCACGCCTTGACCCCAGCTTGCCGCTGGAGCGCCGCTTCGAGATCTTCGGGATAGATATTCAGGCCAGATGATGTGACGATTACGTCTTTCTTGCGGCCGCGAAAGCGGAGATTACCGGCTTCATCGAACTCCGCCAGATCGCCGGTCGAGAGCCACTCGGAGCCTTGTTGGTGGAGCTGACCGTTTTGCCAGGTGGTATTAGAAATTGTGTCACCGCGGACGAGGACTTCGCCTTCGTCGCTCAGCTTGACCTCGCGTCCCGGAAGGACCTGGCCGATGGTTCCTTGCGCCGGGCGAAACGGATGATTCAAGCTAACCAGAGCGGTGGTTTCAGTCATGCCGTAGCCTTGAACCACAACAAATCCGAGCGCGTTCCAAAACTGCTCGCCGGCAGGAGGGAGCGAGGCCCCGCCACATACAAGGGCCCAAAACTTCAGACCGAAAAGGCGATGCACATCGCGAAAGCGCCACCAGCGCTTCCATGCCTTCAGGTGTCCAGAGCCGGCAATACGCGAGGAAAGTTCGGGAAATCGATTCAGCAGATACTGCTGGAGCAGATCCAGTACGCGCGGCACTGCCGCCAGAACTGAGATTCGTTCTTTGTGAATTCGTTCGATCAGCTCGGCCGCGACCAGCCTAGGCTCGTAGTGAACTTCCGCGCGGAGCAGCGGCGGAACCCACAAGCCCATAAACTGGCCAAATACATGGCTCAAAGGGAGGGTGTGCAGGATGCGAATCGGATGCACCAGCCGTTCGTATTTGAGGTACTTCTGCATCTCGACTTCAATTGGTTCGAGACTGGCGAGAACGTTCTTGTGAGTGTGAACGATTCCCTTGGGCTCGCCGGTCGTACCGGAGGTGAAGACGATTTGCAGCGCGTCACTCTCGCTGAGGTTCTCAATCGCGACAGCCGTCTCAGTTGTGAGTGTCTGCTGAAAGTCATCAAAAAAGAGCAGGGGAGCGTTCGATCGTAGGGCGCTGAGCTTTTCCTCGTTACCGACAATCAGCTTCGGAGACACTTCCCGCGCAACCCGTTCGACGAACTCGGGTGGGCTGGCGAAGTCGACCGGAACGGCCAGGACGCCGCGAAGCACGCAACCAAAGAACGCGGCGATCCATTCGGCTCCGTTCTCGCCCCAGATCAGAACGCGGTCGCCCTTTACGATGCCATGATCGCTAAGCTCAGCGGCAACGCGCCGGGCGAGTGTTGCGAGTTCACCGTAGGTAGTCTTTTGCTGCCGCACTCCACGCGGCGCAACAACAGCAATTTCGTCTCTGTGTCGTTCAAAATCTGCAACGAGCGAACCCAGGTGTGGGCGAGCGGCCACCCCTTCAGCCTACGATCAAGGCGATTTAAGCGCCCGCGTAATAGCCGTCCCGTGCTTGAACGGTCATACCCTTCTGCTTAACCGTTAGATGAATTTTGCGATAGCCGGCTTCCGTATCCGGTTTATCAGAGGTATAGCCCAGGCTATATTGATTGCGCAGTTCCTCTTCGATTTGGCTGTAAATCTGATCGACCGACTTCTTCTTCGAAACTTCGAAATAAGCGCCGCCCGTTTCCCTGGAAATCTGTTCGAGCACCTTCTTGCCATCGGCGTGATTCGCCATGGGCCCGCCTCGACCGCCGCCGCCGCCACCCCAGCCACCACCACGCCGGCCTCCCATACCCGGACCGCCAAAGCCGCCGCGGCCTTGTTCTTCATCGGCAATCCGGATGGAGTAGCCCAGAGCGTCGGAGCGTTGGGCGGTGGTGATCGCCTCGGAAAGCGAAATTTTGCTCGCGTTGTCCTCGCCATCGGTCAACATGATTAGCGCCTTGCGACCGGTCTGCTTGGCCATAAGGTCGTCCGAGGCGAGATAGATTGCGTCATAGAAGGCCGTACCGCCGCCGTGACCGCCTTGGCCACCTCGTCCTCCATGGCGGCCGTATCCGCCACCACCGTACCCACCGCCGCCGTTGCTCCCTCCGCCATTGCCCGATTGGGTGTTTCCGCTGTTGCCCCATTCGGGTTTATCCAGAAGGTCGAGCGCTTTCTCCAGGCGTTCGCGCGACGAGGTCAGATCCTGTAGCAACTCGACATCATGGTCGAAATGGATCAGAAACGCTTTGTCTTTATCGGGGCGCAATATCTGTTCGAAGAAGGTGTAGCTTGCCTGGCGTTCCGTGCCGAGCTCGCGCCGCTCACTCCCGCTGGTGTCGACGAGCAATCCGAGCGTGAGCGGTAGATCGCTCTGTTGAGCGAAGTAGCGAATGCTCTGCGGACGGCCATCCTCCTCGATAGAGAAATCGTCTTTAGTCAGGTTTCGGACGATCTGGCCCTGCTTGTCTCGTACTGTCGCGAAAACATTTACGACCTTCACGTTGCTGGAGAATGTGGGCGGCCGCTGAGCGTCTTGGCCGGCGACGATTCGAGTAGCAGGAAAGAGCGAAAGGGCAGCAAGTAGCGCGCGTCGGCGTGAGATGAGACTCGATTCCAGGCCGGGGAACTGCTCCATATCTATAGGAAATATACCTCGATTCAGTGGGATGCCTGCGGAAGCGCCCCGGTTCCTCCACGCTCAAAAATATTGAAGTGTTTTAATGAGTTGCGGTGAGATGAACGGCCTCATGTCAGTTTTTCCCCGAGGTAACAAAGAACAACCGTTGAACATCTCCGCTGTGAAGCTGAGTTTTTCGAGAGGACAACCAAATAGCGAATGGCGACTAAGACACTGCCCGGATCCCCTTATCCGCAAGGAGCGACTTGGGACGGAACGGGCGTCAACTTTGCACTCTATTCAGAAAATGCCAGCCGCGTAGAGCTGTGCTTGTTTGAAGAACTCGGCTCCGCCGAACATAAAACGATCGAAGTCAAAGAGTGCGCCGGGTACATTTGGCACTGCTACATCCCGGGGCTGTCCATCGGCCAGTTATATGGCTATCGGGTTCACGGCCCTTACGAGCCTGAGAAGGGCCTGCGCTTTAATCCCGCGAAACTCGTGATCGACCCGTATGCGAAGGCGGTCGCCGGGAGCGTGAATTGGGAGTATCCGATCTTCAGTTATCGCGTGGGCGACCCTGGCGAGGATTTGAGCTGTGACAGCCAGGATGACGCTGCCGGAATGCCGAAAGGGGTGGTTACGACCTCGCATTTCGATTGGCAGAACGACCACTCGCCGGAGACGCCGCTGCACGACTCCGTGATCTACGAGCTTCACGTCAAGGGCTTCACCGCGCAGCATCCCGAGGTTCCTGAGAATTTCCGCGGCACGTATCTGGGTCTCGCCAGCCCACCCATCATTGAATATTTAAAAAAGCTAGGTATCACTGCGGTCGAACTAATGCCGGTCCACGACTTTCTGGACGACAAGCATCTTCTCGACAAAGGTCTGCGCAATTATTGGGGCTACAACACCACGAACTTTTTTTCGCCGGCAGCGCGATATTGCAGTTCCGGCGATATGGGCCAGCAAATCGGTGAATTCAAGACGATGGTGCGAGAACTTCACCGCGCCAATATCGAAGTCATCCTCGACGTGGTTTACAACCACACCTCGGAAGGCAATCAAATGGGTCCGACGCTCAGTTTCCGGGGTATCGACAACTCTACGTATTACCGGCTGGTACACGACAGTCCTCGCCACTACATGGATTACACCGGCACCGGGAATACTTTGAACATGCGCCAGCCGCAGGTTTTGAAGATGGTCATGGACAGCCTCCGGTATTGGGTGCTCGACATGCATGTCGACGGCTTCCGGTTCGATTTAGCCTCTGCGCTGGCTCGGGAGCTGCACGATGTCGATCGGCTGTCGGCATTTTTCGACGTCATTAATCAGGACCCTGTGCTCTCCAAAGTGAAGTTAATCGCCGAGCCTTGGGATGTCGGAGAAGGCGGCTATCAGGTAGGGCGATTCCCGGCCTTGTGGGCGGAGTGGAATGGTAAATACCGGGATGTTGTGCGGCGCTACTGGAAGGGAGATGAAGGCCAGTTAGCGGAATTGGGCTATCGGCTGACCGGGAGCAGCGATCTTTACCAGCGCGATGGCAGGCGGCCTTCCGCAAGCATCAACTTCGTGGTCGCTCACGACGGTTTCACGTTGCATGATCTGGTCAGCTACAACGAGAAGCACAACGAGGCGAACGGCGAGGACAATAAAGACGGGGCAAACGACAACCATTCCTGGAACCACGGCGTAGAAGGACCCACCGATGATGAAGGCATTGTCGAACTTCGCGAGCGCGAGAAGCGGAATTTCCTCACGACTTTATTACTGTCGCAAGGGGTCCCCATGATCTGTGGCGGCGATGAGTTGGGAAGAACGCAACGAGGCAACAACAACGCCTACTGCCAGGATGACGAGATCAGTTGGGTGGATTGGAACCTGGATGAGCGCAAGAAAGCTCTGGTGGAGTTTACTAGGAATCTGATCGCATTGCGGAAAGGCCATTCTAACCTGCACCGCCGCAAGTTTTTCCAGGATCGAACAATTAGCCCAGCGACGGTGCAAAGACGGCAGATTGATGGTTTGGAAGTGCAGGACATCACCTGGTACCGGCCCGATGGGCAGCAGATGACGGAGGACGAATGGAAAGCCGGCTGGGTTCGCTGTCTCGGCATGCGTCTCAGCGGAAGAACTGTCGATGACGTAGATCGCTACGGTGAACCGCTGGTCGACGATAGCTTTCTTTTTTGCTTGAACCCGCACCACGAACACATTCAGTTCTACATTCCACCTTGCACGGCCAGTTGCAATTGGGAAGTGCTGGTGGATACGCGCGACCCTGCGCATACGGAGATGCGGAGAATTAATCCGGGCGAACCTTACGATATGGTTGAGCACTCCGCGGTGCTTTTCCGGGAAGTCGAGACAAAGCCTCAGTCATAGACGGCATGCACATACCAGGCGCGAGTTTGCAGCTCTTGATAAATGCGGTAAAGCGCGCCATCCTCTAAGGCGACGTCCCATTCTTCGCGTGCCCAGGCGGTGGATGCCCACCATTCGCCTGAAGTTTTCCAGGGACCTGCGGAGCGCAGGACACGTCCCTTCACACCGGGTGCTATGACGTCCTTGGGCGCCGATCCCATCAGCCTTACGCGAGCAGGCAGCGCCGGCCGGAAGAGCCGCATAACTAAGCGCAGGCTTTCCTGCTGTATGGCTTGATCTTGCCTGCCTTTCTGAAGCGGCTCGCCAGGCGAAGCGTCTAAGGCCGTCATCTGGAATGCGTCCGGCCGGTGAGTATTCAGCAAGGCAGGCGTGCCTACGTTCTCTTTCCCTACCATTCCAGCGATACGAGCTAAGGTGAGTTGCAATTTGTCGGGCGGCGGCGTGGGTGGAAGAAAAAATCCTCCTTGTACACGTTTAGGGTCGGCCGGTTCTATTCGCAAAGTAAAAGCGACTACCGCTGCTTCGGGAGGATGGCGCTCCAAATGAAGCTGCAATAACTTCAACAACGTTCGGCTCTCTTCGAGCGGGACTGGGAATTCTAATTCGCAGCGATACTGCTTGCGCTCTTCGAGTTCGAATTGCGCTTCCAGTACCCGCGCCGCCATCGATTGCGATCGCAAACGCCGGCACAATTCACTCAGCACTCGTCCCAATAAGAAGAGCAGCGGTTCCAAGAGATGCAGCGCATGTTCCAGCTCCATTCGCTCTTCGTAATTCATTACGGGAGCAGTAACACGCAAGGGCCGCTCGACAGTGCCGCAAGCCAGATTACGCAAATAAACGCCCGGAGGACCCAACCGTTCAGCGACGCCTTTTTCCGGCAATGCGGCTAGCTCCTCGCAAGTTTTTAAACCCCAACGATGCAAAATTCCGAGCAACTTCGGATCGACAGGCATATCGTGCGCAAACAGCGAAGCGATAGGAATGGAAGCGATTTTGAATCTCTCCTCGCCCGGCGTGACCAAAGTGACGCCTGTGAAATGGCGCGCCAGCAGAATCGCTGAATCCGGGTTTGAAGCAATGGCCAGATTGGCTTCGAGCTTGCGCTCATATCCTAAACGGCAAATCTCGGAAGCAATTTGATGCGGTGAGCCGATCAGCTTACGTAATGGCGCAATGCAGAAGAGCACTATCCCGCTGTCTGTCTCCACTACGGGAGAAAACTGAAGAGCGAGGTCCAAAAGTCCCTGACTGTCATTTCCAGGGCTATGCAAACACGCGTACATTTCAAGCCACTGAATGAATGAAAAGCGATTCGGCCCGGAGCGCGGAAGCATTACGCAGAATTGCGTTTGTTTCCAATCCACGGAGCAGGAAAGGGCCTTGACCAATCCAAGAAAACGCTTTAGCTTTCAGCTCCAAGCTCAATGGCGGACGAGGATTTAACCTGCGAAAGTCCGGCGCAGACCAAAAGAATTGCCGGCGTATATTCAATGGCCCTTCGAAAGCGATACCAATACGACAAAGGAATGCGGTTCAGAGTTCGCGGCGAGGCTTCGCACAGGTCGAGCAGCACTACTCCAAATCCGCCCGCATGCAGAAGAAGGTCTGCCGCCCGAAGCGCGTGCTCTGCATTTCCTTGGCAACGTACCCACACGAGTTTTTCCAAACGAACTCCTGCCGCATGGGCGGAAGCGGGATGAAAGCTGTCGTGAAGATCGACTACGGCGCAAACTTCTCCTTGGGCTGTGGCCTGGGCTAAAACATGCAGACAAATTGAAGTTTTACCTGAAGATCTGCTGCCGTATATTTCGGCGATTTCCCCACGAGCTTAAGCCTTTTTTTACTAGCGATTTAAACGGCAGGAATATAAAGTGAGCTAAAGCTCTGTTCTTCATGTAGTTGATGAAGAGTTGATGCCAAGAGAGCATGTGCCGCTATTCGCCATTTATTCGCCACAGCTATTTTGGGCGATTGGCTGGTGAAAAGCAAGAGCCTGGAGGGACGAACTTCTATCGTGTTACGATATAAATGTGCTATCCGCCTCAGCTTATCAACAACTTGCCGATTTTCGTTATCATATCCGCCAGTTTCTTCATTTCAGCGAAGAGGCCGCCCGAATGAATGGCATCGAGCCTCAGCAGCATCAGCTTCTGCTTGCCATTAAAGGCTTGCCGGAGGGAACGCGCCCCACCGTAACGGCTATTTCGGCGCGCCTGTGCCTACGCCACCACAGCACTGTCGAGCTCATTAACCGGCTGGTCGAGCGGGGCGCGATCGTGCGGCGCCATAGCGAACAAGATCGCCGCGAAGTGCTGGTCGATTTGACGCCACACGGGGAGCAAGTCTTGAGTAGGCTGTCTGTTCTCCATTGGCAGGAATTGCAAACCTCGGGTCCGGCGCTTTCTGAGGCGCTGCAAGCCATCGTGCATCCCAACACTGAAAATGAGAGGAAGTCTGCATGAAAGAAAAAACATTCGGAAGAATTGGGCGACTTCACCACCACCGTCCGGGTGATACCCATCTCGCTGATGGCGATTGTTATCGGAGTGATTGCTTCCTTCGTGGCTTGGTTCCTGCTCCGTCTGATCGGGCTTTTTACCAACCTGTTCTATTACCACCGGATTGACACTGCGCTCTCTTCTCCGGCCGGAAATCATCTCGGCGTGTTTGCTATTGCCGTCCCAGTGATCGGCTCGCTGATTGTCGGTTTGATGGCCCGCTATGGATCGGAACGCATCCGCGGCCACGGTATTCCCGAAGCGATTGAATCCATCCTGATGAACGGGAGCCGCGTACACCCCAGACTGGCGATCCTGAAACCAATCTCAGCGGCCATTTCGATCGGTTCGGGCGGCCCGTTTGGCGCCGAGGGTCCAATCATCATGACCGGCGGCGCGTTCGGGTCGATGATCGCCCAGTTTTTTCATCTGACCAGCGCCGAACGCAAAACTTTACTCGTCGCGGGGGCAGCAGCCGGCATGTCGGCCACCTTCGCCGCCCCGCTCGCGTCGGTGCTCTTGGCAGTGGAATTGCTGCTTTTTGAGTGGAAACCGCGTAGCGCGATCCCGGTCGCAATGGCGAGCGCCACGGCAGCTATTGTGCGCCGTTACATACTCGGTTTGGGTCCTTTATTCCCAGTTCCACCCCACCCCATTTTCATTGGGCCAGTGGGGTTGCTGGGCTGTGTCATCACGGGAATTTTGGCAGGCGCTCTTTCAGCGCTGCTGACCGTGGGGGTCTACGCGGCGGAAGATCTTGTTTCAAAAACTACCGATCCACTGGATGTGGTGGCCAGCGATCGGCGGCGTTTTCGTCGGCATCGGCGGACTTATTTTCCCGCAAGCATTAGGCGTCGGCTATGACACGATCGGCTTGCTGCTGAAGGGCAACGTAGCCTTTCAATTCATTTTGGGAGTGCTGCTGGTCAAATCCGCCATCTGGATTATCTCGCTCGGGTCCGGCACTTCCGGCGGGGTGCTCGCTCCACTGTTAATGATGGGCGCGGCGCTGGGCGGCATTGAAGGGATGTTTCTGCCCCACTTCGGTCAAGGCTTCTGGCCTTTGGTCAGCATGGGAGCCATTCTCGGCGGCACCATGCGCTCACCATTTACCGGAATCGTTTTCGCGATCGAGCTGACTCACGATTTCAATATGCTCTTGCCTTTGCTGGTCGCCTGTTTCCTGGCACACACATTTACAGTGCTGACTTTGAAACGGTCGATTTTGACCGAAAAGATTTCGCGGCGCGGGTATCATCTCAGCCGTGAGTATGCCCTCGATCCGCTCGAAATTCTCTTCGTGCGAGAGGTCATGCGCACCACCGTCGTGGTTTTACCGGCGGACGCCACGCTGGAGCAGGCGCGCGACCTGATCCGCCGAACCCAAAAACAACATGGCCAGCATCTCTTCCCGGTAGTGGAAGACGAAAAACGAGTTATAGGCGTGGTGAGTCGAAATCATCTTCTGAAAGTGTTTGAGGAATCCCATGGCGCGGCCTGTAAGAGCCCGCTTCGCGAGATTATGTCCGCAAAGCCGGTGGTTGCTTTTGCCGATGAGCCGCTCCGGGCCGTGGTTTATCGAATGGCTGAAACCGGTTTCACGCGCTTGCCGGTGGTGGATCCGGATGACGATAAACGCCTTTTGGGAATGCTCTCACTCAACGATTTGCTGCGGGCCAGGAGCCGCAATCTGGAAGAGGAGCGTACTCGCGAGCGGGTGCTGCGTCTGCGCAACCCTCTCGGACGCCAGTCGCGTTCGGAGAAAATCGCCGCAACGGAAGGATCGGACGTAACCGAAGAGTCGGACCTGAGGGTCTAACCTTCGCGTGAAAAGCTCCCGGTGATTACGGGCAGCGGCGCAGGATAAACCCTGTGAATGCCTTAATGAACATCGAAGATGTCCGGGGCTACTGGGTAACCCGGCTGCTGCTCGAGCGCGGCATCGGCATCATTTGTCTTATAGCGTTCCTGGTGGCGCTAAACCAATTCAAGCCGCTTTTGGGTGAGCGCGGCTTGCTGCCGGTACCGCTCTTCGTCAAGCAGGTACCGTTTCGCGAAACACCCAGCCTGTTCTTTTGGTTTCCGCGCGATTACGCCTTTACCGCCGCCGCATGGTTGGGCGTCGTGCTCTCTTGCCTTGTGATCACCGGCATCGCGGCACGATATACCTGGTCGAACATCGTCGTCTGGGGCGCAATTTATTTGCTGTATTTATCCTTCGTCAACGTGGGCCAGACGTTCTACGCATTTGGATGGGAATCGATTCTGCTGGAAGCCTGTTTCTTCGCCATCTTCCTGGGTGGCTCACGGGTCGTGCCACAACAGATTCCCATCTGGCTCTTCCGCTGGCTTTTATTCCGCATCATGTTCGGCGCCGGCCTGATCAAGATGCGAGGCGATTCCTGCTGGCGCGATCTGACGTGCCTTAACTATTACTACGAAACCCAGCCCATGCCTAATCCTTTGAGCTGGTTCTTTCATTGGGCGCCGTCCTGGATGAACAAGGGTGGCGTGCTATTCAATCACTTTTCGGAACTGATCGTCCCGTTCGCCTACTTTCTCCCGCAGCCGATTGCCGGTATTGCGGGCGTGATCACCATTGTCTTCCAGCTCTCCATCATTATCAGCGGGAATCTCTCCTGGCTAAATTGGCTGACCTTGTTTTTGGCATTCTCGACGCATCGACGGCAAATTTCTCTCTTTTGTCATGCCGTTCCGCACGCCCGCGATGCACCCGCCTCCAGTGCCGGTTCACTGGGCGAACATCGGTCTGGGAGTTCTGGTCGCCATCATGAGCGTTCCGGTCGTGGTCAATATGCTTTCGGCGCGCCAGATCATGAATACGAGTTTCAACTCGCTTCATCTAGTAGGTACGTACGGCGCATTTGGCAGCATCACGCGAACGCGTTACGAGGTGATCGTCGAGGGCACGGCGATTCCGTCATTACCTCCGCAACGCAATGGCGTGAGTACGAATTCAAAGGCAAGCCCGGCGAACTCAAATACCGGCCAGCGCAAATCGCGCCTTATCATTTGCGAATCGATTGGCTGATGTGGTTCGCTGCCATGTCGAGCTATCAAGACTATCCATGGTTTGTGAACTTTGTCGCCAAGCTGCTCGAAGGGCGATCCGGCAGTGCTCAGCCTGATCCGCAAGAATCCGTTTCCGGACAAACCGCCGCACTACGTCCGCGCGATGCTTTACGAGTACCACTTCGCGACTCCGCAAGAACGGAAGCAGACCGGCGATTGGTGGAAACGGACCTTGAGCGGCTCCTATTTCCCTACTGTTTCGCTCGATAACCCGGGGTTCCGGCAGGTGCTGAAGAGCCAGGGCTGGTTGAACCAGTAGCAGCTTGGCTAATACGTTGATTGGCCATCTTAATGGCTATCTAGACGCATGACTGCAATGGCTCCGCAGGATGGATGGATAGTCCACGGAATATAGGCCCTAAATAATGCGAGGGGTATTGCGCCTATACGGATAGTCTGGCACTATCCTTGCCAGAAGTACCAAGGAATAGTCAGTGATTTATAAAAATGGCTCGACATTCAAGTATTGTCTTGGCGAATTAGCTCGCAAACCCGTTGTTGCAGGAGCTGTCCTGTTCTTAATAGGTGTCGCTCCGTCTCTGCTGGCGCAAGGCCTCACGCCCTCAACTCCCGCCAAAGAATACGTGTATTTCGGCCCGCAACTCGTCGCCATCCAGCAGGCGGGTATGGGAGGCATGATGATGGGGCAGGCGGTGAAAGTCGGCAGCGCTTCAACGACCGCAACCACGGTCGTCACGAGCAGCAACCTCGTCAAGCCCGGACCATTACCTCCCTCCAAGGCGCGACCGGCCGCCGTCGCGGCGCCAGCAGCAGTAGATCTGGCCAAAACCACGCCCTCCGCCACCCACGCCGCCTTGAGCAAGAAGCATTAAGAAACAGCGCCTCTTTCCTATAGCATTTGACCCAAACGCAGCGCCGTTAAAGCAAAAAGAAAGACAAAAGAACTACCGATGAGCAGATCTACAGCGAAGCCATGTCTATTTTTCGCCAGTGTATGCCTGGCCCTCAGCGCCAGCGCGCAGATTCCGACGCCGGGAGCCATGATGCCGACAGGCATATGGGCCGCTCCCATCTTTGGGTCGGCAGGATTTGAACAATACAACTCGTTCACCGGCTATTTAAACGCCTCCCTGCCGCTCCATCATATCGGCGGACGCGGCGAAGCTGGCTTCGATCTGGTCTGGAATCTGCAGCCGGGTTGGCTTGCCGCCTACAATGGGCCACCCGGGCCCAATGGATTGGTCGCCGTCGATCCGTTTCCCAGCAATAACATAGCGGGAGCTCGCAATTCTTATGGCCTGGGCGGCCCTGGCGCAGTCTACGCCCGTACGGGAGCCAGTTGGAAAGCGTGCCCCGGTTCCGGCTACGGGCTTAACTCGACCGTCACGTCCGTTGTTTTTGTTATGCCCAATGGTTCCCAACTCAGTCTGACCGACACTGCCAGCAACGGCGCTCCCGAACCCGTGCCCTTCAACTCCTGCGCCGGCGGCGGTCCCGGCTCCTGGGACGCTGGCCGCGGAACGTCCTTCCGCAGCACCGACAACAGCCAAATTCAATTCAACGCTAGCAGCAATGTTCTCGAAAGTATCGGCAGTCATGGATATGGCGCGGCGACAGTTAGCGGCGCTCTCATCCTTCCCAATGGCATTACGTACACGATTGTCAACTCCCATGTTTGTAAGATCGAGGACCGCAATGGCAACGTAATCTCCCTCGCTTACTACCCCGATACCTTCTTCCAGAACATCGACTGGAATCTCGCCGTTACCGCTCTCAGCCAAATCACCGACTCGCTCAACCGCGTCACGAACATCAATTACAGCGATCCCAATTGCGGGGGCTGCCTCACCATCACCTATCCCGGGGCTGGCGGCGCTTCGCGTGAGGTACAAGTCATCACCGGTCCCCTGGCCAACAACTACAGTAGCGGCAGCAGCCCAATGACCATTGGCGCACTCTTCCCACTTCCGGCCCGCCCACCGGCTCCAACTACAATCCCACCGTCGCCAGCGCCGTCTATCTTCCCGATGGAAGCGAATACACCTTTCAATACAACAGTTGGGGCGAGTTGGCGCGTGTGACGCTGCCCACCGCGGGCGCTATCGAATACAGTTACGTTGACGGTATGGGCGGCCCCAACAACGGCTACCAGGGTGGAAACGGCGGCGGAGTTATGATTTATCGCCGCCTTCAGGAGCGTCGCGAATACGTCAATGGAGGCACCGGAAGCGCTTTTAGCTCCAAAACTGACTACACCGCGACCTATCCGTCCGGCGAGACCGTGGACACCCAAACCGTCTCGTGCAACAGCATGCAACAAACCGCCTCGTGCTTCAGCAGCGGGATCGTGAGCCGCACTACCCACACTATGGTGGGCTCTCCCACCGATGCTCTCAGCCTCATCGGAACCAGTTGCAACGCCTGGAACGAAGGCCTGGAGATAACAACTCAAAGCGGATACCCATATTTCCTCACGACGGTTGCGAATACTTACAGCAATCCCAACTCATCCAGTTGCACAAATAACCCCCAGCTCACAAGCAAGACCACCACGATGAGCGACACCAACCAGAAGTCGGGAAGTGCTTATCTGTCGTACGATCAATACAGCAACGTCACCGATCAGGTGGATTATGACTGGGGAAATAGCGTTCTGGGCGCAGCTTTACGCGAGACCAGCACCACCTACCTAGCAACGAGTAATCCCTCTGTTTACGGAGCGGCGGGCCTCAATCTGGTTCATGCCCCCGTCAATCAATCTGTCTGCACGGGACTACAAAGTGGCGCCTGCGGAACGAATAACAACCAAACGGCCCAGACCGTATGGCAGTATGATCAAACCGCACCCAGGATGCGCCAGGCATTTTGAATCACGACACCAGCTACGGGATAAGCCAGAACAGGCGCGGCAATGTGACGTCGTACAGGAACTGGTTTAACGCCGGGGCGGGGTCCCTGATCAGCTCCTTGATCACCTATGACATCGCCGGAAACGTCTTGTCGGTGACGGACCCGAACGGCTACACGTCGACCTTGACTTATAACGACGACGGCAGTAACCAGTATGCCTTTCCAACCCACATCAAGAATGCGTTGAATCAGCTCACGGTTAACACTTACGACTACAACGCTGGTAAAGTCAGCTCCGTCACCGACCCGAACAACAATAAGACCTCCTACGCCTACAACGAACCGCTCGACCGTCTGACTCAGGTGGCGCTGCCGACCGGCGCGCAAACTAACATTTCTTATGCCAGCCCGGTCTGGACCATCGTGTACCAGGACAAGGACACGCCCGGCGACGGTGCCATTCAAACGCAAACCGTCTTAGACGGCCTGGGACGCACCCTCGAGCAGCGCACGCTCGAAGGTGGGAACTACCTGATTGCCACCGATACCGGCTACGATGCGCTGGGTCGGGTCTGGTGGCAGTCCAACCCGAGCCGGGTCTACATCCCCACCTGGACGCCCGACGGCTTGGCCTATCAAACCTTCTACAGCTACGACTCGCTGGGCCGGGTGGCCTCCGTCTCGACGCCCGATGGGGGCGTGACCAGGACCAGCTACTCGGGTAATACCGCGACGGTCTATGATCCGGGCGGGTGGTACGCCCATCAGAGCACTACCGACGGGCTGGGCCGCCTTCTCGCGATGGTGGAGGATTATGGCAATACCAATCTGACGACGCAGTATGCCCATGACCCATTAGGCAACCTGGTCTGGGTGAACAAATGCGCTGCCAGTGGGTGCCAGAGCGGCCAAGCCAGAGGCTTCGGCTACGACTCGTTAGGACGCCTGAACCTTGCCATCAATCCGGAAAGCGGCACCACCAATTACACCTATGATTCCGCTAGTAACTTGCAGACAAAAACCGATGCGCGCGGCATCGCCACTACTTACTCTTACGACCACCTAAACCGCCTCACCGGCAAGACTTACTCCGACGGCGTGACGCCCAATGTCACCTATACCTGGGATACAGCGCCTACCAACGGCATCGGCCGTTTGGCGGTAGCCAGCAAGAGTACGGGCAGCATCAATTACACTGGCTACGACTCCGCTGGCCATCTCACGTCGAGTAACCAGCAAACTCCCTCCTGGTATTACACTTTCGGCTATACCTACAACCTCGCGGGAGCATTGACGAACGAAACTTACCCTTCGGGCCGCGTCCTCGCGACGGCGTTCGACTTGGCCGGGCGTCCGTCGGGAGTGAGCGACAGCGGCAACGCTTATGTCAGCAGCGTGAGCTATTGGCCGCACGGCGCGGCGAATGCCTATGTTTATGGCAATAATGTCGTGCCGGTATTCACGTACGACACCGTTCTAGAGCCGTTTCAAAACTACGCGACGATAGGCAACAACCAGAATAATTGGCTGCTTTATCTTGGTAATACATGGAGCACGAATGCCACGCTTGGTTATGTCGATGAAGGCGTCGGCACGAGTGTCGTCTGGAACAATATGAATTGGTTCAGCCAGAGCTATTCATACGACCCGCTGAAACGCCTCACTTATGCTTTCGATTATTATTCTGGAAATGTTGGGTGGGGAAGAAACTACGCTTACGATGAGTACGGCAACGCCTCCGTGAGTGTTAACTTGGGCGTGCCGCTAAATGGACTGACGCCGGTGAAGACGGGAAACAATTGGTTTAACAATCCCTATAATCCGGCCAACAACCAGTTACTGGCGGAAAGCTACGATGCGGCCGGGAACACAACCAACATAGGATCTCTGACGGTTACCTACGATGCCGAAGCCATGCAGACGCAAACCTACGATTCGGTCTCGCATTTGCAGGCGAACTATACTTATGACGCCAACGGGCAGCGCGTGCAGAAGATCTTCAATGGCGTCACCACGCTCTATGTGCATGACGCGTTGGGTACCCTGGCGGCGGAATATTCCTCGGCTGCCGCAACCACCCCAGCCTGCACCACTTGCTATCTGAGCTACGATCACCTCGGCAGCGTGCGGCTTATTACCGACCAGAACGCCAGTATCGTGAGCCGCCATGATTTCCAGCCCTTCGGCGAAGAGATTTTCGCGGGCACGGCGGAGACGCAGCTCCCCGTTCGGAAACGCGACGGGAGTCCATCAGCAGTTTACGGGCCAGGAGCGCGATCCGGAGAATACGCCGTCTCTGGATTACTTCAATGCAAGATACTTCATGGGCGTGCTGGGAAGCTTCACCAGCCCCGACCCAGCCAACGCGGGTGCCGATTCGACGAATCCGCAGAGCTGGAATGCGTACGGGTATGCGCGGGGTAATCCGCTCAATGGAGTAGATCCGAGCGGCAAGCACATCGTGGACTGCATGTGGGACGGCTGCCCGGGTCTCTATAACGGAACCGGCGGCGGCGGAGCCATAATCGATGGTGCCGAACAGACTGTGTTTAACACATCCGGACTCGGCAGTAACGCGCTGGCACCCTGCCCGAACAACGCCTGCAGCGGATTCGGAACCAATATCGAGGGCCAAACATCGTACGTCCAGTTCACTGCGTCGGCAGGCTCCGGTCCCCAGGGCTACCGATCGATCCCAGAGATGAGCACGTACAACTATGACAACGGGCGGGGTCAGTTTCTAAACGCGCAGCAGTTTCAACAGCAAGTTATTCAGTCTGGAATAGACAGTCAGCGTGCTGCGCTCGCGAGCCTGATCAGCTCCAAATCCGGACAGGATTACAACGCCGTTTACAATGAGCTTCAAGATGGCAAGGTGGTCGGAAGCAATGCCAACTTCCAATTTGTCCCGAGTCTCGATCTTTCCTTCTTAACGGATCCTAGTGTGAGCTTCAACATGCGAACGTTCGGTGCTCCTTCCGTACACGAGCACACCAACGGTCCGAACGGACCAACGGTTCACATGGATACGGCAAGCCCCTATTCCTATTTTGGATGGGGCCTTCTTGAGCACTTTTTTGTCGACGTTCTGCTGGGAAGCATAAACGGCAACATCCCCTATCTCCCGTAGAAGGAAAGATTCGAAAAACATTGAGACTGGGCTGGCTAGTTTACTGCTTGTTTACGGCTGCGCTCGCACCCGCCGCCGCCCAGATCAGCCACATGGACTTGAAGCAATGGGGGTACAGTGCACCAGCGAGGCCTTCTTGGGGATCAGTTCGGGAGGGTCCGGCCTCTCCCCGGCTGCTCTCTTTCTCTTCCAGCGGCGACTTGGTGGTCGGCTTCGTAACGCGCGAGGGTACGGCGCTAGCGAGTCGTGCAAATCCGGGGCTAATGCTGCACGCCCTTACGCTAAGCGGAACCAGCAATCTTGTGGCAAAGCAAGACTTCGCCACCCCGGATTGGTACGAGAACGGGCTGTTTGTGCTTGCTGAAGGCAACCTGCTCGTTCGCGTAGGTGACATTCTGAGGCTTTATTCACCTGCGGGCCATGTTGTCGCAGAGACGCAAATTAGGAGTCGGGGCGCTCAGATTCTCTCGCTCCCAAACCGGCAGGCGTTTGTGGTCAATTATGATGTTTGGCCGCCCACGATTGAAGTTCTCGACTCCAGAACATTTGAGAGTCTGAACAAATGCTCATGTTCGGCATGCAATTGGTTCGAGTCTGTATCCAATCGCAACGTGTTAATTAACCTCCCCAAGCATGGGTTGGTTGCCCCTTTAAACCGCATTGAGATCAGTCGAATTTGCGGGCCATTGCAGTACGCATATGAATGGCGGAGCGATAAGGAGCCGCACCCACTTTACGCTACCTTGCTCAATGATGAACACTTCGTAATGGCTGGAGGCTATCCCTCACTCGAAGTCTTTGATCGCGGAACTAAGCAATGGACAGACCACTTTGATCGAAAGCACGATGCGATTGATCTTCACGTCGCAGTAGATGGAATCGGAGATAGGTTTGCGGTCCTGGTAAAGAAATATGTCGGTGGTAGCCAATTCCTCGATATAAATGGACACTTGGTGAGTTCCAGAGTTGTTGTCTACAGGTCGACCGATGGCAGGCGTCTGGCGGAAGTCCCAGTTCAGCATCTACCATCCTACGTCTTCAACTTTGCGATTTCCCCGGACGGAAAGCTTTTGGCGATCCTCTCCGACGGCGACCTTACACTCGCCTCAATAAGTGCGCCGTGACAATCCGCTGCCTCTGGCGTACTCCTACGGCAACAACGTTGCGCGAGTGTTAACGTACGACACCGTTCTAGAGCCGTTTCAAAACTACGCGACGATAGGCAACAACCAGAATAATTGGCTGCTTTATCTTGGTAATACATGGAGCACGAATGCCACGCTTGGTTATGTCGATGAAGGCGTCGGCACGAGTGTCGTCTGGAACAATATGAATTGGTTCAGCCAGAGCTATTCATACGACCCGCTGAAACGCCTCACTTATGCTTTCGATTATTATTCTGGAAATGTTGGGTGGGGAAGAAACTACGCTTACGATGAGTACGGCAACGCCTCGGTGAGTGTTAACTTGGGCGTGCCGCTGAATGGGCTGACACCGGTGAAGACGGGAAACAATTGGTTTAACAATCCCTATAATCCGGCCAACAACCAGTTACTGGCGGAAAGCTACGATGCGGCCGGGAACACAACCAACATAGGATCCCTGACGGTTACCTACGATGCCGAAGCCATGCAGACGCAAACCTACGATTCGGTCTCGCATTTGCAGGCGAACTATGCTTATGACGCCAACGGGCAGCGCGTGCAAAAGATCTTCAACGGTGTAACGACACTCTATGTGCATGACGCGTTCGGAACCCTAGCGGCGGAATATTCCTCGGCAGCCGCAATCACCCCACCCTGCACCACTTGCTATTTGACCTATGATCATCTCGGCAGCGTGCGGCTCATCACCGACCGGAACGCCAGTATCGTGAGCCGCCATGATTTCCAGCCCTTCGGCGAAGAGATTTTCGCTGGCACGGCGGGACGCAGCTCCCCGTTCGGAAACGCGACGGGAGTCCATCAACAGTTCACGGGCCAGGAGCGCGATCAGGAGAATACACCGTCTCTGGATTACTTCAATGCAAGATACTTCATGAGCGTGCTGGGAAGCTTCACCAGCCCCGATCCGGCTAACGCGGGTGCCGATCCGACGAATCCGCAGAGCTGGAACGCGTACGCCTATGTGCGGGGTAATCCGCTGGCCTATACGGACCCGAGCGGCGAGAATCTGGCAGATTTCTTTTCGGGCCTCTTGAATGGCATAAGCGGAGCAGCCAGTGCTATCGGCAATTGGTTTGATCCTCCCTGCGGAGCTACTTTCTGTACCACGGGATATGGCGCTCCCGACGTCGGTACGGTGTCTTCTGGATTCACGGGCGGATTGCTGCTCGGGGGCGGGGATGGAGGCGCAAATGGCGGCAGCGGAATTCCGACGTACACGACCACTGGAACGGGAGTGGCTAATCGCAATCCGCAGACCGTCAGCACGCCATCGAATCTAGCCTTCCTCCCAAAGTCGGGGCCGTGCCCGTCTGTACCCGCTGGCCCAGGGGTACCCGTAATGAACTCCAACGTTACTTTCGCGCGGAACCTCGGTCAGGCGTTCAATATTGTCGACGGGCCATTAGCGGGCTTTGCCGCGAAAATGCTGTGGTTTCGCAGTATGGTAAAGGGGAGATCGGTATGGGACTACAAGAACCAGCCCTACCCTCATGCGCACCCTGAGTACGCCGACTTCGGGAACTTCAATTACGGAGCCGCGGGAGATGCGCTAGGTCTACCCACCCCGATACTACTTCGAGGGGCTGGCTATGCTCAGGAGCAGGCTGGAACGAGTACTTCTGCCTGGGGACATTGGTGGGGGTCTGCTCCTTACGGAGATGATCCTACAGACCAGCAACAGATCAAGAGCGGAATCCGATACACGCAGCAGGGGTGCCATTAGCCATGCGGAGTGTGGTATGGAACTCTTCCTGCATAATGTTTTTGCTTAGCGCAGTGGTTCTCTCGACGTCGTGCAGCGGGTGCAATGATGTTGTGATCTCAGAGGTGCTGTCGCCAGGGGGTACTCAGAAGGCCATAGTCTTTGTTCGTGATTGCGGGGCGACTACCGGATTCAGTACACAAGTTTCGGTCGTTAGCTCGAGCAGGGCTAGCGTCAGCGGCAGCGGAAACGTGTTTTCCGCCGATGACGATCACGGGAGGGTCAAATTGGGTGGTAGAGGGGAATTGGCTGTTCATGTTGTCTGGATTGACGACAGGCACCTCATCATTACGTTCCCTGCTCACAGCCGGGTGTTCAGACGAGACCCTCAATTCGGCCGTATGCAAATCAAATTCGTTAATACCTAGGCACTCTGCAAGTAACGTGAGTTCTCCCGCAAAATCAGGGACACAGACATGTGTTGCGCCTAACTTGCTGCAGCGTGACGGCATAGCGTACAAGCCTGGCATAGCAAGGCTCTTTGATAAAAAGGTTGGGATTGGAGCCGTGGATCGATCGGTGCAAGGCAAATATCATTGGGTTACCGTCGGGCCGCGTCGTCGCGAGGTTCGACTAGCCAAACACGTATGTGTACGGCAACAACGTTGTTCCGGTGTTCACGTATAACACCGTTCTAGAGCCGTTTCAAAACTACGCGACGATAGGCAACAACCAGAATAATTGGCTGCTTTATCTTGGTAATACATGGAGCACGAATGCCACGCTTGGTTATGTCGATGAAGGTGTCGGCACGAGTGTCGTCTGGAACAATATGAATTGGTTCAGCCAGAGCTATTCATACGACCCGCTGAAACGCCTCACTTATGCTTTAGATTATTATTCTGGAAGTGTTGGGTGGGGAAGAAACTACGCTTACGATGAGTACGGCAACGCCTCCGTGAGTGTTAACTTGGGCGTGCCGCTGAATGGGCTGACGCCGGTGAAGACGGGAAACAATTGGTTTAACAATCCCTATAGTCCGGCCAACAAGCAGTTACTGGCGGAAAGCTACGATGCGGCCGGGAACACAACGAATGTGGGTTCGCTGCAAATTACCTACGATGCCGAAGCCATGCAGACGCAAACCTACGATTCGATCTCGCATTTGCAGGCGAACTATACTTATGACGCCAACGGGCAGCGCGTGCAGAAGATCTTCAATGGCGTCACCACGCTCTATGTGCATGACGCGTTGGGTACCCTAGCGGCGGAATATTCCACGGCTGCCGCAAGCACCCCAGCCTGCACCACTTGCTATCTGAGCTACGATCACCTCGGCAGCGTGCGGCTTATTACCGACCAGAACGCCAGTATCGTGAGCCGCCATGATTTCCAGCCCTTCGGCGAAGAGATTTTCGCTGGCACGGCGGGACGCAGCTCCCCGTTCGGAAACGCGACGGGAGTCCATCAACAGTTCACGGACCAGGAGCGCGATCAGGAGAATACGCCGCCTCTGGATTACTTTAATGCAAGATACTTCATGGGAGTGCTGGGGAGCTTCACCAGCCCCGATCCGGCTAACGCGGGCGCCGACCCGACGAATCCGCAGAGCTGGAACGCGTACGCCTATGTGCGGGGTAATCCGCTCAATGGAGTAGATCCAAGCGGCTTAAACCTTCTCAGCGTAATAGGAGACTTTTTTGCTGGCTTGTTCGGCGGCGGCGGCGGTGGTGGGGGTCAAGTGTGCGAGAGCTTTAGCGGTGGGGATAACTGCGGGGGGCGGATCGGACGGCAGCGGCGCAGCTGTTACCGGTGCTGCAGGCGGCGGATACTTCGGTGGAGTGTTTGGGCTACCTATCGGCGGCCCAGCGAGCGGAGGCGGTAGCGCAGGTGGTGGCGGCGGAAGCGGCGGATTCGGGGCGAGTTATGGCCCCCCCGACAATCGGCGGCGGGGCCGGTCCCACGCAGATCTTTGCGCCCCCAAAGAACGTCCTAGGTAATTTTAGTAAACAATACGGACTAACCACGCCATGCGGTTCTACTGCAACCCAGACCATGGGAGCAGTCGAACGCAATTTCGCACACTTCGGGAACTACTCACGATGGGGTGGACTCGAGAGCGTTGCATTCTCGGCCCCGCGCGGATGGGTGTCGGATCAACCATTCCGATCAACGTTGGAATCTTCGGCATCAATCAAAGCCTATCCGTAACTGTGCAGTCAATGAATGCGCAAAGCATGACCTTCACGACTAATCCTGGGCATCTCATCTATCCAGGGTCCATCACGTTTGCGGCTTCGCCTGCTTCACCGGGCTCGATCAACTTCAACATCAATCTTGGAGGAACCGGCACGAGCCCCGCCAAGTTCAACTTTGGGGGCAGCGCTTTTGAAGATGCGCAATGGAACCACTTCCTCGGGCAGGTTGGCGGCTTCTGCGGGGCAGGTCACTAATGATTGGAACAACTGGCGCTACCGTTTTGTTCGTGATCAATGTACTCTTCGCCAGCGTGCTGGGGATTGGTGCTGGTGGCCTTACATGCTTAGTGCTGCGGCGGCCTTGGGGAATGAAAGGCGCTCTCATGGATGCAGCGCTTGCGGCAGCTGTCGCGGTCGTTGCGGCATATGTGATCGCGGCAATAGAGACTGCTCGTGGCGTATGGGAGTCCCGTGTGATGCTAATCCTGATTATTGCCGTCTGATCGGGGTCAAGTATTTTTCCATTCGGGGACAACTATTTTTTCCGATTGATCGGATGTTCTGAAGTCGCAAGAGCGAGGCTGAAGTCGAGCACGGGTTTTTCTGGTTTAGAGAGGGAGAGAATCGTGCGGTGGGAAAGTGGGAAACCTGCTTTTGGTTTTCCACTTTCGCATCCGCTTCGTCGTCGGCCTGTTGGGAATGTGGGAATCGCGCAGCGATTTCCAAGGACTGTGGAAAGCGGGGTGTGCCTTCCAGCAGTCTGTCATTTCCACAGGCAAGGTTTTTATTCGGTCGCTGCTTCCGTTTTCGCTTTCTTGGCCTGCTCGACCCGGTAGCTCGGGATGTTCAACTCAAGGATGACGCAGTGGTGCACTAGGCGATCAATGGCTGCGGCGGTTGTCATCGGGTCCTTGAAGATCCCTTCCCACTTGGAAAACGGCAGGTTGCTGGAGATCAGAACGCTGCCGCGTTCGTAGCGTTCCGCCAATAGCGTGAACAGCACTTCCATCTCTTCCCGGCTTTGCTGGACATAGCCGAGATCGTCGATAATCAGGCCCTCGAAGGCGGCCAGGCGCTTGATGAATCGACTCAGTTTCAGGTCGCGTTTGGCGACCAACAGGTCTTGCACGAGCAAAGCCGAAGTGGTGAAGTAAATGCGGCGTCCACGTGCGATCAACTCTTGGCCGATAGCGCAGAGCAAGTGTGTTTTTCCACTTCCAGGATTGCCGAACGCCAAAATGTTTTCACGGCGATCCAGGAACTCACCTTCGAGTAACGCTTTCGTGATCAGCGCGACTTTCGGCGGCAGCCGCTTCAAGCTGAAGTTCGACAATGCCTTCTCGGCCGGAATGCGCGACTGATTGAGCAGGCGCTCGATCCGCTTCCTCTGGCGATCTTCGCACTCGCGCGTGACCAGCTGTAAGAGGTAGCGCTCATAGCTGAACGTTTCTCGTTCTGCAACCCGCGCCGTTTCTTCATAACAGTGCCGAACTGTGGGCAAGCGGAGTTCCGTCAGCCCAGCCGTCAGCGCCGTTTTCACATCTGTGACTTCTGGGGTGATCACGCGGCGGCTCCTTCCCCACACAGCAGCTCATCAAACACTGCCAGCGACACTGGGGCAACTTCAACTGTCGTCAACAGCGGTGGAGCACCGGGTTCGGTGAGCTGCGTGACCGCGTCGGCATTCAACGGATCGCGCCGGCCGAGCAGCACCCGAATAACGTCTTCCACTATGGACTCGCCGCGCTTGGCAGCCAAGGCAAGAATGCGCAGGTATTCCTTTGAACCCCGGTTAGGCCCGTGTTCTTCCCGCAGCGCGTCATACGCGAGCCGAAACCAGCTTGTGGGAAACAGATCCTCGCGATAACGATAGTTTTCGAATGCGCCCGGCTTGCGAACCAGCCAATCAATGATGTGCCGATAATCGATGCGGTGTTTTCGGCGGCCGCGCAGTCTCGGCAACTCCTCCACTTTGCGATCGCCGTACCAGATCTCAACCGTGTCGGGCAGCACCCTGGCTTCTACCATCTCGCCGATCAAACGGCTGTGCACCGAATACATGTTGCGATGAACCGTCACCAGACTGCCAGGGCTGACTCGCGCGCGCTCTCGCCGCACACTGTCCAAGCGATGTTCGGGCAACGGCTGCAATCTGCTCGCCTCTTCGAGAAAGCGGTCTTGACGGCCGGCATTTAAATGCTTGAACAACTTTTCAAGAAACGCCCCATACGCCGCCATGCTGCCAAAATCGCGACTGCCGCGCAGCATTAGAGCCTGATCGAGGGCGTTTTTGAAGCGATAATGCCGCTGTTCGACATCACCGTTTTCATTCGCATGCCCGGCTTGAGTCTTCTGACCCTGTATCCGGTAATGGCGCAACAGCCCTTCGTATGCCCGCGTGAACTCTCGAGTGTCCACCAGATTGTTCACCGCAGCGCTCAGCCGATCGGTCCTGTGCTCCAGCGGAACTCCCCCCAACTCCCAAAGCGCATTCTGCAGTCCTTCGCTCAAGCTCTCGAACGTTTCCGAGTAACAAATCATTCCTGTTTCCCAGTTCGAGTAGGTCAGAACGAAGTGATAGATCAGATGCGGAAATGCTTGCCCATTGAGGGTGACGCCCAACTCCCGGCAATGTGTGAAGTCTGATTGACACAACTCACCAGGCCGGTGTTCTTGCGCGAAGAACACCTCGCGCGGCGGCCCTTCCGTTGCCCGCCAGCACTTGATCCGGCGCCGCAGAGTCCGCACCTGCCCGTTCTGAAACCGCGCCGGATACGTTCTCTGCAAATGCTCAAACAGCGTTTTAGGTTGCAGTTCCGGCTCAGCCAACAGTAACTGCCGAATCTCTTCCCACGTATCCGCAAACGGATCCGGCCGTGTTCGCCACGTATGTTTTTCTCGCATCTCGCTCGGCAGTCTTCGATCTAGTAGGTATTTCCGCGCCGTTTTCGAGTCCATGCCGGACTTTGCCGCCGCAGCTTCCACCGCCAGCTTCCGCGTCAGCTGCCACAGCCGTTTCACCTGCCGATCGTTCACCATACAAGTCGTCTTCGACTTGTATAGCTTCCTTTGCTTTATGGCCCGGGAATTCTAATTGTCCCCGCCGGAATTTTAATTGTCCGCGATCAGCCGTCGCCAGCGTCGTGGCGAGACATCTCCTCCGTCTTGCAGTGTTTCGTTCTCCACAGTGATGCGGGCCCGGCAGCCTGATCTTTCCCGTTTGCATCACGCATGTACGACCAACTTGCATCCGATCCCGTGTTACCCCCAAAGAACGGCTTAACACCTGCACAGCTTCAAAGTATTCTGAATGCGGCAAAGGGGAAAATCCGGGGGGAAGTCGGGACGGTACACGCAAATACGAGTTTAGAGATTCGTGCGCTTCACCCACACCATAGCTGAAGAATGTCGCGAATTGCGCGAGCCGTGCTCGAAGGCGTTCCGCACCATGTCACGCAAAGAGGAAACGGCCGCCAAGTGGTCTTTGACACACTTGAGGGCCATCGTCTTTACCTCGACCTGCTGCGTGAACACGCTCACCAGTTCCATCTTTCGATTTCGGCTTACTGCCTGATGAGCAATTACGTGCATCTGCTGGCCGTGCCGCAGCGGCCCGATTCCCTTGCCCGGGCGCTTGGCCGCACGCATGCCCGATACGCGCATTACCTGAACCTGTGCCGGCGCAGTTGCGGCCACATCTGCAAGCCCGCTACTACTCCTGCGCGCTGGACGAAAATCATCTATGGAATGCCATGGCTTACGTTGAGCGGAATCCCGTGCGTTCCCTGATGACACGCCGTGCCGCCGACTACGAATGGTCCTCGCCGCTGGCCACGCTCTGCAAAGCACGCTGGACGGGTTTCTCGACCTCGAGGCCTGGAGCCGGCGCTATGACGGGAAGACGTGGGAGCGTTTTCTGGACCAGGCGAGCGAAGAGGAAGCATTCCGGAAGCGCGCCTGCGCGAAGCGACGATTACCGGTCGTCCTTACTGTGATCCAGCAACGATGCGATTTTATGAGCAGCGTTTGGGGCGAACTTTGCGCCCCAGCCCGAACGGTCGTCCCCGAAAAGCGGGCGACTCTCTCGAACATCAGCAGGCGTTCGCGTTCCGAGCGGGTGAATGAGTGTACCGTCCCGACTTTCCCATAGCAGAAACCAATTCGCCTTCGCGGTAATGGCTATAGTAGACGCATGACTTATACCGTGGCCGAGGCCAAGAACAGGCTGCCTAAACTTATCAAGCAGGCGCAGGCCGGTGCCCGTGTCACCATCACGAAGCGCGGCATTCCGGTCGTTGAAATGGTGCGCAAAGTGGAGGATTCCCGGCGTAAGCGCGTTTTCGGCGTGCTCGGCAATAAAAAGATCGTAATAGATGCCGATTGGGCGCGGCCACAAGAAGATGTGGATGCCTGGCTTGCTGGGGACGTCTGATACATCCTTGAAGATCCCGATCTGCATCTGCTCCTCGGTGTTGCCTCTGAAGCGGAAGTGGCAATTAAAAGCCCGCTTGGCAAGCTTGCTTCGACCGCTCTGAGCGACGATCTCCCGATAATTTCGTCCGATAAGCAGTTTCGCAAGTACAAAGGGCTACGAGTGATTTGGTAGACCCAAAGGTGGCTAGACCAGTAGCGGAAACCAATTCGCCTCTACGGTTGTCCAGCTTGCAGGAGGCTTCCTATGAAGAAGCTTGCAACCGGAGTTTTGGCGGGGGCGTTAGTTTACGGACCGGGACTCCTGCTGGCGCAGCAACAGAGTCCTAGCCCGACTACCACCTCGCCGAGCAGCCAGGATGTGCCGCATCAAGCGCCTGGATCGAACAATCCTGATCTGCAGTCGCAAAGAAAGCCGGCCCCCAAAAAGGGGGTACAGCAGAGCGGGGCGGGGAAGTCGACCCAGAACAATCCCGACGTGCCGCATCAGGAGCCAGGAACCGACAATCCGGATGTAGGAAAACAGAGGCAGCCAACAGCGGGGACGTCGACGAGTACGCAGTCAAGCAGCGCTTCCAAGAGGAAGAGCAAGCGGAGAAAGCAGAACTCGACTGCTTCTCAGACGCGAACCAGTTCATAAAGCGGACGCTGAGTTCCCGAACCACTTTGGAAGCCGCCTTTCAGCGGGATTGGGCATCTAACAGGCAAGGGAACAATTATGAATATCGTCAAAACAGTTCTCCTGCTGGGCGTGCTGAGCGGGCTGCTCCTGTTCCTAGGCGAGGCATTCGGCGGACGAAACGGCCTTTACATTGGCCTGATCCTGGCCGTCGGGATGAACTTCTTCAGCTACTTCTTTTCCGACAGAGATGGCATTGGCCACCTATTCAGCCCAGCCCGTTACGCCAGATCAGAACACGGCGGTGTATGCCCGGGTGGCTCCTATCGTCGGTGGACTCGCCCAGCGTATGGACATTCCCATGCCGAAGCTTTGGCTGATCGCCGATCCCTCCCCGAATGCGTTCGCTACCGGCCGAAATCCGCAGCATGCCTCGGTGGCCTTCACAGCCGGGATCCTGGACGCCATGTCAGACGCTGAGATTGAGGGCGTGGTGGCTCACGAATTAGGCCACGTGCTGCATCGGGATATTCTGATCAGTTCCGTTGCGGCGACGATCGCCACCGCGATCACCTTCCTCTCGCGCATGACCTTCTTCTTCGGAGGCAGCCGCGACGACGAGCGGGAAGGCGGCGGTTTGAGTGGTCTGCTGATGGTGATCCTGGCGCCGATTGCCGCTATGCTGATCCAGATGGCGATCTCCCGGAGCCGCGAGTTTGACGCCGACGCCGCTTCCGCAAAGTACACTGGCAAGCCGCAGGAGCTAATTTCAGCGCTGCAGAAGCTCGATACCTACTCGAAGCGCCTGCCGATGGAGGCGACGCCTTCGACTGCCCACCTGTTCATAATCAAGCCTTTCACCGGCGCAAGCTTGATGCGGCTTTTTTCAACTCATCCTCCGACAGCCGAAAGAATTGCCCGGCTTCAGCGGATGAGCTAATCGCCAGCGTTCCATTTCTCGCTCACTCCTCCTAAACTGCTGCCGCATTTCGCTTGAGGTATTCAGTTGGCGCGAACAACGGCCGATAAGCCCCTTAAGGGAGTCTCGGAATTACCGGCTAGGTATATATCGGCCGCCAGCGCTCCTCATCCGACAAAGGAAGATCAGCTCAAGAATGTCAAAACTCAAGCTCGTGCTTTGCGGTTTGTCACTTTGCACCCTCTCGCTGCAATGTGCCTTAGCCCAAGAGGTATACGCCCAAATAAAAGGGGTGGTAACCGATCCGACGGGTGCCGTGGTCCAAAAAGCGGACGTGAAAGCGACTGAGGCGCACACGGGGGTCGCTACCGCGGTCCGCAGCGCCGCGGATGGCAGCTTTCAATTCCTGCAACTGCCGGTGGGAACGTACAGCGTCACAGTTGTTAAGGATGGATTCTCGACTTTCACAGAGAGTGAAGTTGGGCTGGTGCTGAACCAGATCTATAACCTTCCAGTCCAGCTCCAGATCGGCCGAGTGGATCAATCCGTGGAGGTGCAGGCGGATCCGGCGCAGGTGGAAACAGCGACGACGCAACTAGGCAGCGTCATGGAAGCCGCAAATATTGTCAACTTGCCGCTAAACGGGCGCGATTGGACACAGCTGCAGCAATTGGCGCCAGGCGTGGTGGCTAGCAGCGATAGAAACAGCACGTTCGCCTCGAACGGCAGCGAGTCGCAGCAGAACTCCTATTTGATTAATGGAGCGGACAGCATCGACCTGGATCGGAATCTTCCTTCCATTATTCCGAGCCCAGATGCCATCCAGGAGTTCAACTTCATTACCAGCACCATTAATCCCGAATACGGACGCAATTCGGGTGGCATTCTGAACGCCATCATCAAATCGGGCACGAACCAGTTCCACGGCTCTCTGTTTGAGTTTTATCGCGATAGCTTCCTGGATGGCCGCAATCTGTTCCAGCAGTCGGCGCCGATTTTTCATCAAAATCAATTTGGGGGGACGATCGGAGGCCCAATTTGGAAGGATCACACCTTTTTCTTTCTCTCGTATCAGGGCTCACGTTTCCGTCAGCCGGAGGCTGGAGTGAGCGGCCAAAGCAGCGTGTTCACGCAAGCGCAGCGCAACGGCTACTTTCCGGATCTGGCAAGTTCAACCGCAAGTTCTCCCATCCCGCTGCTTGGTGAGAGCGGCGCCATGTATCCGGCCGGCACGCCGTATGCGGCCATCTTCCCGACCGGTCATATTCCAGCGGCGGATTTCAATCCCGTTTCCCAGAAACTTCTCGGCTACGTTCCGCTTCCCAATGCACCGGGAGGGCTCTATTCGTTTAATCCCCTGCAGGTAGGCCAACAGGACCAGGGAATCGCGAGGGTGGATCACCATTTCGGTTGGAAGGATATGATCTGGGCGAATGTGTTTTTGGAGAACTCCCCGACCACTAGCAGCGTTCCATCGTTCGGCGCTTCGTTGCCCGGATTCGGCCAACTGGATGCCCGCGCTTACAAGCAGATTACTGCCGACTGGACCCACACCTTCAGTCCAACGATGTTGAATGAACTGCGCGCGTCTTATCTACGCTTCAACTACAAGGCGGTGAGCCCCGAGACGCCGACACTTCCGTCGAGCGTCGGTTTCACGGGAATTAATCCGCAGTACGCCGCCGGTGCAGGCGTGCCGTTCGTCGGTGTAGCGGGCTTCTTCAATCTAGGGTTCAGCCTGGGTGGACCGCAGCCGCGCATCGATGAAAACTATGAATTGACCGAGAGCGTTTCAAAGGTGATCGGCAACCATACGATGAAATTCGGATTCGATGGCAAGCGGTACAACATCGACAACATTTTTCTGAATGCGAACAATGGCGATTTCACCTTCAGCGGCAGCGGTCCCTACACTACCGGTGATCCTGGCGCCGATTTTCTTTTGGGCATCCCCGATTCCTACCAGCAAGGCAGCGGGGGATGGTTGGTGGTTCGCACCTATGAATACTATGCTTATGCGCAGGATAGTTGGAAGGTCCGCCAGAATTTAACCCTCAACTACGGCGCCGGATACCAGATCGATACGCCGCTGGTGAACCAACATTTCGGCAGCGAGGACGTGAACTGCTTTCGTCCCGGCCAGCAATCAAGCGTTTTTCCCACGGCGCCGCAAGGTCTGCTGTTTCCGGGTGATCAGGGTTGCTCCGCTTCGGGATATTACAGCCACTACGATCACGTGGGCCCACGATTCGGGTTCGCCTATAGCCCTGGTTCTGACTCCAACAAAAGCTTTGTGATTCGCGGCGGCTTTGGAATTTATTTCAACCGCTCCGAAGAAGAGCTTTCGTTACAGAATATTACCGCCGTTCCGTTTTCACTCACCTCCTATGGCATCGCCGGCGGCGCGGGGGCGCTGGGGATCGCGAATCCGAGTCCGACTTTTGCTAATCCATTCCGGGATATCGCAACGGGCCAAAGTATCACGAATCCCTTCCCCTTCACACCTCCAACCGGAGGAGCCAACGTAAACTTCTCGCAATTCCTGCCGCTCGACATCAACGCCGTCGACCCGAACTTCACTTCGCCTTACGCCATGAACTACAACTTAAACATTCAGCGTGAATTGCCGGGGGCAATGATACTGCAGGCCGGCTTCGTGGGCGCGCAAGGCCGCCATTTGGAAATGACCTATGAAGGGAATCCGATCTCGCCTGCCGGTCAAGCCGCGTGCGCAGCCGATCCGGTATGCGTTCAGAACCGGGCCAATCAGCACGTCCTTTATCCTTCACACGCGCTCTATGCGCCTGGGAACGTTTTCGCCTCGGTTGGTATTCAGGCGACAAATGGCGATTCCAGCTACAACTCGCTTCAAGTCAGTCTGAACAAGCGCCTCAGCTATGGGCTTAGCTTTCTGGCTTCGTACACGTGGAGCCATTCCATCGACGACACCTCCGGATACGAGAACAGCGCCAATGGCTATCGAGGAATAAATCCGTTCAACTTCGCTTCAAATCGCGGTGATTCCACGTTCGATGCGCGGCAGCGTTTCGTCCTCAGCTATGATTACGAGGTTCCTCATTTCAGCAGAGTCACTCATAACGTTTTCGCGCGCACGGCGTTGGATGGGTGGCACTTTGCCGGAATCACCACTCTGCAGACCGGATTTCCTATTGAGATCGCCGATACCGGGTTTCGATCGCTGAGCTGCGACGCGTATACCTTCTACGGTTGCCCGGATGCACCGAACGATGTCGCGCCTGCAAATACGCTCGATCCCCGAACTTCAAGCGCAGTAAACACCACTCGCAATGCGGCGAACACGACGGCTCTTCCGTACTATTCCTTTAATCCGAACGATTTCGCCCTTGAACCTATCGGCACGCTCGGCAATGAAGGGCGCAATAACTTCCATGGACCGGGTATCAACAACACTGACCTCGATCTATCGAAGCGATTTTATTTCCTTACGGAAGAGCGGCGCTTCCTGGAGTTGAGGCTGGAGGCGTACAACGTGTTCAATCACACGCAATTTTCACCCATACCGGTGATGGCTCTGGGCAACGGCGTCTATGGCGATATCAACTCTGGAAATTTCGGTAGAGTTTTGTCGGCCGCGCCGGGCCGCACGATCCAACTGGGGGCGAAGATCTACTTCTGAAGACGCCGCCGAAAACAAAGTTGCTATTTTCTAATGGCGAAAACGTAGAACGTCAAGGCACCGAAGATGACGAGCAGATTCAGGGAAACGACCACAGCCAGCGCAATGTACAACCGGTGCTCGCGCGGAGTGACGCCAACACCGCTCCGGGATTCTTCTAGCGGCCGAGCATCGCTGCTGGAAGGCCGGCGTCGGACAAGTTCAGGAATAATCTACTCCTCACCTGACTCATCGACTAGACAGGCGAAGGATGTGAAAGTTCAGTCCTGGGTTTCAGTTCTGGGTCCAGCGCGATCGGATATCTTGCTTCCAGCTTCCAAACAGAGGTGCTCGAAGAGCGCGCCTAAAAAGATCCTCATCCTTCGCTTCGCCTTTATAAAGCCGGACCACATCGGCCACACTCACTCGTTCCGGGTCGGCCGCGACCTGCTCAATTACGTCATAGCGCCCCAGATCTCCCTCTTCAACAACAGAGAAATAGATACCGGAATGGCCACTGTGCCAGAACCTCTTCACCATATCGGAGCGGTTAAAGCGAAGCGCGAGTTTGAAGCAGGGCATCCTGGGCTGCGCAATCTGCAGGATGGCCGACCCGATACGAAACTGATCCCCGATATGCACCGAGTCTTCGTTCACGCCTTCGGTGGTCAGATTCTCGCCGAACATTCCAAACGGAAGATCCATTTGAGGGAACTGCTCGGCCCAATAGCTGTAATGTTCTGAGGGATAAAGATACACAGCCTTATAAGGACCGCCGTGTACCCGAAGGTCTGATTGCCGGTCGCCCTCTAAGTTGTACCCGCGTAACTTGACGCGGCCTTCTACGGGCGATTTGAAGATGCTGGTGAGCACGGTCCCGTTCAGCGTTGGGATTTCGCGCGGACCTCCAACGTTTACTGAGACGATCCGCCTCGCACTGGTGTTCTGCACGTACTCTTAGGCTAATTAATCGCGAGATACGCGCGGGAGATCGTGAGCTTTTGGGTTTCGCCTACGGGCGATCGTCCACCGATCGAAACGAGAGTCAGGGTCACTTCTTTCCTCCCGGCCAAGAGTTGCTTCTTATCTGTGATGTCGAGTGTGACACTCCTGCGCTCAACACCGCGAGCCACTTCACCGGAATTTCTCGCGAGCACCGTGAAATAACCGAGGAAATGTTCATCCTCAACATTCGTTTCTGCGTTGGCCTGTGGCATATCGGCAAAGACGCGCACGATGGCGCCGGCGTAAGGCGGCAGCTTTAACTCCGCAAGGTGGAGGACCAAACGCGCATCGGGTTTGTCAGCGTTGTCCGGGACAGGAACCTTGACGGTTAGGGCAGCGTAAACGCCGGCCGCCAGAAGGCCAGCTATCAAGCCGAACGCCATTCGCAACTATCGCTCCAAGAGATAGACGCTTTGATAGCTGAATTGGGTACTTTGCCCTGGCGCCGCCATGGGCGTCACCGACAAGTTCAGTTTCCCGCCTTGCTGAACTATCGACGGAAGCTGCTCGGTTACATCGAGATCGACATTCATGGCCATCTGCATGTTTCGGCCAGTGTCTTTTGAGGTTTTGGGAACGATCGCGATATAGCCCAGATCGTTGGACGTGCCGACCGCCTTGGGGCCGGCCGCGCCGCCTCCGGTGTTATTCGCAATGATGCGGTAAATGCCTCTTGCGCCTGGAGGCAGAGTGATGCTTTCCACCCGCAAAGTTGTCATGCGAGGCGTATTGCCGGCCTGTTTCACTCGCTTAATGACATCGTCAGGCAACGTAATCGTCTTCTGCGGGTTGACGGTGAGTTGCCGAACCGTGGGCGTGGCAAATGTAACGTGGCTGGTTGCGGCGCCGCTATATGTGTATCGCAGGCTATTAGACATGTTGATCACGTCCGCAACGGTGATCGAGACCCAACGCTTTTTCTCATCCCAGAAGGTAAAGCTGTGGCTGAGCCAGTTCGGGTCGGTCGGATTCTGATGCGACGGCGAAGAATTGAGCCAGACGCTCCAAAGCCGATCGATGTTTGCGTGGTGCGCAAAAAAGATCGGATCCTGCGCCGCGGTATCCAACAAGCCCATGGACGCGTTCGATGCCTTTAAGCTGGTGTCGCCGCACCAGATATGGACTCCGCCATGAGGCCCGTTTTCGAGATTTCCCGCAGCACTGGATGTGCCCCCGAAAGTTGCGAATGTGGCAGCACCCGTAATGGGGTTGATAATACGAGGGCCGATTAGAGACGTGGGCAGTTGATTCCCAGCCTTTGCGCTTCGGTTGGAATCCCAGAGGGGGTTCGAGGCGTTGGCGGGAGTAGCAAAGGCGGAAGGAATCGCTCGATGTGCTGGATTGTCCCAATCCCAGTACGCCAGGCGAACACTGTTGTCGTTGATCAGCGCGCCCAGAATGCGTTCATGGAAATAGAGGAACGCTCGATGCCATGGCAAGAATAACCAACTGCCATGGATCTCTTCGCCGGTCTGACCATCCAAGCCGCCGCCACAGTTCCAGCAATGCTTATCTCCCTGCTGCATCCAGCCACGGGGGTCGCTGGGATCAGTGCTAGCGAGATTCCGTAGTGCTTTATAGGCATTGGCGAGTTTAGTCAGATTTGAGCCGCTCAGGGTGGAGGCCGCTACGCGCGGCAGGATCGGGTTTGTGTCTGGCGTCCATTTAATCGGCGTCGCAGGCGGTTGAGGGCCCGAACAGTTCTGCGGCTCGACTCCAAACGCGGGCAGCGTGGATAATCCTGCAGCACCGGCAGCGGCGCCGAATTTGGCGATCTTAGTTAAGAATGAACGGCGAGTGTCGTTGAAATCACTTTGCATTGGAGCGGACCTTTTATCGAAGAGGTAAACAAATCACGTCACTATATCGGAGATCGCCGGGCCACAGCAAGAGAATTCTTTAACGAGACCTTCGCGCAAGAGTGACTCTACGAGATACACTAAATACCTGTTCGCTTATGCCGGTCATTAAAGCACTGATTTCCTGTGTCGCTCATCGCAGCAAATCGAGATCACGATCAGCGATCTCTGGTCTGGCAATCTTCTCGTTGTTCATTGCGTGCGCACTTTGGGGGCAAAGCGTACCAGTCTCGGGGCCCATACTCGGATACGTTTGGGATGACACGGCGAAGGGCATCCGGCCGATTAAAGGAATTCCAGGAGCGGCTGTTGCTGAAGCGCCGGTCTATTCAGACTCGGCGGTCGTTAGTGGGGTTGTGTCGCCGGCTCAAGATTCGGCGCTTCTGCTGAACTCTTCTGGAGCGGTTCTCTGCATCTCATTACTAAAGAGGACCGCCCCCAGGGAGCTTGCGTCGGGATTCCGCAGCGACGCTCATATCGTTTTCAGCCCCTCGGGCAAATTCGCGCTTTTGTTTCAGCCAGCGCCGGCGCAGCTACTGCTGATCACCGGATTACCGGATCAGCCAAGCGCCACGACGATCAACCCGGACGATGCGCTCGGCTCGATTCGCGCTGCCGCGGTGAGCGACACCGGGACGATGCTTATCGGAAGCTCGACTCAGATTTTCACGTTGCATGCCGATGGTTCCGATTCGTTCCTCGGGAGTGTCCGGCAGCTCGGGGGAATGCAGTTTCTACGCGGCGGCACGGATGCTCTTATTACCGACGAAGCTGCAAACACGTTATGGCTCTACCGGGACGTAGCGGGAAGCGTGAATCCGGCGGTGTTGGCCACTGCCAACGATGGACTTGCTCGGGCCGACCTTCGTCGCCGCCTCGAGCGATAATCTTTCGGCATGGGTCGTGAGTTCGGCTGACCAATCACTCGTAGAAGTCAACCTCGGCCAGCAGCAGCAATCGATCAAAATCAATTGTCCTTCCCAAATTACGGGGCTTGACGGGCTGCATGGACACGCCGTGTTCAGGCTGACTGGCATAATCAACGGCCGCATTATCATTCTGGACGGCGACTCGAAAGTACCCCGGGTTCTTCCGGCGCCGGTCCTCCCTCTCGGAACTATTCCTGGAGCTCAACCATGAGTTCGAAGCTCTGCGCATGGGTTTTGCTATTGATAATGGCCGGACTGTCAGCCGCTTCAGCCGTTGCGCAACAAGTCAGCGTGAGCAAGACACACGCACCGCAGACTTTCGTTGCGGGCGGCACGGGTAGTTTTTCCGTCACTGTTTCTTACTCCGGCGGCGAGTTCTATCAGGCAACCTTGACAGTCACGGACACGTTAGATCCGGCGTTTACGGCCGGAACGCCCAGCGGAACGGGATGGACATGCACGGTAAATGGGCAAACAGTCAGTTGCAGCACATCGGTTTACTACTATCAAACCGGGCCGGCCGCTTCCATCACCATTCCCGTAACGATAGCGGCGAGCGCTAGCGGCACAATTTCAAACACTGTCAACGCCAGCGGAATTTTCGACGGCCAAGTGACCATTAACGCCACTCCCTACACCGATACGGTCCCGATCTCTTCAGCTTCACCTCCGCCACCGCCGCAAATCAGCGTTACGGAAACACATACGCCGGCTACTGCTTTCGCTGCTGGTGGTAACGGCACGCTTGTCATTCAGGCCAATAACTCCGGAATGAGTTCCATCGTGGGAACATTTACGATGACGGCGGCGCTCGATCCGGCGCTTACGGTTAGCGGAGTCCCCACGGGAACGGGTTGGACGTGCCAAGTGCAAGGGCAAACCGTCACTTGCGCAACGCCCGCTAACACGCCAGTCCCCGCGCAGTCGACCATGAACCCAGTTACTGTGCTTGTCAAAGTAGCTGGTACGGCGAAGAGCACAATCTCAAACACAGTCAATGCCCAGGCGCAGATTCCTTCGGAAGGCGGTACGCAAACGGTTTCTGCTACGCCCTACGTGGACACGATCGCGGTGAATGCGTCGGCTCTGACTCTCACGACAAATCCACCGGCCAGCCTGCCGGCGGGTGGGAAAGGCACGTTCGGCATTACAGTAACCAACTCCGGAACCGCCCCTACAAACGCCAACATAAATTTGGCGTACACGCTGGCAACCGTCTTTACACCGGGGACGCCGGTGGTTACAGGCTCTTGGACTTGTCAAACTTCCGGACAGACGGTTAATTGCTCCGATACGGATGTTCTTGCGATCAACGGCTCCGCTACGGTAAGTATTCCCGTTTCCGTGTCCGCCACCGCCAGTGGAACGGTTACCAATACCGCCGTAGCGAGCGGTGGCGGTACAGGCGCATCGGCTTCCGTGACCGATACGGTTCAAATTACTCTTCCGATAGCGATCAGCGTTGTGGAAACGCATACGCCCGCGGGTGGGCTGACAGCCGGTGGAACAGGGAGCTTGTCTATTCAGGCGAGCAACTCGGGAGCGGGCGCCATCACGGGAACTTTCACGGTCACGGCCGCTTTGGATCCGACCTTAACGGTTAGCGGAGTACCGGCGGGAACGGGTTGGACGTGTCAAGCGCAAGGCCAAGTGGTAACTTGCGCCACCGCTGCGAATACGCAGGTCACCGCCAACACAGCACTAAACCCCATTACTGTTGCCTTCAAAGTGGCGGGTACGGCAAATGGCGCAATTTCAAACACTATTAATGCTCAAGTTCAGACCGCGACGCAGACCGTCGCGGCCACTCCGTACGTCGACAAGCTGACGGTCAATGGCCCTGTCCTGACGCTCACGACTACTCCTCCCGCAACTTTGCAGGCGGGCGGCAAAGGTAGTTTCGGCATCACGATCACGAATTCCGGAACGGCAGCCGACAAACGCCAATTTGAATTTGACTTACACGCTCGCTTCGGCATTTACACCAGGAACAGCGGTGGTTACGGGATCTTGGATCTGTCAAACGACGGGACAAACGGTCACTTGCTCGGATACGGACATTCTTGCTGTGAATGCGACAACGACGATAAGCATACCCGTGTCAGTGTCCTCGAGCGCCAATGGAACCGTAACTAACACGGCGACGGCGAGCGGGGGCGGCGCCGCGGCTCCTTCGCCAGTAACAGATACGGTCCAAATAGTTTCCTTTGCGATCACGATTACTGCGCCTTCGACCGGCACGTCGGGTCAGCCAATCGCAGGAACAATTTCAGCACAGTTGGCGAACAGCCTCGATACTCACTTGACACTCAGCTTCACCTCAAACACCAGCGATCCGAAGCCGGTTTGCGATCCCGCGATCGCTCTGATTCTGGCGAACACTACATCCTTGGTCTCGTCCGGGAACAACTGCGCAGTGACGGTGGATCTTCCGTTAAGCTCGGGGAGCCAGGTTCAGAATTTTCAAGTGCAGACGGGCACAACCGCGGGAACGATTACGCTCAGTGTTTTCGCGCCGGCCGCCAGCACTACTCCGTATCAGACGCAGCAGATTGTTGTTGCTCCGGCCAAACCGTCGATCAACACAGTGACCGTGACTCGGAGCGGCGACAATCTTCAAGTGCAGGTCGATCCCGGGTTCTCCAATACACGACAGGTCACGCAGGCCATCTTCCACTTCGTGGCGAGTTCGGGTAACTCGCTTCAGAATGCGGATGTAACCGTGGACGTATCGAACTTATTCAGCAGTTACTTTACCGGCTCAACTGGAATTGGGGCCGGCGGTTCCTTCATATATACTCAGCCCTTTACCCTGACGGACGACGCCTCGAAGATCGCCTCGGTAACAGTGACGCTAGTAAACAGTCAAGGGGCGTCGGACCCGGTTACGGGTCAATAATGACAAGCTCAGAAGAAAGGTCACCATCATGAACAAACGGATCAATCCATCACTCTGCGTCTCTTTGTGCCTGCTCCTAACGGCTGCTCCTTTGTTCAGCCAGGATGCTCCAGCAGCGGCGCCAGAGGGTGGCCTCAGAATCACGATTATCGACGGCGAGGGGGCCTTGAACAATGTCAAGGGCCGCCTCGCGCGCGAACCGATCGTCCAGGTGCAAGACGAGCATCACAACCTGGTTCCGGGCGCCCTGGTGACGTTCGCGCTTCCCGAGAATGGAGCCGGCGCTACTTTTGCCAACGGAGCCCATACGTTAACGGTCACGACGGACCAGTTTGGCAGGGCAGCCGCTTATGGCATGCAACCCAATACTGCGAGTGGACAATTCCAGATCCAGGTCAGCGCGACTTACAACGGACAAACTGCCCATGCGGTAATTACGCAGACAAACGTAGCTAGCGCCGCCGCGTCAACCGGCGGTGGTGTTGCGGCCGCCGCGAAGGCCGGGGGCTTATCCACGAAGCTTATTGTGACCATTATTGCGATCGGGGCTGCCGCAGCGGCGGGGGGCACTTACTTCGCGGTCCGTTCCAGTTCCAAATCCAGCAATCCGATAGCAATCACCGCAGGTACGGGGACGGTCTCGGGGCATTAGATTACAAATCACGTCAACCGGCGAACCGCGGCTCAGGCTCTCCACGGGACCGTGCACGTCCGTAGGCGAAATGCTATTCTGAAATGGTCCTAACCTGCGGCTTTGTCCTCGTCGAAAACATATCTTCCTCAGTCCTGGCTGCTCGTAGAACACACTTTTGAGCAACGGGAGTCTTGAATGACTAACATTTACGTCGGAAACCTGAGTTTCCAGACAACGCAAGAAGATCTTACATCGATCTTTTCTCAATATGGCGCCGTCGAGCGCGTCAACATGGTTACCGATCGCATGACTGGTCAGCCGCGTGGTTTTGCCTTCGTCGAGATGACTAACCGCAATGAAGCGGAAACCGCCATGTCCGTTCTCAATGGAAGTGACCTGCACGGCAGAACGCTCAGTGTGAACGAAGCTCGACCGAAAACCGACTCACCTCGCGGCGGTGGCGGCGGCTTTAATCGTAGCGGCGGCCGGGGCGGAAATAGCTTTAAGAAAACCCGCTGGTAATCAAATCTCCCGAGAGAGGCAGCCGATTGCTAGAGCTGCCTCGCGATCTTCTCGTTCTCGGCGAATTCATTCTCTGGAGGAGCTTTCATGGCCGCCCGTGGATCGTTTCAGTTCGCTCGGCGCGATCAATTGCCAAGGGCGAGTCGCTAGGAATCGAGTTACTGTGGAATTTTTCTATAAAGGCTTCAATCAGCAGGGTAACCATCGTTGTTACTCCTTCGATGCCGTCGAAGAGCGTCAACCGACCAGGCTTTGCGCCGTCTGGATCGACTTATCGCTCTTCACAAAATATCAAGTCTCGTTGCAGGGTGGTCCTATGTTCTGCCTGCAGCTTCTGCGTACTGCCTGCGAAGCCGGCGCCGAGCACATGGACGGGTTCCGCGAATATCATGCCGTGGACGCGGATTTCGCTTCCCTCATGTCGGAACGGGCAGCGCGTGCAGCCGCCATCGCTGCCAAGCGTCCTCCGCGGCGCTTTGTTCGCAAACCTCCGCCCTCTTCTCACCTGCGCGGGGTGGGTCATCCGGATGCGATGAAGCCCCATCCAGTAGCGCCGATGAAGAAGCCTCAGAAACGCACTTAGCGCGGCCACCCGGGCATTTTACCGAACGAACCCAGCGGTTTTACCGAACGAACCCGTTTTTGCCAAACGAACCCCCCGGAGCGAGAGAACATTCGTTACCCTGCTTACTGAAATCGCAACGCTACTTCCGAACCATAGCGGCGATAGTTCGAAAACTTCATCTCGTTCCACTCCCGGCGCCCCGACCCTTCATACAAAACAGTGTAATCTCCGGTTTTTGGCAGCAGCCACATCCTTCCATTCAGTCGGACGGCCTGAAGTAGCACGCCCCAGCGAATCTCGGAGATCCCTAAGCGGGAGGGAATGCTGGTCGAAACCCGCTTGATTCGTAAAATCTGTCCCGATGCTCTTGAAACATAGACTTCTGTCCGGAACGGCACTCGATAGTGTTGCGCGCGAATCTCTAAATCCCAGGGACTGTCCTGTTCCGAGACTCCGACACCGTATACCGCGACTGGCGTGCCTTCGACATCCGCGTACATACGAAACCGGGTCGGCTGACTCTGCAGCAAATGCTGGGTCTGCCGCAACAGCGTTCCGAATTCCCCGGTAGACCACGCCCCTGCGAGGCTCGATATGGCCGCGCGCTCGTGGTTGTTTTGCCGGATCTGCGTATAATGCTCAACGCCGTTCTCGAAAGAGACTCTGACGGCCAGAGTGTCGATCTGGCGCCCACTTTCAGCGCCCAGAAGCCCCTCAAAGCGCCGAATCTGTTCCTCGCAGACGAACGACTGCAGAGTGGCATAAAGCTCTTCATTTGCCTGGTCTACGAGCGCGAGGAGGCCGGTCGTTTTGCTTACGGGTTCAGCGGAACTCTGATCGCCAGCCTTGGCAGTCGGTGTTGCAAAGTAATTTATAAAGAAAAGAAACAAACAGAGTACACATATCGCGTATGTATTAAAACGGATGTTCATTTGTTACCTGGAGCCGAGCATCGAAATCCCGAGCGCGCCCGACCTGCGCCCACTAGTAGCGTTAGGTCTTGCGCGCCTCAGGACTTCTGGTATGTCGATCTTCTGGGGGAGTTGAGGAAGGTTAGCCGACCCTATTCTGCGGCATAGCGCGGCTGAGTTCCGGAATTGACGTATCTAACTCATTGCGGCTACAGGGAAAAAACTGCTTTCACTCGCGTGACCCGAAAAGGGGCGGGACGGAGGCGATCCCAAAATCAATAACGCGCGTCCGATGCAGGAGGAGTTTAGCGGCGGGGAATCAGCTAGGGCCGAATGCCCGCCACGGAAAGCCGCACGCGGTATACGCTAGCGCTAGCGGTGATGTAGAGAGTCTTGGCATCGGCGTCGCCCCACGCGAGATTACCCACTTTCTCCGGCATGCGAATAGTGCCGAGGTGCGCGCCGTCCGGCGAAAAGATCCAGACGCCTCCAGGGCCCGCGCTGTACACGTTCCCATTACTATCCACCTTCATACCATCCGGGGAGCCCGGCTGCTTTATCCGAAGTCGCATCGTAGAGCAGCTTGCCCGGCCCCAGCGAACCATTCTCTTCCACTGCATACCGCATCCAGAGCTTCTTGGGCTCTGAATTGTTGACGTACAGGTATTTCTCATCCGGCGAAAAGACAATTCCATTCGGCCTGGGCAAATCCTTGATGACGAGCTGCAGATTACCGCGCGCCGGCTCCGCCCCCGGCTTCTGCTCAAGAGCAGCAGGAATCCGGTAAACGCCATTAAATGGCAATTCCTTAGCGGGATCGTGATCGCCTTGGGTGCGCAGGCCGTAAGGCGGATCCGTGAAATACAGCGATCCATCCCGCCTATAGACAAGATCGTTGGGGCTATTCAGCCGCTTGCCCTGATAGGTATCCGCCAGGACGGTGACTTGCGCATGCGGATCCATGGATTCCAGCCGCCAGACGTCACGTTGCGCGTGGCCTGCCACGGTGAGGCGGCCGCGCCTGTCCAGCGTCATGCCATTTGACCCGGGCTCCGGCCCTCCATATGGCACGGAGCCTTTATAACCGCTGGGCCGAAGAAAAACGCTCACACCGGCTCCAGGAGTCCACTTCTGGATACTGTTGCCGGGAATCTCCGCGAAGAGCAGATAGCCTGCATGTATCCACACCGGACCTTCGGTCCATTTGAATCCTGGCGCTGTCGCGACAAGTTCAATTTTCGCGTCCGCGGGAACAAGCTTGTTGATCTCAGGAGCGATCCGTTCAACGGATGCAGGTTGCTGTCGAGAAATTGCCCAAGGCGCCAGCGCGGTCCCGAGCAGCAAAATGAGGAGAGAGATTCGTCCGGTCTTCACGCCGGAAATTGTATCGCGTATGGGGCGGGGAATGCTGCTATTTCTTGTCCTTGGCCTGATCCTCGCGCGCGGCTTCCTTCCAGCCCTCGTGTGCCTGGTGCGCAGCCTTCTCGAGTTTCTGTCCGGCGACGCGTGCGACTTTCTCCGACTCGCGCGCCACGGCGTGTGCAGCTTTTCCCGCCTTACCCGCGGGCGAGTTTGCATCCTCCTGGCGTTGGCGCGCCGACTCGCTAGGTCCGCAGGCATCCAGAAACAGCGTTGCGCTGAACAGTAACAGGCCGGCAGAACAGAGGCGGAAGTTCATCTGTAAAGTAGACGGCCGTACTGCCCAAAAGTGACGGCTCCGCGCGCGAGCTTGGCCGATTCTGGCGATCTGAGCACTATCCCGTTTTAGAAGCCTGCGGATATCGGGAAATTCCGAGCGTCGTAAGCGCGCCGCCATTCTGCACTAATCCCTCAGAGACAATGGCGTCAATCGCGATCCCGATACACAGTGTCGAGCGCCGTATGCGCGGCGGGTCGCAAGCTCTTCTGGTTCGAGCTGTCGACGAGAATGTCTACGTCGCTAAATGCGTTGGAAATCCGCAAGGGACTCGAACGCTAATCAACGAGTGGATCATTACGGGTTTGTTGAAACTGTTACAGGTGTCCACGCCCAAGGTTCGCCGGCTTGAAATAAAACGAGGCATTGCCGGCGATCACTTGCTCGAATTTGAGATCGGGAACCGAAAAATACCGGTGAGCGAAGGCGTTCATCTGGGTTCGCAGTGTCCCGTTGACCCCGCGCACGTCGCAATTTTTGATTTCCTTCCCAGGCATTTGTTGTCAAAAATCGTAAATCTATCGGACCTTACACTCGCGTATGTGTTCGACAGATGGGTGAGCCAAGCCGATAGCAGGCAGGCTATTTTCGTCCGTGAACGTTCTGCAGACCCAGCAGTAGGGTTTCGCGCCTATTTAATCGATCATGGGCTGAGTTTCGGGGGTTCGCGCTGGGAACTCTCCGATACGGACCTGCAGGGGCTTTATCACGATCGGTCGATCTACTCCGGGCCAAACGTACAAGACGACTCTCACGCCGCTGTTGATCGGATCGAACGGCTGCCAGAGGATGCGCTGTTCTTAGCGGACCGGGATGTACCAGCGGAATGGTTTGCAAACGGCGATCGCGAACAAGTGATCAGGCTAATGGAGTTACTCTCCAACAGAAGAGTAACCCTGCACGACTCGGTGGCTCGCGCTTTGCGGCAGCTGCGCCTGCCAGGAAACCCAATTTCGAGAGTTTCAGAACGAGGGCTGCTTCTGACGATACTCCTCATGCTGTCGTTTTTCCCGCAGTTCTTCCGCACAAGAGCGGTGGCCGTGGATGTCGAACTGAGCGCTTATCGAGACGCCGACTTCTCCGAAGCGCCGCGGAATAAGCCCTTACATCTGGTCGCCGCCGCATATGACCTGACCGGTCATTCGCTGATCGCAGAAGTGGTAAATGCATACGGGGTACGTTTCTGGCAAGGGGAAGCCTCGATACATGACGACCGAATCGAAGCTGCCTCGCCGGGGATCACACTGCCAGGCGTGTACTTCTTTCGCATCTATGCGCGGTCGGAAAACGGCGCTCGCGGCGAGCCGTTACGTGAGTACGTGCTGCTGATAAAAGGCCAGTAAAATTATTTGCCCTCAGGCGCTTCGGCGATCAGTGCAGTCAGCCGTCTACCGCGGCGAAGCCCACGCGAGACCATCCGCTAACTTTCCGGCGTCGATCAACTTCTGGACATTCCAATTGGAAAGATCAACGACAGCAATCTTGCCGCTGGCGTTGCAGGAAACATACGCCACCTGGTTGTCCGGGCGCACCAAGATCTCTTGCGGCGCCTTGGGAACGTCGACGGTGCGGACGACCTTGAGAGTGGCGAGGTCCACGACAGCCACCTGATTGGCGTGTGGTACCGCGACCAAGAGCCAGCGGCCATCGTGGGTGGAAGCAGTACCGTAACCGGGAGCGGGCAAAGGCACCCAAGTTTTGACTTTGTTCGTGGAGGTGTCGATCACGGCAAGCTGCGGCTTGGTTTGATCGGAGGTAAAGACCATCTTGTCGTCCGGTGAAATGGAGATTCGCTGGGTTGTCTTTGAAATCGGAATGACGGTGATGGTCTTTCGCGCCGCAAGGTCAAGAACGGATACGGTTCCGGGTCCGACATTGGCGGTGTACCCGCGCGTTCCATCGTGCGAGATCGCCAGCATGTGCGACTCCGCTTGCCCGGTCGGAACGGATCCTACAATTTTGAGCGTCTGGGGATCGATAATCGTGACGGACTGATCCAGTTCGGTGGTGACGTAAAGCATGCCATCTTTGGGTCCCAACATGGGGCAGTGGGGCCGCACGCCATGTCCGAAATCGACCTCGCCAACCACCTTTCGCCCGGCAACGTCGATCACGACCATGTTGCGGCCATCCGTTCCCGGCTTACCAACACCCGAGTTCCCGTATATCGGAACGTAGGCAGTGCGCCCATCCGCGGAGGCCGCTACCTCGTGTCCCGTTACGCCACCCTCGGCGACGGTAGCGAGTTGTTGACCCGCCAAGGGATCGATAATGCTCAGGTCCCGGTCTCCCTGATTGGCGACGAGGAGAACATTCTGACCTGCGCCGTTTTCTTGGCGCGCTAGTGCCTGACTGAAGCGACATAAGACTCAAGACTAAGGTTAACGAGAACAATATTTGTGAGCGCAGCACTTGGAATCCCTTCTCATTTTATGCAGAGATGTTCGGCGATCACAGTATATAGGAACGTAGCGGGGAGGGCAGAGAATCAGTGCTGGGGCGAAATTAAGCTCGCTTCGGGGAACCTCGCCGGAAGAGCGCTAGAAGAATACCTGACAAGAGTCCTGCCGCGATTGCCAGATGGCTGATCTGGCAATGCGCGGAGTAGCGCCGTCCTCAAGCGCATTCTGGCAGCATGACCGATAACGAATATTATGTAAACTTAGCAGGTATAAATATACTTGACTGACAGAAGGTGCTAGACTGTCCGGCATGGCACACGACAACCTATACGAGACCGCGATTACCTGCTTTACGGAGTCGATAAAGGCACTGGGACCGGATGAGGTTGCGAAGCACAAACAACCGGCGCTGTACTATCTGAGTTTTGGGCTTCTTCGCATGGCAGAAGGGCTACTACAACAGAACCGCGAAACGGAAAAGCGTCTAATCGATCTTGAAGCGAAGCTACGGACACCAAGATAGATGATCTTTCGTTCTTGGTTATGTGAGGTTGAGAAACCAACTCGTTAACAGACGGGTGGACTGTTGGCATGGCGTCATTCTCCAACAGATTAACGTCGTGATATGCTCCCCGAATGCCCGAGGAGCCTCCGCCCCGTAATTTCATTTACGTATCAGCCTTCTTCTGCGAACGTGTTCTACGCGAGTACGATTACGTTCTTTCAGCAATAAGAATTGTCGATTTTTATTCCGTTTACGTTCCGGATGCCAATGCTGCGCCGTTTACTCCGCGCCTGGAAACTAACCTGATCGTGATGTTTAGATCTGAGGCTGCTTGTCAGTTTAATTGGGCTATCCGCGTTACCGACCCTAGCGGCCTTACCACTGAAGAGCGGTTCGGTGTACAAAAGGTTTCCGGGGGCGGAGCCGCCGCAACGGTGGTGGTAACGATCATGATAAACGGGGTACTTGAAGGCACCAATTGGTACGAGATCTTGCTTGATGGAGCACTCGCTTCCCGCGTTCCGCTGACAGTTAAGCACGAACAAGTGCCAACATCGCAGGCTCCGCAGCCGACGTGGAATACCCCCGATGCGGACCCTTCCGCCTAACGCCTCGGGAAAAAGTAACATCCTGTGACTTCGAGAGCACGCCACTCGTCACCGCCATGGGTCTCACAAAAGGGCGGATGGCCGCTGCCAACTCCCCCCGTAGGAGACGCTCATCCGCCCTTTCCCCGAAATGAAAGTCGGACAACAAAGACTCAATCGACACGCTCAGATCATCAAGGAGCGGGATCAGATAAGCCCCCGAGAATCATCCCGGAACCGATCTTCAAAGACCGAAAGCGAAATTCTACCGTCGCGATAGTCGGCAACGTGATTCAGTACGCGGTTTAAATCCGGCATGAGCTCCTCGCCCCTAAGAATTATACGGGTTTGCCCGGAGCACATGTGCAGGATTTTTGAAGCTGAAAAACTGATGGAGCGCACAGAATCTGGAGAGTTGCGGCTGCACTCTAAGATCAAACCAAAGACCAAGCCGTTCTGGGATTTCAAAGGGCAGCTTTGCGTGCAAAACGAGGAAAGCTTGATCTTGAACGATAATTTCCCGGTTGATGATCCTCGGCATGAAGTCGCCAGAATCCACAGGCATGTTACCGAGAGTGGTACGTATGGAGCGTCTGGATTGCCAGACCCTAAAGACATCGTGATTGGAAATGTCAACTACCGTGGAATTGGGGATCGTGAATGCGAACTTTGCAAGAGTGGTGATATGATCCCGCCGGAGCAGCGTTTTGTTAACTCGAAGTATCGGCCCGGCGCTACTATCAAGACATGAAGCCTTACCCGGAAATGATCGAAGGCCCAGAAGCATTCACGCGATTCGAGAACGCGATGAAGAAAGTTATTTCGGTGCCGCATTCCGAGATTCAGAAACGAATCGAGGAGCATCGTAAAGAAGCAGCACTCAACCCAAACCGGCGCGGTCCAAAAGCGAAGCGGAAATCTTACGCCTCTTCCCGCGTCCCTCGCGCTTAGCCTCTTTTCTTAGAAAGCTTCCTTGGAGGCCGTTTCTGCCTCCTTCCCGGTCAGTTGTTTGTAGGTCAATCTCCGACCGACTATTTGTTGCATAGCGGCAACGAATCTTTCGCCGTCATCCGCGTCTTTTCGATGGTTATAGCGAAACGCTTGCTCATCGACGTACCGGAACAAATGGAACGGCTCAACGCTCACGTAGGTACCGTCCAAACCACGCTTTAGCAAGCTCCAAAAGTTCTCCAGTCCGTTCTATGGATCTGCCCGTTCACATATGCCTCGGTGTGGTTAATCACGTCGTGAGCGTAATCGGCCTGAAGCTGGAAGTAAGACTTTAACTCGTCGGTATAGACATGAGCACCCTTTTCAACATTCTCTTTCACGTTCGGAACCAAGGTTCCGATGGTGTTGTCGTTGATGACATTAACCCGGATATTTCCGCCGCGCTCTAGGAGTCCCTGTACGCCGATCTTTCCGACCGATCCGCCGCCTTTGCCCTCGAGCTTTTTCAACTTCCGGCTCTTGTGCATGTTCCGCGCCTTGCCGCCGATGAAAGTCTCGTCAATTTCGATTTCGCCGGAGAGCTTGCCGCCCTTGCGATCATCCTGCATGGCGAGTCTGGCGCGTTGCAACATGAACCAAGCGGTCTTCTGGGTAACACCGATAGCGCGATGAATCTCCCAGGACGAAATCCCGTTTTTGGAGTTCACAAGCAGCCACATCACGGGAAGCCATTTGTCCAGACCGATTGGAGAATCCTCGAAGATGGTCCCGATCTTCAGGGAGAACTTCTGGCGCGGATGCTTCGCATAGCACTTGAACACGCGGGCATTTGGCAGGTAGGAAACGTCATCCGAGTCGCAACGCGGACAACGCACCTTGCCGTCCGGCCAGCGGAGCCGCATCATGAACTCGTGGCAATTCTCGGAACTGGCGAAGTAGCTCACCGCTTCGAGTAAAGTCTTTGGCGCTTCCATGGTTATACTTTACACGAAAGAGCCTTGTCAGTCAAGTATATTTATACCACTAATCTGGGATAGACAAGCAACGCACTGAGGGAAGTTGCTGTGAGCGCCAGCCAATGCTTTTTAAGCCAAGGCATTTTCGGATTGTATCTTTCGGTCCGTCGGTCGGGCAATTGGAAGAGCTAGAACCCACGCGCAAATTCTCCTGTAACTTGAATTGCGTGTAGTGACGCTGGCCGCGTCAGTTAACTTTTCCGCCTAGCCTCCGCCTTTGTGGTGTACCAGACCGCAATAGCCTAAACGCTGTGGCTTAGCCGTAGTGTATCGCAATGGCGATAACGGCGGAAAGCCTCTCTTGCTGGCACGCCAACTGATAAACTTCTTCGATATGCTAGTTGAACTCAGTGGTCACGAGGTCGCTTACGCATATGGCTACTTGGCGAATGCATATGGAATTTCTACGAATGAACCAGTTAGCCGCCCACTAGATCCTGATCAAAAAGTGCCACTCGCACGCGCCCTAGAAGAGGTCGAGAAGGCATGCAGACCGGAGCGTCTAGATCTTCCAGCCACTCTCGCTCATGTCCCCCGGGTACGGAGAGCGCTAGAGGAGGCGGCCACCTATTATGACGTTCAAAATCCTATTGGAGAGCTACGCTCCCGAATGCACGACGAGCTAAAGGCGAGATTATTCCTGCTTGTTCCGCCACAGGAAGCAAGCTACTACAACCAACGTGAGCCATTCGGTCCAGAGGTAGCAAAGAGGTTTCCTCACGCAACCACAGATATTGAAAGCGCGAGTGATGGAATCGCATTGGGCATGCATACAGCGTCCGTATTTCACCTCATGCGGGTAATGGAACGTGGTGTTCAGAAATTTGGGAAAGCACTTAAGGTCGCGCTTGCCCGGGGAAAAAAATTGGCAGAACATCCTAGACGGATCAATAAAGCGATCAAGGCGCTTCCAGAAAACACGCCCAGACTCAAGGCGCGTAAAGCCGAAGTAGCCACCGTTTCAGCCTATCTTTACAGCGTCAAGCTTGCATGGAGAAACCCGGTAATGCACCCCAAAGCGACTTATTCGCCCGAAGAGGCGGTTGACGTCTATGGGCATGTTAAATCCTTTATGAAAAAACTTGCCTCTATTCTCTGAATGGCATGATGAAAGCGATGAAACCTCACCCGGAGATGATCGAAGGCCCGGAAGCGTTCACGCGGTTCGAGAACGCCATGGAGAAAGTCATTGCGGTTCCGCATTCCGAGATTAAGAGACGAATCGAGGAGCATCGCAGGGAAGCCGCACTCAACCCAAACCGGCACGGTCCAAAAGCGAAGCGGAAATCTTCCGCCTCTTCCCGCGTCCCTTCCGCTTAGCTTCCTTTTTAGAAAGGTTCCTCGGAGGCCGTTTCTGCCTCCTTCCGGTCAGTTGCTTGTAGGTCAATCTCCGACCGACTAGTTGCTCCATGGCAGCGACGAATCTTTGGCCATCGTTCGAGTCCTTCCGATGGTTGTATCGAAAGCATTGCTCATCCACGCAGGGTTCTTTAAGAGCTAAGCAGCAACTCCGCGCGGTCTCACTTGCTCTCGAATCTGCTTCGCACTCTCGACGAGTACTTTACTCAAGTCATATGACTTCTGCAGGTTCATCCAAAATTCAGGAGTCGTCCCGAAATAGCGGCTCAGCCGCAGCGCCGTATCCGCTGTGACTCCTCGCCTTCGATGGATGATTTCGGTAATCCGTGTTACGGGCACGTGCAGGTCCATCGCGAGCTTGTTGGCTGATAACGCGAGTGGAAGCATAAACTCCTCGTGCAGCATTTCTCCGGGATGCGTAGTAATGCGTTGAATATTCCAGCCTCCCTCCGGCATGAGTATAGGTTTGGATTTGATTTAGGCATGGCGTATACGGAATGTGGTGCTCGACCTGACCAGGGTATATCGGAAATGCGTTAAACGCGAAGCGGTGACCGGATGTTTTGTACGACTCCGTCACTCAATTAAAAAAGGCCGCTCCAGCTCTGTCAGGGTGAGCCGGAGCGGCTGAGGGAAGGATCATGACCTTCATCGGCCGTGGTGGCCGCCTGAAGAGGAGTGCCCGCCGCCACCACTTCCGCTCCGCGATCCACCACCGCCGCCGCCTCGATTGGAAGGGGCGCTGTAGTGAGCGGGGCCGCCGGAGCGCGCTGTAGCGCGGCGCGGAAGGTGCGTTGTATCGCGGGGCGTTGTAAGACGGGTGAGATTGATAGTTTCCGCCGTAGTTCGGCGAACCAAAAGAACGGCCGTAATTCGGCTGCACCTGCGTTCCGACTCGTCCGCCGTTGTAAGCGGGGGCCGGTTGTTGTGGCGCGCCGAAGCGGTGCCAACCACTGTCTCCCTGTGCCCCGCTGAAACCCTGCCGATAGGCGTTCGAAGCTCCAGGGTCGCCAAATCGTTGCCAGCCTCCGCCGGACGATCTCGGCGCATGGCAGACAACTCCATGGGCAGCCTGCGAGGCGCACTCGAATCTGAGCAGCCATTCCACGCCTGGGAGCGGAAGAGAGACCTCTTTGCATGCCGCCAGGGGCCGATTGGAACCCAGACTGTTGATGGAAAAACTGGCGATTCGCTGAAGACGCCAGCCGCGGATTGGCCGCAGCTTGCCGGTTCGAGAACTGATAGCTGGTGCGGCTTGGAGAGACCGGCATTTGACCGCGGAATAGACTGGCATTGCTGAGTTGCCCACGCGTGGCCGCGCTGAAGCGTTGATTAGGCCCGCCGAAACCGTTGTAGCCGGCGGTCATCGCGCCGCCGCGAATACCGGCGTTTCGATACATCCCGGCAATGTTGGCGTTCCGCAGCATGCCGAATTTTCCGCGGCCGTACCCTCCATAACCATATCCGCCGCGTCCCCAGCCGTGACCCCACCACGCATGGAAAATCTCAAAGGGCGCGAGTGCGACCCATCCGAGTCCAGCAAAGCCTAAACCGAGGCCGCCCCAGCCGAAAAAGCCCACAAGAGCCGGACTCCACAAATAGGGAGATCCGATTGCACCCGGCCACCAGCACCAACCAGCCCCGCCATTCCAGAACCAGCGTCCATAGTGATAAGGCGCCCATCCCCAGGGAGCATTGTCGACCCAGGTCCACCCGTAATAGTTTTCCCAAGCCCACTGACCGGAGCTGTAAGGAGACCAGTCAGGCGATGGTGGCCGCGGCTCCCACACCTGGCCATATTGAGAAGGCACCCAATTTCCGTATGCGTCCAGGTCGTCGGCGCCATAAATGTCGTGGCTGACATATTTGTAACTTTGCGAAGCGAGCAGCTCGCGATCTCGAGTCGCGGACCAATCGTCGAACTGGTCGCGGGCGATCTCATAGGTTTCCTGAAACTCGGGATCGGACGGATTTCCCCGCACCAGAACGGAATGGCCAGCGCCCAAATGTTCTGAACCGCGCGGGCTGAAAATCTCCGCCGAGCCAGAGCGCACGGTAATCTGCGTTGTTCCGTCATCCAGCACCGAAACGCGATATTCGCCCTGTGCCATGGGCCTGCATGGCGATGCTAGGCGTGTCGATTTCCGCCTGCGCATTGGAATCTCGCAAGACCCGGTAGATTATTGTTCCCGCTCCGAGCTGCACTTGGTGGCGGTTGTACTCCAAATCGGCAAACCCCAGATCCGTATTGGGCGCAAGCCGAACCAGATTGGCGTAATCCAGCTCCACTTCGGCTCGTGAACCCGGAGACGTCTGAACATGGTCCTGTGCCATCAACGGAGCGTTCATGACTGCCGCGACCAGTTCGCCGTTATCGCCGCGCTTTACATTGACGTCGCCCTGCACGACACTGAGGCGCGCGACACCGTGCTGCTGATCGCTGGCGGTATCTTGCGCATCCGGATTCTGAGCTTGGGGACCCTGCGGATACTGTCCGTGGCGGATATTGCCCGGCCCGCGGGTATGGAGACTGCGGATTTTGCGGATATGAAGTCTGCGGATACGGTTGACCTGCGGGTACTGCGGAGGATACTGCTGGCCTGAGTATTGCGGATCCCCCCAGGCGCTGCGCCGTATTGGCCGTAAAGGACAGGCTCAGTCCCGAACACCGCCATGAGAACGGCCAAGAACACCGTAAGAAAATTGCGGAACATCTTGCTGAGAGCTCTATTACACGTCATCCACCAAACGTAAGCTATTGAGATAGCGGGAGCTTACTTGGCGCGAAGGTGAGCATTACGATGGTTGAAAACCACCACCGTGAGTGCATTGCACCGCAGGCTGTGGAGTTAATAGGGCAACGTGAATCGGAACGACTGACCCATGCTGGCCGTCGCTCTCGACCCAGATTTTGCCGCCATGGGCTCGGACGATTTTGCGGCAGATCGCAAGACCGAGACCGGTACCGGGGACTTCCCTTCCGTGCAGCGCTTGAAAGGGCGCGAAGACAGTCTCGTGGTATTTCGATTCGATGCCGATACCGTTGTCGCGCACGGAGATCAGATAGCCTTCCGGCTGCTCTTCCGCCGTCACTTCGATTTGCGGCGGCTTCGCTGCTTCGAAACTTCAGCGAGTTGCTGAATAGCTGCTGAAATAGCTGAACGAACTGCGATTCATCGACAGCCATTTCCGGCAGATCTCCATACGCGATCTGCCCGCCCGTTTCCCGAATGACGTCTTTCAGGTTGAGCACAGCCCATTGAACGACCGTGCCCAGATTTACGGTTGTGCGGCGCGGCGAAATTCCAGTGCGGGAGTATTTCAGCAAATCGTCGATAAACCGGCTCATCTCATTGAGCGCCGTCGACGATGAAAGCCGTCATCTCGCTGGCCTGCTCATCTTGCGAGTACTGCCGCTGCAGGAGCTGCGCGTAGCTGAGAATTGCGCGTAGCGGCTGCCGAAAATCGTGGCTTACGGCATAGACGAAGTGCTCCATCTCTTCCGTGGCGGCGCGCAGCAGCGTTTCTGGCAGAGACTTCGCGCTTCAGCTCCTCATTTTCGTGAAGCGCATCCGCCAGTTGTTTCTCCAGAGACTTCGGTTCCGGATCCATCGTATAGCTGCTTGCTTACGCCGCCTGCAGTAATCCCAAACGCTCCAGCAAGGCGTCGGCATCGGGATCGCGTCCCATGAACTCCCGATAGAGCTGCGCGGGATCTTCGCTGTCGCCGCGCTCGAGAATGTGACGGCGGTAATCCTCGCCTGTTTCCGCGTTGAAGATGCCTTCGCGCTGAAAACGCGTGAATGCGTCCGCGTCCAGAACCTCGGCCCATTTGTAGGAATAGTAACCCGCTCCATAGGCAACCGGGCTGGCGAATAGATGCGTGAAGCCGGCGATCATGCCGTAATGCGCCGGCAACGGAGTGGGCGCGAAACGAGCGAGAATATCGCGGGCGTATGCCATCACGTCCCCGCCCTGCTCCGGATCGTATTCGCGATGCAGTTTCAGGTCAACCATGGCGAATCCAAGCTGCCGCATCTGCGCATTGGCGCTGCGGAAGGTGCGCGCGCGCTTCATCTTTTGAAATAGCTCATCCGGAATCGCCTCGCCCGTCTGGTAATGACGCGCGAAGAGATTCAGAGCATCACGTTCCATGCACCAGTTCTCCATGATCTGCGAAGGCAGTTCGACGAAATCCCAGGGAACATTGGTTCCAGAGAGAGTCCTGACTGGAACAAGACTGAGCGTCTGATGGAGTAAGTGGCCAAATTCGTGAAAAATGGTTTCCACTTCACGATGGGTGAGCAGCGAAGGTGTATCGCCGACGGGCGGTGTCAGATTCCCGCAAATCAAACCGAGATGAGGGCGCCCTTCGTTCGGATCGCCAGTAATCAACGAATCCATCCAGGCGCCTCCGCGTTTGTTCTCACGCGGAAACCAATCGCTATAGAAGCCGCCCAGAAGTTTGCCTGAGGCCGCGTCTTCAACGCGGTAGTACTTGACTGCGGGATCCCATCCGGGCACGCCCGGCTCCTCAATCACCTTGATGTTGAGAATCCGGCTGAATATATCGAACATCCCCGCGACGACGCGGTCGAGCTGGAAATAAGGCCGTAGTTCTTCTTCGTCAAACTCGTAAAGCGCCTGACGCTGTTTCTCGGCGAGATACGCCACGTCCCAAGGGCGGACCTCCTCATAGCCCAACTTTTTTCCGAATTCTGCGAGGTCCTGATTTTCCCGCTCGAAGAACGGCTGCGTCTTGGAATGCAGATCGCTTACGAACGATTGCGCCCGTTCGCCTGTGTGGGCCATGCGCTCGTCCAGCACGAGGTCCGCGAAATCTTTGTATCCCAGAAGTCTCGCCTTCGCCCGCCGCAAACGCAGGATCTCCGCAACCAGACCGCGATTGTCGTAATCGCCGGAAGTAGCACGCGTGCTGGATGCCTCCCAAAGCTCCTGGCGGATGGGCCGATCGTCCAGATAAGTCATCGCCGCGGTATAGCTGGGGCCCTGTAATGTCAGCCTCCAGCCTTCCCTGCCCTTGGACTTGGCGCTCTCCCGTGCGGCCATGCGCGCAAACTCCGGGAGTCCGGCGAGCTTCTGCTCCTCCGTAATTATCAGTTCGAAGGCGTTCGTCGCATCCAATACGTGCTCGGCGAATTTCGTCGTGGCCTTCGTCAGCTCTACATCGAGTTCTTCAAGTTTCTTTTTACCCGCAGCATCGAGATCCGCTCCAGCACGCCTGAATCCGGTGACCGTCTTTCTCAAAAAGCGTTGATGCACGGGCGGCAAACTCCGGGCGTCCGTGCCATCGTTCACGCTTTTCACTGCCGCCCATAGGTTTGCGTCCAACGGAATCGACGTGTAGAACATGCTCACCGGCCCCTGCACGGCGTTATGCGCCGCCCGCAATTCCGGAGTGGTGACCACGGCTTCCAGATGGCGAACGAGAGCCATGGCGAAATCCAAAGGCTCTGTCATCTTGTCCAGCGCAAGCAGGATGTCCCTGTAAGTGCGAGGCATCTCCGGTTTCCCTAAGTCAGTGAGCCGCTGCTTCATCTGTTCCAGCAACACATGAATAGCCGGCTCCACGTGGGCAGCCTTTATAGCATCGAACTGAATGGGAAAGCGTTCAATCAGTAATGGATTATCTGCGAGTGATTGTTCCGGCATGAGCTAAATAACGAGATTGCGTGTGTGGAAGATACTTACCAGACTCGACAGCCTTTCGCAGCATACAGTTTGTCGCCAACTTTGCAGCCAAACGCCTCGCTGAATTGAGGCAAGTTGGAAACGACTCCGTCAGTGCGGAACTTGCCCGGGGAATGCGGATCGGTTTGCGCCCACAAGCGCGCTTGCTCGGGTCTCACATTTTCGCACCACACCTGGGCAAAGCCCAAGAAGAACTGTTGTGCCTGCGAATATCCGTCTTCTTTCTGGGTAACAGGGACGCTCTTCTTAGCAAGGTCGTCCATCAAAGCGAGATAAGCAAGGCGGATGCCGCCGTTGTCGGCCGTATTTTCGCCGAGAGTCAGTTTGCCGTTCAGCTCCACGCCGGTAACCGGGCTGAAGCCTCCGTATTCGTTCACAAAACAATCGGCGAGTTTTTCGAACTTCTGTTCGTCGTTCTTCTGCCACCAATCCTTGAGATTGCCGTCCGCATCGAATTGGCGTCCTTGATCGTCGAAGCCGTGCGTCAGCTCGTGCCCGATTACCACGCCGATTGCGCCATAATTGACGGCATCATCCGCCTGGTTGGAATAAAATGGCGGCTGCAGAATACCAGCGGGGAAGTTGATGTTGTTCTGCGTGGGATCGTAATACGCATTCACCGTGGGCGGTGTCATACCCCATTCGGCGCGGTCGACAGGCTTGCCGATCTTGTCCCGCTCCCGCTTACTCTCAAATTCGTTAGCCCTATACCAATTCCCGAAATAATCGTCATCCACGATATTGACCGAGGAGTAGTCCCGCCATTTATCCGGATAGCCTATCTTGTTTGCGACGGCGTGTAACTTCACCATCGCTTCCTTCTTGGTTTCGGGCGTCATCCAGGTGATCGACTCTATATCATTGGCCATCTGGTGTTCGATCTCGTGAACCATTTCGAGCGTACGTTCCTTGCCTTGCTCGCCAAAAGTCTTTTCGACGAACTTCCGGCCCAACGCTTCGCCCAACTCATCATCCGTCGCGGAAACGCATCGTTTCCAGCGCGGCCGCAACTCCTTCGTGCCCGCGAGAGTGCGTCCGTAGAAATCGAAATTCTCGTCGACGAACGTTTTGGGAAGGCGGCCTGCGCTGGCGGTCAAGTAATGCCAGGTTATGTAGTCCTTCAAATTGTCCATGCTCTCTTTACTCAAGACGCCGCTGAGATCTTTGAAGAAATCGGGAACGGCGACGTTTAGCTTGGAGAAGTCCGGCGTCTTGAGCTGTACGAAGAACTCGTCGAAACTGAAATTCGGTACAAGCTGTTTCAAATCGGCCTTGGGCATTTCGTGGACCAGCTTTTGCGGGTCGCGCCGCGAAGTAACGTCCAGAGAGCCTTTCGCGAGATCCGTCTCGAGCGCCATGACATTGGAAGCTTTCTTCGCGGCTTCGCCGGCCGGAACTCCAATCAGCTCGAACATCTTCGCGACATGCGCCACATACTTCTGCCGAATTTCCTGCGATTTAGCGTCTGTGCGGAAATAGAAATCTCTCTCCGGCAAACCGAGGCCGCCCTGATCGAGTTCCGCGATGGTCATCTTGGCGTCTTTAGGATCGGGAGTCGCATCGAAGGTGAAAAAGACGCCGACCTGCCGGTCATGGAGCCGCGCGATTTCTTCCAGCAATTCCTGCTGGTTGCCAATATGCGAAATGCGTTCGAGTTCAGATTGAAGTGGAGTGATTCCGCGCTTCTCAATCGTTTCTTCGCTCATGCACGACTGGTAAAATCCCGCCGATTTTTTGATCGATCGACGACCGGTCCTGGTGTTGCTCGGAATCCTGCAGAATTTCACGAAGAGCCATTTGATTGCGCTGGAACAGTTCGTCAAACGAACCCCAGGCGCTTTCATCCGCCGGAATTGGATTTTTCTTCATCCAATTGCCGCACGCGTATTGGTAGAAATCGGTACACGGGTCAGCCGTCTTGTCGATTGCGCTCAGGTCAACGCCACTGTGGGATTCGGTGTTGCCGGTCGATTGCGCCAAGGCCACGCTTGCCGCCACAAGGCAACACACTGCACCTACGCTTGTCGTCCATCTCGATCTGTCCATTACCCTAAGTGTAATCAGCCCTTACCAGACTCGACAGGCGTTGGCGGCCACCATGGGTTGTCCCGCCGAGCAGCCGAATGCGGTGGCAAACTCGGGCATGTTCTGGACCACGCCGATAACCCGAAACTGGCCAGGCGAGTGCGGATCGGTTCGGGCACTGTTGCGAAGCGTCTCCGGACGCTGATTCGCGCACCAAATCTGCGCGAAGCCAAGGAAGAACCGCTGCTGCGGAGTATAGCCGTCGATCTTGTCTTTATCCACGCTCCCGTTCTCCAATCCACCCAGCAGCGCCATGTATGCCAAGCGGATGCCGGCGTTGTCGGCGCCGTTCTCGCCCAGCGTGAGCCGCCCGTTAAGGTTCACACCTTCCACCGGGCTGAAGCCTGAGTATTCGTTCACTATGCAGTCGACGCGCTTCTTAAATTCGGCTGCGTCTTCTTTTGTCCACCAGTCGCGAAGATTGCCATCGGCGTCGAACTGGCGGCCTTGATCGTCGAAGCCATGCGTCAACTCGTGACCGATGACGGCGCCTATGCCGCCAAAATTAACCGCCATGTCCGCCGAATTTGTATAGAAGGGCGGCTGCAGGATTCCCGCCGGAAAATTGATGTTGTTTTCAGACGGATTGTAATAGGCGTTCACTGTCGGAGGAGTCATATTGAACTCGGCCCGATCGACCGCTTTGCCGATCTTGTTCAAATTGCGGTGAATCTCATACTCGCGCGCGTTACGCGCATCCGCCACCAGATTGCCGTCAGTGACCTTTACGCTCGCGTAGTCCTTCCACTTCTCCGGATAGCCAATTTTGTTGGTAACGCCCTTTAGTTTTGCAATCGCCTGCTCTTTCGTGGCATTGCTCATCCAGGTCAATGAGTCGATATCGACCTCCATCTCCTTTTCAATGATGCCGACCAATTCCTGCGTCTTCGCCTTGGCTTGCCCGCCGAAGGCTTTTTCCACGTATTTCTGCCCCACAGCATCGCCCAAGCTGCGGTCGGTAAGCTGAGTGCAGCGCTTCCAGCGTGGCTGTAGCTCCTGCGCGCCGGTCAGATAACGGCTGTAGAAATCGAAGTTCTCCTGGACAAAAGGCTTGCTCAACAGATTTGCATTGGCGGATACGTAGTGCCATATCATGTAATCTTTCAAGTCATCCAAGCTGCTCGAATCGAGCGCCGTGTTCAAAGCTTTGAAGTAGTCCGGCACGGCCACGTTCAGGCTGTCGAATGCCGGAGCTGCGCGCGCGCTTAAGTACTGCTTGAAACTGAAATCGGGCGTGAGCGCCTCGAGTTCAGCAACGGTCATTTTGTGATGCGTCAGGTGCGGATCCCGGCGAGCCACCCGGTCGAGAGAGGCTTTCGCTAACGCCGTTTCCAGGTCCATAATTGCTTTGGCCTTCGCGTCGGCTTCGGGCTGCTTATCGCCGATTAACTGAAGCATCTTAGAGATGTGCTCGACATATTTCTGCCGCGTCTTCTCGTCCTTCGCCTCCAAGTAATAGCTTTTGTCCGGTAACCCAAGACCGCCTTGGTCCACGTCCGCAATGTTCATGGTGGATTTTTCAGCATCCGGGCCGGCGCGGAAGCTAAAGAAGACCGGGATTCCCTGGTCATGCAGACGCGCTACCTCGGCCGCGATATCTGCTTTGTCCCTCAGCGCCCGAATGCGCGCGATACCCGGCTTGATAGGGGTGTCGCCGGCTTTCTCGATCGCCGCTTCGTCCATGCAGGACGCGTAAAACGCGCCTATTTTCTGATCCACCGGCGAACGGTTCTGGTGCTGCGCGGAGTCTTCCAGAATCTCATGCACCACTTGTTGGTTGTGGTCCGCCAATTCTTGGAAGCGTCCCCAGGAGGCATACTGCGGAGGTATCGGATTCGCCTTCATCCAACTGCCGCAAGCATATCTATAAAAATTTTGGCAAGGATCGACGCTCTTATCGATGGCCTTGAGATCGACGCCGCCCTGAGGCGCAGCGGATTGGGCTACGGCCAGAGCGCAAAATGCGAAGAAACCGCAGATGACCTGAAGTTGATTTTTCATGAGTTCTATGTCAAATGAATAACAAATCTAGAATGAGAAAAACGCGTCATGACCGGCGCTGATCCGACCGCCGAACGCGAATCCACCACAGCCGCGCCCGCAACACAAACCAGGAGCAGGGTGAAAAGCAAAACATAACGATGGATCAGTCCTAAGGCGGCTTGCCAGTTTTCTCCAACCAAGTAGCCGAGGAGCAGGAACAGACCAGTCCAGACCGCTGCTCCAGAATACGCGAACAGGGCAAACGTACGGTACTCCAAGTGGGACATGCCCGCTATCAGCGCGGTAACGTGGCGCACGCCAGGGATAAAATACCCGATCGCGAGAAGCCAATCTCCAATGCTTTGAAACCACCGATGTACCCGCTCCAGGCGCTCCGGCGTGATGCGAAGATACTTACCGTAGCGGCTTACCACCTTGTATCCGACAGTTCGACCTATTAAATAACTGAGCGAGATGCCACACGCGCCACCCCCGAATGCGGCCGCAAAGGTTAATCCAGCCTGCAGTCGTCCTTTGAAAATCAGATAACCCGAAAAGACCAGTAGGGTCTCATTGGGTATCGGCAAGCCCACTATGCCCAGTGCGAGCAATCCGAAAAGACCAGCGTAGCCGTAATGCGATAGCCACGCGAGCAACGGTTCCATGCTTTGAGTCGAAGGATAACAGGGCGGCTTGCGCTACGATTTCCCTATGGCGAATCCCGCGAGTTCGACGTTCGAAGTCAAGTGTCCCTGCTGTGGATCGACGCTGCAGGTCGACCCGGAGATGCAGCTTGTGCTTCATCACAAAGAACCCGAGAAGAAGCCTGCTATCGAAGATCTCCAGGCTGCCGTACAACAACTCAAGGGAGAAGCCGATCGTCGAAACGATGTGTTCGAGAAGAGCTTTGCTTCCCATCGCAGCAGCGAAAAGGTCCGCGACAAGAAGTTTGAGGAACTGCTGAAGCAGGCCAAAGAGGATAAATCCGGCGCGCCCCCAAAGCGGCCGTTCGACCTGGACTGAGTAGCTGCCTGGTTGCACGCAGCGCTGATCCCGGGCGATGGCCAGCAAAGCGGCGGCGATTCTCGCGGCCGCCTATTTAGGTTTAGCAGTCTACAATTTGCGTTGGCGTAGCTGCTGCTCAAAATCGCCGCGAGCCAGCCGCTTCACGAAATCGAGATCGCCATCCAGGAAATCGATCGCCGGGAGCGAATGCAGATCCGTCCAGCAAATCTGCTCAAATACTCGTCCTCGCGGCTCGCCCTCAAACTCCAGAACAGCAAAGAAAAGCAAATGCACGCGGCTGCCGCTAGGATAATCGTGCTCATAGCGTGCCAGTTCGCCGCCAATGGTGGCGTCAATTTCCAATTCTTCGCGAAGTTCCCGCACCAACGCTTCCTGGGGCGATTCTCCGTGCTCCACTTTTCCGCCAGGAAATTCCCACTTCAGCGGGTGCCGGTCGCTGGGCCTCCGCTGCCCGAGTAACACCTGCCCGTCCCGGTGAATGATCCCCGCCGAAACAAGCAAGGGGACGCGATTCCTCATCTCTATTGCTTCAGACCCTATACGAAGACGGAGCGTTAGCGACCAATTTCCGGCCCTAAGCGGTAGCTGCGTTGGTCGCAATCAATTGCCGCAACACATACGGCAAAATGCCGCCGTTGCGATAGTATTCGGCCTCTTGGGGCGTGTCGATGCGCGGCTTCGCTTCAAACTTCACTTTCTTGCCATCCGGCTTCGTCGCCGTGATCTGCACGTTACTGGATGAATTAACGGCGGCTGGAACACCGCACACGTCGTAACTCTCCTCACCCGTTAGTCCTAAAGACTCACTCGTCTCGCCCTCAACAAACTGCAAAGGCAGAACACCCATTTGCACCAGATTCGATCGATGGATTCGTTCAAAGCTTTCCGCAATTACAGCTTTGATACCAAGCAGCAATGTACCTTTGGCCGCCCAATCGCGCGACGAACCCGACCCGTATTCCTTGCCTGCGATGACTACCAGCGGTACGCCCCGAGCTTTGTATTTGACGGCTGCTTCATAGATGAACATCTTCTCGCCATCAGGCATGTGGCGGGTCCACCCACCCTCCACGCCAGGAACCATCTGATTCCTGAGGCGTATATTCGCGAATGTCCCACGCACCATCACTTCATGGTTGCCGCGCCGGGATCCGTAGCTGTTAAAGTCGCCCGGCTTGACTCCGAGATCGATCAGATACTTCCCGGCAGGACTATCTATTGGAATTGAGCCCGCCGGCGAAATGTGATCCGTGGTAACCGAGTCGCCGAGAATCGCCAAAGCCCGTAATCCAGTGAGGTCACGCACGAAAGTAAGTGGATCGACCAGACTTTCAAAATACGGCGGCTGCTTTATGTAAGTGGATTTATTACTCCACTCATAGATACCGCCTGTGGGAACCTTTATCGAATTCCAGTTAAGGTCCCCCGCGAACACTTCCGAGTACTGCTTCCGGAAAAACTCGGTTCGGGCTGACTGCTTTACTACGGCTTCGACCTCTTCGCTGGTCGGCCAAATATCTTTCAGGTGGACGTTCTTGCCGTTGGAATCTTTTCCAAGTGATTCTTTTGTTATGTCAATGTCAACTCGACCGGCGATTGCATACGCCACCACCAATGGCGGAGATGCCAGGTAATTAGAGCGAACCAGCGGGTTCACCCGCCCTTCGAAGTTTCGATTGCCGCTCAACACCGCCGCGACGTTCAGCTTACCCTCGGTAACCGCTGCCGCGACGTTATCCGGCAAAGGACCACTGTTGCCGATGCACGTCGTGCAGCCGTACCCAACCAAGTGGAAATTCAGCTTCTCCAAATAGCGTCATCAGGCCCGCGTCATTCAGGTAGTCGAATACTACTTTCGATCCCGGAGCCAACGACGTCTTTACCCACGACTTTGCCGTTAACCCCTTCTCAACCGCCTTCTTGGCGAGCAAACCGGCCGCTACCATTACCGATGGATTCGAAGTGTTCGTACAGCTGGTGATCGCCGCAATGACAACAGCGCCGTCGTGAATCTTTTCTTTGTGGCTGTTCACTTGCAAATTCAGCGGTCTTCGGTGAACCGCCAAGGCTGGAAAGGAAGTTAGCTTTTACATCCGGTAAATCGATACGGTCTTGCGGCCTTCGCGGCCCTGCCAACGAAGGAACAACCTTGGATAAATCCAACGAAAGAGTGTCTGAATAATCCGGATCGGCCGAATCTGGAGCTAAGAAAAGCCCCTGTTCTTTCGCATATGCTTCAACCAAACTGACCTGTTCCGCGGTGCGATTCGTGAGCCGCAAATATTCCAGAGTTACCGCGTCGATCGGGAAGAATCCAATCGTTGCGCCATATTCCGGAGCCATGTTACTAATCGTTGCGCGATCGGCCAACGACAATGCACTTACTCCGGGCCCGTAAAATTCAACAAACTTACCGACTACGCCCTTCTTTCGAAGCATCTGCGTCACAGTGAGTACTAAGTCGGTCGCCGTCGCGCCTTCCGGTAACTTGCCGCTCAACTTGAAATCCGACAACCTGAGGCAGCAACATGGAGATCGGCTGGCCCAGCATGCAAGCTTCTGCTTCAATGCCTCCTACGCCCCAACCCACAACGCCCAACCCGTTGATCATCGTGGTGTGCGAGTCGGTTCCCATCAAGGTGTCCGGATAGGCTTGTAGCACGCCTTTGGAGGAATCGCTGAACACAACGCTGGCCAAATACTCGAGGTTCACCTGATGAACAATGCCGGTATCGGGCGGCACTACGCGGAAATTGCCAAACGCCTTCTGTCCCCATCGCAGAAATGCATAGCGCTCCTGGTTCCTCGAAAACTCGAGCACGGCATTCTCCTGAAACGCGCCAGCTGAGCCAAATGCGTCCACTTGAACTGAGTGATCAATGACGAGATCGGCGGGAATGAGTGGATTCGCGAGTTCCGGATTCGCTCCCAGTTTTTTCAGGGCATCCCGCATAGCCGCCAGATCGACCACGCAGGGCACGCCGGTAAAATCCTGCAGCAGAATGCGCGCCGGCCGGAACTGTATCTCTTGCGCCGCGGCCTTGGAATCCCATTTGGCGACGTATTCGATGTCGCTCGCTTTGACCGTCCGATCGTCCTCGAACCTCAGTAAGTTTTCGAGGAGAATCTTGATCGCATACGGGATCTCGGGATATTTTGCCGCCTCCCCCGCCCTTTTCCAACGCATCGAGACGAAAGATCTGATAATCGCTGTTACCGACACGCAGCGTCGCAGCAGCGCCGAACGAGTTTTTGCTGGGCATTTGATTTTCAAAGGCACAGCGGTGTTCGTTGTGCGCCTCTAAGCCTAGTGTAAGACTTCGGTACGTGTTACATGTAGCGCGGCTGCTCAATGCCCAACGTGCTCAAAGTAGCAAGCAACTGATTTCGAACGTATTCCGTCAACCACAACAACACGTTGCGCCGTTCGGCGTTCTCTTCTGCAATCACGGGCTGGTCATGATAGAAATTGTTGAACGCCTGGGCGAGTTGAAACGCATATTTCGCCACGTGTGCAGGCTCGCCCGATCCGAATCGCCCGCTCGACGGCGCTATCTGATTTGGAAGCGAGCAGTAATAATTGCCAAAGGCCTTCCGATTCCAAGTAACGCTTGAGCAGTTCAGTATTCAACACGGCAGCGAATTCTGGAATCGTGTCTCCGCGCTCCACGAATTTTCGAAGAATGTTGCCCGCCCGCACTGCTGCATATTGCACATAGGGTCCGGTCTCGCCCTCAAAGCTGAGTGCCTCATGAAAATCGAAGGCGATTATGGAATTCCGAGTGAACTTAAGCATGAAATAGCGCAGTGCTCCCACCGCGATCTGCTCTGCCACTCGTTGCCGTTCTTGAGGATCCGCTTCCGGATGCCGATCCTCCACTTCCGCCAGTGCATTCTCTATAAGTTTGTCGATTAGGTCGTCTGCTTTAACGCCCAAACCCTTTCGTCCGGACACCTCGATATACGCGCGCCGTTTGTCTTCCTCAGATAATGGAATTCCCAATTCGCTGCAAGTCCGTGGCGTCAAAGCGACCATCTCATATGAAAAGTGCACGGACGCGTCAGCCTGCTCATCGAAGCCCAACGCCCGCAATCCGGCGACGACGACATCCTGCAGGTATGATTGCCGCGAATCGATTACGTTGAACACTCGCGACGCGTGCCCGAATGGCGGCGAATCGTGTTCACCGGGCTGATCCGTCGTTACCCAAACCCGATGTCCGTCCGGATAGGATGACCACGGCCGGTAAAAAAAATCCTTGCCCAGCAAACCAAACTTCCAAAGCTGATACGCGATATCTTTCCCCACATACGTCACAGTGCCGTTTGACCGCACAATGACTTTGCTGTCATCCTCACTCTCGCCGTCAGCCGGCTCCGATTGCGGCGTTCGAAAAGAGGAGGACGGCATCACCCAACAACCTTTATTTTTTCCTTGCTCCTCGAAAAAAATTGCATTGCGTTGCTTTAACAAGTCAAACGCGGTCGCCCAGAACTTCAAGTGAAGGATCTCACTTTCGCGCGGAAGCACATCGTATTCCACGGATAACCGATACATGGTCTCTAGGTGCGCTTTGACGATGGCATCCGCCACAATGCTCCCCATCGCGGCAAGGTCGCCCTCGCCGGCCTCAATCGCGTGCAGAGTTTCCGCGCGCCACTGCGAGCGCTGCCGGATCCTCCTTGTAATGGGCCGAGATACGCGCGTACAGATCCCAGCAAAGATAATCGAAGCGCACGTCTTCGTTCTGGATCAAGGCTTGAACTTCAGCCGCGGTTTTCTTCTCCAGATAGTGAAACCCGGCCACCACGTCGGCGACTTGAACGCCCGTATTGTCGATATAGTTCTGCACTTCGACTGTGCGGCCGCGCTGCCGCAACATTCGGACAAATGTATCGCCGAGAATGGCGTTACGCAGGTGGCCAATGTGCGCCGCCTTATTCGGATTAATGTTGGTGTGCTCCACGACGATCTTCTCTGCTTTGTTTGCGCCAGCCTCACGGAGACGCCCACCGCCGACCAACGACCAGGCATAGCTTCCTCGGTCCAGCCGAACGTTGATGTAGCCGTTTCCGGCTATTTCGAACGAGGCAATTCCGGGCACGCTCGTCAGCCCCTTTGCGAGGTCTTCGGCTATCTGTTTGGGAGGTCTTTTCAGTTGCCGGGCTAATTGAAATGCGACCGGAACTGCAAGTTCGCCGAAAGAGCTCTGCTTCGGCTGTTCAAGCGTAACCTTCATCGTGATTCCGAATTTTGCCAGGAGCTCTTGCTCGACAGCGGCCGACAACTTCTCTTCGATTTCCTGAAACACTAGCTCCCAGTATGCCGAAGGGCCGCCATCAGAGCTTAAAGCGCAATGCAGCGCCCGATACAATGAGACGTGCCGAAAGTAACTTTCCTGCCGGAGAACAAGACGGTTGAATTTGAAACCGGCAAGCTTCCCTACAAGGATCACGGCAAACCCGGCTCAATACTGGACATTGCACTTAATCTCAACCTTCATCTGGAACACGCATGCGGCGGGAGTTGTGCCTGCACCACCTGCCACGTCATCGTTGTGGAGGGTGAAAAGAACCTTTCCGAAGCGGATGACGATGAGTTGGACCGGCTCGATATGGCCGCTGGGCTGACTCTCCGCTCCCGTCTTGGCTGTCAAGCCATCGTGCACGGCGACGTCAAGGTTGAAATCCCCTCCTGGAATCGCAATTACATCAGCGAAGGCGGCGGATCGACGCTATAAGCGAGTCTTCAACAAAAAGCCGCGCTTTGTGGGCGCGGCGAAATAGACTTGGAGCGTCTTAAGAAACCCTCGACAACAGAAGAATGGCAAGGGTCGGGGACCAAGATATCTAGATAACGACTCCGGCGTCTATCCAGCAGCAGCAATCCACGTACTATTTGAGCTTTTAAAAGTACTGATAACTGGTAAATTCACGGTCATCTTCGCTCCCGGAACGCGCCGATTCCACTCTGCAATGCAGGTAGATACCCCAACAGCTTGTCGGCAAGCTGCGCATCCAGATCTGCGCCGATATGAACGACCTGCTGAGTTTGGTCGACCTGAATGGCGTCATACAAGCGCAGCAGGTCCTGTTGATCGTCCCTGGTTGTGAGCCGCCCAAGCGCAACTGCGGCGCGCAACCCATCGTGTACCCGTTGGGCGCCCTGATTTGAAATGCAAATTATATCCGCCGCCAGATGTGCTCCGGCATCGATCCCGATACCAATATTAGTTCCGCGTACGTAGCCCACAATGTTTGAAAGAGCGGACTCATAATCGGATCGCATGGGTAGCCCGGCAAGAGGCAACCCGCCGCGACTTACAATCCATATCTGATCGCCCTTGGGCACGCTTGCGAGGCGCTCCTGCAACTCTTCAGGCACCTCGCCTTGCCCGCTGTTTTCAAGATCGATAGCAACCCGCAGCGCCTCGGTCGGAACCGGCAGCCGCGATGCCCTTCTTCAGGAACACAAGCGAGTTCTGCTCCATTCCAAGCAGCGTGTGACCTTTGTAAGAGGTTCGCTGGGCTCCCAGCCCGCTGAGTTTCTGCTCGACCACAGCCGGAGTAAAGCGGCCGCGGGCCAAAATAAGCGATCTCTTACCGTTCCAGGTGACCAGCACCTCCGTCAGGTCACGGCGCGGATCTAATCCGATCCGCTCCGACGATGCATCCAGCAGCGGAAAATTCAGCTCGTTCTCATGGCGTTTGTACAGCGCCGTAGACTTGACCTTGTCCACCTGCAATCCAGCCAGCACGCTAATATCTGGGGAAATCAACGGCCGGAATGCCGAATCAATGGAGACGCCGGTTACTGCTCGTTTCCCGCAACTCACTCCAGCGAGTAAGCCGCCGAGAAGGAATACACCTGCCAGATAACGCACTAAAAATCTCGTTTCTGAAATACGTAAATAGCGCTGGATAACACGATCAGGCCGAAGACCGCGGAGGTCCAAACCGGCGTCAACCAATCCGCCTGCCGGTCGAATAGAATGATCTGCCTCATAACAGTGGCCAAATCGTAGACCTTCGGTACGATCCAGTAAAACGCCACCCATAATTCTCGCGCCCAGCCCGGATTCAAAACTCGCAGCATGAATTGCCGTTGTGCCAGTAAAAGGCTCACGAACATCACAGCTACCGACACCATCACGGAAAGCGCCGCGCTTTCCGAAATCACCCCGATCAGCACCACCACGCAAAGAAGGACGGCAAAAATAAACAGGCTGACCGGAATAGCCAGCAAAAATCGCGGCTGCCAGATATGCGTCTTCAGGCCGATGATGATCCAGATACCCAATACGAGATAGATGTGATTGGTTGCAACCACCAGCACGTTTCCCACATATCTGCCCAACAAAAGCATAGGCCGCGTTATCGGCTTCGAAAGCAAAAGCGAAATGCGGCCAGCCTCTAATATGCTCGGAATCAGTCCGGATGAGGCAAATACCGCGATCAGCGTGCCCCAGACGTAAAGGAACATCGAGATGAACGCGTAAGAGTTATTTACGAATTTCCCGACGTTCAGTGTGTTTGTCGTTTTTTCGATACCCATGATCGATATCGCGCCTTCAACTAAATCGATCTTCAACACAAACAAAAATATGGAGATCAGCAGGGTGGAAAGCCCGAACAGTCCCCAGAAAAGCGAGCGCGCCCGCGCCTCTTGAAATGTGTCGCTGATGAGCGCCGCCAGAACGTTGACCTTCGATCGCTGCAGAGGTTCACTCATGCTGCTCTCTCCGATTCCGTGGCGCGGATAAACACGTCTTCCAGACTGCTGGTGGAAGCCTCCAGACTGTCGATGAGGCCGCCAGCCGCTCGAACCACATCAATCACGGCATTGGCTTCTTCGCGATTTGAAACGTGGATCTCCAGGCGGCCCGCTGCCGGTACGATCGCTGCCCCCAATTTCCTGATCTTTGCAACAACATTCTCCGGCAGATGCGCCGTCGCGATTCGATAACCACGGCCCGCTACCAATGCGCTGATCTTCCCCTCTAAAGCCAGTTCGCCCTTTTTCAGGATCGCCACGTACTCGCAGAACGATTCCACTTCGCCCAGCAAATGAGAGTTGATGAAGACGGTCACCCCTGTTCCGGTCAGCCGGTTCAAAATGTCGCGTATCTCGCGCCTGCCCACCGGATCCACTCCATCCGTGGGCTCGTCCAGGATCAGAAGCGCCGGCCGATGCATCAGCGCTTGCGCCAGGCCCAACCTCTGCAACATGCCTTTCGAATACTTCTTGATGCGAATGTCTTCCCAGCTTTTGAGCCCGACAAGCTCCAGCAATTCCGGAATTCTCGTTTTCCGCTCTTGCGAGGGAACTCCGGAGAGCGCTGCATAGAAATCCAACATGCCGCGTCCACTCAGGTACGTCGGGAAGCGATGATTCTCCGGCAGGTACCCTACTGGCCGCCGCGCCTCAGGATCTCGTGCGTCTCTGCCAAACAGCGCCGCAGTCCCGGCAGTCGGATTCACCGCCGCCAGCAGCATTTTGACGAACGTAGTCTTCCCCGCTCCATTTGCCCCCAGCAGTCCGAACTTCACGCCCACCGGTACACGAAGCGTCAGATGCGACACGGCCCTGATCTCACGGCGGCGGAAACGGGATCGGTATATCTTCTCGAGCCCCACCGTCTCGATCGCATACTCCGTGGTCATGTACCTTAAGATACGAGTCAACCAGACTCTTAGTTCCGCAACGGAATGGCTTCTTTCTATCGGTCCTTGTGCCTGTCTCTAAGCATGATCTCAGGGGCGTTTGCCCAAAGTAATACTCTCCCAACTCCGCCTCCCGCGGACCAAACTCCTCCGCCTCTCCAGACCACGGTGACGGTAAATGCCACGCTCTCGACCGAAACACCTGCCTTCATCACCGTGCTCAATCAACAGCAGCTCCAAGAGATTCCGGGCACCAATCTGGACGATCGCCTGCGCCAGGTACCGGGCTTCAGCCTTTTTCGCCGATCCTCCAGCCTGGTTGCAAATCCCACCACCCAAGGCGTGTCTCTCCGCGCCATCGGCTCCTCGGGGGCAAGCAGAACCCTGGTTCTGTGGGACAGCATTCCCATCAACGATCCATTCGGAGGCTGGGTCTATTGGACCCGCATCGATCCCAATTTCATCAGCGATGTCGAAGTCGATCGTGGCGCGTCTACCAGCGTCTTCGGCGATCGCGCCATGGGTGGAACCATTTCGCTCTTCTCTCCGCCGGAAGAGCGCGAACACCTCTTTGCCGATTACCTTGCCGGGAACGAAGGCACCCAGGACATTTCAGCCGCTTATGCAAACCTCTGGGGTCCTTGGGGATTGACCGTCCACTCGCGCGCCTTCACAACCGACGGTTACTACATCACGCCTGTGCCTGTGCGGGGCGCGGTCGACGACAAAGCGAATGTTCGATTCGCCACGGGCGATGTGCACCTCGATTATCTCGGCGCCGCCAATCGGCTTTCCGTGCACCTCGATATACTCGCCGAAGAACGGCATAATGGCACCGAACTGACGCACAATTCCACTGGCCTCGGTACCATCGGCGCCAACTACACCCACTCCTGGACCAACGACCAGCTTTCATTCCTCGGGTTCCATACGCAGGAGCAGTTTCACAGCACGTATTCCAGCGTCTCCGCAAATCGAAATTCCGAAACTCTGACGTCGCGCCAGACAGTGCCAGTCCGGGACCTCGGCGGCGCCGCCTATTGGAAACATCACGGCCAGCAACATACGTTCAAATGGAACACCATAGTCGGCGCGGACGTCGACGATACGCACGGCATCAGTTACGATTATTCCTACAGCACGCGTATCCTGACGCCCAGCGGCGGCACGCTGCTTGAGCACGGCGTCTTCGGGCAAGGCGATATAAGCTTTGGCGCGGTGCGTTTCTTTGCCGGTATCCGGCACCAGTTCACCGGCGAAAGCGGAGAAACGTTCGTCAGCCCCAACGGCGGCGTAGCCATCGGCGCAAAGCAATTTCGTTTCCGCGCTTCCGGATACCGCAGTTTCCGCGCCCCTACGCTTAACGAACTCTACCGGCAGTTCCGCGTCGGCAATGTGCTCACGCAAGCGAATCCCGGCTTAACCCCCGAAGGGCTGACCGGCGTTGAAGCTGGTGTGGACTGGGTGGGCGAATCCACCCGCGTTTCCTTTACTCTGTTTCACAACGATCTTGAAAATTTTATCGATAACGCGACCATCTCCACTTCGCCTACCCTGATTCTCCGCCGGCGAGAGAACTTCCCCTCCGCTCTCTCCCGTGGCATGGAGGCCGACGTTGTTCGGCATTGGCGTCAATGGCGCGCCCAAGCAGGCTATCTGTTCGCCGATGCGCGGCTGGCCAGCGGTCAGCGCATCCCCCAAATTCCCAAGCAGCAAGGCACCGCGCAGCTCACCTATAGCGCCAAGTCAACCCTCATTTCCGCCGGTGTCCGCGCCTTCGGTCTGCAATTTGACGACGATCTGAATCAATTCAAGCTCCCCGGTTACGCCGCCTTGCAATTCAGCGCCCAGCAGCATTTGACTAAGAATCTATCCGCCGTGGCCGCCGTGGAAAACCTGCTGGACCGGTCCTATCTCGTTGCCCTGACGCCTTCTCCCAATACCGGCGCCCCTCGCCTTTGGCGCATCGGACTTCGCTGGAGCGGAGCGATTCACTAAGTCCGGAGCGGTTCACTAAACAAGTCTTCTCTTTTTGTAAGAAGCCGCACCAATCGCGCATCTATCTTCTGTTAGGAGAATTTATGGATGCCATTCCGCTTCCCTTCTATGAAATCGTCCCTCTCGACGACATCGCCACGGGCGTCAGAGGTGTGCGCATTCTCTTCGTGAATGTCTTTGCTTTATCCACGCCTGCCGGAGGCTGGACCCTCATCGACACCGGTCTCTATCTCTCCGCCGGCAAGATCAAGCATTGGGCCGAGAGCCACTTCGGAAAAGATACCAAGCCGGAGGCCATCATTCTCACCCACGGCCACTTCGATCACGTCGGCGCGGCGAAGGACTTGCTGCAGGACTGGAATGTTCCCATCTACGCTCACCCGGACGAGTTTCCCTATCTCACCGGGCATGCGAAGTACCCGGCGCCGGATTCCAGCGTGGGCGGCGGACTCATGGCTGTCATGTCGCCCCTCTACCCACGCACGTCTGCCGATCTAAGCGGCAGGGTGCAGCCGCTTCCGCCGGATGGCAGCGTTCCCACTCTGCCCAATTGGGAATACTTTCACACGCCCGGCCACGCTCCCGGTCACATCTCGCTATACCGCGCCGAAGACAAGGTTCTCCTTCCTGGCGACGCCTTCTGCACTACCAAGCAGGAATCTTTCCTGGCCGTTGCCAAGCAGACCCCGGAGCTGCATGGTCCCCCGGCCTACTACACTCCCGATTGGGATGCCGCGCGCGCGTCCGTTCAGCAGCTTGCCAAACTCTGCCCCAGGACCATCGCGCCTGGACATGGTCTGCCCCTGTGTGGTGACGAGGTGCCCGACCAGTTGCAGCGGCTCGCCATCAACTTCGATCACATCGCTATGCCCGATCACGGCAAATACGTCCACAAGACTGCCGGTGTATAGTAAGCTACATAGCTTGCTATGACGCCCCCGGTATTTCGTAACGCACCTCTCGAACGTCTGCGGCAGGATCTCCGCTACGCCGCGCGTGTTCTGCGCCGCACTCCAGGCTTCAGCTTGGCCGCCGTACTTACCCTCGCTCTAGGCATCGGCGTCAGCACAGCCGTGTTCAGCATAGTGGACACTGTGTTCCTGCGCCCGCTGCCCTATACCAACCCGGACCGGCTCGTCTGGGTCGCTCTTCGATTTCTCAATGCCGAATTTCTTCCTTCGCCGGATTACGTCGCTTGGCGCCGCGATAATCGCGTGTTCCAAGAACTAGCGGCGACGCAAGCCGGCGGCGGCAGCACGATGATTCTGAACGGTCCCAATCCTGCGGAAGTTCACGCCATACGCGTCTCCTACAACCTGCTCTCCACTTTTGGCATCAGGCCTGCGCTCGGCCGCGCGTTTACGCCGGAAGAAGAGCTTCCAACCGGCCCGAAAGCAGTGTTGTTAACCGATGCGTTCTGGCGAAATCACTTTCACTCCAATCATAATGTCGTCAACCAGGTTGTCACTCTGGACGGACAGCCCTACACGATTGCCGGCGTTCTTCCGTCGTCCTTTGTCTTCCCGATGGACGTGAAACTCGACGTCTTGACCACTTTGCCCGTATCGCCCACTGCCAGTCATCATGACCGGTCCATGTCGACCTGGGCCGTTTTTGGACGGTTAAAACCCGGCGTCACATTGGCTCAGGCCCAGGCGGATCTGGAGACCTTGTTCGCGGCAAGCAAGGCTGACGCGCCACGCATGTTCCGTTCAGATACAAGCGTTCTTGTCCAGTCACTGCAGCAACACCGCGTCGGGAACGCACGCTTGCTTTTGTTGGTATTGTCTGGAGCCGTTGGATGTCTGCTGCTGATTGCCTGCGCCAACCTCGCCAATCTGTTGCTGGCGCGCTGGTCGGCGCGTTCGCGGGAGCTCGCCGTCAGAGCCGCCATCGGCGCCGGCCGTGCGCGTCTCATCCGCCAGTTGTTCACCGAAACTGCGCTCTTAACAGTCTTCGGATGCACGCTTGGAATGGTTTTCGTTGTCCTCGCTCTTCGCGGGTTTGTGCACTTCGCCGCAGCGGAACTGCCTCGCTTGGGCGAAGTCACTGCGGATGCTCGCGTGTTCGCTATCGCGCTCATCGTTTCCATAGTGACAACGCTGCTGTTCGGAGGTCTGCCCGCACTTCGGGCCGGCCGCGTAGACATTCAATCCGTGTTACAGCAAGCCGGCCGCTCCGGCATCGCGGGGGGTTATCGTCTCTTGCGCCGCGCTCTTGTTGCCGCCGAAGTAGCGCTCTCGCTCATCCTGCTCTCAGGCGCCGCGCTGCTGCTTCAAACGCTCTGGCATCTCGAAAAGGATCACCTCGGCTTTCAACCCGAGCACGCCCTTGCCGTTTCCATCCCGCTCCGCGGAACCAAATTCGAGAAGCGCAATCGTGAACAATTCGCGGCAGATCTCCTGACCTACATCCGCCATCTCCCCGGAACGGAAGCGGCTGCACTCACGCAGTGCACGCCTCCAGCGGGAGTTAATATGTTCATCACCTTCTCGCGCTCCGATCGCCCCTTGCCGGAGCCCTTCCATCGTGGCGATGGAATCGGCGTATGCGGTGTTGGGCAGGATTATTTCAAAGCCGCCGGCAGTCCTCTCGTACGCGGCCGCTTCTTCACACAAAACGATTTCGAGCACCCAGGTACGGTCGCGCTAATCAACCAAGCCGCCGCGCGAGCTTATCTGCCCGATGAAGATCCGCTCGGTAAGCAAATTGGCGGCGGCCGCGCAGCACCCTGGAAAACTGTAATCGGAATCGTCGCCGACGCGAAGAATCAGGGGCTCATCCTACCCGCCATGCCGGAGATGTTCATCAACGACCTGCAGTTGCAAAGCGCCCCAAGCCTTCTCTTGATCGTGCGTACCGTTGCGGATCAGCAGGCTGCCGCTTCAGCCATTCGGGGAGAGCTCCGCAGCCTCGATCCTACGCTGTTCGCCAAATTCGAAACGCTGGACCAGGCGATGAGCCAGATGGCTGCCGGTCCGCGCTTCAACAGCATTCTCCTCGCGAGCTTCGCCGGAATCGCTTTTCTCATGGCGATCATCGGCGTTTATGGCGTCCTGGCATTTGCCGTCAGTCAGCGCACCCAGGAGATCGGAATCCGTCTCGCGCTAGGCGCCGAGCCGCAGCGCATCCTAAGCCTCGTCCTGCGCGAAGGGGCCTTGCTCATCCTCGTAGGGACAATCGGCGGCATCTGCGGAGCGCTCGCGCTTACCCGCTACTTGAAAGCGATGCTGTACGATGTCACCCCAACCGATCCTGTCACCTACGTGGTTGTCGTAGTCGCTCTGGGAACCGCCGCCATGCTGGCCAGTTTGCTGCCCGCCCGCCGCGCCGCCTCAGTCGATCCGCTGATCGCTCTACGCCACGAATAAACTGGTGCTTCCTTCACTTCCCCACCTCGATATGCAGCCGTATGCTCGACACCCAAACCGGCCCGCGATCCTGGTTATAGGCGGGATTCACAACGCGCTGAAAATCCAAACTGGTGAAGAAACCTGGCACGACGCGCGCACTGTAGTAGCTTTCCCAAACGTACTCCGGCCCGTAATTCAATCGGCCGTCTCCAATCAGGAAATCGAGCCCGCCCGCAGCCAGATACGCCGCGTGTACCGCGGAAAGGCCGCTGACCGTCAGGGCCGTGGCCGCTGTATCGAAATGTCTGTGCCAGCGCGTGCCCGTCACCGACACGCCCGCCTGCGCCAGCCGGTCAATCGCCGTGAACGCAAAGGATTCTGTCTTGCCATCGTTCCATCCTAATCGAGCGAAAACGCCAATATCTGACGTAATCTCTTGCTCGGTATTTAAACCGCCGCCATACTTCAGCGTGCCCACTTGCCGTGTCTTCGTAACGTCCGGGACGCTACCCGTTTCAGCGGCCAACTTCAAAGCCTCTTGATAGTTGCCTGAATCCGTATGAAGCAGGAATCCCAGCGCTCGAATGGCTCCCGGGTGCTGCCGAATCGTGTAGCGTCGCTCGCCCTCGAACATGTCCCCGCGATCGCGGAAAATGCGCCGATCGAACCGCAGCCCGTTCGCTACCTTCGGCTCAGCCACGCTGGCGTAGCGCCACGACCATGCTTTCGTATGTAGCTCGTGATACCAGCCCCACGTGTAGCCGCGCGTATCGGCCGGATAATCCCAGGCGCCGTTATACATGATTGCCCACCCCATGAATTGCGTCCGGGGATCGTGGCTATACCGGTTGTTATCGAAGTAATCGGTAACCGTAAAACGTCCCGCGACTATGGTGTAGCGATTCACTGGCCTTTGTCCGGCGAGCTGATTCTCCTCGCTCTCGAAGGATTCGCGCTCGGAACCCCATCCGAAATCGTGTTGAATGAACGCGCGCGCCAGGTAGGGTTTTGGGGTGGCGCTTGCCACCCGCGGCAGTTCGCCATTTGGAAAGTTCGCAATACCCGTCACATTGCTGAAGCCCCGGCCTCCCGCCAACTCGGGGTCGACATAGATCTGCGTGTTCTGGTCCAAACGGAAACCAAAAAAGAACGTGCTTGTGAGGGAAACACTCCGCTCCGTCACGTCTTCCAAACTGTTCACGCCCTGGTAAGGCGAATGGAAGGTCCCGTGATACTGCCCGATCGAAGTCGCCTGCCAGAACAGATTCCATCTCTGGGGCGGCTCCTGTGTCTGAGGCGCCTTGTTCTCCTCCTGCCGCGGGATCTCTCCACCGTGCGCCGGCGGATTCTCAGGCGGCTGCTGAGCCCAGCACGCCATACCCAAGCTCAGGAGTAGCGCGACGGCTCTGGACATTCATTCATCCTGACATCCCTTTGCAACAAAGACGTGACAGACGTGCAGAAGTCTCCAATGATCCCGGAGGAATCGCTACCGCCGATTTTCTGCGACTGTGTCGGCCAAGTAGGCTGAGGGGGTAACAATCGGGATTCCCTCGAAGCTGCCAAGCCGTACCAGATGCTTGAGGTCGTTGGAAACGATCACGCGGGCGCCGGATCGGACGGCACACTCCAGAAGGAAATCGTCGTCCGGGTCAATGCAGCCTTTCACTCCGCCGGTGATCTGCACATCGAGCGAATGCATGCGGAAAAAGGCCAGATCGTCTCTCACGATGTCGGCAAGAAGGTGGAATTTGCGTGTGAGGACCCATTCGATTTCCTTCCAGAGCTGATCGCAGCCGGCAATGAGGCTGGTGTCGAAGGCTTTATGGATAGCTGATTCCTCGACTCCGCCGTGGATCGTGGCATCGATCCAGGTGCAGGAGTCGATCACTGTGATCATTTCTTCTTAGCGGCCTTCATTTCCCGCCTGGCTTCTTCAAGCAGGCGGCGGGTGTCTCGCTTTGTGTATCCGCCTGCATTGGTTTTGGCGGCGAGCTCCTGCGTGTCCTTCATGCGTGCGCGCGCCTGTTGCGCAAAGTAAGTTCGGAATGCCTCCCGGAATAGCTCGCTGGTGTTGCGGCTCTCCTGTTTAGCCAGTTGGTCGACTCTTTGCGCCAGCTCTTCCGGGAAGCTAATCGTGAATTTGCGGGATTGGCGGACACTAGACATGTTCTTATTATGTCCGATTCTTTCTACCCGTGTCTGGTTTATCGGTGATTCCATGAGGGCGCCGCTCTCAAGAATTCCGGATTACCTGGTGTCCACGTCTATTCGCCGGAGCACAATAGCGGCAGCGATTCTATAATCAGTACATGAATCGCCACGATTGGCTTGCGTCTCGTCAGAACGATCCCGTTCGCACCCAGATCCATTACGCCCGCCAAGGCGCCATCACCGCCGAAATGCAATCTGTCGCGCAGCGCGAAGACCTGGCGCCCGAACTGATTCGCGATGAGATCGCGCGCGGCCGCATGATCGTCCCAGCCAACATTCATCATCACCGTCTGGAACCGATGTGCATCGGAATCGCTTCCAAATGCAAGATCAACGCCAACATCGGCAACTCGTCCACAACTTCAAATATCGACCAGGAACTCGAAAAGCTCGCCTATGCAGTGAAGTTTGGCGCCGACACGGTCATGGATCTTTCCACCGGTGGCGACATCCCGCGCATTCGTCAGGCCATCATCGACGCTTCTCCTGTTCCCATCGGCACGGTTCCCATCTACGAAGCGCTCAACCGTGTCCGCCGCGTCGAAGATCTCAACATTCACGTCATGCTTGAGGTAATCGAAGAGCAAGCCGAGCAGGGCGTCGACTACATGACCATCCACGCCGGCGTGCTCGTCCAGTATGTTCCGCTCACTTCGAAGCGCATCACCGGAATCGTCAGCCGTGGCGGAGCCATTCTCGCCGAATGGATGGTCAAGAACCACAAACAAAACTTTTTATACGAGCACTTCGACGACATCTGCAAAATCTTTCAAAAGCACGACGTCAGCTTCTCGCTCGGTGACGGCCTGCGTCCGGGCTGCCTTGCCGACGCCAGCGATGCGGCCCAATTTGCGGAACTCAAAACCCTCGGTGAGCTGACCAAAAAAGCCTGGAATCATGACGTTCAAGTAATGATCGAAGGACCAGGCCATATTCCGCTGGATCAAATCCAGTTGCAGGTCGATAAAGAACGTGAAATGTGCTACGAAGCGCCTTTCTATACATTGGGTCCGCTGGTGACCGATGTTGCGCCTGGTTACGACCACATCACCTCCGCCATTGGCGCCGCGATGATCGGTTGGCACGGCGCCTCGATGCTCTGCTATGTCACTCCGAAAGAGCACCTCGGCTTGCCCAATCGCGAGGACGTCAAGCAAGGCATCATTGCGTATAAAATTGCTGCGCATGCGGCTGACATCGCGCGTCACCGCAAAGGCGCCCGTGATCGCGATGACGAACTCTCGCGCGCCCGCTTCGCCTTCGACTGGCGCAAACAGTTCGCGTTGTCATTGGATCCCGAAACCGCTGAAGCAATGCATGACGAAACGCTTCCCGAAGAAGGATTCAAAGATGTCGCCTTCTGCTCCATGTGCGGGCCAAAATTCTGCTCGATGAATCATTCCTCCAAGACGCAGGAATTCACCGAGGCCGATGCGGAGGCCGTATTAGCTGCATCCAGCCCCGAAGCGCTGGTCAATATTCCGTAGTAAGTTTTGGCCTTTTTTGAAGCGTTTTGCTCGCCTAACTAAAGCTCGATCAGGCCCAGACTGATCTTGATCGCTTGGTCAACGCGGCGCATCGTCGCCGAATCAACCGCACCAAGCCGCTTTTCTAAGCGCGCTCGGTCAATCGACCGGATCTGATTCAGAATGACGCAGACGGCTGCGTTAAGCCGGTTCGTCCGCCGCTGGGAAGAGGGACCTCGCGTGGACGTGGCGGAGTCCCGAACTGAGAACTGATGGCCGCGACGATTGTGATCGGGCTATGCTCGTTCGAAATATCGTTCTGAATGACGAGCGCAGGGCGCGTCTTCTGGATCTCATGCCCGATTGTCGGGTCGAAGGCAACGAGGTAAATCTCGCCGCGACGAGGAAGCATCATGCTCGTTTTCGAGCCGGTTTTCGCGAACGACTAGTTTCAACCAGGTGTGCCGCTTCCTCTTCGAGCGGGAACCACTCGACCGCAATTGCAAGGTCGCGGTCACCGTTTGCAATTGCTTCTTCTTTGAGCTGCCGCCTAAGATTTGCTTTCCCTTCAACTTCCACGAGGTGCCGAACCGCACGGTCGATAAACCGGCTGCGGTCCCCCTTCGCCGCCACCCGATCGAGGGCCGCTATGGTCTTATCCGGCAAAACAATGTTGATGCGTTTGCTCATGGTGTTTTTAGTAATACTACACAGAACTGTTGTGTATCTTAATCCTTAGCCCAAACTCCCCGAACATTCACCGCCGTAATAAATACGAGCATGCAGCTAAACAGCGCCAATAGGCCGTACACAACCCAGACCGGCGCCAGCGTGACGCTCTTTAAACCCTGACTCGGATTACTCAACCACCAATTCATAACGTTGTGCCACGTGCCGCGCGTATTGACTCCTCCGTAATAGGGCAGCAGCTTCGCTACGTATGTGAGTTCCGCAATCCAAGCCGCGATCAGGCCAAGTAGCATTGCGATCGTGCGGCCGGCGGTCCCACTGGCTTGCAGGCCCAGGAAGCACAACACCCAAATGCATGGGAGTACGCCTTGCCAGTACCACGGCTCCGCGTTCGTCGATACGCCGCCCGTGTGAATCCAGGTCGCGCACGTCTGGTATGCCACGCCCAGAACGAAACAGCCGCAGCCAGCCAGAATCCATCGCTCCGGCTCACTGCTACGCCCGCGTCGGACCAAGTAGAGCAAGAATGACAAGCACAACAGAATAGCTTCGAAATTCAACGTCGATCGTGAAAAGGAGAGGAAAGACCAATTCCCGGTCCAAAGCGACCATCGCGCAAAATCAGTCGCGCTCTTCAGCCAGTTGATATGCGGAACGGCCGCCAAGACTTGGAGTGCGCCGATCCCCGCCATACTCTGCTGTGTCCCGCTAAGGCTTCCATAGAGAAGCACGTTATGCGCGTACCATGGACCATCGATCACCACCGGTATAGCAAGCGCCACAGCAACTGTCTTCCATGAAATCCGCAGCCGCGATCTTTGGTAAAAAATGAGCGCTACAAAGAGCGGGACGAAGACTAGGAAATACGCCTTCGTCAACAATCCAGCCGAAAAGATCAAACTCAGAACCACCGTATTTCTCGCACTCATTGTCTTGGTTGCGGCCGCCAGCCAAGTCAGGAAAAATAGCGTCAACGGCACAGCCAGCCAATCGTTACCCACGTGCGCGATCGAAGCCCAAAGCATTTGTGACTCGAAAACGCATGCGAGTACCGGCCATTGAAACCGCTCGTCCAACCCCAATTCCCGCAACAACACAGTGAGCGCCGCGTAAAGTAGCACTGTCGCGGTGATCGCTCCCAGGAGGCGCAACAGTAGCATCGCCGTTCGCAAAGAAAAATTGCGCGCTAGCATGTCAACGGGCGCAAGCAGTAAATACGCGAGCGGCGCCTGCTGCGCTTCGTAATTCATCACGTCGGAGCTTTCACGCCTTAGCGCTGGATCTAGCGCCCTCAATTCCTGAATGCGGCGGAGCTTCTCCGCCTCGGGCAGTCTGGACCAATCCTCGAACGAAACAGAACCCGGAATTGCGTCGCTGAGCAAACGGCTGAGCGGCACGAGCCTCAATGACTCCCGGATTTCACCCGAAATCCGCGCCTTATTCATGACCGGAAATTCATGCCAAACTGCGATGTTTTCAACGTAGCCGTAATGGAACGGCTCGTCGAAACCTTCCCACAAAGGAAGGAGACAACAGTAGAGAACCGCATTCACCAACGCGAATGCCAAAACTGAGTGCCTGGGTAGCCCGGCAGCGAAGCGCACTTCCCTGCCCTTAATCCACCATCGCTCTGACCTTCATCCCGTTCCTGATCTCGGCGTCACTCGGCTCCACCACTCGATCCGCTACTCGGTCCCCTTGTTGTAAGCCCGAGAGAATCTGTACATTGTTGACATCGCTGATACCTGTTTCGACAGGCGTCCAGGTAATCGAGCTTCCGGCCAACTTGTACACTCCGCTCTTACCGCGAATATTTCGCAGCGCTGCCTTTGGAATGCTAAGCGCGTCCTTCACTACCTTAGAAATGATGGTTGCGTTTACCGTCACGCCAGGCAGCAGGTCATGACCGGGATTATTCACAATCGTCGTCACCTCGCCCACCGTGCGCGTGCCCAGCGAAATCACTTGTGTTGGCAGTTTGTCTACTTGTCCCCACCATTGCCGTCCTGGTCTCGCATCCCACGTGATGTTGACGGGCTCGTCCTCTGCCACTCGCCCCAGATCCGGCTCGTCCACGTAAACCGTCACCTTCACTTGGTCAAGGTTCCCGATCAGCGCCACCAGTTCACCCGGCTGCATATACGCGCCCACCTTCAGATCAAATTGATAAACCGTACCCGGAATCGGCGCTTTGATGTCCCCCAGTGCCACCCGGTGCTGCGCGAACGAGACCGCCGCTTGAGCATCATGCAATTTGGCTTGTGCGACTGCCTTATCGCTCGATGTCACCAGCGTTCTGCGCTGATCCTGGAACCCCGCAAGCTGCAGCTTGGCGCGATCGAGGGCGTCCTTCGCGTCCTGCACTTGCAACTTCGTGGCCGCCTGCCCGCTCGCCAGCCGTTGCATCGAGTCATAGTTCCGCTGTGCGATCTCGACCGCGGCTTGGCCGCTGCGAATCGAATCGTTCAAGCTTGCAAGTTGCGACGCCTTTCCACCTTGACCCACCGTCGCGTTCTCTGCCTGGGCCTCTTGTTCTCGTGCTTGCGCTCCCGCTAGATCCGATTGCGCCGCCGTCATGTCGAGCAGTACCAATGTCTGTCCGGCCTGAACCATTTGCCCCCGCTGAACCGAAATCGTGCGCACCACTCCGGCCGTTTCCGCCCGCGCAGCCGCCCATTCCACCGGTTCCACTTTGCCGTTGGTCGAAACGGTGCTCTCGATTTTCGCGTGCTGCACAGTCGCGAAATGGATTTGCGGCGCCGCCTCGCGATGGTCTAAGCCCCACCACAACACGAGCAGCGCCGGCAAGATCAAAAAGATCCAGTACCGTTTCATTCCGCTAAGTGCCTACAAACTCCCGTCCACATTGTGACAAACCTACTGAAAAGTTTGTTTTGTTACTGTTTTTCAGACTTCTACGCTAGACTGATCCTTAATGCCTGGTTACCGCATTCACCGGATGAAGGATGCGCCGAGGGAAAGCTTCCGGTGGGCCGCGCACACCGGCGGCTTAGCCATTGTTAGACCCAAGGATTACGATGCTTAGCGGAGAAGTTGAGGCCGCAACACCTTATGCAGCCTGGAAACTCCTTGCGGCGCAAAACCAGGCCCTCCGTCCAGGGGATCTGCTCGAGACAATCCCTGCCGATGGCGATCCAGGGCAGTTACAAATTGCCAAGTATGTCGGCTTTGAACCAGCCCAATGGTACGCCCCTGAGCCGAAGTCTCAGCCCGATGCCGCCCTCCCGGAAATAGCCGCCTCCCCCGGTTCTCATTCTCTTTAGGTGGTGCCCCCTTACTCCAATCGACACGATGAATGACATCACGGAAACGCCTCAGTGGGGTTTCTTCGCGTTGGTGAGTTATATCCCGGATCCATTACGATCCTTTCTTCACGCCCTCCAGCAGGCTTTGCCGGGTGAAGATAACGCGCAGCCTCACATCACCATACTTCCTCCGCGGCCGTTGAAGCTTCCGGTGGATGCCGCCTCGCAGCAGGCTAGGCAGATCCTGCGTCAGTTCACCGCCTTTGATGTGGAACTTTCGCAGGTGCGCTTTTTCCCGGACACCAATGTCCTTTATCTCGACATAACCGAAGGGAGTGGAGTGCTCCACGAACTCCATGCCGCTCTGGATCAAGGCGATCTTAGACACAACGAAGAATTCGATTTCCGTCCACATCTCACCTTGGGTCGCCCTCTTTTCCCCGCGGAACTCGGGACCGTTCAAGCAACGGGCCGAAAAAGCCTGGTGCGCTTCCCAGTGCTCGCCGCGATTCACTGTGGATGAAATCGTGTTCCTCTGGCTCAGCCCTGACAGCCCGCAAGGTGAGTGGCGCAGGCTGTGGTCCCATTGTCTTGGCCGCAAGCCGGCCGCCAACCCGCTGGCCGCCGCAGCGGCTGCTGCTACGAATCAAACATGCTGAGCTGAATCTGTTCCTGCTCTACCTCGACATTTTGCGCCCCGCGGGCCGCCAGCGCGGATCTTCCCACCACTCCGCGCAACTCGGTCCCCACCACTGCCGCCCGCGGAATAAATACCCGTTGCCTGGTTGCTCCTGCTCGCGGCGGAGTGATAAAGTAGCCGCTCTGCGGCCACTCCAGCAGATTGTGAGATAGAATGCCGTCCAGCCGGTCTCCATCGCGAAAAGTGAATCTTGTCCACAGTCCCGGCGCCTTCGGCCTGCGCTCGAACAGCGGGTGCTCTGTGAACAGGTCCGGATTTCCGTTTTCCGAGACAAAACACAGTGCCTTGGCTTCCCTATACAGTGTATTCAGCACGTTTCCGCTTAGGGTGATCAGCTCGATTCGATCATCCAGCAGATATCCCCCAGGATTTACGATTCCTTCCACCGGCTGGCGGTCGAACCGGTACAGAACAACGCGTTTGACGGTGCTAGACGGCAAGGTGGATGCGAAAAATTACTTTGTTTCAAACAATTTCGGGGTTATTGTATCATTGGCAGAATGGCGGAAATGACAACATTCGAGCAGAGAATGCGCTCCTATCTTCATTTCTGCCGCACGGAAAAGGGTTTAGCCCAGAACACCTTAGAATCGTATCGCCGCGATCTAAGTCAGATAAGTAAGGTCCTTAAGACTACGCCCCTCGCATCAGTAACTCTCGAAACACTCCGATCCTACCTGGATCATCTGCGCGTTTCCGGCTTGTCGAACCGCTCCATCGCCAGGCAAGTGACGACGCTACGCGGCTTTTTTGGCTTTTTGGTGGAAGAAAACGACATCGGCAACAATCCGGCTGAGCTTCTTGTCTCGCCTAAGATCGGCTCGTCGCTGCCGAAATACCTCGATTACTCGAGCGTCAACCAACTCTTGGCCCCGCCCAACGACGCTTCCGCCACCGGGCTTCGGGACCACGCCATGCTCGATCTCCTGTACGCAACCGGGCTCCGGGTCAGCGAGCTCATTCAGCTTCGCGTCTCTGATTTCGATGAAGCCGCAGGTACGGTACGAGTCATCGGCAAAGGAAACAAACAGCGCATTGTCCCGGTTGGCAAGGAAGCCCTGAAATCGGTCGAAGCTTATCGCGCCGGGCCGCGCTCACGCCTTCTGAAGGGCCGCGTCAGCCCCTACTTGTTTATTACCGCCCGCGGAACCCGGATGACCCGCCAAGGTTTCTGGAAACTGTTACGCGCGCACGGGAAATCCGCCGGCATCTTCCGCGGTTTGAGTCCGCATGTGCTTCGGCACACTTTCGCGACCCATCTGCTGGAAGGCGGCGCGGACCTTCGCAGCGTGCAGACGATGCTCGGCCATGCCGACATCGGAACCACCCAAATCTACACGCATGTCATGCGTTCCCGGTTGCGGCAAACCGTTGACCAGCACCATCCGCGCGCCGCGCGAACGCGAACTGTCGCGCGCCGGGTAAGGAGCCAAGAACCATGAGCGACTACATGTTCATGCTTGACAGCCACCTGAGTGGCGAGCAAAGCAAAGCGTTAGCCGAAGTTCGTGAAGCTGCCGAACAAGTCCAATTTGAACCTGTTCCTCACCGGCGGCGCCATGCGCGACATGATGGCGCGGTTTTCGCATTCGCGATCTTGACTTCACCGTTGAGGGCCCCGCCGTCAAATTTGCCAAAGCCTTGACGCAAAAGACCAAGGCGGAAATCTTGAGCGTCGATGAAAACCGCAAATCCGTCGAGCTGCGCTTCCGCGGCAATGTCACCGGCAGCATCTCCATGGCTCGCCAGGAAAAATATGGCAAGCCCGGCGGAAAATCGCACGTGCAGCCCGCTACCATCCATGAAGATCTCCGCGGCCGCGACTTCACCGTCAATGCCATCGCTCTCTCTTTGGGCAAAGCCTCCCGCGGTCTCCTGCTCGATCCGACCAATGGTCTAGGCGATCTCAGCCGCAAAGAGCTCCGCGCCACCACGAATTACGCCCTGTATGACGACCCCTCGCGCATTCTACGCCTGATTCGCCTCCGAACTCGACTCGGCTTTACCGTCGATGAACGCACCATGAGTCAGTATGGCAATGTCCGCGAGGCGAAGCTTGAGACTAAGATTCCCCAAGCGGCCCTCGAGCAGGAGCTTCGCCAGATCGCCCTCGACCCGCTTGCCGGCGACATCCTCAAAGCTCTCGAAGACGAAAACTTGCTCTACTTGCTCTCGCCTTCCCTATCCGGGCCCAAGTTGAACCTGCACGGTTTTCAAAAGCTTCAGAAGGCGCGGCAGTCTCTGCCGTTCGGCATAGACGTCAGCGTCAACGCCTATTCTCTTTTCCTCTTTCTCCTGCTCGAAAAGCTCAACTCCAAAGAGCGCGCCCAACTGATCAAGACCGCCGGCATTCCAAAGGCGGATCTGGACGCCGCGGCCAAACTCGAAAGCAAGGCCGCCAAGATGGAGAAGGAACTCGCCACGGCCAAGCTCCAAAAGCCTTCCGCGCTCTACGATCTGCTCTCCAAAGGTGCCTGGCGAAATTCTCCTGTTTCTCCTGACGCGCTCCGGGCAGCGGCTTGTCCTTGACCGCATCAAGAATTATCTGCAAAAGTACCTTCCTACGGCCCAGGAAGTCACTGAGCGCGACGTGATTGAGAAGGGCGCGCAGCCCGGTACGCCCAAATTCGCCAAGCTTTATCAGCAATTGATTGCCACTCGCCTGGACGCCCGGCCCAAGAAGGTCGTTGTCGAGGAGCCGCCGCCACCACCCCCGCCCGGTCCTGGACGACGATCAGCCAGCTTCGGTCGCTAGCACTATTCACCCTAATCTCAATAGAGATCTTTCAATCTTTGCTCATCTAGGATACTCTAGTATCTAGATGGACAAAGCTCCTTCGCCTGCCGAGCAAGCCAAACTCGATGGCCACTATCTCCGCGGCACCATTGCCGAAGAGCTCGGCAACACGGAAACGCTCTTCTCCAAACCGGCGACGGGCGTATTGAAGTTCCACGGCATCTACCAGCAGGATGATCGCGACCTGCGCAAAACTGCGCGGAAAGCAGTTCTCTGCGATGGTCCGCGTGGGCGTGCCGGGCGGCCTTCTAACGGCCGATCAGTATCTTGCCCTGGACCGCCTAGCAGACATCGGCGACGGCAGTTTGCGCATCACCACCCGCCAGGACATTCAATATCACTATGTTCCCAAGCTGCGTATTCGAGAACTGATCCGCGGTATCAACGACAGCTATCTGAGTACCCTCGCCGCTTGCGGCGATGTGGTCCGCAACGTCATCTCCTGCCCCGCTCCGTTCGAGAACGAGCAGCGTAAAGAGCTGTATCCCATCGTTAAGTTCATCTCCAAGAGCCTCAAAGCCCAAGACCACTGCTTATTACGAGATCTGGGTTGATGGAGAACGTGCTGCCAGCGCCGAAGAACCGGAATCCGGCGAGACGGAACCTCTTTATGGTGCAACGTATCTGCCGAGAAAGTTCAAGATAGGCTTTGCTTTCCCGGGCGACAACACCGTCGATCTTTACGCCAACGACATCGGCATCGTCCCCCATTACGAAGGCGGCCAGTTGGTCGCCTTCACCATCCTCGCGGGCGGCGGCATGGGCCAGAGCGCCGGAGTAAAGACCTCCCATCCGCGCTTGGCCGATCCAATCTGCTCGATCGGGCCAGATCCCGAAGAATTACTTGAAATTGTCACCGCAATCGTAACAATTCATAGAGACTTTGGAAATCGCAGCAATCGCAGATTGGCGCGCCTGAAATATGTAATGGATGAGTGGGGTGCTGCGAAATTCAAGAGCAGAACTTGAAAATCGCGTCGGCCGCGAGCTGGCTCCGCCCCGCCCTCTCACCTGGACCCGTTCCAACGACTATCTGGGATGGCACCGCCAAGGTGTAGACGCCGAAGGTAAACCGATCTGGTTCGTGGGCGTCCCGGTGATCAGCGGCCGCGTTAAAGATTTTGACGCGAAGCGCCGCATCCGAAGCGGGTTGCGGGCTATCGTCGAGAAGTATCGGCCCGAAGTTCGGCTGACCTGCCAGCAGAACCTTTATCTGAGCGGCATCCGCGATCAGACCGTTCCGCCATTGCAGCCCTTCTCCGCGAATACGGTATCGCCGAGCCGGAGGCGCTGCCTCCCGTGCTCCGTCACGCCATCGCCTGCCCCGCTCTTCCGACCTGCGCGCAAGCGATCACTGAATCCGAGCGCATCATGCCGGAACTCGTGGCCGAGATTCAGGCCGAACTAAACGAGGTCGGGCTCAGAGACGACGTCGTGCACCTCCGCACCAGCGGCTGCCCGAATGGCTGCTCCCGTCCCTATACGGCGGAGATCGGAATTGTTGGCGCCAGCGTCGACATGTACACCATCTATCTGGGCGCCTCGCCGCTCGGAACTCGCCTGGGAACCGTCTTTGCCCAGAACGTCAAGCGGCCCGAAATCCCGTCCCGCCTCCGTCCGGTGATCGAGCATTACAAGGATGCGCGGCGGCCAGGAGAAGCGTTCGGTGATTTCTGTCACCGGATCGGCATCGAAGCGCTTCGTGAAGTGGCGCTGCTGGCAGCTGCCTAGTCTGCCCGCCTAGTCTGCGTAGACGAATTCGTTCTGTCGCCGAACCGCTCGCTGCGTCGCGCTTTAGATTCACCACCGGGCTGATCCGGTTCATAACACTGATCACAGCCCCTGGGTAGTCGGCATCCGGGTTGTACAGCCGCAGTTTCCCGACCGAATCGCGGTGCCCGTAAAGCGGGCTCTTTCCCAATTTGAAAGCCACTTCATGTATCCCGGCGCGCAGTGTCGGAAAAGGCTGCAGGCCGTTGTTCCAGCCGAAAATGTTGTTGTTCCGGTACGCCTTGCCTCCGCCTGACTCGATGACCGAGATGCTGGGAAGCAGCCGCCAATCGAGCTGGTTGTCATCCGCGGCATGGACAAAATCTTCGGCCAGGTAAGTGACTGGGCAATGCAGCTTGGAGAAGAACTTCTTGAGGCGGATCGTTCGGAGATCAGGACTGACTGGCGCAGGCGGTGTAACAGGAGGAGCGGCGGGAGCAGGTTTCGCCTGGCTACTTTCTCGAGTCGCATCGTGATCGGCAAGACGACCAAACCGATCAAAACAGCGAGCTGCTTGGAAATCGATGCCAGCCTTTTCCGTAGCCAGTCATAACTAACTTGCATACGTATATGCTATCAGATTTATGGAATAAATACTTGGAGGTATGTAGATCCGATATATTGCGCTACCGAATTCGGGAGAAAGCCGGATTCGTCCAGAGAACGGCCAGCTGAGTTCGCGGGAAAGCGAACTTCCGCCCGAACTCATCGATCAGATTCACCTGGCAGTCATACTTGCCGGGCTCGATCTTGGACATGGGCATTTGCAGCCAGACCGGCAGAGTTCCCTGCCGCTTGTCGTTCAGGCGGTTCGCGCGGACGGGCGATGTTTCGAACACCTTCTTATTGTTTTGGTACAGCGCGACGCTCGCCTCAACGTCTGCCCGCCGGAAGTTCTCGGGCAAGCTGTCGGGAATGGTCGGGTCGTAGACTTCGACGTAAACCAGCATGTTCTGGCCCGGCCGGAACACCCTCGTCACGTTCGGCATCAGCTTTTGCCCGTTGTCGATCAGCGGGTTGTTCGCCAGCAGCTTCTTGTCGTTCTTGACCCCGGCAACTTGCTGGCTGACCGGCTCCCGCTGATTGCTCAAAATGACCGAACTGATCCGCAGCGCTTTGCCCATCGCCAGGTCGGGAATCGTGAACGGCGTCTCGAAGGTGCCGACTTTACCCTCGCCGTTCTCGCGGGCGACGAAGCGGAGCTTATAGGTCCCAGGCGTCAGCGTTACGCCGGTATCATATTGAATGCTCTTGCGCACCACCTGCCCTGCCGTCGTCTCGTCGACTTTCAGCGGAATGGTGTCGCGAACGGTTGCGGCAGGCCGATTCCGGGCATCGAAGACTTCGGCGATGAAATCGAGCTCGGTCGCCTGTTTCGCGCCTTTGCTGTGGAAGGCCAGAGCCGGAGCCCGGAATCTTCACGGAAATCGGGCGCAAAGTATTTGTCCTTTTCCAGCCGGAAATAATCGACTTCGACCGCAATCGGCATATCCGTGACCGGGTTGTCGGAGAGCAGCGCCTGCGAGAGCTGCGCTTCCTTGTCTACGTCACGCATACGGGCGAAGGTAGTAGGCCCGTAGTATCCCTGGCGATAATCCAGCTTTGCCCGAAGATCCGGCATCTTTCGGCGCCAGCTTCACCTGGATGCGCCGATAGCGGCCATCCATGGCGGTGTTGGCACTGACATAAGAGAGGACGTAATAGCTGGTGAAGTCCTTCTGAACCTGCCGCATTCCCTCGGTCAGATCGTTCGAATCGAGTAGCGCCTTTCCGCCGGTGTCCAGCGCCAGCGTGGCCAGCGTCTCCTGCTGGTTGTTGAAGTTTTCCTTCAGCGATCGTTGGCCTGCTCCGCTATATAGGTTGTTGCCGACCGCCCCGGCTTGGGTTGCGTCGCCGCCCGGAACCAGCGCCGACAGGCCGCGGGCGTCGATCGGATAGAACGCGACATTGGCCCGAACCGCCGTATTGACCGTGGCCCGCAGCTGCGATTGGTTATCGACGCCGTTCTTCTGAATGCCGCTGGAGATATAGATCAGCGCCTTCTTTTCGGGATATTGCCCTAGCTTCCGAGCCGCATCCTCCAACGCCGCCAGCTTCAGATCCGCATTAAAGATGTTGAACTCGGTTTCGTCGGCGACAAATTGGCCGCTCTGATCCTGAGCGTCGGCGCCCTCATCGGCAAAGCGTGGCGTTCTCGCTGGATTCGCCAACCCGGAACTTGTTGATCGTGTTGATCAGCAGATCTCGGTCCGAGGTGAAGTCCTGGACGGTCTGAAGCTCACTGCCGTAAACCATGATCGAGACCGTGTCGCTGGCGGTCATCTGAGCACTCGAGGAACTTGATCGCCGCTTGTTTGGCGCGAATCTGCTCTGCCGGCTGCATCGACGAGAAATCGAACAGCATGATCATCAGCCGCCGGTCCTGGTATTTCGAAAGCATGCTGCTCTTCAGCGCAGCCTTTTCCGCTTCGGGATTGATAGCCTTTGGTGCGGGCGCGGGCGGTTGCGCCTCCGCCGAGTTCACCGAGGGCAGAACCCTGGTGTTTAGCCGCTGTAAATCCACTGCTTGCAGCTTCTGCAGCTTGCCGTCTTCGAAAAGCTGAAAATCGTCCTTGGTCAGGTTTTCGATCGGCCGGCCATTGCGGTCGAGAACCGTGACGTTGACGATTACCACATTGGTTGTGGTCGAGAAGGTCGCTCGCTGCTGCGGCAGCATCGGCTGAGCGACCAGGAAGACCGTCAATAAAAGCGCGGTAAGTCTCAAAACCGGAACCTCACCACGCCTTGTACAGTACGCATGGCGCCGGCGGCGCTCGGCAGGCCATAATTCACGGAATTGACGACTGTATAGAAACTGGTGTAATTCACGTGATTCAGCACATTATTCGTTTCCAGGCGGAACTCGATGCGCCTCCGCTCGCTGAAGCTGAACGATCGCGCAAAAGCAGCGTTCAGATTGAAAAGGCCGGGACCGGGAATCGTGTTCCTCCCGGCGTCTCCGTAGGCTGCCGGAAACCGGAACAGTGAATGCGTTCAGATTGAAAAAGCCGGTACCGGATTCGATCGGCTGGCCGGTCGCCTCGGCTCGCTCACTACCGGCACCGTTGGTTTGGGCGAGTTGGGTGTTGTTGCCGAGCACGCGAGCCGTGAGCGGATTGCCCGTTTGGGCCGTGACCGATCCACTCAATTGCCAATCCTTCAGCAATCTTCCGACCAAGCGATCGGAAGCGATGCGAGATCCGGGAGCCGCAACAGGCGAAGTCCAGACAAAATTGGCGGTAAGCTCGTGACGAACATCGAAGCTCGATAGCCCGCGCTCGGCCGCAATGTTGAGCCAGTTTTGCGCCACGGTTGACACGCCGCCGCCGAGCGTCGAGGAGTCGTCTATCGACTTCGCGAACTGATACAGAGCGTTCAAAGAGATTCCGTGATTGAAGCGCCGCATGACGCGAACATGCAGGGCATTGAAAATGGAGTTCCCGACCGACTGATCGTAGGTGAATCCAACCGCATTACCGAGCTGGTTGCGCTGGGTGAGCAGTTGGGAGCTGCCGGGCGGCGGTTGATTGGGAGTCGTCCTGACATCCAGGCCGGTGCCTTTGGTCCCCATATAAAGGATCTCGGTAAAGAAGCCGCGGCCGAGGTCGCGCTGAATGGAGAAGTTCCAGGTGCCCGCATAAGGCGTGCGGTAGTTCCGGGCTACTGCGAAGGTATTCGTGATCTGGTTCGGAACGGTCGTCAAGAATCCCCTCTGGAGCGTCAATACGTCCGAGGTACTGGTATTCACGCTATTGGACGTAGCAAAAGGCGGCTGCTCGGCTAGCAAGGTACCGAATTGAACGTAGGCTTGCCCGTTGTAGTAGATCCCGTAACCCGAGCGGATGACGGTCGACTTCTTGAAGGGCAGTTTCCAGGCGACCGCGAGGCGCGGAGAGAAGTTGTTGTAATCGGGATTGATCAACCCGGCCGGGAACGCGCCGGTATAAGGACCGGGCTGGTTGGGCGTGACGACCGCGACGTTGGTGAAGCCCGGCGCGATGTCGAGATTCGCCATGCGCCCGTACTTCTCGGTAACCGGAGCGAAATACTCATATCGGACGCCTCCGATCAAGGTGAGGTTCGGACGGATCTTCCACTCATCTTGCGCATAGCCGTTGAGCTGATTCTGGATGAAGTAGTCGCTGAAGGCGCTGTACTGAATGGTGCTGGACTGCGGATACCCGAGCAGGAAATCCGCGAGATCGTAGCCGGTTCCGGTTTGAGGCGTTCCGTTCGCAGTGAGCGCGCTGGTGGCCACACCAGTGAAATTGAAGGTGCCGCGCGCGTTCGGATCGGTCTGGATGGCGCGGTCCGCGCGGGTATAACCGACACCGAGCGAGATACTGTGCAGGCCTTTCAGAATGCTGACGCTGTCACTCAAGCCTTGCGACTGGTTGCGGTTCAGGGTCGGGGTCGAATCGCTGAGCGCTCCGAAGTTGGTGAAGTTCAGGGTGGGCGGGCCGTAATCGAGCGGATTCGAGGAAGCGCCCGGAATGCCCAATTGGGCCTCGACGTTGGGCAGCAGCGAGAAGTAGGGAACGACTTTGCTGTAGTTGCGGTTGAACCGCACTTGGGCGTTGTTGATAGCGGTGGAGGACAGATTACGCGTCCATTGCAGTTGCGTGTTCAGCCCATAACCGTTGGTGGTGTCGGAATAACCGAAGGGCTGGGCGGTGGTGCCATTGCGATCCTGAAATTGGACATTGATGGAGAGCCGGTCCTTTTGGGTGATGCTGCGCTGGACGCGAATGCCGAGGTTGTCGTTATTTGCTGCCTGCGCCGTTTCAAACTGATAGTTGTTGGCATTGCCGGGCTCGTTCGGCAGCGGATAGAACCTGAGGAGATTGAGGGCAATCGGGTTCAGCAGGCTGGCTGGAATCTGGTTGTTTGCGAACTGCTGGCGGGTAGCCGGATTGAAGATCGTGATCGGCACATTGTTGGCGGAGGCGCCGAGAGATTGCGTCGCCTGCGAGAAGTCGCCGATTCTTTCGGCTGCGGTAGGAACGGTCTCGGTAAAGAGTCGCGGGGCGCGGGTCCGGTTTCCGAAGTAGGTAATGAAGAACTGGGTCTTGGGATCTTTGACGATCTTCGGAATAACCAAAGGGCCGCCGACGATTAGGCTGAAGCGGCTCTGGGCGTAAGAGGCTTGCGGAACGTCGAGACCGTTGATGGAAAATGGCTTCGCGTTCAGGGCGGAATTGGTGAGGGTAAAGGAGGCCTGTCCGTGAATCTGTTGAGTCTGCCGACGACGGTTGCCGAAGGTCGCGCCCGCAGTTTGTCCGGGCCGGCGTTGGCGGTTACCGCCCCGGCCGCCGCCGAAACCGCCGCCACCGCCACCGCCTCGTCCGCCAAAGCCGCCACCGCCTCCACCAAATCCTCCGCCTGGTCCGCCGCCGCCGGAGCCACCGGGCGCACCGCCGAATCCGGGCGCTTGTCCATTCATTGCGCCAGCACCGCCCATACCGTCCGGACCTTGTCCCGCAAACCTCATGTCCGGTCCGGAATCGGCTTGACTGCCCTGATTCATACCCGGGCTAAGGCTGCCGGAGACCAAGAAAGATTCGTTTCCGCTCTCGCTTCCGCTGGGAGGGGCGACGGTTTGGGGCTGCGCATTGAGCTCGTTCTGCAGTTCCTGATCAAGCTGCTGACCGTTGGTTCCGGCGGTGTTCGCCGCCGCTCTAGCGCCAGGCGCGGCCAGGACCACCGACTACGCGGACGCTGCAGGATTCCGGGCAGCAAACTGCCGGAGCCGTTCCAGAACCGGCGAGGGTTTCAGCTGGAGATCGAAGTTCACGGGCGCGCTCGCGGTCTCAAAGTCGACGTCCTTTTTCAGCGTGTCGAAGCCGAACATCTCGACAGTGACCGTCCATGTGCCGGGACCCAACGGCGGGAACGTATAGTGACCGTCCTGGTCGGTGACAGTGGAAGAGGTCTTGTCGCCTTGCGTAGCGGTGACGGTTGCTCCGGGGATGGGCTTGATCGCCGGACTTCACAAAACCGCTTTGCGCGAAGAGGCCTTCGCACATGGCGAACAGGAAGACGAAGAGAACGAGACTCGGCCGCAGCAAGATTGGTAGTATCGCTTTCGAGACAGAGAGCTTGCTGTAAACGATGTCCACGGTAAGTTTCAGGTTACTAATGATGACGCGCCCTACATCCGTTAAACAGTTGAAGGCGGGTCCTCTGGTGTAAAGAATTCTGAATCTGATAGGTTGAAGCGGATGGCTCTAGATCTGGAAACTCTACGCACGGAGATACAGGCCTATCTCGACGATGCGGGAACCGCCGTGTTCCATGGATACCATCGCATGTCCGACACGCTGAACCAGGTGTCATGGGATACGGAGCGGCATCCGAACTTCCGCGAGTTCCTGGGCGCGGCGCACAAGGCAGGCGCCAAGCTGATCGTCTTTTATCATCAGGCATTCTCTTTAGATCAGATCGACGAAGCGCTGGACCAGCTTGAGGACAGCGATTTCACGCGCGAGGAGAAGCGCAACTTTGAGACTCGGCTGCGGCAATTGCGGGACTATGAGGGGTTCACGTGTTCGGTGGAACTTTCGTTTTGCATGGACGGGCGTATCTATATATACGAGATGCATACGGACTGGTATGAGGCCTTGAACGACATTCTGGCGGAGCTGGAGATCACGGTGGGCGAGGAGGAGGAAGACGACAGCACGCTGGGAGGATACTTTTCGAAGAACTGATGGCCGATAGCGTTGCCGCAGTGCGGCGCTCGCGCCCGCCGGCGCGCTGGGCGCTAACGCACATTTCCGAAGAAGCAGTGGTCCGATTGCAACAGGCACTGGGGCTACAGCGCATGCCTGCGGCGGTGTTGGCGAGCCGCGGCTATAGCGATGTTGAGCGAGCCAGCGAGTTCCTGAATCCAAAGCTCGATTCACTGCACGATCCCTTCCTGATGCAGGACATGGAGCGCGCCGTGACGCGGCTGTACGCGGCAATTCAAGCAAGCGAACCGATCCTGCTGTACGGCGACTACGATGTCGATGGCACGGCCTCGATCGTGGTGCTCAAGAAAGCGATCGAGCTTCTCGGCGGGACCGCCGATTTTCACATCCCGCACCGCTTGAAGGAAGGCTATGGGATGCGCAGCGAGGTGATCGAATACGCCGCGCAACGTGGAGTGCGGTTGATCGTCAGCGTGGATACCGGTATCCGGGCGAACGAGGCGGTGCGTCATGCCAACACGCTGGGGATCGATGTGATCGTGACGGATCATCATCTGCCCGAAGCCGAATTGCCGCCCGCATTGGCAGTGCTGAATCCGAATCGGCGCGATTGCAAGTATCCGGATAAGAGCCTGTGCGGGGCGGGCGTGACGTTGAAGTTGGTGCAGGCGCTGCTGCGTCGAAGCGAAATGACGGCGGCGCGGCAAGCGGCACTGCTCGAATCGTTCCTAAAGCCGGTGGCGATTGCGACGGTGGCGGACATTGTTCCACTGATAGGCGAGAACCGCGTGATTGTGCGGCGCGGTTTATCGGGGTTACGGCAGGTGCGAAATTGCGGCTTGAAATCACTGCTGGCGGTAGCGGGATTCGATGAGGGCGAGTGTCCATCCGCGCACCAGGTTGCATTTCGCCTGGCGCCGCGCATCAATGCGGCAGGACGGATGGCGACGGCACGCGATGTGATCGAGCTGTTTCTGACGGAAGATCCGGCACGCGCACGCGAGTTGGCCGAGCAACTGGATGCATTGAATCGAGAGCGCCAGCAGGTGGAGGCGGAAGTGATCGACGCCATTCTGAAGCAGTGCGAAGAAGAGGCTGTCACGTACGATCTATCCGGCCTGGTTTTTGCGGGCGATGGCTGGCACCTGGGAGTGCTGGGCATTGTGGCGAGCCGTTTGGTGGAGCGCTTCTGCCGGCCGGTGTTTGTGATGAGCGACGCAATGGCAATCGATGGGGAAGAGGCATGTCTTTCGGGGTCAGGCCGCAGCATCCCGGCGTTTCATCTGCTGGAGGCGCTGGAAAGCATGCCGGAGCTGTTCAAGAAGTTTGGCGGTCACAGGCAAGCCGCCGGGCTGACGTTGCGGGCGGGACAACTGGATCATTTTCGGCGACGCTTCAGCGAATTTGCCGCGAGTAAACTGAGCGGCGACGATCTGCGCCCGCAGTATGAGGTGGATGCAGAAGCATCGTTTCCAGAATTGAGCGATGCCTGTGTGCAACAGGTGATGGCACTGGGGCCATTCGGATTCGGCAATCCGGCTCCGCTGTTTTCGGCATCGGGCGCTGAAGTCGCCGGACCGGCGAAGGCGCTGAAGGATGGAAAGCATTTCAACGTTCCGCTGCGGCACAAAGGGCGAATGCTGTTTTGCAAAGCGTGGAATTTCGGAGAGCGCGGAACGGTGTTCCAACCGGGCGCGAAGCTGGATGTACTTTTCCAAATTGAAGACGATCCGAGCGGGCGTAAACGCGGCTATGGGTCCTGGTGTTTGAATCTCAAAGACGTCCGGGAAACCGCACACTAACTCTGCCGCGGGCGCGGTTGGGGTGTGAACGAGGCGCGCAGATTTGAGTTCGAGGCGATTAGGCGGCTTTTTCAACCGCGATGATGCGTTGAATGCTCGCCCCAACGCGATCTGAGGAGCCCGGGAGGTTCATATTTTGCAATATCTGGTTATCTACCTTCGCTTGAGTAAGCAAAATATCCCACGGGTGCCGCTCCTGCTTGCGATTTTCGTTGTTTTGACGCTGTATGGCGGCCGCTTCTTTGCGGGCCTCGTTCCCTTCTTTGCGCTTCTGCGAGTCAGACCCAATTTCGGCCTTTCTCTTTTCGGCTCTGAGTTTTAGAAGCTCATTCAGGCACTTGTGAAAAGCGCGCTCATGCGTAGTTTGGTAACGGATATAGAGCGCGAGCTGTTTGTCGACAGTTTCGAGCGGACTTTCCTGGTTGAAGCAAGTGTTCTGGAGCAGCAAAGCGCGCATGGTGAGCCAATGCGACTGCGCCATTCTTTGCACGAGGATGGTTTCGGTGAAGGTGGTGGGCTGGTGCTCCTGAGTGAATTCGGCGAGCATGGCATCGAAATGCTCCTGAAGTTCCCAAGCGAGGATGGAGAAGGCTCCGGTGAAGCCGTGCCGTAAATTGTGATGCGCCATGGCGGCTTTTCCCGCGATGGTCCGGGGGCCGGTGCTGTGTTGCGCGTTCTGTTGATTCGCAGCGATTTGCGCTGAGGTTGACATTGATTTTCTCCTTTAGAAATGGAAGCGGGACGCGCGGCGGCGTCGGGCGTTAGTGCTGAACTACTGCTTTAAGTTGTAGAACGGCCTTGCGTGGGTGAGGGGTTGGTTGGCGGTAAGTGGATCAGGGGAAAAGGTATAGGGGATTTGGGAAGAGGTGTGACTCAGTTCGGGGGGAAGCATTGTCTGCCTAAGGTTGGCGGCAGCTCGCTAGGCCAGGTAAGCCATGTCAGCCGGGAGTTCGAGCGTCCTCGATCTTCGCATACTATCTTTGAACGAGTCACAGGTCTTCCTCTCTCAAGGAAACGGCTCGCGAGAACACGCACAACATGATTCAGGGGTCAGCAAAGGTTCAGTGGGTAACCGACGGCCCGGAGCTGCCGGTGGAGGTCTTAGAGTCACTCGAAGATGGAAATTTGGTATTGTTCTGCGGTGCTGGGATCTCCGTTCGCGCCGGGCTGCCAACCTTCAGGAGACTCGTTAAGAGCGTCTACGACTCTTTTCCAGATACCTCGCCGGAAATCGAGGAACTTATTTTTAAAAGTCAATATGATCGAGCGTTTTACGCCCTCGAAACTCTCTTCGGTCGGCATATCGTGGTCCGGAAAGTACGCGAACTGCTCCAATTGGCGCCGGACGCGGATCTCTCTACTCATCGGGCACTCCTGAAGCTCGCCACCGGCAAGGACGGCAAGCTTCGGCTGATAACGACAAATTTTGATCTTGCATTCGAGCCTGAGGGATCAGCTATTCCGACACACCGAGCACCAAGCCTCCCGATTGCGAAGCGGGAGCGATGGAACAGTCTCGTGTACCTTCACGGTCGCCTAAACGCGTCAGATCCGGACTCTGAAAACCTCGTCCTCTCCAGCGCTGATTTCGGATTGGCCTATCTGACAGAGCGCTGGGCCAGTCGCTTTATCACCGAGCTATTCCGACGCTTTACTGTCTTATTCATCGGATACAGCGCCGATGATCCAGTTATGCGTTATATGCTCGACGCATTTGCCGCTGACCGAGCGATTAGCGAGCCAGTTGCCACGGCGTTCGCCTTCGCTGGGGCCGAGCCCGAAGAATTCAAGAAGGTCGCCGCTGAGTGGAACAGCAAGCAGGTCCAGCCCATCTTGTATAAAGTCGAGGGACGAAATCACGATCGCCTTCATTCCACTATTCAGCACTGGGCCAATCGCCATTCATTGCGCCTACAAGGTAAAGCAGCAGTCATACTGGAACACGCTCACACACCAGCGATTGAATTGGCGCGCCAGCAAGTTTGTTGGGCCCTTCGGGACGAAACCGGTCATGCGGCCAAGATCTTCGCCAACCTAGATCCTCCCGCGCCGTTCGAGTGGCTCGAACCAATCGAGAAGGCCGGATTGCTAAGTCTCGGCCACGACGCCTTCTTGCGTGAAACCGGGTTTGTAAGAGTTCTGTGCAGCAGTTCGCCTCCTTCCGACCGGCGCCTGCATGTCATTTCTGCCTACTTGATCGATTGGCTGACGAAGCACCTGAATGACCGCCGGTTTGTCGATTGGACAATCGAACACGGAACCTACCTGCATGAAGACCTACGAATCCGAATTCGCTGTAGACTCGCCCAAGAAGTGCTCGCAACAGTTCTGCCGCGCGGTCTATATCGCTTTTGGGAAATTGTCAGCAGCGAGGAGTACGCTTCGAGCTTGCGGTCCCTTGGAACACACTTTAGCTTTGACCTCCAACGTCGTCTGCACGATGGCGAATGGAATTCAATACTTCGCCACGAGATCGTCGCCGCCTTGACGCCGTTACTGCGGCTCCAACGAAGCTGGCCCGGCCTCGTCGAACCAATACCTCAAGAACATCTTTCAGCATACGCGAATGGTGAGCTGGTCTTGCGGGCTGATCAGGGTGCCCTGTACGTTTACCAGGAATTAATGTCGCGCGACGACCGCGATCGCGTACTTGTGGATCTTAGCTTCGACATAAGCTCCCTTCTTGATCGGGCTTGTGCTTAATGGTTCTCTCCGAGAACGCCGGAGATGGATTCGACTACAGCTATATTTGGTGCCCTTCGATTGACGAGCACGAGCAAAATTCCGACGGACGCCCATGGTTGATGCTCGTATCTCTTATGCGCGATTCTTTCTTAGCACTCGCCAAGGTCGAGCCGTCTCACAGTCGGGCGCTCGTGGATCATTGGAGGGCAAGTCAAATCCCATTGCTGCGACGCTTCGTGTTCTTCGCCGCAGTAAAGACAAACCTTGTTGCAGGATCAGAAATGTTGGATCTGCTACTCGAGCAGAATCACCGTTGGCTGTGGTCTCCCGAAGTTGAGCGAGAAGGGTTTCAGCTGCTCCGGTACGCTTGGTTTCAATTGGGCGACAACGAATCGACCCGCCTTGTACAGGCCATACTTGGTGGTCCGCCACGAAGTATGTTTCGCGCCGATACCTCAGCGGACACGTATTTAGAGATCACCGACGAGATGGTATGGCGTCGACTGGAATGCCTGGACCAGAGTGACCGGATACTGCCCCGTGACGCCCAAGAACGACTCATCGAGTTGAGGCATTCACGGCCTTCTGTAGAACGGCCGGATGATCGGGCCGACTTCCCTTCGTATACGACAACCGTGTCGGGCGATCCAATATTTCGTCGCATTGATCCCCATTTTGATTTAGGGGCCCTGAGCGAGGAAGAGCAGTCGCGAATTGTTGAGGGAATTACTCCTGAGTCTCCTTACTGGCGGAGTTGGCAAATGAAAGTACGCGAAGACATTAGTGGAGCGTTCGAGGTTCTCGCCACGTTTTCCGAGGGTTCAACGTTCCCGGGGGCAGCGTGGAAAGAATTTCTGCATATTATGCCTATGTCGACGCAAGCGACTCCGCTCTGGCCGCGGCTTTGCTCGGCACTCATTCGGTGGTTAGACCTTTCTTCGGTGTCGAACGAAGTAGCCTCTGTTCTCCGTGATGTCTCAAAATCGCTCGCGGTCGAAGATGAAGACTGCTTCTGGGTTGTATGGGACCGACTGCTGCCTTCGATGCTCGAAGCTAGAGTCACTCTGAGAGAGAATGTTCTGTCTCAGGCACTTAATAGCGCTTCCGGTATGCTCGCTGAGGCAATTCTCCAAAGGATGGAGGCGAGAAACCCAAATTCGGGGACTGATCTTACGCTTGACATTTGGGAGCGGCTGACGAAACTGGCCCAGCCGATATTCCTTCCTTAGTGCTGTCCCAAACACGGCTGGCGGCAAGGCTAGGCTGGCTTTTCGGGCTCAAACAGGATTGGGTTCAATCTAACTTGCTTCCGCTTTTTATGTGGGACCGTTGCCCGCAGGCTACTGCATTGTGGGAGGGCTATTTATGGCAGTTCGAGATGCCGCCAGATCTGTGGCCGCTGTTGAAAGAAGACTTCCTCGAAACGGTTCGCCGCTTCGCTGGATTGAAGAGTGAAGAAAACGCAGCTTCCTGGTTCACCGGAATATGCATACGGCAACCGGAGTGGATTAGTCATCCAGAAGCAGCTCAGGTGCTTCAGGTGATCACGCCGGTCGGACGTGCAGCAGCAGCGCGTGTGCTTTGGAGGTTTATGGAGGCGGCGGGAGCAAGCGCAGACGAGATCTGGCGCGAGCGCATTGGGCCGTGGCTTCAAAATGCGTGGCCGCTGGACCGGGGGCTAAGAGACGCGGCGACCTCACGAGACCTTGCGCTCGCTGCAATCGAGACTCGACAGGAATTCACAGCGGCTAGTGCCGTGGTACTGGACCTGGTGGCTCCCTCGTCGGGTTTAGGAATGGTGACTTGGCAACTGAAACAGAGGAATTCAAGCATTCCCGAAACCCACCCGTTGGAGTTACTTGGATTTCTCAATGCTCTTCTGGACGTCGACTCCCAAGATCGAGACATAAATCTTGGGGAGATCTTGCAGCGCATTGCGCGAGCGTGTCAAGACTGCACTGGTAACCCAGAGTACACGCGCCTTCATGAGTACGTCTTGTGTCACTGAGCGGACTGAGCGGTCCTGGTGGACCCGATGGTCCGCGCTTTGGAATGCTCGTTTTACTCTTGATCCGGCGCTCGATCTCTCGCCGCCGTGAGAACCGGCTGTAACCGCTTCAAGGCGTCCCGCCCGCGCCTGGCAAACACGCCCCGAGCGTTGGCGCGGGATACTGAAGTCAGCAGCATGCCGAGCGACACCAGCGCTTCCGCGCGCCAAGTCTACCTAGACCGTCTCGCGGAAATGACCCCTTCCGAGCGGATCGAGATGGGGGCCGCTCTGTGGGAAGCAGGTCATCACTTACAAATCGCGGGTCTACGGCAGATGCATCCCGACGCCGAAGACGCGGAAATCACATTCCGGATCGCAGTCACCAGGTTCGGTGCCGAGATCGCACGCAAGGCATACCGGAGGCAATGAGTTCCCCGGCAGAGGCATTCGGACCATTACGCTCCGCACTCGAAAAGGCCGGCATTCGATACGCAATAGGAGGATCATGGGCCAGTACCGCCTTTGGTGAACCCCGATTCACAAATGACCTGGATATCCTCGCCGACCTTACTCCCGCAAACGTAGAGCACGTGTTCGCTAACCTGCCGGCGGCATTTTATGCGGACCTCGACGAGGCCCGCGATGCAATTTCCCGAGGCAGACCTTTCAATATCATTTACATCCCGACCGCCTTCAAGTTCGATCTCTTTCCCGCCAAGGCGTTCCCGCTGGGAATCGGGGAGCTTGATCGCGCCGTTCTTTTGCCCGCAACGAGTCTCTCCGAATCGCCCGTTCCATTTGTCACCGCTGAGGACATACTGCTCGCCAAACTGCATTGGTACTTGTTGGGCGGCAACGTCGCGGATGTGCAGTGGCGCGACATTCGAGGAATCGTTCTTACTCGGGCTGCGAATCTTGATCGAAACTATTTAGAACAAGGTGCTGCCAAATTGGGACTTCAGACTTTGCTGCGACGAGCTTTCGAGCAGCCCTAGCGCATCCCGCCGCAATAGCGCAGCCGGTCTCCGGAAAGCCGACGGCGACGGGACATGGTAACGCGGAACGAGCGTAGACTTTTCTCCGTGCCGGCGTGAACGTGATTCCATGGGGCGGATAAATCAGGCGGTGACCGAAGATTGGGCGGCCACAAGCCGACTTATCATTCCGTATCTAGGCTTACAGGTTCCGGTATCGCAAGTCGATTGCTATGGTGCACTATGCTGACATGTCCAACAAGCTGACGCAGCTCAGACTTCAGCCTCCGAACGTGCGTTCACTTTGAGCCCGTCATACGAGCCGTAGTTCTATTACTTTTACTCTCCAACCTGCATTGACTCCTGCCGGATCCTCGGATAATAATCAAGCTTCCGTCTCGTTCAAAATAGCGTCACTCGGAGGGTTCTCGATCCATGCGCACTCGCGTCAAAGGCGGTGTGTTGTGCCTGTCTGCACTCCTGTCGTCTTCTTTACTCGCCGATAGCCTGAATTTCACCGGCGGTGGACAGCAATACACCGTTTCAGCCACCGGCATCTACTCCATCACACTCGCCGGGGCACAAGGCGCCAGCGCCCCGGGTTATTTGGGTGGATTAGGCGCGCTCATTGGAGGCGACTATTCGCTCACCGTTGGTACCGTGCTCGACGTCTACGTCGCTGGCGCGCCTCGTGCAGGGACAGACACCGGAAGTGGCGCCGGCGGAACGTTCATTGTTTTTGATAGCACCAAATCGCTGCTCGCCGCCGCAGGCGGCGGAGGCGGCGCAGGCTACAAAAACAACGGGCAAGCGGGCCAAACCACAACTGCAGGCGGTAATGCCCCCGGCAGCGCAGCGACCGGAGGGCAAAACGGCAGCGGAGGCATCGGAGGCGAGGCAGGCGGCGGTGCCGGTTTCTCGGGGAATGGTGGTGACGGGAGTCACGCCGACGGCGGCGATGACTACGCCAATGGCTTCAGTGGAGGCGTCAGCGCTGCTGGGGAGAACGGCGGCTATGGCGGCGGCGGTGGCGGCGGCCTCGCGAGTGGCGGCGGTGGCGGTGGGTACAGTGGTGGAGGAGCAAGTCCGGGTGACGGCGGCGGAGGCGGCGGTTCCTACCTCGATCCGCTATTCACGGACACTAGCCTGACTGCAGGCGCAAACACAGGGAACGGCTACGTCACCATCGGTTTCATCTCACCGCCGTCGGCACCGGTGCCTGAACCGGCTTCGATCGCCCTGCTGGCCTTAGGCCTGCTCGCCATTCCCGCTGCCCGCCGGCCGCGCTATTAAGAAACTGGCCGCCCGTTATCCCTTGCTCGTCGGCGGAAAATTCTTCAACAGTTGCTCGATCTCCCTTATCGAGACCCTTGACGTTCTTCTGATTGACTGAGAGACATCGCGCTGGATCATTTCGCGTTAAAAGAGTTGCTTGGCACCGGAGTCGAATATGTCAACGACCACGTCGGCAGCCAGCTCTCTGGAATGATTTGATTCCGTTTCTGAGCCTTCGTACTCGTCGAACATTTACCTGTTGAGGTCGAGATCCTTATTTCGATGCTGAGCTTACGACGAGCGGCTCACTGGCGTGAAGCGGACTTCCCGGTCCGTATCTGACTTACACTTCTCCGCCTTTCGCTCTAGCCTGCGCCGTTACATGATCTGTCCGAAAATCACCGGGCATTTGTATTAACCCGCTCTCATTTCGCCGCTCAATCAGTAGAACCGAAATGGCAATGACAACGGCCGCCACGATTGCACCGGCCGCAGCCCAAGCCAGAACGGGGGTGTGAGTCGCCGGCTGGCGCTTCAGAGTCACAATATTCGTAAACGCGATGGTTCGCACTTTCCCGGCATTGGGCCGTCCAACGTAAACCCTCAGCGCGTCTGGCTGCACAGCAGAGATGCGGCCTCGTATGTGAGAGCCTCCGACGAGTTGAACCTCCACCTTCGTTCCGATGCCAAGAGCTTTCGCCATTTCGGCAAAGTCGGTCGCCTGAGGAGCCTGGGCCATCAGAGCCTGGTGAAACACAAGAAGGGCGAGCAGAGATGCAAGAAAGGACTTCATAATAAGACCGTCACCTCCGGAAGCCAACTGTCTGGCATCTTCCCTATCTTCCAGCAATATCGGCCCAATGATGTGGCCGTTATAGCAGAGCGGTCCGCCACTTCCACGATTGTCATTATCCCGCCGCTGTGCGGCCATAACAGCCGGCGGCGATAAACGACGTGAAGCGGACTTATCAGGACTAATGACGGCTTTCTCTTTCTCTCTCGCACAGCCTGGCTTAAAAGGTGACGTTATGGAATTTGGAAGTGAACGCTTTCTTGCTGGTCCGGATAGAATCCAGCTCACTCATCTGGGTCAGATCTTGTTCCAGCAGCATGTATTCGAAGCGAGGGAGCTTGTTTGCGGCGTCGATGATGGACTGAATTGGCAGAATTCCCGTTCCAATTTCCGTGAAGCAAAGCGGGTGCTTGTTCTTCATGAAAAGTTCAAGGTCGATATTCTTGTTCCTGTCGATGACCCCTTCGTAGAGATTCATCGGTTGAGGGCATGTCGCAGGAAAATCCTTCTGGTGCAACAGCACAATTCTTTCTTTCAACCGTTTCATCCAATCCAGTGGATTCTGCCCTCCCCGATACATCCAATACGTGTCCATCTCAAAGAAGATCAGTGATGGATCTGTCTTCTCGGCAATAATTTCGTATACGAATTTGTCGCCGAATTTTTGGAACTCTTGAAAGTGATTGTGATAGTAGAAGCGCATGCCACGCTGTTTTGCCAGGTCGCCAATCTTATTGAACAGCTCGCACCTCTGGAGGACGTGATCCATATCCCCATATGGATAAAACTCGATATCGTTTCCAATCTGCTTATTCCCAAGTGCCACTTGATAGTCGAGCGCACGCGGGATGATGTCGATATCGAGTGGATTGATGTGACATCCGACGATGGAAAGCCCTAAGTCGCTTAACCGTTCTTTAAGTTCCGGAGCTTTCACCCCGAAGCCAACCCCTGGGTCAATCCGGGCTTGATGGTTCGCGGCTTCGAGATCATGGTAGCCAGCGCGAGCGACTTCCCTTAGTGTTCCCCAAGGATCTTTAGCCAGCGAGTTCCGCACGGAATAAAGCTGCAATCCAACTCGAATCGTCCTGGGTGTTTGCCCGAACGTACGTCCGCCCGCACCAAACAGCATTGCGCCGCTGAACGACGCGCTCGATTTCAAAAAGTCTCTACGCCTCATATGACTCCCTCTTGTTGATGAGCTAAGTTAGCATGCATGGCCTCTCATAAGAGTCGCGGAGAGGTGACTTCTGTCGAACCGCATGGGAACCGAATCCGGTGCAAGGGCGCGAGAACATATCGTCGGGTTGTTTAAATCAGCCCTCGGGCCAATCTCACCATAGGCCGACTATACGTCAAACTGAACCTATGCAATGGGCCATCCGGTCAGTTGCCCTCGGCGCCAAGAAGGCGTGGGCCTATTGCGCCGGCTGGGCTGCTTAGGCTAAAACGGAAAGGATCACATGCGCTACGAAAAGATCCCCACACTATCTGTCTGGAACAGCGACTCCTACATGCTCTTGAAGCCGCCGATCAAGCCTGCGGTGAAAGAAGTACAGGAATTGCTCGAGAAGTACAATCAGGCGTTCACGCCGATGGCCAAGCGCAATATGCTGCACGCCTTGGATCGCGCGCTGAATGGCGGAAACCCGTTCGCGCGTCCGACATCGCTCTCCTGGAAGGCGCTCGATGAGGCGGTGAAGCGCGCGATCGCCTACGATGGGCACGGCAGTCACGCATATGAGCGGGTGCTCTGTATTGGGTACAAGCTCAATCTCGGCAAGTTCGACAAAGACAAGAAAGTGGTGTACTCCGGCAATCTGGACGACGAAATTGATATGCGGCGGCGGGCCGATGGCATGCTGAAGGCCATCAACTCGGCCTGGGCCGCCATCAATGCTACGGGTCTGGACGACTCGAAGACGCTGAAGATCTTCATGGGGCCGGAATTCTATTTCCGCGGGGCCTATGGCGCGTATCCTCCGGATATCGTTTCGGAGATCCTGCCTTATCTGCGCCGCGGAGGCACGAGCAGCCCGATTTATAAAGACTGGCTCTTCGTTTTCGGAACCGCCATCAGCGCCGCGATTGACGCACGGCAGCACTGCTTCACCTGCGGCAACGCCGCCAATATTGTGTTCGAGCGCGATCCAAACAACCGTGCAAAGACGATCCCTAAATGCAAGCTAGGCGCTGGCCACTCGGTTGAGGAGGGGATTTACGGCGCCGTCGTTGACAATGTCGCATTGATTCAACGCGGCTCCGAGGAATACCTGGTTCCGAAGGAGTACGTCTCCCACATCGATTTCAGAAAGTACAAGGTGCTCGTATCAACGACGCCAGGCGGTCAGCGGGAACCTACGCACGTACTGCCGACCGAGGGCGCGAGGCCCCGAGACGTGCTGGAAGGGGATGTGCTGAGCTCGTTCGGTAGCCGCGTTGTCTCGAAGTTCATGGATGAGCGTATGGGAGGAGCGCTCTTCACGTTTGACGGGATCAAGTTTGGTCTCGAGGTGTGTCTCGATCATATTGAAAGCGGCGGCCGTCTGAACGGCGGACCGCCCGTTCAGATCATGCTCATTCCGTCCGCCGGTATGAGTATTAAGCACTGGCGAACGGTGAACGGGGGGATCACTTTCAATGTGGATGGACTGCGGCCGGGGAATGGTCAGGCGGCCTGCCAGGTGAAGGTAAAGTCTGGTGCGGGGGACCTGGAAGCGGGGACTCAGTACCGTGCCGGCGCGAAAAACGGCGCTTTGGAAGTTTACGGGCCTTTCGACATTCCTTATTGATGTTCACTTTGCATGCAACTATTGACGCGAGCCAAAGCCCGTACCTGAGCCAACAGCTCTCGGCTTTGTCGGCTTCGGTGCTTGCTGAATCGCCCTCGCCTCCTACGTTCAGCGTAGGAAACGCCGTCCCGACGAAGCGCGGCGCGCAAACGTCGCTGTTAACCAACAATTAATCAACATATCCACTCTTGCGTAAGAACGCATAGCTCTGGCGCAGACTCGCGATGGGGTCTTTGCTGAAGTCCTGTTCCACAAAAATGTGCCTTGCATTGCTATGCGAAACCGCTGCAAGAATATCCTGCAGAGGCAAATCGCCGGAGCCAAGCTCACGATAGGTTTCGTTCGGAACCGTGGCGATGTCGTAGTGGATCGGCGTGCCTTTGGCTCGGTCTTTCAAATGCACCAACTCGATCCGATTTGCATGGTCCCGGAGAAATTCAGCTGCATTTACCCCAGCCATGCTCACCCAGAAGACATCTACTTCCAATCCAATCAGCTTCTGGTCCAGATGCTTGAGCAGGACATCGATCGGTCTCCCACCTGGCTTGGGCTGAAATTCGAAATCATGATTGTGATAGCAAAACCGTAGGCCTGCGGCGTCCGCCTTGCGCGCCGCTGCATTTAGCTTGTCCGCCAGCGATCGATAGAAATCGAGGCCCAGGCGCTCCTCAGGAGAAAGATAGTTGAAAACTATATAGCGGAAGCCGTGATCTCTCGCCAGCAAGACGCAATCTTCAAACGTCACTCCGGGGTCAATCGGCGGCATGTCGGCGTGCTGCCAGGCAGCCCAGTTTCCCGTCAGCAGCGGGGTTTCGAAATGAAGGCTGATGGGCAGGAGGTTTACGCGTTTCAGCAAGGGCGCGAGCGTCTTCACCTGGCTACGCAACATCTCCACCTCGCGGTAGCCAATTTCCGCGATCGCCTCAAGCGTTGCCAAAGGCTTCTTGAGGACCTCATTGCGAACTGTATATAGTTGGACACCCGTCGCTATCGACCCTTTAGCGAAGCCAGTAACGGCGGCCAATCCAGCTATCTTCATCAGCAAGCGCCTGCTCACTGTCATGGCATTGGTCATTTCGGTAATCAGTCTATTACAGCTATGGGAAGACCTCCGCGTCAGGTACGCTAAGTATCTCGCCACAAATCAGATGTTGTTGAGCCAGATCTTCATTTACCCGATCAAATCGACGAGAGGGATTGCGGTGTCAGAAACTCAGGTGGACAGCAGTGGTCCATTGCAAGACAGGCGGTGGATGGTGGTGGACGAAGATGGTCTGTTCCTTTCGCAACGCAATCTGCCACGCATGGTCCTGATCGAACCGCGCTTCGAAGGGTCCGATCTCGTCGTGACGGCTCCTGGTATGTCACCTCTGGTGATTCCGGCGTGGTCAGGCGAGGGCGAGCGGGTTCCTGTTCGAATCTGGCGCGACCATCTCACGCTCCCCCATCCAGGTCAGGGCTATAGCGATTGGTTCAGCTCTTTCCTCGGTCGGCCGTGCCGGCTGGTTTATCTGCCTGACGAAATCACAAGATACGTCGAACCCCCGTTTGACAATCCCAGGTGGCGAGTCAGCCTCGCTGACGGCTATCCATTGCTGGTAGTGACACAGTCATCGCTCGATCTGCTGAACACAAGGCTGCAATCGTCGATAGCTGTGGAACGCTTCAGGCCCAACCTCGTGATCTCGGGTGCGGCTCCGCATGCGGAGGATACCTGGGACCGCATCCAGATCGGTTCAGCTCAACTGGCCATCGTAAAGCCCTGCGCGCGATGCTCCACTGTGCTGGTTGATCCGAGTACGGCCAAGGTCGGGATTGAGCCGCTTAGAACGCTCGCGGAGTACAGAAGAATGCCCCGGGGCGTCATGTTCGGGCAGAATGCGTTGGTTGTCACTCCGAGTCAGCTTCGCGTGGGCACTGCCGTTGAGATTGCCTAGCGCCAGTAAGATCACTGAATGGCGCGGGCGTTCGGGTCCGATACTAGAGCCTTCACTTTGAAGGTTGCGTTTCGGGTGACGGATTACTCCCCATAAAGGCCGCTGTGTCCGGCCAAGCTGACACCGCTCATCGGGAGGCGGACTTTCCTGAGTATCGGCTTCGAGTTGTGAGCCGGCAGTAATAAAGACAAAAACAGGCAGAGAAGAAATTCTTTCGTGGAGTGCAGCGGGAGAAACGCGGTTTGCAGCCGATTATGCGATCACGGCAGGAAACCGGGCTTGCTTTCCCAATGGTGAAGAAATGCTTCGGCCTGTCCAAAACCGCTGACGCTCCCCCGAAAACGCGTGATTTCGACCTGTTTCGGATACCATTTATCGGGCACTTGCGAGACGTGGGCGTAACAAGCGGCGTGACGCTGCTCTTCGACCGCGGAGATGTCGACGTATTGCGCGGGCGTGAACATCATAGTGTCGTCGGCAACTTCATAGAAAAAGAGCGCTGCTTTCTTGCCGCCACGGAGCCACGCCTCGAGCACGAGGTTAGACAGGGCGCGATGGTCGCGATGCTTATCGATGGGCCATTGCGCGAACAGGATGTCAGGATTTTCCGCATCGAGTAGTTTGCGCGAAGGCGGCGTAGTGTTCGTTGTCGACCACGGCTTCGCCATCGTACTGACCGGCAAAGAGCGGCCGGGCTTTGAGGATTTCGCAGGCCTTGTATAATTCGGCGGTGCGAATCTCGCCGCAATGGTTGCCGTCACGCTCACCGTTGCAATACCCCTCGCCATGATTGAGATAAAGCAGAGCGGCATCGTGGCCGAGGGCGGTGTACCGGGCAATTGTGTCGGCGCAGCCGCATTCGGGATCGCCAGGATGACCGCCGGTGACGATGACTTTCAGCTTAGAGCGCGCAGACATTTCGGCACGCGCACCGGAGGTGGCGGCAGCAACTGCCGTGGTGGCCAGCAGGCTACGTCTGGAAACATGCATTGAGCCGAATTTTAATACGACCGCCGAAACTGAGTCTTCCTGCGCTTTAGGCGTGCGCTGCGGATATGTGATCCGCGGGGTTCTCGGGTGAGATTCGTCGCAACTCGCCGTGCCGGTTACGCTCTTATTCCCGATCTAATTTGAGCCGGGTTAAGATGTATGCGAGCGCAGGGGCGAACTTCGGAAAGAACTTGCAATGCAGGGCTTCGAGTCTCTCGCGAATGTCGGGATCATCGAAGTCTTTCGTGTTTCGATTAACAAAGCAGCTCTCCGCGGGCACGGTGGTGTGTAAGTGGGCCAGAACTGACGCAAGGACAATTGCATCCCGGCCGGACAGACCATAAGCGATCTCCATTTTCGCCGCTGAACCCAGTACCGCTGCATCGAGCGGGATGACCTCGAGGCGTGAACGAGTTCTGACACTGCTCTTCGTACTCGGCGTTTCCAGATGCTGAAAGAAAGTGGACCGCCGACGCATCATGCTAAGCGACGGCATGGATATTGCACCTGAGCAAACTCTTTACATCTATTTTTCACGCCCCATAGCGTTTATCACCCTCGCTTCCTCAATCCCAATTCCTTACTGTCTGGCTGTCTAGCCTTCCAACCAGCCAACCATCTGACTGTTTGTGATAATGTAAGAGGCAACGCGGCGGCACTTCCAAACCGGCACGCCGATTCGAGGAAGGTGAATGGCAAAACATTCCGAGAGCGCCGTTTCGGGAGCACTTCCAAACTCGGCAAAAGCACGACGCCTTCCTCTCGACCCCAGCCCCGATGATGCCCGTCCGTTAGCGAAAAGTACGGACCCAGCTTATGTAAAATTCACCACGTATATTCGCAAGACCACGCACCTCGGAGTCAAAACCCGGCTGGTCAGCAAGCAGATGGAGTTCAGCGAGCTCGTGGAGGAACTACTCGCCAACTGGCTTAAGGAGAACGAATCCATCGTCGCCTGAATGTGGGCTCGATGGCATCAACGATGATGAGAACAAGAAAGCCGACCATTCCATGAGAAAGCACGCCGAACCGCAAGCCCCTCCCGCGCCCACCGGCGGGCCGTACCAGCGCGTCGAACTCAAAGACTTGCTGCTCGACGTGCACAACCCGCGCCTGGCCGAACTCGGTATCACCCCGAGCGCCACGCAATTCGATTTGGTCAAGGCGCTTTGGGAAGAAATGGCCGTCGAAGAAGTCGCTATGTCCATCGCCTATAGCGGATATTTCGAGCACGAGCCGCTTTTCGTCGAGTCCACTTCCGGCGGCAAATACATTGTCATCGAAGGCAACCGCCGCCTGGCCGCAGCCATGCTACTGGTAGATGCCAGGTTGCGCCAGCATGTGAAGGCCACCAAGCTACGGGCCATCAGCAAGGAAGCTGCGGATAAATTGGGCAAACTGCCCGTCATCATCACCACCCGGAAGGAATCCTGGCGCTATCTCGGTTTTAAGCATGTCAACGGCCCCGCGACATGGGGTTCTTATGCGAAGGCGCAGTACATCGCTCACGTCCACAACGACTACGGTATTCCCCTTGAAGAAATCGCCAACCAAATTGGCGATTACAACTCTACCGTCCTGCGCATGTATCGGGGCCTAATGATTGTCGAGCAGGCCGAAGAAGCTAGAGTCTTCAAGCGAGTGGACATCGCCAAAAATAAATTTCACTTCACTACATCTATACCGGGATGGATTACCCAGGCATCATCAACTTCTTGGGTCTACGCAGTACGGGCGTCACCGACCGCAGGCCGGTTCCCTCCAAGAAGGTAAGAAACCTGGGCGACTTGATGGTGTGGTTATATGGGCGGGAAAGCTCCAACACCGATTCGCTTATACGTTCCCAAAACCCCGACCTTAAGACACTCGACACGGTTCTTCTGACCAAAGCGGGTATCAAGGCGTTACGCGACGGTCTTCCGTTAAGCGTCGCCCACGACATTAGCCAGGGAGATGAACGCATTTTTCGGCAAGCTTTGCAACAGGCGAAGCAGGCGCTGCAAAAAGCCCACGGTACGTTAACGACGGGCTACACTTCGGGCGAATACGACGTTCTGAAACTCGCGGAAGACGTCGATAGTCTTGCGCACGCGCTGGTGGACGCGATGGTAGCGAAGAAGGCGAAGGTCCGTAGAGATGCCCGGAAGAAAGGGTAAAATCACAAACCTTCTCGCCGTTCCATCCCCCGGCAGCGAGGAGAAGCTTGTTAATCTCGCGGATTGGGTTGAAATGAGAGCTCTCCTGGAGAGTGATGGCAACGCGTCTCAGGAGGACTTGGCGCGTGCACTGCAACGTGCCTACTCCATGACCGATGTGAACGCCCGCACGCTGGCCGGTGACGTGTTCAAAGAACTCCGGGACCGTGAAGTATCGTGCGCACCGCTCCCCGGCAAAAGCCGCGCCTGGGAGTATCCCTTCACGCTAAATGCGGCCGGTAATCTTCTGTCCCTGCGCACCAAGCTCACTCAAAAATCCAGGGCGGGAATGCTCTATATGTTCCTGCTGGTAGCCACGCGCGCCGATATGGACGCGCAAAGGAAACTCGACAATCTCGACCCCACAGTTCTGTTTGAGCAGCTTTGCGCCGACATCCTGCTGAACTTCTGGGGGGGCAAGTCGCCGTTCTCCGGCGCGCTCGTTTTCGGAACGGCGCGCAAGAAAGCCGCTCATAACCACCGTTTTCAATCAAACATCGAACATCTCTGTACCACCCTGCGCGAGGGACGCGGCATGAAGACCGGGGCGAAAACCCCCGGCGCGGGCGACGGCAAGCTCGATATCGTCGTCTATCGCGTCTTTTCCGATGGCCGAAGCGGAGGGCTGGTAGGTTTCGGGCAATGCAAGACCGGCATCCACTGGAAGACGCACCTGACTAAGCTCCAGCCTCGCGCCTTCTGGCACAAATACTTTCAAGAGCCGCTGATTGTTGACCCCATACGCATTTATATGGTCCCCCACCGTGTTGACCGCTCTGAATGGAACAGCCACACCAGCGATGGCGGCCTGCTGCTCGACCGTTGCCGCCTGGTGCAATACGGTTACGAAATTTCCAGGGAAGTCTTCGACAATTGCCGAACATGGTTGAATGCAGCTCTCGACCGCCAACGACAGGGGAGCTTCACAATATGATGCGCCACCGTTTTCATGCGCTCTGCCCTTATTTTGCTATGTTCCCGGAGAGCTTCGCGGAGCATTGGATTAAGCGCCTGACGAAGCCGAATGACATTGTGCTCGACCCGTTCAGCGGTCGGGGCACCACGGCCCTGATGGCCCTTCTATGCGGACGTGAAGCCATATCGAGCGACGTGAACGATGTCGCTATCTGCCTCACCAGGGCAAAGACCAGCCCGCCCGCTCTGCGCAGCCTTAAGGTTCGCATATCGCAATTGCGCAAGGATTTTAGCCCCTCGGATTGGCGCGAATCCGCAAAGGACGCAGACGAGTTCTTTCATTATGCTTATGCGCCCATCACCCTGCGGCAGTTGCTCTACCTTCGTGAAAACCTTAACTGGAAAGACTCGCGCGTGGACAACATGCTGGCCGCATTGGTGCTTGGCTCCCTACATGGGGAAGCAACTTCCAAGCGATACCTCAGCAATCAGATGCCGCGCACCATCAGTACCAAGCCTCGCTATTCCGTCAATTTCTGGAAGACGCGCAAACTGGTCGCGCCGGACCGTGACGCCTTCAACGTACTCGCTGAAATGGCTCACTTCCGCTACGAATCGCCGCTGCCCACCGGATACTCGACCGTTCTGCACACCGACATGCGCAATCTTCCGCGCATCATCGAATCGACATCCGCTCGACCGATTAAATGCGCGGTCACCTCGCCGCCCTATCTCAATGTCACAAGTTTTGAGGAAGACCAGTGGCTGCGCCTGTGGTTCCTGGGCGGACTTTCCCATCCGAAAAAGGGAATGGTTTCGCGCGACGACCGCCACGGCACGGCCGATAATTACTGGTCGTTCATCGCCGATATGTGGCGCTCCCTTGGCGGGGTCATGGCCGACAACGCGCATGTGGTCATCCGAATCGGCAGCAGAAAATCAACACCCGAAGCCTTGAAGCGCGGACTGACGGGCTGTGCACAGTTTTCTGGCCGGAAGATAAAGCTATTGAGCCATCAAGTCACGGAAATCAAAAAACGCCAGACCGACGCTTTTCGGCCTGGCACCAAAGGCTGCGTCGTCGAGCTCGACTGCCATTTCAGGTTCGCTGATTAGTACACCGACCTCATTTCCCCCGATTTCCCCCACACTCTCCCCGAGGAGCGCGCCCGCCTGAGCTTGAAGTATCTAGAATACCTTGAAGCGCCTGATAATCTCCTTTATCATACCTATCAAACAGAACAAGCCGGAAATGTTTTCTAATTCCCCTGTTGCGGTATCGTGTCAAGCGATGAATCGACGGCGATGGTTTGTGGGAATTGGTGCCATTGGGTCTTTAGTTGGCAGCCTCAAAGGGCATGGAGCCGATTCGAATCGGACGATGGACCTTTGGAATGGGCGAGCTTGGAAAGGATGGGAAATCGCTGAAAGAACCTCTTGGATAGAAGGTTTCACATCGGGGTTTGCATGGGCCACTATGCAGGCCGAACAGGTTTTGGAGGCGGTACAACCGAACAACGCACAGGGATTCAAAACAACCTTTCAAATGCTTCGGAAGATGGATTTAGTAGAAGGTTTCACCAACTTGCAGTTAGCTGGAGAGGTGGATCGCGTTTACTCGGATGACAACAATTTAGATTTGTCCCTTGACATGGCAATTGCTCATGCGCTCCATCGTCTCAATAAGCAATATTCAGAAGTAGACCTTCGGGACGAGCTGGCGCGTTTTCGGGCTCTTGTCATCTTTAGCAAGACAAAGAGCGAGCCGCGAAAATGATGGTCCCGGAACGCCATGCTTATTTACGGGCAGCCGTTTTCAGGAGTAGCCTTTGAATATGGCAAGCCGGTACTGGTTCGTCGGCCCGCTTGAGGCGTTTGTCAATTTCCTGCCGCGCGTCATTGGCGGCCCCCTCTGCGCCACCATCGCTTTTCTTTATTTCGCGTGAAGCCGTTGCTCACGCTCATGCTGCCCACGGTTGTCGCAGGCGCTCTCGCTCCGTCGCTCGCGTATGACTTGCCGCCCCAGGAATCAATCCCCGCCCTGCTGTTAATGGCCGGGCTGCTTTTCATCGCCTATTGGCAATGGGGTGAAGTACAGCACCTGCGAGCGGGCGTCCACGACCTCGACGAGGCGCAATTCGAAGAAGACACGGAATACGAACAGCCATAACGCGCGGCACCTGCAATTAACGCCACCCAACCACCGGCCTGCGTTTTCACGCGGGCTTTGCCAGCCCGCGTTGCTGTGATGGGAGTTCAAGATGTTTAGCCCCCGCCCGCGATGCAATTTCCCGAGGCAGAGCTTTCAATATCATCTACATCCCGACCGCATTCAAGTTCGATCTCTTTCCCGCCAAGGCGTTCCCGCTGGGAATCGGGGAGCTCGATCGCGCGGTTCTTTTGCCCGCAACGAGTCTCTCGGAAGCGCCCGTTCCATTTGTCACCGCTGAAGACATACTGCTCGCCAAGCTGTCTGGTGCGATGAAAAGATTATTCCGCCATCGGCTTACGACAAGATCAAAGGTCAGATCATCGCTCATCAACAGAAATAACCGTAGAACTGCGGGCTACCGACCGACAGTAAACGCGCCGAACCGACTCCCCCGACACTGTAGATACTGCGCGGTGTTCAATCTGCATGCCGAGTGTGTCTAGAGGGGAGGAGGTTGCGCAACTCGCATATGGCTACCGCGGTCGGCCAAGAAGTTGAAACCAACATCCCTCAGCGTCTGGATCGCCTGCCCTGGAGCCGTTGGCATTCGAAAATGGTGATTGCGCTGGGCATCACCTGGCTGTTGGACGGGCTGGAGGTCACGCTGGCCGGGTCCCTGGCGAGCATCCTCAAAGACAAAAGTGCGCTCGGTTTGTCGGATGCGGAGGTTGGCGCAAGCGCGACCGGCTATTTGGCGGGAGCCGTGATCGGCGCGCTTTTTTTCGGATGGCTCACCGATCGCCTCGGACGCAAGAAGCTATTTCTAATCACGCTCGCGCTCTATCTTTCCGCAACCGCGGCAACGGCCTTCTCTTGGAATTTCGGGAGCTTCCTCTTGTTCCGCGTCTTAACAGGCGCGGGCATCGGGGGAGAATATGCGGCCATCAACTCAGCCATCGATGAATTAGTCCCCGCGGGCGTGCGAGGCAATGTCGACCTCGTCATCAACGCGACCTTCTGGATAGGCGCGGCTCTCGGTGCGGGAGGTACTCTGTTCCTCCTAAATTCCGGCGTCGTATCTCCAACCTTCGGCTGGCGCTTCGCGTTCGGTATCGGTGCGGTGCTCGGCCTCGTAATCTTGCTGTTGCGCAAATCCGTGCCTGAGAGTCCCCGCTGGCTCATGCTGCGAGGCCAAGAACAGGAGGCGGAAACAATCGTTGCCGATATCGAGCAAAAGGTCAGTTCTCAAAAATCCGACCTGAAAAAACCCGAGGGGAATCTCAAGATCACGGTGCGTGATCACACGCCGTTACGAGACGTTTGGAATGCCATGATCCATGGGCAGCCGGACCGCTCGTTCCTCGGCTTCATGCTCATGGTGGGCCAGTCCTTCTTTTACAATGCGGTGTTCTTTACGTATGGCTTGGTTCTGGTGCAGTTCTTTAAGGTTAAGAGCGAACGCGTGGCCATCTATATTCTCCCGCTGGCTCTAAGTAATTTCATCGGCCCGCTGGTCCTCGGCCGTTTCTTCGATTCCATAGGAAGAAAGAAGATGATCAGCGCCACTTACGGCCTGGCGGGCTTTCTCTTACTCGGCAGCGCGCTCAGCTTTCGGGCCAGCCACGGCGGCCCGGTTGAACAAGAGGTCTGGTTCGCAGCCATATTTTTCATCGCCTCCTCGGCCGCAAGTTCCGCCTATCTCACTGTCAGCGAAGTATTCCCTCTCGAGATCCGAGCTTTTGCCATTTCGATTTTTTATGCCATAGGAACCCTAGCCGGCGGCGTCGGCGCGCCCATCCTATTCGCCAAGTTGATTTCCTCCGGGAGCCGCTCGCATCTGTTTTGGGGATACCTCCTCGGTGCGGTTCTGATGCTGCTGGGAGCTGCCACAGAGCTGAAATTCGGGGTGACTGCGGAGCGGCAATCGCTCGAGTCGATATCCACTCCGCTGCAGGCCACCGGCGCGTCGCGATAAGGCCGGAACTGCGAGTTTTCCGCAGTAACCGGGATCGCGCGTGGAAGCTCCTCTCATTGTGGCTGCTGTCTTCCGGGCTGTTTTTGGTTACTGTTTCCTCGTCTTCATAGTGCGTACTGCCGGCAGGCGCCCAGGTAAACAGATCACACCGTTTGAGTTCGTTTTTATCTTCTTTCTCGGCGGAGTAACTCTTACGCCCATGGTCGGAAATGATCGCTCGCTCAGCAACGCTCTTTGCATCATCACCACCATCGCAGTTACTCATTTCGTCATTGCCTGGCTTAAGCAGCGGTCTCCCGCGTTCGGTCGATTGGTCGACGGAACGCCGTTGGTTCTTCTGAAGAAAGGCGAGTGGCAGATCGAAACCATGAAGAAGATGCGCATACAAGATGACGACGTCATGGCTATGGCCCGGGATAGCGGCCTGGAGCGGCTTGACCAAATCGAATACGCCATTCTCGAACGGAACGGCGAGATCAGTATTGTTCCCAAGTCCTGATATGGATAGCGTTCAGACGAAACCGATTGAGGACTCCATCTCCAAAGTCGACGACGAGATTGCTGTCGGATCTGATCTCGACTTTCAGCGCAAGTGGTGGCGCTTCACTAAGATCTTGTGGATCGTGTTCGTAGGGATTGTCATTGCCGACCTCCTCGGATGTTTTGGCCGAGGGCCGCTAGCTAAGGCGCACCTACGCACGACGGATGGAACAATGGACGTTACCTACGAGCGCATTGAGCGCTTCAGTACCCCTTCTATTCTGCGCATCCAATTTGGCCAGAACGTGATTCACGACGGCAAGGTCCAGGTTTGGGTCAGCGAGAGCCTTGTCAAATCTCTGGGCAACCAGCGCGTCATCCCGCAACCGTTGAGTTCCGTTGTCGGGGCAGGCGGTATTCTTTATACCTTTTCGGCGACAACGCTCCCGGCCACTGTTCAGTTCGCGCTGGAGCCTACAGGTCCGGGCATCTATCGCATAACGCTTCGCGTTCCAGGATCAGAGCAAGTGACGCTGAAAATTTTTGTTATGCCGTAATTTCCATTTATGCACACCGTCATTCATGCGGTCATTGGATATCTCTTCCTGGTGTTAGTGGTCCGCGCTCTCACCAGGCGCTCCGGCGCGCAAATGACACCCTTCGAATTCGTGGTTATCTTTCTTATTGGCGGCGTGATCATCCTCGCCACAGTAGGGGACGATCGCTCTGAGACGAATTCGGTTTGCGCCGTCATCACCATCGGGATGATGCACAGGCTGTTTTCCTGGCTGCAAATGCGTTTCCCTGCATTCGGAAAGCTAATAGAGGGTACTCCGCTGCTTGTACTCAAGAAGGGTGAGTGGCAGGCGGATTTGATGGAACAAATGCGTCTTCAGGATACGGATATCATGGCGGCCGCGCGTACGAAGGGAGTAAAGACTCTGGATCAGATCAAGTACGCCATTTTGGAACGCAACGGCGGCATCAGCATCATTAAGAAATCAGAAGACTAGCACGCGCCCCCACAATGTCAGCAGCGGCAAGACCTATGTTCATCGGATCAGATCGACTGATGCGCTCGCGCGGTATTGGCCATTACCAACAAGCCGCCGTGGCTTTGTTATTCGAGATTCTCGTGTCATCAGCAATCCAGTTCGTTTCCCAAGTGCGTCCACCATCCCCCGAGAAGGCCTGTTCAAAATGACAACTGTTCGCGGTGATATCTGACCAGACGTTGCGAACAAAAACCGTTCGTCCATTGACGACTTCCTGGTCATAGAATTCTCCGCGTCCGTTCTTAAACTCACCTACGGTGGGAACGCTCATGGTGCCTTGGCTGGAGTTTGCAAAGTTCAAGCTCCACTGATGGGCGGTCGGGTTGTACAGCCGGAGATTAATAGCTTCAACATGACCGGTGGGGCCATCGACTTCCAATTCGACCATGTTGGCTCGGCCTTCCCAAATTCTGTGCACTACGCTGGTGCCTTCGTACTCGACCCACGTGGCGCCTCCGTTGGGAGAGCGACGCAGCACTTTCAAGTGCGTCTTCCAGGTCCCTAGCTCAAAGTCGAAATCATGCTGCCCGTCGTGTTGAGCCGGGACGGGCGCGGTGGCTGGAACTGCTGGCGTTTGGGCTTCAATCACAGCTGCTACGTTGGCGAATAGAAAGACCGATAGCGTGACTTCGCGAAGTCTTCGAGAATTGTTCATTAGCCTTCCAGCTGAAAGCAGGTCCACATTAGAATCCGCGCATTTTGATTCGGCGACAATATCCACTTTCGCCCAATCCGGCATGCCAGTCTTCTACCCTGGCCGGAGGTTTCGGCGAATCAACGTTTCCGTTGGCTGGGTGTTCACAGATCAGACCAAACGCGTCGCCGTGACTTCCTTCGATTGAATACAGGCCCGCAGCTTTCGGACGCCCTCCTGTATGTCTTGGATGTCGACACCGCCGTAGCCGAGAACCAGACCGCCTCGCTCTCCTGAAGTTATGCGACACGAAGATAGCGGCATCGCTGATAGTCCTCTATGTGCTGCCTCGTACGATACCGCCAAATCGTTGATTCCTGGACGCAACAGTATGGCGAGATGCATGCCTGCCTCGGCACCGGCGACCTCGACCGAGTCTCGCAAACTGCTCTGTAAGGCATTGACCAGCGCCTTTCGCCGCTCCATGTAGAGCATCCGCATTCTGCGAATATGTCGCGCGAAGTGTCCCTCCCGAATAAATTCCGCCATTACTGCTTGAGTCGATGTAGGAGAAAAGATATCCATGCAATCTTTGGCTGCTGTGCAGACTGCGACGAGATCTTTGGGGAGCACAAGATAACCCAAACGCAATGCCGGCGCCATCACTTTGCTAAAAGTTCCCATGTAGAGAACACGAGCGTCCACATCGAGACCTTGTAGTGCCGCAATCGGTCTAGTGTCGAAACGATATTCGCTGTCGTAATCATCTTCGATGATCCATGTGCCGTTGCCAGCCGCCCAATTAAGGAGTTGCATGCGACGGGCGGCGCTCATCGTCATACCCATTGGGTACTGGTGGGAAGGCGTCACGTATACCACCTTGACGCGTTTTCCTTTCCGTGCAAGTTCAGAGACGACGAGACCTTCAGCGTCGGTCTTGATTGGGATAGTTTGCGCGTCAGCCATCGCAAATGCCTGCCGCGCGCCTGGGTAGCCAGGTTCTTCCATGCAGACCCGATCCTTAGGCTCTAATAGCACCTGCGATGCGATCTGCAAACCTTGCTGCGAGCCCGTAGTCACCAGAATCTGCGAGGCCTCGCATCGAACCCCTCTGACTGTCCTAACATATTCCGCTATAGCTTCGCGCAGCGGCCCATATCCCTTCGGATCGCCATAGGCGAGCATGGTTCGCGAGACTGCTCTCGAACGACGTGCGATCAACTTTGACCAAATGTCTACTGGAAAGTGATCAAGGGCGGGAAGGCTAACGCGAAAGGCGCCGAGCACGTCGAGCCAAGGTTGAGCCGCTGACTTGTTCCACAAGGAAGCTCGATGTGAAAGCTTTCGCGGCACAGCATTAGCGGCATGGGTCGCGGACGTTCTTCTTTCTCCCACTTTTGGGACATTGAGGGATTCGCTCGGAATAGAGCTTGCGACACGAGTGCCGAGTCCGACGAACGTCTCGAAATATCCCTCGGCATGCAACTGTTCGTACGCATTCACAACCGGAATCCGTGAGACTCCAAGTTCCGCGGCAAGCCCCCTGCTTGAGGGAACGCGAGCGCCTGGACGCATCCGGCCTTCAGCAATCGCGGTTTGGAACCACTCAAAGATTTGCCGGTGCATTGGCGAGGAAGCGCGACGGTCTACGGCGATGGGTGGAACAAAAGTTGCGGCAACGCGCTTCAAGCTCACCCCTCCAGTGGTCATATTATAAGTTCGTTTTGTGGCTATTGGCGCAGTCCACCGCCGGAGCTAGCATTGAGCTGTGACTGAGAGTGCAGCCCCTTAGTTTGGAGACACGGCCAACATGGATGATGACGTTGAGTTGCCTGAGGAGATGAAGCGCTTTGATTTCCTGGAGGGCGAATGGGATGCGCTCTGCGGGTCCGAGTCGCCGGACGGAATATGGCGTGAAGGACGTGGCACTCTCGTTGCGAGGAAGGAACTTGATGGATGCGTATCGGTCGAACGCTTCGAAGGCCCATATTGCGGATCACCCATCAAGGGGCTGGGTTTACGCGCCTTCAATCGTCACACTGGCCAATGGGAACACACTTGGACGGACTCCCTTGAGCCCGGCAACTTTGTCGTGTGGCGAGGACGGTTTAAGGGCGAGTCGATTGATCTGTACGGTGATTGGAAAAACCACAACGGGCAACGCGTCTTGTCTCGATTGACCTGGTCTGGGATCACGCCAGTTTCGGCCCATTGGGTCAGTCATCGATCCGTCGATGAAGGAAAAACGTGGAGCATACATTGGGAGATTCAGTTCAAGAAAAAATCGGCCAGCTGACTTGCGAAAGTGGCGGACGCGTGGTAACCGTTTAACATCCAGGAGGATCGTGACGATGCAAGAGATCCAGGCTGCCAGCGCCGCGGCTGCTGTCCTAGAGCTGAAGCGGCAGCATGAAGAAGCCGTAGAAGGTCACTCGGTTGTGTCGCAGGAAGAATGGCTGAAGCGACGATTGGCGTTGATGGATAGAGAGAAGCAGCACGTCCGAGATGGCGATGCGCTCGCGGCCGAGGTACGTGCGCTGCCATGGGTGACGGTCGACAAGAACTACACCTTCACTTCTCTGCAGGGGGACTGCACGCTCGCTGATTTGTTCAAGGAGCACAAGCAGCTCTTCGTCAAACACTTCATGATGGAGCCCGATCAGGAATGGCAATGTGAAGGCTGCACGCTCGAGTCCAATCACATAGATGGACTTCTGCCTTACTTTGACAACCACGACATGTCGTATGTTGCGGTGTCACGCGCTCCGATTGACCAGATCGAAGTGGTGCGCAAGCGGATGGGCTGGAAGTTCTGTTGGGTATCTTCTTTCAAATCCGATTTCAACTACGATTTCCATGTCTCTTTTCGGGCAGAGGAAGTGAAGGCCGGGCAGACGATGTATAACTTTCGCGAAACGAAGATCGGACCCAAGACCTACGCGCTTTCCGGGCATAGCGTCTTCTACAAGAACGCGCAAGGTGAAATCTTCCGCACTTACGGCACGTTCGGCCGCGGGAGTGAGCAGTTCATGGGTATCTATGGCTTTTTCGACGTGCTGCCAAAAGGCCGCGAGGAGTACGCCAGAGGGCTAGCGGATTGGGCAAAGCTTTACGGCCAGTCTGGAGGCGGTGGCAAGAACGATACCGGCTGTGGGTGCGAGCCGCACTAGCAGCATGTCGTGGAGTAAACGCTACTACGCCAATCTATCTAAATATGCCTAACACTGATAGAGTACACACCCAAGAAATGACTTTGGAGGCTTAACAGATCGATCCAGCCGACCACCTACGCAGCTCGATCACGGGCGGAACTGGAGACCAAACCGAAACCAGCGTAGAAATGCCGCGAAGTTGGATCCAAATTTGTCGAAGACAACGAGCCCTGAAAGCTGAGGAGACCTCATGGACGACAATAGCGTCATCCAAAAATGAGCAAAGGGCGAAAAGACAATTGTTGGCGGATGTTAAAGGAGCGTATGCCTAAATTCATAACTATCGGGTATGGCGATCAGGCTGGATATGAGAATACCCCTATTGAAGTTCGCAATGCAGCTCATGCGCATGATAATAAGCTAAAACGAAACGGCGCGTTGATGGGTATTGCGGGCAAACCAGTGTCAATTCGGAACACAGATGCGAAAGGGGTAGTCACTAAAAGCGAGCCCTTCATGTCGTCCGCACTTCCGATCGCTGGTTTCGCGTTAATTGAGGCTGCTGACATCTCGGAGGCAATCAAGATGGCTTCTCAATCGCCGTGCGCGGTTGCTCATGGCGTCGTGGAAGTCTGGCCGCTCCAGGAGGCATGAGAATGGCTAAGATTCGGGCACGCGAAGCGTTCAGAGGTCTCCGATGCATGGAGTATAAACACACTTTTAGATTCTTGAAGCTTCAGTTTTGGCCCACTTTGAGCACGAAGCCGAAAACGTCTCAGTGCGCGTCGTGACCGATCCCGCCGGCCGGATTGAACCGCCCGCGTCAATCGGGGCAGGCGTTGGAAGGCGCAAAGATGATTGGCACAATATATACCGTCAACGGCGTGCTGCAAATTATCCCAATCGTGCCAGAGCCTGATAGCGACAAAACTGAAAAAAGCTTTTGAAGATTGGAGGTCCTCAGGCCGTCTAGGATCGACGGACGTGCCGAAATCTCCCATAGCATTTCAGCCGGACGGATCGGCTGTCGTACCGATGCAAGACGGAACGATTGTCTCTTTCATGCCCACGTACATAGAAGTCACCCAACCGAACCCTTTAGGGACTGTGACGGGCCAACCTCCCGTGATGACTATTAGATATGTTTTGAGCGGACCACATTCAGGCAAACAGCTTTTCGGAGCCCTCGTCGCCCAATCGGATTGCAGCTTCGCTGATAATGAGAAGCTTCCGTTCGACGGCCGCAATCGTTTTCGGGTCTTCACGGAACGCTTCAAAGCTCATGTGTTCCGTAAAACGCTCGATCATCGCGATCGCGTCGAGAATATCGCGCAGCGAACGGCTGGAATCTCTAAAAGACAACCACGGCCTCGCGCTCCGCACGGACACGCACATCCTCTTTCACGAGCCGGCGATCACACAGTTCAACAGGCGTACGCAAAATTTCGGAAATACGCATTTCGAGACCTGCCTTATCGAATGCGGTCAACCGTCTATGGCGATCGAAGTCGGTCAGCAAATCGATGTCTGACAGTTCGCTAGCTTCACCTCGCGCGACGGAGCCGAAAATCGACAGGCTCACAATACCGCTGTGTTTCAACTCGGCCTGATGTGGCAGAAGGATTGCCCTTACGTCGTCGGGGTTCATACCTTGAATTTTGCACAGCCAAGCGAAAAACAGCGACATAACGATCAACTTCGATCAGTTTCGGCCCGGGCCAACCATTCAACGAAGCCTGGCCGAAGTTGGCCTAACTTGGCCGATCTGCACCGAAGTCGAAGAACCGATGGAAGCAATAGTGCCGCAGTTATCCCTGATTCGAAAAGTGTTACATCCAAAGAATTTTTGGTACGCCCGGTAGGATTCGAACCTACGGCCTTTTGCTCCGGAGGCAAACGCTCTATCCAGCTGAGCTACGGGCGCATATTGGAACTTATGATGGCCGCTTGGCCACTGCCACTCGAGTACTTCCAGCACTGGATCGCGAGGCCGAGTTGCTGTTCTCCGGCAACAACTCTTCAATGTGCTGGCGAATCGCGTCTTCCTTCATCAACTTGTCCCAGTTCTCGTCTTCCATGGCCGGAGTCTGGTAATGGATGTACCCCTTGCGGTCGATGATTGCTAATTGCGGCACAACAAAGTACGCCGAACTGAAGCCCATAAAGGATGCAGCCTGCGCTTGCAGCGTCCACCCTACGGGAAAATTCACCTGGAAATCTTTAGCGAAGTTTTCCACCAGCAGATCGGCATTTGGGTTCACCGCCACGTCAATTACTTGCAGGCCATGCGGCTCCGTATTCCTGCTGGAATTTCGTCATGATTTTGGATGCGGCTTGGCAATGTGGGCAGGTCGTATAAATGATCTCGAGAGCGACCACTTTGCCCCGGTATTGGCTCAGCAGCTTCTGTCCCTGTCCGGGAACAGTAAACGCGAACTCCGGGGCTTTACGCAACGTGCTGGTATCCGCGGCAAACAGCGAGGCGGCCATGAGCGCAGCACCCGCAAGCAGGGCTAGAACTTTCTTCACTCTAAGGATCTCCTTTGAACAGTTTAACGTAGCGGGCGGCGGTCAATTCTCGGTCTAAACGCAATCCTGAGCGCAGTCTGGGCGGGCGCCGCTGCTTTCAAACGGTTCCATTCATCCATGTCATTCAACCCTTCAACACTCGTTACCGTATCCCCCACAAGGCGTGTGACGAAATAACCGTTGTCGCCGGTACCCGCAAGTACGTTTTCTTTTCTGCTCGATATGTCGCAATGTTTCCACTTCCCCTCCAGGGTTTTTTCGTACGAAGCGAAGAAGTTTGCCGCGTGCTCGCCGGAATCCCATTCGGAGGCATACTCAAGTACGGGCCGCCGCTCCTTTCCCACTCCCAATATTTGGAAATGTCCGCCACGCAGATGGGGCGCCAGCGCAGTCGCCTTTGCCTCTCCTAGATATTGCCGCAGCAACATCTGATGATCGAACTCGCCGACGGAGCCCTCGGTTATTTCTTTCGTTTGATTTTTGAACGAGACCGTAGGCAGAGCCGGGTTCGCAGGCTTCTCGTGCGCGAAATAGCGATCCGGATGCAAGATCTGCGCCGAATCGAAGGGAGCATTCGTGAACACAGTAGTAAATGCCTGTTTACCTAACTTCCGGTAAACAGCGTCGAAGAAAAGCGTTCCTTCGGTGTAGGGGAAAAGTAGCGACTGCTGAATGTAAAGCGGCGATCCCTTTAGAACCGGGTACTCGATCATCGACGATTCGCTGGAATCAGCTACCGTCTTCAGCATGTCCGGAGTCGGAACCGGCGGCTGCCCCGCTTGTTTCAGATCGTAGGCCAGCATCAGCCACGAAGCTTGCCCCTCAACCACCGCCGTGTGGGCCAAGTTCTCGTCGTCGTTCGAGGGGGCTTCCTCCATGAACTTATCGAGGTCGAAATGCTGGTCCGCCAGGGCGTGCGACAGCTCGTGAGCGAGCGTCGTAGTTTCCGAGGTGAACGAGGAATCTTCAAGTAGAAAAAGCTTTTTTTCGTCGTAGTCGTAAAAAGCGGCGGCTTGTTCGGTGAGTAGGTCGATTGTCGACTTACGCAAATCGAAGTCCTGTGGAACTAAGCCAAACATCTTCAGCGCCAGCTCGTCCGCGTAGATTTCTTCGGGTTTCAGCGTCTTCTTGATTCGTTTCGTCAGAAACTGGCGCAGCTGCCGCTTCGACATCCGGCCATACGGCACAGGATGTTTTTCGGAGAGACCCGTCATGTCTGACAGCGACTTGACAATCGAATCAATCTGTTTGAAAGCGGCATCGTCGCTTGGCCTTTGACGTGCCCCAATGAGCCAAAAGGACGCACAAATGGCGAGCGCTGTGGTAAGAATCCGGCGGAGCATCAGAAGGCGCGAAGCAACGGCTATCTCTAGCCTAAAGGATGGCCTCGCGGACCGTCCGGCAAGTCGCGCGAGAGCAGGCGAAGTTTTCTGGATACAGGCCTGTTCACGCCAGGTATAGATTGAGATGTGACGAGTGGCTTGCTTTCAACTTCATTTCTCACGTTCATACTCCTGTTCCCCTCCGCCTTCTTCACCCCGCCCTCCAGCCAGCGCGGCGCGCTCGATCCGGCATTTGAAAAGATCCCCTTCGATCAGTGGCTCGGCCAAAAAAGCCAGATACCCTTTCGCGCGACCCCGAGCGTTCCCCGCGCTCAACTCTCTTTTCATCAGCGGCTGATCGCCCAAGTCGAAATCACATTGGATGGCCGCGACCTGGAGACGCGCCGCGGCGACGGCAAGCTGGTGTTCTTTATCCAAATCATGGACCGTGATGAGGCGCGGTATCAGAGCCACGGCAGCATCGACCTTAGCAAAGTCGACGAGAACATCAAAGCCGCCAACCTGGAATACTCACAATCTGCGTTCTTTCTGCCGGGAGATTACCGGCTGGCCATAGCGATCCTCGACACCGGCACGGGTGAGCACAGCGCCATCCAGTCGCAGTTTCGCGTGCCGCCCCCGCAGCACGATTTTTTGCCGGACGCGTGGCGCGATCTGCCGCCGGTTGAATTCATCGAAAGCAACCAATCGCCCGACAGTTGGTACCTGCCGGAAATTCAGGGTAGGTTGCAGTGGGCCGCCTCCGTGCATTCCCCGGTCCGCCTCAACGTCATTCTTAACGTGGCCGCCTCCGTACCGGAGCCCGGATCGCGTCCTACCCCTAGCGCCGGCCTGGCAGCTTTGCTTCCCACCCTTAAAGCGATTTCGCAAACCGGATCGCCCTCGATTTCAGAGCACATTGAATTGCTCGACCTCGCCCGCCGGCGCGCCGTATTCCATCAAGACGAGGCGCGCGACCTCGATTGGCCCCGCCTGAAAACAGCTTTGGGAGAAGCGAATACCGCCTCCATCGACATTCAGTCTCTCTCCGATCGACATCACGATGCTCAATTCTTCGTCTCGCAGGTCCGCAGCCTGCTCCGCTCTTCGGAACAACCGTGCGTTCTCGTTGTGCTCACGGAACCTGTGGCCTTCGAGTCCGGCGAGGATCTGGAACCGATTTCCCTCGAAGGTTTGCCGCCCTGCCGTGTTGTTTATATCCGCTGCAGCGGTCCCGTGCCGATCGTTCGCCCTTTTGGCCCACAAATGGGAGGACGCGGACGTGGTTCACGCATGGGCGGTTCTATGATCCGCAATCGGCCCTATCAACAGGTCATCGATCAATTGGCAGCTACCCTGAAGCCGCTGAGCCCGAGAGTGATCGACGTCGAGACGCCGGAACAGATGGCGCGCGCCCTCGCCGAAATTCGGAAGGACCTTCTGACTGAAATGGATGGCCATGGATAGCAGCGCTAGCCGCTCTTGGAACCGGCCGAAACTACTGCAGGCCGCCATCAGTGTATTCCTGCTGTTTCACATCGTTGCTATCACGTGCTGGTCCGTGCCTTTAGACACTCCGCTACTCGCCGCGATCAGGGGATTGGTGCGTCCTTATATGCTCTGGTCCGGTCTTTTTCAATCGTGGGATATGTTCGCGCCCTCTCCGCGATCTGTGAATGCCTATGTTCAGGGAGTCGTGATCACGAAAGACGGCCGTCTTCACACCTGGAAATTTCCCCGCATGGAACAACTCAGTTTCACGGAGCGCTATGACAAGGAACGCTACCGGAAATTTGTCGAAAGCCTCCAGGACGACAGGAATTCGGCTCTGTGGCCCGACGTTGCTCGCTACCTCGCCCATCCTTATAAGGACCCTGCGAACCCTCCGGAAATCGTGATGCTCATCCGCTACTGGTCCGATATTGTGCCTCAAGCGGACGGATCCTATCATCCCGCACCCGAGCGCGCGCATATTTTTTTTGAATACCGTGTCAAGCCTGGAGATATTCAAAGCGACATTCGAGGTGACCCGCAATGACTTTGCGGGCTTTGCTGAAGGCCTGGAACGAATTCTTTTTTGCTCCGGTCTCGCCGCTGCCCGTCGCGCTCTTCCGCATCCTTTATGGGCTCTGTGTGACCGCTACTTTGCTTTTGCTCCGTCCGGATTGGTTGAATTGGTACGGCGCGCATGGCTGGCTGACGCTATCTACGATTAACCAACTCGAGCCAGGTATGCGCCTGGATCTGTTTAGGGTGCTTCCCCAAAATGACTCGTGGATCCAAGCCTTCTTCTGGGTATTTCTCGTATTCGCTCTACTGCTAATGCTAGGCCTGCTGACGCGCTGCAGCAGCGTGATTGTTTTCCTTTGCCTGACGTCCATTCACCAAAGAAATCCCTTTATTCTTCACAGCGGCGATACGTTCCTGCGTGTCGCTGGTTTTTTCCTCATGTTTGCGCCCGCGGGAGCCGCTCTCTCCCTAGATCGGCTCATAAAGGTCCATCTCGTCAAAATCCGCACCGGCAACGCGCCCCTGGAGATCCAGCCAAAAAGTCCTTGGGCTCAGCGCATGATTCAGCTTCAATTGGCGCTCCTCTATTTCATGTCATTTTGGTGGAAGTCGACCGGCGCTCCCTGGGTAAACGGCACCGCGCTTTACTACATCGCTCACCTGAACGAGCTTCACCGCTTTCCCGTTCCGCAGTGGATTTCCCAACCACTCATGCAGAAGTTAGGCAGCTGGCTAACCCTTGTCATCGAGTTTTCTTTGGGAGTGCTGATTTGGTTCAGGGAATTGCGCTATCCAGTGCTGCTGCTCGGGCTCTTGTTTCACCTGTATATCGAATACTCGCTGAACGTTCCGATGTTTGAGTGGGACGTTCTGTCGGCATATGTTCTATTTATTGATCCGGTCGATCTGACGCGCGCCTGGAATTGGCTACGCCGCCGCGTGCTGAACCGCTTTATCCCTCTTCCACCAACCGCCGTCCGCCATACTAATACCGATGCGCCGCAAAACGTCACACGCGCAAATCCGTCCCACTAGGCCTGGCTGTTACCTGATCGCAAATCTGATTCTCATAGGCTCTGCCTCTTGGGGTCTCCACGCCCAAAGCTTGCTCATTACGCCCGCTCGCGTGCTCTCCGATCAACCCGCCGAGATTCGTGCCACCGGCTTGCAGCCGAACCAGCGCATCACCTTAAAAGCGGACTTGGTCGATGGAAATGGCCATCCTTGGGCATCCGAAAACGAGTTTGTCGCCGACCCCCAGGGCGCGCTTGATCTCTCCACGCAAGCACCCCTCTCGGGCTCTTACAAAGTTGCCTCCGCGATGGGTCCTCTCTGGTCCATGCGGCCCGCTGCCAAAGACGTCGAGATCTACCGCCCGCCTCAAAACTCCGCGCCCCAGCAGATCCGTTTCGAGCTCCTGCGCTCCGGCCAGACCATCGCCACCGCGCAACTCGAACAGGACGCGATGGCAGAAGGCGTCCATCGCATCGAGCTCACTGGCCATTTGAGCGGCACGTTATTCCTGCCCGCCGGCGCCGCTCCTCACCCCGGCATTCTGGTCCTGGGAGGATCGGAAGGCGGTCTGCCGGGGCGTCGCGCCGCCTGGCTTGCTTCACACGGATATGCGGCTCTCGCGTTGGCCTATTTTCGATATCAAAATCTGCCCGCGAAACTCGAAGCCATTCCGCTCGAGTATTTCGCCCGGGCGCTAGCCTGGATGCTGACTCGGCCAGAAATCTCACCCGGCAAGATCGCCGTGATGGGCGTATCCCGCGGTGGCGAACTGGCGCTTCAACTAGCCTCGATGTTTCCGCAGATCAAGACCGTCGTCGCCTACGTACCCGCTAATGTGCGCCACGGCGCGTGTTGCGGCGACAACTTGGTGCCTTACGCATGGACCTGGAAAAATCAGCCCCTCGCCTTCGTCCGCCGCAATAACGAGCGTGGTCCCGACGCATTCACCGCCGCCATCCACGTAGAGGATACGAGCGGCCCGATTCTGCTCATCGCAGGCCAAGACGATCACGTCTGGGATTCAGCCCCCATGGCCGCCGCCATCGTCGCACGTTTGAAGCAAGCGCATTTTAAATATCCTGTCGAGAACCTGACCTACCCGCATGCCGGTCACATCGCCGGCCGCCCTGAAATCATCCCCGCCTGGCATGGCCTACTCCGGCACCCTGTCTCCGGCCGTCCCACTGATTACGGCGGCACGCCCGAAGGAAACGCTTTGTCATCGCTCGATGCAATTCCTAAAGTGCTCAATTTCCTGCGCAAGAACCTGGAAAATGAAACGGACAAGTAAACACGGCTCATCACGCAGAGAATTTGCGCGAACTTGCGCCCTGGGAACTGCCTCGCTGGCATTCGGTTCAGCCTTGACCGCCGAAACGAAAACCGAAGCCGTCCTGCCCTTGGACGATAACTGGCTATTCAGAGGGCCTGATAAGAATTTTTCAAAGATCACCCTGCCCCACTGTGTTTCTAAACTTTCCTGGCAAAACTGGGATCCCGCTGCGTGGGAGAACGTTTGGATCTACCGCCGGTACTTCTCAGTGCCGAAGCAGTTCAGGAATCAGCGCGCTTTTCTACAGTTCGATGGCGTCATGGTGGGCGCTACGCCTGTCATCAACGGTCATTCCCTGCCCCAGCATCTCGGTGGCTACCTCCCTTTTCGGTATGAAATTACCGCTTGGCTCCGCAGCGGCGATAACCTCCTCGAAGTCGCGGTCGACTCCCGCTGGCAGAACGTGCCGCCCGAAGGTTCACCCAAAGGCCCGCGTTCCATTGACTACCTGGAACCGGGCGGTATCTTCCGCTCCGTGAGTCTGCATTGCGCGCCGCAGGTCTTCATCGGCGATGTCTTTGCCAAGCCCGTGCAAGTCCTCGACGCCGGCCGCCGCGTTGAAGTCACGTGCTCCATTGATGCCGCTAGAATCGTCCCCAAGCCGCTTCTGATCAAGCTCGAATTGATGGACGGCCCTCATGTTCTCTCCGCCGCTCAACAAACCTTGAAACTGGAAAAGACCGGCAAGACGGAAGTGGCATTGACCCTCGCGAATCTCGGCAACGTTACGCTTTGGGACATCGAAACGCCCCGCCTCTACCATGTTGTAACCACGCTTTCCCTGGACGGCAAGCCCCTGCATAATCATCGCGTGCGGATCGGGTTTCGCGACGCCCGCTTCGATGTGGATGGTTTCTTTCTGAATGGCCGGCGCTTGCAGCTCTTCGGTCTGGATCGCCATGAATTGTATCCTTACGTCGGCGGGGCCATGCCGCGGCGTGTTCTGCGCAAAGATGCGGAGATTCTTCGTCGCGAATTAAACTGCAACTTCGTGCGCTGTTCCCATTACCCGCAATCGGAAGCGTTCCTCGATGCCTGCGATGAATTAGGCCTCATGGTTTGGGAAGAAATTCCGGGCTGGCAATATCTTGGCGATCAGCCCTGGAAAGAACTGGCGCTGCGCGACGTGAAAGACATGGTGTGCCGCGACCGCAATCATCCCGCCATCGTCATCTGGGGAGTTCGCATCAACGAATCCGCAAACGATCCGGCACTGTACTTGCGGACCAAAGCGGTCGCGAAATCGCTCGACGATTCCCGGCCAACTTCCGGGACAATGACGCCTTCCTCCACCAGGAACTGGCGTCAGGAGTGGCACCAGGATGTCTTCGCCTATGACGATTACCATGCAACTCCCAATGGCACCGTGGGCATCATGGAACCGCTGCCCGGAGTGCCTTACATGCTGGCGGAAGCCGTGGGGCAGTTCAATTACACCCAACGCAAAGGTTTTGATTCCAGATATCGCCGCGCCGGCGACATCGCGTTACAGCAAGCGCAGGCTCTGCGGCACGCTCAAGCCCATGAAAAAGGCATGTCCTTCCCGCGTTGCTCAGGAGTCATCGCGTGGTGCGCCTTCGATTACGGAAGCTTGATCAACGCCTATGCGGGCGTAAAATATCCCGGCATTTCCGACGTCTTTCGCATACCCAAACTGGGCGCCGCGTTTTACCAGGCGCAAATCGATCCCAGAGTTCGGCCTGTTATTCAACCCAGCTTCTATTGGGATTTCGGCTTTCAGTCGCCGCATGGGCCAGGCAAAAATGCGGCCATCTTCTCTAACTCTGACCGGCTTGAACTCTTCATTGATGGAAAGCAATTCGCGGTGCTACAGCCCGATCGCGCGAATTACCCTCACTTGAAATATCCGCCCTTCTTTTGCGATCTCAATATTGAGGAGGCAGTCCCCACTCCCGAGTTGCGAATCGATGGATATGTGGGTGAGCATCTGGCGCTTTCGAAATCCTTTTCATCTGACACCGCCAAAGATCAATTCATCCTGGAGCCGGACGATACGGACTTGACGGCAGATGGCTCCGATGCAACCCGGCTGGTCTTCAAGACGGTCGATCGCTTTGGCGCATTGCGTCCATTCACCGGCGGAGAAGTTACTGTTGCACTAACCGGTCCGGGAGTGATTGTCGGCGATAACCCATTTCGCCTGACGGACAGCGGAGGCGTTGGCGCAATCTGGATCAAGACCCTTCCCAAGACTTCCGGCCGCATTACGATAACAGCTACCCATTCTTCGTTAGGCAAAAAATCCGTCGAAATCAAAGTCCACCCGGCCGTCTAGCTAATAGCCTTCCCGAGCGCGTTGCGCTGAAGACCGGCAGCGTTTCGAGATGGATCAGTTTGGACTCAATCGTACACTTCGCGCCGATGAGCAATGCGCGTGACACTCACCAATCTTGCCCCGTCGTCGATCAGGTACACCACACGCCAGTTGCCGATCCGGACGCGCCATTGATCCTTATAGCCCTTCAGTTTTTTGCATCCCGGCGGCCGTGGCGCTTCGCCCAGAGATTTAAGTTTGCCGACGCACGCTCCAGCACTTCATCCGGCAACGCTTCAAGTTCCTTTCGCGCAGACGGCTTTACTTCGACTGTGTAACTATTCACGCAGCCGACCGCGCTTAACCAAGTCTCCCGTAATCTTTTCGAGCGGTACGCCCTTCTCTTTGCGCCGCGATTCCGAAATCAGCCCGTCCCAGAAATCCTCTAGAGCCCGACCGTGTTTTTTCAGATCAATCTGAACGGCCACCTTGCGGCCCTTATCATCGATAACGAACTGGATTCCGTTCATGGCTCTATTGTCCTTCTTCCGCTTCCTCGAGCATCTCCCCATTTTCTACTTGAAACGGCATTGAGACAGCGCCTGGAGCGCGCGCCAGGCTAAAGCGAATCCAATCCGAACTGTGTTTCACGCCACCCAACCGTTGAAGCGGTCGTAAAATGCACTCATGAGCCGGGCAGCAAAGCTATCTCCGCCGATCGCTTTCTGTTTGCTTATCGCTTATCTCGCATCACAGCCACGCTTAGCGTTGGCGCAGATGAACATGTCCAGCGCCACCATGGAAACGAAGGACGAGATACCTCCCGCCGAATTGCCCGTGCCCCGAAAGATGACCGGCATCGGCAACGTCCACATGCAGATTACCGCGACGCCCGAAGCGCAAATGTGGTTCAACCAGGGACTGAACTTGTTGCACGATTTTTGGGATTACGAGTCGGCTCGCGCCTTCGAACAGGGCGTTCGCGTGGATCCGCAATGCGCCATGTGCTACTGGGGACTCTACCAGGCCGAGTCGTTTTACCACAGCACGGCTCAAGGCTATGCCGCCCAGTCGCTGGCCAAAGCCGTCAGTCTCAAACGCCACGCCAGTAAGCGCGAACGCCTTTATATTGAGGCCAGCGCCGCGCACGAAGCGGCCTTGAAGAACCCCAAGCAGGATCCAAGCTCCTCGCGCGAGCTGGAACTCTGGCGCAAGCTCGTTAAGGAGTACCCGAAAGACACTCAGGCGCGGATTTTCGGGGGAGGGCGCCTCGATCATGAGGAAAGCATCGCGAGTTTGCGGTCCGTGCTCCGCGATGAACCCGAAAATTCGGCCGCCAATCACTATTACATCCATGCTGTGGAGGGCAGCGATCATCCCGAGCAGGCCCTGCACAGTGCGGAAATACTGGCCAGCTTGGCGCCGAACTCCGGACACATGGTCCACATGCCCGGGCACATCTTCTTTCGCATTGGCGATTACGCCCGCGCCGAACAGGCCTTCGCGGCCTCCATGCAGGTCGACGAGCGCTACCTGCGGGACCAGCACGTTCAGCCCGATGACGATTGGAACTACGTGCACAACCTGATGTATGCCATCGCGAACCTTTTGGAAGAAGGCAAACTGAAAGAGGCGGCCGCGCTCTCGATGAAGCTCACTGGCGCGCGCGGCGAGCTGGACTCGACGCTTTACATTTATTCGACGCGAGATTCTATTTCCCGGCTCGATCCCTGCTTGCCGGTGGCGCTGCGAACGGCCGATTGGCCCCGGATCATCGACCTATTGAAAGCAAGCGCGCCGAGCGCGAAATGGCCCAATCTCGACTTTCTTGCGCGGCAACTTACCAGCGTTGCTATCGGAATGCAGGCTGTCGAAAACCGCGATCTCCCGAAGGCGGCAGAGTCATCGGACCAGTTCGATGCCGAGTTATGGCGAATGTCCCAGCACTTGAAGGACTCGCCAGGAATGCAAACGATGGCTGCTAACAACGCGCCCGCGCCGGGTCCGCCGAAGCTGCAAGTAATGTCCGATGCGCGGCTGCAACCGCTTCTCGGGAGTTTGTCAATCATGTCGCTCGAATTGCGCGCCTCGCTGCTGACAGCTCAAAGAAAGAAGGAGGACGCCAAGAACCTCTTCGCGAAAGCTGCGCAAGAGGAGAAAGGTTTGGGTTACCATGAGCCGCCCAACTACATTCGGCCGGTCGGCGAGACGGAGGGGGCGGCGTTGCTGGCTGTTGGCGATTGGGCAGGCGCCAAGACCGCTTACGAACGCGCGCTCCTGGAGCGTCCGCGCTCCGGCTTCGCGCTCTACGGCATTGCCCTGAGTAGCGAGAAGTCTGGCGATTCCCAAGCCGCCGCGAAGGAATATGCGGACTTCCTCGCAGTCTGGCAGCACGCCGATCCGGCTCTCGCGCAGGTGACGCACGCTCAGACTTACCTTGCCGGGCATCCCGTCGCTGTCGCAGGCCAATAATAAGCTGCCCAGGCGCCCGATCAGTGAAAATTCTCCACCAGCATAACGTCACTATCGTTCTGATCGACCTGCGCTACCAACAGATGGCGGCGATCCGGTGAAACGCAGAATCCTCCGTACCCGCTGGCCAGCTTGGTGAGCGCTGCAATCAAGTTGGCTTTTCCGGTGGCGAAATCGAAGAATTGGATCTGCTCCCCGACGGGCTTCGACGCCGCCACGCGCTGCACCAGGTAAATTCCATCGCTGACCGGCTGCCACCTGCCGAAGTCAGTCACAACGGACTCCGCGGCTACGGATTCCGCTCCGCCCTCGGGCTGCGCTCGCCAGATTGCGGACACGTTGCGCTGCTTCAGGTAATAGAGCGTCTTGCCGTCCGGGGATTCCCGCGGATCGTAGCCACCCTGCTGCGTAATCTGCGTCTCCCGCCCGCCATCCGCCGCCGCCCTCCAGATCTCGGATCTGCCCGTGCGGTCGGAAGCGAAGTAGATCCACTGCCCGTTCGATGACCAACTGGGCACGGTGTCGTTCGCGGGATTTGTGGTGAGGCGTCGCGGCGCGCCGCCATCCGCATCAATCGCATAGATATCCGCGTTTCCGTTGACGCTGGCATCGAATGCGATGCGCCGGCTGTCCGGCGACCAACGCGGCGTCCCGGAATGGCCCGCCAGGAACGTCAATTGCACGGCGTTGGAGCCGTCCGCGCTCGAAACCCATATCTCGAAACTACCCGAACGATCCGAGCCAAACGCGATTTTCTTTCCATCCGGCGAGTATTGCGGAGCATTATCGACCCATGTGGATGCGATCAGTTTGACCGGCTCCCCAGACGCATGCCGGGTATCTCCGTTCAAGTCCAGGCGCCAGATGTTCTCGTCGTAAATTGAGCGAACGTAAGCCAGGCGGTTTCCGATTCGCGCAATCGCTGGCTGATATGCGTTTTCGCCGGCGATAGGCAACGCTTGCGGCGCGCCTCCCGAGCCCTTGACCATCCATAGTTCTTGCGCTGTTCCGGCGCGGCGGGATGCGTACACCAGCCTGCGGCCGTCCGGCATCCAAGCCAGCCCGTCAATCGCCCGGTTGTCCCCGCACACCCGCTTCGCCTCACCTCCATGCACGGGCACCGTATCGATATCCGCAAGCTGAGCGGTGATGTCCCGGTCGAAAGCGATGGTTTGGCCATCCGGTGAAAACCTCGGCGTGATGTCCGCAGTGGGCGATTTGGGAGAAGTGAGCTGCCTCTTTTGGCCGGTCTCAACGGAGACGAGGAAGATCCCCGTGGGCTCAGCGCTAGAGGCGCGGTCGCTGACGGCAAGTGTTTTTCCATCCGGGGAGAAGTCGATGCTGTTCCCGGACACCGTGCCAATCTTCCTCTCCGCCCCGCCCAAAACCGGAACCAGCATCAGCGCCCGCGCGTTCCGGGTGAACGCGATGTAGCGCCCATCGGGTGAAAATACCGGACTGCTATCGAACCCTGGATCCGTAGTCAGACGCAAAGGACTGCCCGCGCCGATCTGCTGGACATAAATATCCCAGTTGTCCCGATTCGGACCGGACCACGAAAACGCAATCAGCTTCCCGTCCGGGGAAAACGCCGGAGACTTTTCCGATCCGAAGCTGGTGAACGGTATCGTTTTCGCTGGGACTGCCTTGTGTCCGCGCGAGAACTGCCACCGCGCGCCCGCCCCGGCGATCAACGCTAACACAGCGACAACCGCGTAAGCCGGCAGGCGCTTCGTTTTTCGCGGGACGGATGCCGAGGCCCTCTCTACCACGCCTGACTCCGATTCCTCCTTAACCTCCAACAGCGCTACTTTCAAGTCCGCCATATGCTGGAAGCGGCGGCTCGGGTCCTTGCGCAGGCAGCGCTGGATAATCTTCTCCAGATCGCGCGGGATGTCCGGCACGAGTTCGCCGATCGGTTTCGGCTCATCGCGCAGGATGGCGCTCATCGTCGACAATTGGGAATCGCCGTGGAATGCTTTCTGCCCGGTGAGCATTTCATACAGCACATCCCCGAAGCTGAAGATGTCGGAGCGGCTGTCGAGCGGCCGGCCTTCCGCTTGCTCCGGCGACATGTACGCGATCGTGCCCAGAATCGCGCCCTCTTCCGTCTGCTGTCGCGCCGTCAGAGTGGCATCCTTGACGCCCGCGGGCCGTTCGCTGAGTTTGGCGAGTCCGAAGTCGAGCACTTTCACCTGCCCGTCTTCTCTCACCATGATGTTGCCCGGCTTCAGGTCGCGATGCACGATGCCCGCCCCGTGCGCCTTCGCCAGTGCGTCGGCAATCTGGATCGCGTACCGCAAGGTCTCGCCGGTACGCAGTCCTTTGCTCGGGATCGCCTGGTCGAGCGTCTTGCCGGCGACGTACTCCATCACCATGAAGTCGATGCCGTCGTCGCACGCAATGTCGTAGAGGACGACGATATTGGGGTGATCCAGAGCAGAGGCGGCTTTGGCTTCCTGCACAAACCGGCGCTGGTGCTCCGCGTCGGCAACCTTGCTGGACAGCAGCACTTTGATGGCGACGACGCGATCCAGGCGCGTGTCGCGCGCTTTGTAGACCTCGCCCATCCCGCCTGCGCCAAGCGGGGCAAGAATCTCATACGGACCGAGCTTGCTGCCTGGGGAAAGCGGCATAGAGAGTCACACAACTTTACCAATCAAAACGCGGATTGGTCCTGGAACCCATCCTCCGCGACTCGCGAAGGATGGGTCTGATGATCGGCGCAAAACTCAGCAGCTACGCCGATGTGGCTTTACTCCGCTGCTTGTTCATCTGGCTCATGAACTCACGCATCGTTGCGATCTGGCCCGGCGACCGTTTCTCCGACCACGTTTCGAAGCGTTTCGCGGCGTTCTCCATATGGACCAGAAAATATTGGCTTTTCCACATATCGCGGCCCTGCTGCAGGATGGGCCGAATGCGCTCGAAAACGCCGAAGAATTCGCCGCTGGTTTCGAAGAAGAGGTCCTCGTGAAGCAGTCCATAATCGAGCAGCGCGCACGCCTGCTCCCAGTAACTGATTACCATCATGAAATTGGTCCCGCCTTCGGTTCCGGGGGCGGCGATCTTCATCGACTCTTCAAAAGTCTCGGGCCAGTAGTTCTGGAAGAACCAGTCGCGCGCTTTGCGCAGGCGCTCTTCCCGGCGCTGTTCGAAAACCTGGAGGTGCAGTTGGGCTTGTTCGAACGTCGGCTTCGTTTCCATTTTCAGTCTCCTTTTCTCTGTTCGATAGGTTGAATTGCCTACCTACATAACGTAGTCGAACCTAGCTGGGCGAAATCGACATTACCGGCGATATTTCTTCCGCGGCTAACTTCCGGTTTGCCCGTGATCTGGGATCTGTCTGCAAAAAGAAACGGTCAATAGTCGATACCTTTCCAATAGTTCGGACTGTTGACATATTCGTACCGCTCAGGATTACTGCGAACCAGGGCGTCGGCTGTCTGATTCCAAACCGTGCCGTGCGCATTGAGCTTCATTGTCTTGAATGACAGTTTGATCGAGAAGATAATTACTGAATCCCTGGTCGCGTTGTCTTGACGCATCCCACTGGTTCTGCGCGACTGTGCCCGAACCACTGCTTCGTTCAGGTTGAAACTGGCCAGAATTGCGCCCATGGTTGCGCGCTCAGTATCCCATCGCTCCTGCCTCAGTGGTCTGACCAGCTACGCGCCCGTAGACAATCTTGCCGCCGCTGGGATTATCGATGGTTGTCAGCGCGTTCTGTGCGCCGGCCGCAGCTGCAAGAAGAGAAACGACTATGACACAGGTTAAACGCTTGCATGCGCAGTTCACGATCACCACCTCCAGTGATCGGTTTGCAGGTTATAGCAAGGCCGATTCTCCGCCCCGTTCCTGGATCGCAGAGGAACCTGACCCGGGTGCTGCTGCTACCTTGCTTGGCCACGTCACACTGTGCTGGAGGACCGCTCCTCTTGCTAAAGCTAAGATGGTTGCGGTCTTTCAGAGCCGCGACCGAAGGGAGTGGTCATGACGAACCTCGGCGAGCCGGGTTGTGCCGGCTGTTACTTAGGAGATCCGCGCCTGCCGCCACACTCGATTAATGCTCCACGCCGGGATCGCCCGTCGGTGGTGGCGCGTGATCCACGGCGGCAGGAGGCCCCAGCGATTCCGTCAGAAGCGGTTTCAACGCGTTCGCCCAGACTTGATATCCCTTCACGGTCGGATGAAGTTTGTCTCTGGCGTTCAGCATGCCTTCGAACAGCCTTCCGCCGCTGTTGGCGAGTTTGTCATTGATGTTCAGATATCTGACCTTCTGACCATCGGCGAGTTTAGACAAATTGCTGTTGATCCTGTCGATGATGGGGTTCAGCGCCATATTGTCGTTCCTTGGGAAGATACCCATCAACAGGATCGTTGCTGCGGGCGCTTTGTTCTGAATCGCGCGCACAATCGCCTGAAGACCCCGTGTTACGTCGTCTACCTTCGCGTCAGCTTCACTCGCCATGTATCGGCTGCCCACGTTGTTTGTGCCCGCCAGCAGAACCACGACTTTGGGATTGACTCCGTCCAACTCGCCATTATCTAAACGCCACAGGATATTCTGCGTTTGATCCGCTCCCCACCCGAAATCAGCCGCATCCCAGCCGAAGAAGTTTTCTTTCCAATTCGCCAGCAGGTTGGGGTAGTCGGTCGCGTCCCATCTTCGTGTGATGGAGTCGCCCTCGAAGTAGACATCGATTCCGCCCTGTTTGGCTTTCTTCAGCAGTTGCGCGTGAGCCACGAGAGAATTTGGGTCTGTTCGAAAAACAGGGACGTCGGCCGGCAGTTGCCAAGCGGTTGCGTGATAGTTGAGAAACTTGTCCGCCCATGCTATGAAATATTTCCAGTTCGGGGCGTCGGTGTGTCCGGCGTCATGCTGCCGCCAGGCTAGCTGGCCGTTAAGCAGCCCTGCATTCACTGGCGGCAGCTTTGCGGCGTGATAGTCCTCATTGAGTCCCAGTCCCTTCGCGCCCAACAGCTCGTAGACCGCGCTCGCATCTACCGTCGCCATGAAGCTGCCCTGATGGTCTAGCCATTTTGCATCGCCCATCTCGGGCACTCCGTAACTGATGAACGTTGGGCGTGGCGCGCACAGCGCAATCAGCTCGTTCGAATCCACCGGCAAGTTGCTCGCATTCATGCTTCCGAATGAGGATTGTGATGCTCCGTACTTCAAGAAATTACCGGCCATCCAGTGATACTCACCGGAGGCCGTGAGGTTTTCCACCTCTTCCCCAAAATTGCGTCTGTGCGGTTTCACCCCGCCTTCTCCGGAGGAACCCACCAGCGCCACCGCAAACCGGGTATCGAAGGCCATGGTCACAAGGGCGGCTTTCCCATAACGAGAGACTCCTTCGATGCCAACCCGCTTTGCATCCACGCTGCTGTCCGTCTCCATATAATCGAGCGCGCGGGAAGCGCCCCAGGCCCAGGCCCGTAGCGCCCCCCAGTCCTCCGGTTTCCGCGCTTGACCCTTATTGGTGAGGCCGATGATTCCCTTCGTCAGACCCGCGCCGTTATCCGCTTGAATGCTGCTGGTGTCGAGCAGCGCGTAGCCCCACCCTCCGGCGATCAACTGTTCTGTCGCAGGCGGATCTGTCCCCAACATTCTTTTGAACTCCGGATGGCTCGCCATCAACTGTCGCATCCTTGCGCTGCTAAACAGGATCATCACCGGCGCCGGACCTTTCGCGTTCCCCGGTATCACCAGCGTCATCTGTATATCGACGTTGAGCGCGGGATACGCCGAGTTGTCCGCGTGTCCCACCAACTCCCTCTCCATCACAGGGAAAACGCCGGCCTTCGAATGAGTTGTACTTTTCACGCTCCAGCTCACGTTAGGCACATTCGGAGGGATGCGGCCTACCACCTCACGCTCGAAGTCTTCAACAATCTCCGGGCGCCGCTGCTTCCACCACTGTTCGGGCGAGGTCACCTTTTGCCCGTTTTTCAACGTGAGCGCGTCGGGCAGATCTCCATACGGATTGGCCTTCGCTTCGTCGTAGTTGGCGTGATCAGGATTTTTTTCGTTCCCGCTCGGCCCAGGACGGAGCGCTTTAATCCCCAGCTGATCCATCATGTTCTGATGATCCTGTTCAGTCGTCCAGTTGTCAGGTGGTGATTGCTGGCCAGTGACGGTGCGGCACACGAATACGGTTAGCGTGCCGAACGCCGCCAGCCTTACAAGTGCGCCTATTGAATGCGTGGTCATGTTTGAGTCTCGAACAATATCTTATCCGCCGGCGATCGAGGAACGCTAAGAAAAGCGATTCGCTACTGGTCCTGCAGCTCAGCGGTAGCTGTAAAGCGTCACGCGGTAAACGTGCAGGGCATGAGGTGACATCAGGAGCTGGCGGCCTTGATTTGTCTGGTCGCCGGTCAGTTCGCGCTCTGTTGCCCAGTTCCCTTCCAAATAGGAGAGCTGCTCGACCTTATTGATCCCAGCCAATCGGTCATCGGTATCCGGATCACGGGAGAAGTCCACTGTCAGTCCACACCCGACGATATAGAATTCGTCGGGTTTCACTTCCAGGACCAGCATTGCGCCGTCGTCGGTCAGCAGAGTTCTGGCGGGCCAGGATCGCGAAAGACTGGCTTGAAAAAGATATCCTCCTAAAGCAACGGTCTGCGTCGGACGGGGGCTCGATGCGTGCAGCGTCAAGGCACGGATGCTGTTCGTCGACTGCGCCTCCAATACCGCAGAGCTGAGTTGGTCCAGAGCCGTGTAAACGTCTGCCACATCAGGCCGGGAGCCCCGCGGCGCGTCAGGCTGCCCAAGGGAGTCGACTCCAAACGGTGAAAATCCGAATCCCTTCGCTTCGCCATAAATATAAAGCGCGTTGTAGGGGCTCGAGTCGATACGCGCCTCGGGAACGAAGATGGGATTACCCGCCATTCGATACCGCTGGACCCAGTACTCGAAGTTAGGCCAATATATATCCGGAGAGTAGAAATCGATTGACGGCGCCGCCACGCGGTATACATCTTGATAGTACGGATGAGGACCACCGCTAGGATACTCGCCCGCTCGTTCGAATGGAGCCGGTAGCTGCGCGTTGACATACATCGGCAGGGCATATTCGTTCTTGCCTTCACGAGCTACTCGATTGACGAACAGAGCGTAATGCCATGCCATGAAAACCTCGTCCGCCGCGTCACCAAACATCTCCTTCCATGTCTTTCCCGCGGAGTTGAAATGCGCAGCGAGTTCCTGTGACATATGCAAACGGCGTGCTTCGAGACCGTTTCGCAGATCTGCGGGCACGCTGCTTTGAAACAGCTTGTTGGCCGCCCTCGAACGGTCCCTCCCATCCCCCAGATATCCCATTTCGTTTTCCACCTGCGCCATCAGAATGGTTTGCTGCTCAGCGTCACTCTGCCCGATGTGCCGCATCAACATGGAAAACGCGCGAGCATCGCAGCGAAGCGTCTCCTCACCGAATGTGGAGAGAATTTCCAAGGGCAATCCCTGGCCGGAAATCGCGCGCGGAAATCGCTGTGTGTCGGATCTGACCCACACCGGCGCATAATTCGAAAACGCATTTTTCCAGCTTCCGAACCACAGCAGCACCAGGTGAAGATGTTGTTGTCGCGCAATGATAATCCAGTGATCAAGGATTGAGAAGTCGAAATGGCCCTCTTCTGGTTCGATCTCCTGCCATGATACGGGCATCAGTACGGTATTGAAATGCATCCTCGCAAGCTTGGGGAGAATGTTGTCGGCCTCCGCGGCTGTGCCTGCTGAAGAATTCCCAAGTTCCCCGCCCAGGATGAGAAATGGCTTGCCATGAACGATCAATCGTCCCAAGCCATTCTCATTTCTAATTGTTGGCAGCGTGCCGGCGTGCAGCATAGAGCCGAAGGTGGCTCCTAAGGCGATGAAAAGCGCAATTGTGTTCGATGCCCTCAAACGATTCGCGGCGATCCGCATGCTGCTCGTTGACTATACACCGAATGCGTGTATCTCTGCTGGCTGCGATCCATCGACAGCGGATCTGCCTTTATCGGACAGATCCGCGTACGTGAATTCAAAGTAGAAGAAACTGGTTATTGCCAATCCCAAACTCGGGATTGACAAATTCCAGGACCGAGCATCTACGTCACTTACACGGCCGCATGGAGTAAGTTCTAACGAACTGCCAACAGCGAGGTACTTTCGCTGTTTTTCGCTACGTTCAGGTTACGCGTCTCACGAGGCGCCGGGAAACTGAATGTCTTGCCTTGGGGCCCGTAGCTGAACTCACGTACGACTTCCATGCCATTTACTTCGGAAAGCTTGAGATAGCTGGAATCCGACGTGGTGTCGTGAGTTACCGTACGCGGTACTTCAAAAACCGCCTTGTTGGCTCCCTCCACACGCACGGTCCTGTCGGTCTCCCCGATAGCGGGTACATAGATTCTGTAATCTCCGGGCGGCAGTACAGCTTGCCCCCACCGGGTCTCACTCGACAAGTGGAACGTGCATTGCTCACCGGCTTGCATGAGGCCTGCGACAGCAAACGTGAAGATTGCGGCCAAGGTGAATCTGTGAATTCTCGAAATATTCATTTTGTGCTCCTTCTAGCGGATTTGTTGAAGAACTCTTGCGGTTCAAAATCCGTACAACTGGATGACGAAGAAGATGCGCTCCGGGAAGGTCAAGAAAACATCAAGAAACAGCGCGCCCATTGTGACTAGTGGTTACGGATATGGCAGGACGAACGGTTCGGTTCGCCGAATACGAGGTCGATTTCACTCGCCGTGAGTTGCGAAAACGTGGAATCAGAGTCGCGCTACAGAAAAAGCCTTTTCAGGTGCTTGAACTGTTGCTTAGTCGACCCGGAGAGCTAGTTACTCGAAAAGAACTAATCCAGTTTCTCTGGCCGGATTCACACGTCAGCTACGAGCATTCTCTGAATAGCGCGGTTAACTCGTTGCGGCAGGTGCTGGGGGATTCCTCGGGCAATGTTCAGATTATCGAAACGCGGCCGGGGTTCGGATATCTTCTCCAAGCCCCCGTGCGCGAACTGGAGAGCAGCAAGAGCCCGTCATGCGATCCGGAGAAGAATCGCGATGCGTACCAGGATTACCTCAAGGGCCGCTATTTCCTGGACAGACTGGTCGAGGAAGATATCTATAAGGCCATCGCCTTCTTCAAATCCGCGGCCGCGGATGCAACCTGCTCAGCGCTGGCCTACAGCGGGATCGCAGATGCCTATTCCCAATTGGCGTTGCTCGGTTGGGCGCGTCCCTCGGCAGTTTCGGAATACGCCCGATCGTCAGCAGAAGTTGCGCTCGCCCAGGACGGCGCTGCGGCGGAGGTTTATATTTCATGGGCGCGCGTGAAGATGATCTTTGATTGGAACTGGGAAAGTGCGGAACAAGCAGCAAACCGCGCGCTCAGTCTCGATCCGGGCTCAGTTTCCGCAAATGTGTTCCAGGCAGCGCTGCTATGCAGTTTGGGCAGATACAGAGCAGCGGCCCGCCTGTGCGTGAAGGTGCTGGAACTCGATCCGCTGTCGTTTCCGGCAAATCTGCAGCATGCCGCATGTCTCTACGCCGGGCGAGCGTATCAGAGCGCTATCGACCAGTGCTGGAGACTGCTGACGCTAGCGCCGCGTTTTGCGCCTGCGCAGATGCTGCTCGCGCTCGCGTACGAACAACTGGAAATGCATGAAGAAGCGTGCGTTGAGTTTGAGAATGCGCATTCGTGCGAAGGATTTGAAGCGGCAGCGGCCAGCGGAATGGGACGGCTACTCGCCACAACGGGTCGTGAACGGGAGGCCGAACGATGGCGCCGTGAGCTATCGAGACACGCCGAGACCCGCTACGTTTCTTCTTACTTGCACGCCGTGGTTTGCTTGGGGCTAGGGGAAGAGAATCAAGCTTTTTCGTATTTGGAGCAGTCTGTCCAGGAGCGCGATCCGGCGCTCTTGGGATTGAAAGTGGATGCCCGATTTGACTGTGTGCGCAACCATGAACGCTTTCAGAGTGTTCTCGCGCAAATGGGGCCACCGGTATTCAGTTCGTGAATCAATGCGTTTCCAGAAATCCCGGTCACCGATTCCGTTTTTCCGCCTTCTCCCTCCTTTTCATCAACCTACCTGGAATTCTCCCCTGACTCCGCACGCCTCGGTTGTACAACTCTAGTCAAGCTGCCAGCTTCGCAACACCGGTGCCGCCGTGCATCGGTCTTCATTCCAACTTCAAATAAGGAGGACAAATTCATGTCCACGGAAGC